>NZ_CP119075.1:5274272-5926369 GCF_029023725.1 Synoicihabitans lomoniglobus
CTGCTGGTGCGCCGGTGAAACGGCACGATGAGTGCGGCGGCATCGGTGGCGGGACCGCGACCATTATCCACGATCGCGAAGCGGATGACGTCGGTGTGGGCTTCGACTTCGACACTGATTTCGACGCCGGGCGGGTTGTGTCGAAACGCGTTGATCAGGAGCTCCTCAAACATTTGGAGAATCCAGGCGGTGACGCCGCGGACATGGCCGCCGTCGTCGGGCCACTCGACATGGGCCTGAGCGCGGATGACCCGGGATTGCAGCAAGTCGCGCAGTTGCCAGAAGACATCGGTCATGTCGACGACGGTGAAGGCGGGCGGTTTAAGACTGGCCTGAAGCACGTAGCGGATGCGTAGCAACAATTGCTTGAGCTCCTCGCCGGACGTGGCGATCGCCTCCACGAGTTCACGGTCCTCCGGTTCGAGTGTAATGCTGGGATCCCGCAGGGTGGCGGCGGTGGTGATGACGGCGCCCAACGGGCTCATGTAGTCGTGCGTGAGGCGATGACTGATGGTGCGGAGCTCGCCGTGGTGCCGCCGATTCAGATGGGCGAGGCGGAGGATCTCGGCGGCCGCCGGAGGGGGAGTCGACCCGGACAGGTGGAAATGCACGGCGGTGGGTGTTTCCGTCGACAGATCCCATCCCCCCACCAGCAGGTGGTGCTCCAGCAAAGTGGTCACGTCGCCGGGGTCGGTGGCGAGCGTGGCGAGATGTTCGTCCGAGGGCAGCGGCGCAGGCAGCTCGGCGGGGGTCTCGACGACGAGTCGTTGATCGGTGGATACGCCTGCCTGCTCCAGCCAGGCGACGACTGGAGCGGTCGTCGCAGGCGGGCCGACGATTTGGAAGCGAAAGGAGTCAAGGGCGGCGGCGGGCATCAGGTAGTCGAGTTGGGAGGGGCGCCGAGATGCTCGGCCAGTTGAGCGAGGGCTTGATCGAGTTGGTCGATTTCGAGGGGCTTGGTGAGGTGGAGAACGAAGCCGTGGCGTTGGGAACGTTTGAGGTCCTCTTCCATGCCGTAGCCGCTGAGAGCGATGCCCTCCAGGCGCGGCCAGTGTTGGCGGAGTTCGTTGAGGAGGGTGCAGCCGTCGCCGTCGGGCAGTCCGATGTCGGAAAGCAGGGCGTCGATGTGGCCGTGGCGGCGCACATCCAGCGCTTCGGCCCGGGTCGCGGCGGTGGACACCTCGAAGCCGCGTTGCCGCAGCAGGCGCGTCATGGTGGTGCGGGTGGGAGCGTGATCCTCGACCAGCAGGACCCGGCGGGCGGTGGTGCCGGGATGGGGCGAGCGCGTGGTGGCGCGCGACCGTGGCGCGGCGGTCGGCGCGACGTAGGTCTCATCGCCGGGGCGGGCGGCGGTCGGCAGGGTGATCACAAACGTGGCACCGCGGCAGGGGCCCTCGCTGCAGGCCTGAATGGTGCCGTGATGGAGCTCCACCAGACTGCGCGAAATGGCGAGACCGAGGCCGAGGCCGCCGAAGCGGTGGGAGCTTTTGGTGCTGTGGTCGCCTTGGGAGAAGGCGTCGAAGATGCGGCTCAGTTCCTCCGAAGAGAGACCGATGCCGGAATCGGACACCGTGAGGGTGGCCCGGGCGTCGGCGGGGACGGCAGCGGCATCGAAGCTGAGGTCGATGACGATTTCACCTTTTTCGGGGCTGAATTTGGCGGCGTTTTTGAGCACGTTCCAAAAGACTTGGCGCAGGCGGACGGCGTCACCGTGCAGCGGAATCGGGGCGTCGGGACGCGTGACATTCCATTGCAGTTTTTTCTCGGCGAACTCGGCCTGCACGATGGCGAGGGCGTCGTCGAGGACCTCCAGCAGTTCAAGCGGCGCTTGTCGCAGGGTGAGCTTGCCGCGGGTGATGCGGGTGAGGTCGAGCAAGTCGTCGATGAGTCGGGCTTCGAGGGAGATGTTTTTACGGATCGATCCGAAGTCGTGGCGGATTTCGGCGGGCAGGTTCGGATCGCGGGCCCGTTCGCTGGCGGTGAGCAGCACGGGATTGAGCGGGGTGCGCAGCTCATGAGACAGCGCGGCGAGAAAGTCGTCCTTGGCGCGGGAGGCGGCGAGCGCCTGGTCGCGGGCGGATTTGAGGGCGTCCTCAATTTCGAGTTGATGCGTGATGTCGGTGTTGGTGCCAAACCAGCCCTGGACCTTGCCGGCGTTGTCGTGGATGGGCACGGCGCGGGAGAGAAACCAGCGATAGGAGCCGTTGCGGGCGCGCAGCGGAAAGGTGTCCTCCCAGGAGGATCCGCTTTCGAAGCACTCGGAGATCTTGCGCACGACGCGTTCCTCGTGGTCGGGGTGATGCACCTTGCGCCAACCCCAACCGCGCATCTCGTCGAGCGTGGTGCCGGTGTAGTCGAACCAGCGTTTGTTATACCAGAAAATGTAGCCGGTCTCGTCGGTCATCCAGGCGAGTTGGGAAATGTTGTCGGCGAGGTTGCGAAAGCGGCGTTCGCTTTTGCGGAGGGCGTCCTCGGCGCGTTCGCGTTGGTTGGACTCGCGGGTGAGATCGGCGACGGCCTCGCTGAGGGCGGTGTTTTTGTTTTGAAGTTCGGCGCGACTGGCGGAGATCTCGCGACGGATGGTCGCCTTTTCGACGGCGTTGCGCACGGCTTTGCGCAGTTGGACGGCGGTGACTTTGCCTTTTTGCAGGTAGTCGTGAGCGCCGGACTTCAAGAGCTCGACCGCAATGCTGGTGCTGTCGGAGGCGGTGAGCATGACCATGCCGCAGGCGTGGGGGCCGTAGGTTTCGATGACGTGGTCGAGCAGCTGTTTGCCGCTCATGCGCACGAGATCGAGGTCCATGAGCAAGCAGTGGGGCAGCTGCCGGGCTATTACGTCGATGGCGGATTCGGCTGCGTTGACCGTGGTGATATCCCAGTCGTTTTCCTGGCCGCGCGAAAGCAGTCGGCGGATCTCGACACAGTCCTCCGGCACATCGTCGACGATGAGCACGCGCAGTGGATGCGGCAGAGGAATGGGCGAGAGAGGCATCAGGCCGAAGGGGCGTCGGCGGAGGGCGCCGGGGAGCCGATTCCGCCAGGGTCGGCGGGGGCGAGGGTGAAGTGGAACGTGGTGCCTTTGCCGGGAATGGAATCGAGCCAGATGTGGCCACCGAGGCGCGTGATGATCGAGTGCACGATGGTGAGGCCGATGCCGACCCCACCGCCGAACTCATCGCGGCCGTGGAGTCGTTTGAAGATACGGAAGACGGCGTGCTGATTGGCGGGATCGATGCCGATGCCGTTGTCCTGCACGCGGAAGCGAAGCGGGCCGTCGGGCGGGGCGATCCAACCGATCTCAATGCGGGGCTGCGATTTGTCGTTATATTTAACCGCGTTGCTGATGAGGTTGGCGAAAACTTCGGTGAGCAGCACCGGATCGCCGGTCACATGGGGGAGGGGCCGAGGCACGTGAATGTCGGTGGGGCGTTCTTCGAGCCGGGCGGTGATCAGCTCGCGGCTTTGAGCGAGAATCTCATTGAGGTCGACGTCCTCGCGGCGGGGTTCCGTGCGGCCGACGCGCGAGTAGTGAAGCAGGGCGTCGATGAGTTGCTCCATGCGCAGGCCGAGCCGTTGCACGGTTTGAAGTTTTTGGCGGGCCTCGGGACTCAGTTCGGCGTCGTGATCCTCGTGGAGATAGCGCGCGTAGTTGCGTAGTCCGCGCAAGGGTTCCTTGAGATCGTGGGACGCAATGTAAGCGAAGGACTCGAGGTCCTGATTGCGATTCTCCAACTCGACTTGCAGGCGGATGAGGCGCTCGGTGTGGCGGGCCATGGCTTCGAGGACGACATGGCGGAGGGCGCGGGCGGCGTCGACTTCGACGGCGTGCCATGGCAAGGAGCGGTCGCGGACCTCTTCCTGCCACAGCGCGAAGGATTTGCGCGGGGTCAGTCGATCGCCGAGCGGGCCGGATTCGACGGGTTTGGTGGGATCGCCGGCCCAGTTGACGATCTGCACCTCGGGCACCCGAAACCAAAACAAATAGGCGGGTGGGTTGCGGCAGAGTCGGGCGGCGAGCACCCCGCTGTAGGGCGCGAAGGCGTCGGCGATTTCGGGCACCCAGGTGGTCAGGCTGGTGGTGGCGTTGACGCTCGTCGGCTGGTGTTCGCTGAGCCAGGCCCCGAGTTGGCGGATGGCGGTTTCGGAGGGGGCGGCTCCGATGGGGTGGACGGCATCGGCGAGCAGTAGTGCCGAGGCACCGGCGTGCAGTTCGCCGAGTATGGGTGCCGCTTCCTGCAGAGTGGTTGGCAAGTCGTTGGATTCTTCGAACAGGCCGGTGAGTTGCTCACGGGCGGTTTGCAGGGACGACGCGTAGTGCGCCTGGTCCAGACGTTCCTTTTCGGCGGTTTGGAGCGAGAGGGTCTGGGCGAGAAACTCGCAGGCGATGCGCGCACCGTGGGTGACGTAGCGCGGCCGGTAGTGATGGCACGCGAAGAGTCCCCAGAGGCGGCCTTCGACGACGATGGACAACGACATGGAAGCGCCGACGCCCATGTTTTTAAGATACTCGACGTGGATGGGGGACATGGAGCGCGTCACGCAGTGGCTCATGTCGAGGGGCTTGTCGGTGCGCGGATGGAGCGGTGGATCGAGCGGGACCGGCTGGTAATAAATGTCGGGGTTGAGACGCACGGGCGAGCGACGGAAGAGGTCGCGGGCCTGTTTGGGAATGTCCGACGCGGGGTAGTGCAGACCGAGGTAGCTCTCGAGATCGTCGCGGCGACTTTCGGCGATGACGTGACCGGAATCGTCGTCGGCGAAGCGATAAACCATGACCCGGTCGAAGCCGATGAATTCGCGCACGCTGGTGGCGGCGTGTTGGCAGAAATCGGTGAGTGACTTCGCCTCGGAGAGCAACTTGAGCGTGCGTTGAAAACGGCCGAGGGAGGGGGCGTTCTTCAGGGCTTCACCATCTTTCCAACGTTCGAGCTCGAGGATGAGGACTGTATTGTGGCGGTGGAGGAGCGCCTCGAAAGGTGGCCCGCCGTCGGGCGCGGGGAGAGGCGGCAGGTAAAGAGGATTTTGATTGATGGGTTCGCGGGCGGATTCCTCACGCCATGCGGCCAGCACCTCGGCGGGGAGCAGGGCATCGAGCTTTTGCCCGAGGACAACGGGAGCTTCGGGCAGCACGACGGAGACGTTCGACGAGACCTGTTCCACCAACCAATCGGGTTCACGGAGCGCGAACAGCACCGCGTGGGACTGGATGGAGCCCGGGATGTGGATCGGCTCGCGATCGCAGTTGGACAGGTCGATCGGACCGGTGGAATCGGGAGGGCTCATGCGCAGGCGGATTCGTTCGGCATCGCGGGGGACAGCCGGGCGGAAAAGTAGGCGAAAGTGGCGGTGGCGCAGTTGGTGGCGGCAGTGGTTTCCGGAGTGGTCCACTCACGGGATGCGAGCCAGGCCATGAACGCACGCCAGCGGCGAGAGGTGGCGGCGGGGCCGGCGCCCTGGAAAAAGTGCAGCGAGTCGTCGGTGAGCTCCGGGATGCGGGTGGCAAAGTCGCGGGCGAGCATGAGACCGCCGAGCGCCGAGCCTTCGACCACGTAGAGACAACCGGCGCGGAGCCCGACCGCATCGAGCCGGGGGAGCGAGAATGCCTCGTCGCCCGTGGGATGGGCCGGGACGGAGGGGAGTTGGCTGAGATCGGTGTCCAAATCGGCGATGCGTTGATCGAGATTGGGCGACCAGTCCAGTGCGATGGGGTGGCGTTGCCACTCGGTGCGGAGATCACCGAAGAGCGCCCGGTAGCATCGCAACAGGGCGCGGTAACGGGCCACGGTGTTTACAGAAGTGAAGCCGCCGAGCTGGCTTTCCAAGGACTGGTGCAGCTGGGAGGTGGACTCTCGGAGGATGTCGATCAAAACGGAAGAATGGCGCAGGAGTTGCCCGTAGGCAGGCCCAAATGGGCCTATTGGCACCAAGCTGAGTCTAAATATGCCGCTCTTGGCAACACCCTGACGGGTGATTCGATTCAATTTTTTGCCGGGGGACGAGCTTTGGGGAAAACGCGTCGGATCAACTAGCTAGAAATTGCCAGTCCCGATTGATCTGACGCAAACCGACGGCAATCAAATCTGGCTGCGCACAACGGTGGCGAGTTGGCCGAGGAGCCGCTCGCGCCACGGGCGATGGCGCCACGCGGTAAGGTCGATCCGTTCGCTGCGATCGAGGTCGGCTTGAAAATCGTTTTCCAGCTCGTCGGCGAGCTTCGGATCGAGGGTTTGGAGATTGGATTCGTCGTTGAGGCGGAAGGAGCGATCGTCGACGTTGGCGGAGCCGATCGAGACCCACGCGTCGTCCACCAGCAGCACCTTGGCGTGGAGCATGGTGGGTTGAAATTCGTGGATGTGCACTCCGGCTTCGAGCAAGGTCTTCCACAGCGCCCGACTGGCGAGACGGGAGAGACGGCTGTCGGTTTCGGGACCGGTCACGAGCACCGTGACCTCCACCCCGCGACGGGCGGCGGCGGCGAGGGATTCGCGCGTGAAGCGATCAGGCGTGAAGTAGGGGGTGGTGAGGCGGATGCGACGACGGGCGGCCCCGATGACGAGCAGGAAGGCGAGCCGGGCGTTTTCGCTGCCCTCGTCGGGTGAACTGACGAAGCAGTGTGCCGGGATGGTGTTGTCTTCGATCGGCGGCAGGGGCGGGAAATACTTGGCATCGCTCTCCACTTTGCCGGTGGTCCGAATCCAATTTACCATGAAGGCGGATTGGAGCTGCCCTACCACGGGGCCGGAGACTTGGAAATGGGTGTCGCGCCAATGGTCGGGGTTCCCGGCATCTCCGGTCCAATTGTCACTGATGCCGACGCCGCCCGTGAATCCGACGCGGCCGTCGACGATCAGGAGTTTGCGGTGCGTGCGGTGGTTGAGGCGGGACGGGTGGCGCCAGTTGGGGCGATGAAACCGGCGCACCTCGCAGCCGGCGTCGCGGAGTCCGCCGACCAACTCGTCGTCCATGGGGATGGAGCCGACCCAATCGAGCAGGATGTTCACCTGCACGCCTGCGCGGGCGCGATCCCGGAGGGCGGCGGCCACGCGTTGGGCGATGTCGCCCGACCAGTAGACATAGGTTTCGAAGCAGATCGTGTCGCGGGCGCTCTCGATCGCGGCGATCATGGCGGGAAAAATCTCGTCGCCATTGCGCAGGCGCTGCACGCGATTGCCCGTGCAGAAGGGCGCCCGCATCACGGCGGCCATGACCCGAAGAAACTGCGGATCGGCGACGGCCGGCATGTCCTCGATGCGGTGATCGAGGTGTTTGTGATCGCGGGCCCGGGCCACCATCCACCCGAAGCCGACGGCGGCAATGAACCCCAGGGCAATGAATAGGGTATTCATGTCGCGGATACTTTCTTTTGCAAACAGTGGGTTCAGCCCAGGCCCATGCGCTTGCGCTTGCGGTAGAGTGTGGCGGTATCGATGCCGAGGGTGCGGGCGGCTTTTTCGAGACTCTCGGTTTTGGCGATGATGCGACGGATGTGTTCGTGTTCGAGGGCCTCGATCGTCACCATGTGGCCCGGTCGCAACGACGTCTCTTCGCTCTCGCGAAATTCGGCCGGCAGATCGGCGACGGTGATCTCGTTGTCCTGGGCCAGAATGACCGAGCGCTCGATGAGGTTGCGCAGTTCGCGCAGGTTGCCCGGCCAAGGGTAGTCGACGATGGCGGTGCGGGCTTCCTGGGAGAGTTGGAGCGAGGGTCGGCCCTGTTCGCGGGTGAAGTGCCGCATGTAGTTGTCGACCAGCGGGAGAAGATCCGTGGGGCGATCGGCGAGGGCGGGCATTTCGACGGCGATGACTTTGAGGCGGTAGTAAAGGTCTTCGCGGAAGCGGCCGGCGGCGACCTCGGCGGCGAGGTCACGATTGGTGGCGGCGATGAGGCGCACGTTGGCCTTGCGGGTGCGCGTGTCGCCCACGCGTTCGTATTCGCGATCCTGCAGCAAGCGCAGGAGCTTGGGTTGAATTTCGAGGGGCACTTCGCCGATTTCGTCGAGAAACAGCGTGCCCTCGTCGGCGGCGGCGACCTTGCCCCAAGTGTCCTTGAGGGCGCCGGTGAACGCACCTTTGACGTGTCCGAACAGCTCGCTCTCCAACAGTTCGCGGGAGAGGCTGGGGCAGTTGATCGTCACGAACGCCTTGTCGGCGCGGTTGCTGCGGTCGTGCACGGCGCGGGCGAGGACAGTCTTGCCGGTGCCGCTCGGGCCGAGAATGAGCACGGTGGCGTTGGAGGCGGCCGCGCGGAAGGCCGTTTCGTAGGCACTTTTCACGGCGGGCTCGTTGGATTCGAGCATCACGGTGGGATGGGCCTTGGCGACTTGGGTTTCGAGATCGGCCACCTTGGTTTGCATGCGGCGGTGCTCGTCGACTTTGGCCAATTTTTGCTTCAGATCCTCGGGAATAAACGGCTTGGGAATGTAGTCGTAAGCCCCGCGCTTCATGGCATCGACGGCGGACTCCACGGAGGTCTGGGCGGTGAAGACAATGACCGGCACGAGATTGCCTTCGGCGCGGATTTTGGAGAGAAAATCGAGGCCATTTTCAGTGCCGAGATTCACGTCGAGGAGGAGGGCATCGATCTTCTCGGTTTCGAGTTGGCGGGCCGCCTGGCGGGAGTTTTCCGCCGTCACCGGGGTATGCCCCATGGCAGTCAGGGCGTAGGCGGTGGTGCGTAGGACATTGGCTTGGTCGTCGACGATGAGGATATTCATGGAACTGAGATTGCTGTTTGCACGGTGCGTGCCGGGAGGGGGCGAATGGGTGGGGCGAGGCGGCCCGAGAACGAGAGGGGAGTTATGTTAATACTTCAAAGTAAGTATTATAGGTAATGTGAATTCGAGAGTTACGCTCCGATGAAAAAAATAAACGGGAGCGGACACTCCCGTTTGAACCTCACGAATAATGCATAATGCACGTATGAAAGCCGTGATATTATTGCATAATGCAAATAAGGACTCGTTGCTTTTGGATTACTCTGACGTCTTTGGTGCCTGGTTTTCTCCGTATTTGCGCTTCATTCGCCGACCGGCGAGGAAGCACGCTATGATCAAGCATATGCTGTAGACGACGAGGGCGATGGCCCAGCCCCACGATAGGTCGTCGCTCATGCGTCCTGCGATCACCGCCGTGATGGAGCGAATGATGTGGAGAGGCACCGAGACCAGAAGATATGTCGCGAACGGAATCCCCACGAGCGGGAGGACGTAGAGCTGCGCCCAGTAAGGAGCGCCGGGCAAAAGCGAAGCGAATACCGAGGCGTCGACGTGGGCGTGGCGGGGCAATCGACGCTGCAGGGGCTCCAGTCGGCGCTTGAGCATTTTGGGCAGGATGCGGGCACCGAGAAATGCGAGGGTGTGTTGGGCAATGATGGCTCCCGCGACCATGGCCAATCCACCTTCCAGGCCGAACCGGATGCCGGCGATGACGTTGAGCGGTGTCACCGGAAACGTGACCAAGGGTAGGAGCACCAGCGCTAAAAACAGCACCCGGGGATCAACATGTTCGGCCCAAGCGTGCACGCGCTCGAGATCCACCCGACCCCACGCCAACGCCAGACCGAGGAGCACCAACGCACCGATGATGATGGGGCGGTGGTGATCATCCCACGTGCGCCGCCACCAGGAAGACTCGGTTGAGGAAGGCTTGGGCGGAGGGGGCGCGGGTGAAGCCATGGCGGCGGATCGACGGAGGAGGCGCAAGCGCGTGAGTTGAATCGCAGACATGGTCGGGGCGTTAAAAAATCCAGGAAGTCGTCAGCGAACCGAACTTGTTGTTGTCCGCGATCTGTCCCTCGAACTCGCGGGAGCGGATGATCTTGGTGAAGGTCAATTGGAACGCGCCGCGGGCGACACCGAGGCCGTAGCTCAGGTCGTAGACGAGAGGTTCGCGTTCCACGTGGCGGCTGTCCTTGAAGGTATTGCCATCAAGGAAAATGTTACGGGCGACGGCGCGGCCGTCGGCCCCGCCAAAGAGAAAGACGCTCCAGCAGGCGCCGCGCACGCGGGGATCGAGGTCGTCGATCGGCGAGCTCGCGACCCCGGCGGGCCGAATCATGTTTACGCCGAAATCACTCGGCAGGTTGAACCCGAACCGGGTGGTCGCACCGACGTTGGCGTAGGTGCTGACATTCCCCACGACCGCCCCCAAATGTGGCACGAAATCGATGCCCCAGTGCGGGCGGTCCTGCAGTGATTTTCCGGTAAATGGATTGGTGCGCAGTCCGAAACGATCCGAGGCCGTTACGGTGCGGGCGTAGGTGCGCCACTTGCGCTCCCAGGCGATGTTGACCCCCAATTCATCGTGAAGCTGGTAGTCCCACCCCTGGGGAATTTCGCCGTCGATCAAACCATGAGCCCATTTCTGTATGTCCTCGGCGTAGCTGTGAGGACCGACCATGCCGATCTGGACGGCGACGGTATCGGCCTGGGCATCGTTTTTAGCCAGAAACGAAAACTCAAAATACGTCCATCCGGCGTAGGGGCGATCCGTGGGATCGGGATTGCTCCGGGAAATATCCTGCGGGGTGTAGATGTGCTGGGCGACGGCGAGTCCGAGATTCTTTTGGGTTTTCTCTTCGTTGACGAACGGGAGGCGTTCGAGAAACGACTGGCGCCAACCGGACTTGCCCCAGCCTGTGAGATCGGGGGAAAGCCAAGCGGCTTTAAAGCCGTTGGTATAGTGCTGGTCCGTGCCGCCGAAGTAGTCGTTTTCCATATACAGGATGAGGACGGGACTCTCTCGCGCGAGTCGTGTGGGCACGCCATCTTCGGTGCGCAACAGGGTGGAGGAAACGGCTTCGCCTTGATCGGCGGCCGTGATTTGAGCGGGCAGAGAAACCGCCGAGGCGAGACAAAGCGCGGCGGTTAGGAGGCGGAAGTTAGGTGTTAGGCGGAAGCGTGACATGATGAGCCTCCCTTTGCGAATTGCATACCGTGGCCGAAGATAAAGTCATAAAATATTGAAATAGAGCACTATAAAATATTTAACATCGACGCAAAGATGTCAGAAAATTGCATGATGCAACGGCGCTAATAGGTGATAATTGCGAAATGCCCGATTTGAGAATCCGTTGAGCGAAGGCCCTCGCGCGTGGTCCTCGGGTCTTGATTAACGCGCTGAAGCGTTCACAAAAGGGCCCTTCCTCAATCCTGCTCGGGTGGTGGAATGGTAGACACGGGGGTCTTAGAAGCCCTTGCCGAAAGGCGTGAAGGTTCGAGTCCTTTCCCGAGCACCAGCCTACGCCAAGGCTTCTGCTGGCTAGCCAAAATTACGGGTCTACACGAAAAGATGGGGGCACTGAATCAGCGGGAAAAAGCGGCCGGTGGCGGCATTTTATTCTCGGCGAACGCTTTGCGATATGCACTCGGGCTGCAGCCCATACGTTCCCTGAACCGGCGGTGAAAACTCGAGAGGGTGGCGAAGCCGGATGCGAGGGCGATCTCACTGATCTGTCCGGTGGTTTCTTGCAGTGATCGTGCGGCCTGATCGATGCGCAATTCGTTAAGGAACACCGAAACATTGCGCCCGGTTGCGCGCTTGAAATAGCGGCTGAAGGCTTCCGGGTTCATCGACGCGACGCGGGCGATTTCAGCCAGCGTGGGTTGCTCACGAAAATTGCGCATGAGGAAAGCGTAGACGCGGGCGAGTCGCTGTTCGGCGTGGCGGTCCAGGCTCGGCTCATAGGCGGCACTCGCGAGCGGACGCGCGTTACGAGTTTGCGCGAGTTGGTGCAGGATCGCGAGGAGTTCAAGCAGGGCGGGGAGGCCGGTTTGATTCGCGAGCGAGCGCAGGCTATCGGAGATTCGGCGGGCGCTCCGACCGGAGAAACTCAAACCGCGTCCGGCTCGTCGGAAGAGCTGCTGCACACTCGCGAACTCAGGGGTGGATAAAATTTCCGAACCGAGGAAATCCGGGCGAAACTGCGTCACCACGGAGTGCGCCGGCCCGTGGGAGGACTGGTTCCCTTCGTTGTGCCAGAAATGGGGCAGATTGGGACCGAGCAGGACGAGGTCGCCTTCGGCAAATGGTTCGATGCAGTCACCGACGAATCGTTTGCCCCGGCTCGCGACGATCGATGTCAGTTCGATCTCGGGATGGAAATGCCATGGCGCGTCGAATCGGTCGAGGTGGCGTTCCTCAATGTAAAAAGAGCGGGTGGGTTCGACCCGGACTTTTTCAAATCGAGCGCGCATTTAATCGGCATTAATTGACCAAAACATCCGTAAAATCCAATTGAAATATCAATTAAAGCTCAGAACAGGCTAAGCACGGCGGAGACAAACAGAGGCATCGTGAGCTATACTCCGGCGTTCCGTGATCCAACTACTGTCCGCCCCATGATCCCACTATCCTACCATTCCTATCGCGATCTCCCCTTGTTGGCCGGCATCGCATCACTCCCCGACGCGATGCGAATCGGGCTCTCAATCGATGACTGTGTAGGTCGCTTGAAGAGGCACCATTGGGCGTTTCGTCGATTGCATCAGATTTTCGTCGATCGGCTTACCGCCGAGCCGGTTTACGAACTCAAAATGGGCTTCAGCCTTCATGCCCATTACTGCGCGGAGCACGCGGCCGTTTGGCGGAAGCGGGTGGCGGAAATGCGCGAGCCGCCGCTGGGTTTGGACGTTGTTCCGGACGCCGCCTTGGACGCATTTTTTGACGAGATCCTTTGTGCGCCGGATACGGAAACGCTCTTGATCGGTCTCTATGAGCACACTTTGCCCGCGTTGGGCGAGGCCATCCGGCGACACATGGCGGAAACCAATCGGCTCGTGGATCATCCAAGCTTTCGTATTTGCCGATTCGCTGTGATCGAGATCGAGGAGATGGTGGAGTATGGCACGCAGTGCGTTGCTAGGTTGCTCACGGAGGAAAAACGGGCCGAGCTGGCGTCGTGGGGTGAGCTTCTCGCCCAGCTCTTGCGAGCGGCGGGCGGGCTGGACGGTGCCGTCACTCCGGAGGCGACCGCCTGGGAGCGTCACTTTTCGAAGACGCCGCATGTTTATGACGGCGTCCCGCAGCGCGACGAGCGTTTCCCCGACCCCTACAATATGGGGGTGCATGCAGAGGCGTTCCTCTACGACGACAACTTCCCGGCGCCGCCCAAGCCGCTCATGATGTATTTCAAACGTCTGCGTGAGATCGATGTGCCGGAAATGATGGCGAGCATCATCACGGAAACGACCGGCAAGCCATGGAGCTACCAAGTCGATATGACGCGACAACTTTGGGATGAAGCACGGCACGCGATGATGGGCGAAGTCGGGTTCGTGCGCGCCGGAATCGATTGGCAACAATTCGTGCGAGTGAATTTCACCTGGTCGCTGGCGTTGAACGCCCAGCTTACACCTCTCGAACGCCACGGTGTCCTGTATTTCATCGAGCAGGGACTAATGCCCAAGACGGGCAAACGGTTCGAGTGGGAGGTAGGCCTGGCCTCGGGAGATCCGTTTTCGGCCATGATCCAAGACTACGACTGGGCAGACGAGGTGTTACACGCGCGGATCGGCCGGGATTGGTATGTGCCGCAACTCGGCGGGGTGAAGGAAGCAATCGCGTATGGAGACCAGTGTTGGTCGAAGGTGTTGATCGATTGGAACAGCTACCGGGAGCAGGGCCTTACCCAGCACGAAAACTGGTGGCCGGCGCTCTACCGCGAGTGGTGCCGAGTTCAAGGCCGCGAACCGGATGCAGCAGTCCTGGCCTACGATACGAGCTACGCGGCGGTGCGAGCTGATTTACGGGAACTAAGCGTGTCCGGTTGACCCACTCGCACCTGATGCCCGCACCGGATTAGGCCTGCCAAGAGGCGACGCCGTCCGGAGGGAGGAGATAGTCGAACTCAATTTGAAACCTGATTTTGAAGATACATTTCTCACCGAATTCTTCGCTCCCCGAAACCCATGAACACACTTGAACAACTCTCCCAAGCGGTCGCCTCCGGCAAAGGCAATGACGCGAAGACCCTCTCCCAACGCGCGCTCGACGAAGAGATATGCCCTAGCGACATCATTGATCGAGCGCTTACGCCGGCGATGGCTTCCGTGGGAGAGCGGTTTAGAAAAAACCTCATTTTCGTTCCTGAAATGCTGATCGCCGCCCGCGCAATGAAAGAGGCCATGAGTCTGCTCGAACCGCATTTTGTCTCGGCCGGAATCGTTCCCAAATACACCGCCGTGATCGGTTCGGTGCAGGGGGACCTTCACGACATCGGCAAGAACCTCGTGGCGATCATGTGGAAGGGGGCGGATTTCCGCATCATCGATCTGGGCGTGAACGTGCCGCCCGCCAAATTCGCCGCCGCAGTGCGGGAGCATCGTCCGCAGCTTGTCGGCCTCTCCGCCCTGCTCACGACCACATTGCCGGCAATGGTTGAGACCGTGCGAATCCTTCGCGCCGAGATCGATCGGCCGGTGCGCATCATGATCGGAGGTGCCCCCGTCACCCAGCAGTTTGCCGACGAGATCGGCGCAGACGGCTACGCTCCCAATGCCGGCGTCGCGGTCGAGCGTGCCCATGCCTTGGTTGGTGCCACTTGAATTCAACTCCATCACTCTATGAGCCGAGATCTATACCTGAAGCTGGCGCGGGAAGGACTGCGTATGCCGATCGGCACACATCTAGTCCTCCATGAGCAAACCGACCCTGACGCGGTCGTGCTTGACGGTGATCGCCTGGGCTCGGTGATCGTGGAAACCGCGAAACGTTTTTCCACACCTTTGGCGGTGCCGTTGATGGATCTCGCTTTGGAAAAAGCCGCGCTGCTGCACGCCTATGATGTGCCCGAAGTTGAGATGGAAAGTTATCATTTCGCCGCTCCGCCGGAATCACCTGCGGCCATCGATCTCACTCCTCGCATGCGTGCGGCCTGCGAAGCCATTGCACACGTCGCCGCCCAGCCTGGACTCGTCCCCATGGGCATGAGCATCGGCCCGTTCTCGCTCATGAGTAAACTCGTGGCCGATCCGATCACGCCGGTGTATCTCGCGGGGACGGGCCTGACCGGCGACGATGAACCTGAAGTGGAGTTGATGGAACGTGCGCTGGCGCTCGGTGAACGAGTCATTCTCCGCTACCTCGAGGCCCAGATCGAAGCCGGAGCCACGGCGATGATCATCTGCGAACCGGCTGCGAATCTCGTCTACTTTTCTCCCAACCAACTCGCGGCGGATGCGACCGTCTTCGAACGCTACGTCATGGAGCCGATGCAGCGCATCGCGCATGTTCTCGCCGAGCACGATGTCGATCTCGTGTTTCATAACTGCGGTGAGCTGACCGACGCCATGGTCCGCCGCTTCACCACGCTCGGAGCGGTCATGCTCAGTCTCGGCAGCTCCCGTAAGCTGTGGGAGGACGCTGCCTTCGTGCCGAAAGATACCGTTCTCTACGGCAACTTGCCGTCGAAGCGATTCTATGCCGCTCAATTCACTGCGACCGACGTCGAGGAGCAATCGCGGGAGCTGCTGGAAAAGATGCAGGCCGCCGGTCATCCGTTCATTCTTGGCACCGAATGCGACGTGCTCAGCGTGCCCGGCTTTGAGCGGGAAATTTTCGCCAAGGTCGATGCATTGATGAGCTGCGCTCGTCGACCGTGAATCCGGTTCTCCATGGTCATGGCTACTTCTCCGATTCCGAATTTGGTCCGCGATCCGCCCCGATGCATGATGGTCACCGGCCCGCGAGGCGCTGGGAAGACGCACTGGATCCAGCAACGCATCCTCGCCCTCACCGGAGCCACGAAAACGAGAGTGAGCTTTGGCGTGTTACTGCAGGAAGAGGGGCGCACGCGGATGGAAAATTTCACCGCAGCTCGGCCGAACCTCGTCCTGCGGAAACTCGCACTGCCCTGTCCCTGCTGTCCGGGGCTGGCTGGTTTACCATTGGAGGCGCGCGCGTTCGTCGAAGCGACTTCGATGGATTGGCTCTTTGTGGAAATGCCCATGGACGCTGCATTCGGCCTCCTGGCGGATTTCGACCGAGAGCTGGGCTGGCCTCGCTCGTTAACGATCTGCCTGAATCCAGCGTGGTCGAGAGCTTGGCGACGCCGGGCGCTCTCGCCGTTTCAGCTCCAGTTGCTTACTCAAGCGGACAACGTGATCGAATCCGTCTCGGCATCGCCGGTGCCGTCTTCGCTTTCCCTTTATGACTCCTCGTGAACGCTATTTGGCCGTGCTGCACGGCCGCCGACCTGACGTGCTGCCACGTTTGCCCATTCTCATGCAGTTCGCCGCCGAGCACATTGGCTCGAACTACGCCGCATTCGCCTCGGATTACCGCGTGTTGGTGGAGGCCAACCTTCGCTGTGCGGAGGAATACGGTATTGATCAGTTGAATACAATGTCCGACCCCTATCGCGAAACCGCCGGCTTCGGCGCATCGATTGAGTTCCCGCGTGACAGTGGGCCGATTTGTGTAAAACCACCTTTGGAAGACGATCGCGATTTTGCGAAACTGCCGCGACCCGATCCGTTGGTCACGCCGCGTATGCACGACCGCATCGACGCCGTGCGGGCCTACAAAACACAGGCGGGCGATCGCTATTCCATCATGGGCTGGGTGGAAGGCCCGGCGGCCGAGGCGGCCGACCTGCGCGGGGTGTCCAATTTCTTCATGGATCTACTGGATGATCCAGACTACGCGCGGAACCTGATGGCACATTGCGTCGAGACTGCGATCGACTTTGCTCGCCCTCAAGTCGAGGCGGGAGCGGACACGATTGGCATTGGCGATGCGGTCGCGAGCCAGGTGTCTGCTGAGATTTATGAGTCGCTCATTCTTCCTCTGGAGAAGCAACTCGTGATGGCGATCCGCGCGATGGGGGCTCACGTGCGTCTGCATATCTGCGGCGATATCACCCATCTCCTACCGGGCATTGCCACCCTTGATCTCGATCTCATCGATATCGACCACATGGTCGATCTAGCGGTTGCGCGCCGTATACTTGGCCCGCGCATTGTGCTCACGGGCAACATCGATCCGGTCTCATGCGTCATGCGAGGAGACCGTGCTTCAATCTGCGCGGCCGTTGCCCGGTGCTACGCCATCGCCGGCGATCCTTTCATGGTAAATGCGGGCTGTGAGATCCCGGCGGGCACTCCGTGCGAAAATCTCGAAGCCATGTGCACGCCGATTGCACCAACATGATTGGCGCTAGGCCGGGTTCAAAACGAGGTCTGATGCTACCGGGGGAAATGGGAGGAGAACGTCGGGAAGGCAGGGCAGGGAGGCGCAACGACTTGCGCTTGGGGTGACTTGCTCGGTGCGTGTTTGCCTACGAGCTATCGATCAGCCCTGAGGGTGCTCCGGATGTGCGAAAACCCGGTGGTCTCTCGTTTCCTACCTCTCCCCCATCACCGCTGGCTGCACGTTGCCCGGTGAAAATCCCCAACCCCGATGAATATTCCCTTCCAATCGCTTTACCGCGCGTTGCTCTGTGCTTGCGGTATTTTTTGCTCCGCGCTCTCCGTCTCGGCCGCCACCTATTACCTGACGCCGGCCGGATCCGGATCGCAGAATGGATCGAGCTGGTCCAACGCCTACGCGCTCGGCCAACTCCAAACCACGATCAATGCGCTCGCGGCCGGTGACACGCTCAACCTGGGCAGTGGCACCTATAACAGCACTGCGGTCATCGATATCAAAGGAGCCGGATCCTCCGGTAATCTGCGCACGATCACCGGGGTCGACACCGGTGGCGGACTGCCGCTGTTCCAAGGCAACTACGACGTCAACGTCAGCGG
The DNA here is from genome assembly GCF_029023725.1 of Synoicihabitans lomoniglobus. Taxonomy (GTDB): domain Bacteria; phylum Verrucomicrobiota; class Verrucomicrobiia; order Opitutales; family Opitutaceae; genus Actomonas; species Actomonas lomonigloba. The sequence goes on from NZ_CP119075.1 coordinate 5,292,016, forward strand.
TAGTTCGAGCAAGATCTGCTTTCGCTTCCCCGGATCCCAAACTGCGAGCTACTGGCTGATCAAGGACATCAAGTTCACGAGCTACAGTTGGGTGGTGAGCATGCCGCTCTCGGGCTCCACCTACACGCTCCGGTCGAACATCACGTTCGAAAATCTCGACGCCGACGGGATCGAAGAATTGTTCCAAATTCGCAACGCGACCCAGATTCTCATCAAAGATTGCGACGCGATCCGCTACTGCAAAAAGGCGTTCCGTTACGACGACTACACGAGTTTCCTGACGATTCAAAATTGCACCGCCGATGCCACCGGCGGCGACGACGACTTTCCGACCCGGGCGATTCCCGCCGGTTTCTGCGGCATGAATACGCCCGGCGACGCGCCGATCATTCACGACATCGCGTTGATCGACTGCACGGCACGCAACAATCGCTATCAGCCGCAATCCTCCTACTGGAACGGCGACGGTTTTTCCACCGAGGCGGGCACCTACAACGTCACCTACACGCGCTGCAAATCCTTCGACAATCACGACGGCGGTTTTGACGACAAGGCCGACGATGTCACCTACGACGGCTGCATTTCGATCGGCAATCAAAAGGGGTTTCGCTACTGGGGCGACAACGGCAACTACGTGAATTGTCTCGCGGCCTACAACCAACAGTATGGCGGCACCGGCAACTCCGACGGCCTCTGGGTGGGCAAGCAGTCGAGCCGCTCCCACTCCGCTTACGTGCACGTTTCCCTCTCCACGTTTCACAACAACGCCGAGTGGGCGCTGGAATCCTACGAAGGCGGGCAGATCACGGCGACCGATTGCATTGTCTCGGTTGATGGCGACTGGACGAATGCCTACCTCGTGAGCAGCGGCCCCATCACGCTCAGTGGCACTGCGCAGTGGCGCACCAGTTCCAGCCTGGGTCCCGATCCGCAATACGTCGCGCCTTCCCGAACCTGGACCGGGTCCCCGGCCGACGCCTTCAACAGTGAGCTCTACGAGGACGCCAAAGGCTATTTTGGCCAAGGCGGCGCGCCGACGGGACCCGTGGTGTCAGTCACCGCCACGGATGGCAGCGCCGCCGAACCGTCAAATAACGGCACCTTCACGCTGACCGCGTCGCCCGCGCCGGAGGCTCCTCTTACGGTCAACCTCACCCTCGCCGGCACGGCCACCAACGGCACCGATTATTCCACCATCGCCAGCACCGTCACGATCGGGACGAGCGGCACCGCCACCATTGATGTGGCGGTGATTGACGACTCCGTGAGCGAGGTCAGCGAAACCGTGTTGCTCTCGGTCGCGTCGGGCACGGGATACAGTGTGGGCAGCCCATCCGGAGCGACCGTCACGATCGCCGACAACGAGCCGCCCCCGCCGCCGAATGTGACCATTGTGGCCACCGACAGCTCGGCGGGCGAGCCGTCGAACAACGGCACCTTCACGCTCACGGCGTCACCGGCGCCGACCAGTGCCATCACGGTCAATCTGAGTGTCGCCGGCACCGCCACGAACGGCACCGACTACAGCACCATCGGCTCCTCCGTCACCATTGGCACAAGTGGCACCGCCACGGTGGGGGTCGCCGTGATTGACGATGCCGCGACCGAAGGCAGCGAAACCGTCATTCTCACAGTCGGTTCCGGCACCGGCTACACCGTCGGCAGCCCCGCCACCGCCACGGTCACGATCAGCGCCAGCGATACGCCTCCCTCGGTCAATATCAGCACGTCTTCCAGCAGCGCCGCCGAAGGCGGAGGTTCGGGACGTTTTGCGATCACCGCCATTCCTTCACCGGCCAGCCCCATCTCGGTAACTCTCACCATCACCGGCACCGCCATCAACGGCACGGACTACACCACGATCCCGACCTCTGTGACGCTCTATCCAGGACCGGGCACTGCCGAGGTCGATATTGACGCGATCGACGACGCCCTGTTCGAGGGAACCGAAACCGTGGTGCTCACCGTCGCCTCCGGATCGGGTTACGCCGTGGGCAGCCCCAGCAGCGCCACCGTGACGATTAACGACAACGATTCCGGTGGCGGGGGCGGCTCCACGCCGGTCGTTACGATCAGTGCGACCGACAGCTCGGCGGGCGAGCCGTCGAACAATGGGACCTTCACGCTCACCGCGTCGCCGGCCCCGTCCAGTCCGATCACCGTCAACCTGGGCCTCGCGGGCACGGCGACCAACGGCTCCGACTACAGCACGATTGCCAGCACCGTGACGATCGGCACCGGCGGCACGGCCACGGTCAACGTGGCCGTGACCGATGACGCTGCGGTCGAAGGCAGCGAGACCGTGGTCCTTGCGGTGAATTCGGGTTCCGGATACACGATAGGCGGAGCAAATTCCGCCACCGTGACCATCGCCGATGACGATACTTCAGGCACGCCGGTGGTGACGATCAGCGCGACCGACAGTTCGGCCGGAGAACCGTCGAACAACGGGACCTTCACGCTCACCGCGTCGCCCGCCCCGTCCAGTTCGATAACCGTCAACCTGAGCCTCGCGGGCACGGCGACCAATGGCGCCGACTACAGCACGATCGCATCCACCGTGACGATCGGCACCGGCGGCACGGCCACCGTTACGGTGGCGGTGATAAACGATTCGTCGGTCGAAGGCACGGAAACCGTGGTGCTCACGGTGAATTCAGGTTCCGGATACGACGTGGGCGGCGCAGACAACGCGACGGTGAACATCGCCGATGACGACTCCGGTTCGTTGCCGCAGATCAACATCAGCACGTCGTCCAGCAGTGCCTCGGAAGGCGGCGGCACCGGCCGGTTTGCCATCACCGCCATGCCGTCGCCGTCTAGCGCGATCACGGTGAACCTGAGCATTGCGGGCACCGCGACCAACGGAGTCGACTACGACACCGTGGCCACCACCGTGACGATAAACCCGGGACTCGGGACGGCGGAAATCGATATCGATGCCATTGACGACTCCGTGACCGAAGGCACCGAATCGGTCGTGCTGACGATAGCCGCCGGTTCGGGATACACGGTCTCCAGTCAACACACAGCGACGGTTACGATCAACGACAACGACTCCTGAAGTCGGTTGGTCGCGCATTACGTTACGACGGCGGCTCCTTTCCCGGGGCCGCCGTTTCGTTGGTCCGGACTCGGCTCGGCCCTCGCGTGCAACGACTTGTCAACCGCGGTCCTTTCGAGCCCGGCGAGTGCCCGTTTGGATGTCCGTCCGCGGTGTTCCGATTCCCCGAAACCCGTTTCCACCCCACACCATACCATGAATCTCCACACCATGACGGACCTCGGGCGCATGCGCACGATGACCTCCGCCGAACTCCGACAAACGTTCCTCGTCGAAGCGCTGTTCCAGCCGGGTGCGATCACCCTGGTTCGCACGGATCTCGACCGGGCGATTGTCGGCTCCGCCGTTCCCGGCGCGCGGGCGTTGACCTTGGAGCCGCCGCCGGAACTGCGGGCGTCGTCGTTCACCGAGCGCCGCGAGTTGGGCGTGCTGAATCTCGGCGGGGCGGGCTCGATCCTGGTCGATGGCGAACGCCATGCGATGGCCGCGCGGGATGCGCTATACGTTGGCCGCGGCGACCATAAGATCGTGTTTGAGTCGGACCGTCCGGATGCAGCGGCTCGCTTTTATTTTGTGAGCTACCCGGCGCATGCGGTCTATCCGACGACGCATGCGAGTTTTGCGGACGCGGCACCGCTCCGCCTCGGGACGTCGGCCGACGCCAACGAGCGCACGATCTACAAATATATCCACGAGGACGGCATCCAAAGCTGCCAACTCATGATGGGCTTCACGTGGCTCGAGGAAGGCAGCGTGTGGAACACCATGCCACCACACTGGCACCTTAGCCGTTCGGAGATTTACCTCTACTTCGATCTCCCGGCCGAGGCCTGCGTGATACACCTGATGGGAGCGCCCGACGAAACCCGGCACCTGATCGTGCGCAACGAACAAGCCGTGCTGTCGCCCCCATGGTCGATCCATTCCGGCGCAGGAACACAGCGCTACGGGTTTGCCTGGGCGATGGGCGGGGAGAACCGGGAATTCGCCGACATGGAAGCCGTGTCCCCCAAAATCCTGCGTTGAAGGATGCCGCATGAAATTACCCCGCCCCGTTCCGGATCAAACTTCACCCGACGTCTCGCATGGCTCTCCGAAAGGTAAACCCAGTCGGGTGCGCTGGCGCATTTGTGCGATGTTGTTTTTCGCGACGACGATCAACTATATCGACCGCCAGATCCTCGGGATACTGAAGCCGGAACTGACACGCGATCTGGGTTGGAGCGAGATCGACTACAGCAACGTCATCTTCGCGTTCCAACTCGCGTATGCCGGTGGCTACCTCTTTGGCGGCCGTCTCATCGACCGGATTGGCGTGCGCCTGGGTTACGCGGCGGCGGTGGCCGGTTGGAGCCTCGCGGCGATGGCCCACGCGGCGGTGCGTTCGGTGGCGGGATTCGGCGTAGTGCGATTTGCGCTCGGTCTGACCGAGGGGGGGAATTTCCCGGCGGCGGTGAAAGCGGTGAGCGAGTGGTTTCCCCGTCGGGAACGCGCCTTGGCCACCGGCATTTTTAATTCCGGCAGCAGTGTTGGTGCGCTGGTGACGCCGTTGGTGGTCCCATGGATTACGGTCCGCTACGGCTGGTCTGTCGCCTTTCTCGCGACCGGGGCGTTGGGCCTTGTTTGGCTGATAGCTTGGTGGTGGATCTATGCTGCCCCCGAGGAGCACCCGAAGGTTTCAGCGGCGGAATTGGCTCTGATCCGGAGCGAACCCAGTGAGCCGACCGCGCGTGTGCCGTGGGGGGAGTTGCTGCGGCACCGGCAAACGTGGGCGTTCATTGCCGGCATGTTCATTGCCGCGCCGGTCTGGTGGTTCTGGTTGTTTTGGGTGCCGGATTTTCTGCACAAGAGCCATGGCCTGAATCTGCTGCAGCTGGGACCGCCGTTGGTGGTGATCTACCTCATGACTGACTTCGGCAGCATCGGGGGCGGCTGGCTGTCCTCGCATTTGATCGGGCGCGGTTGGACGGTGAACGCGGCGCGCAAGACGGCCATGCTGGCGTGCGCGTTGTGTGTCGTGCCGGTGATCATTGCGCCGGTAGTTTCTGACCTTTGGGCCGCTACGTTGCTGATCGGTCTCGCCGCTTCGGCGCATCAAGGCTTTGCCGCGAATCTCTTCACGCTGGTGTCGGACACGGCGCCCCGTCACGCGGTGAGTTCGATCGTGGGCTTAGGCGGTGCGGCGGGGGCGATCGGCGGCATGCTGGTGGCCAAGGTCACCGGCTACGTGTTGGAATGGACGGGCGATTTCCGGCCGTTGTTCGCTGCTGCTGCGGGAGCGTATCTAGTCGCCCTGCTCGTCATCCATCTGCTGAGCCCACGGCTCACGCCGATGAAACTTTCCTCATGACAAACCCTGAATGGCAGACGGATTTGGAACTGTTCGCGTTGGTGCAACGCGAACTCTACACGCCGGTGGTGGGCGACATCTTGGATGCGCTGGGCCGCTACCACCAGTTTCTCCCCCAACCAGTGCAGCCGATGGTCGAGAGCATGACAGTGGTCGGACGGGCGATGCCGGCGTTGATGATCGACGTGCACGGACCGCAGGAAAAGCCGTTCGGCTTGCTCACGGAAGCACTCGACGATCTACGTCCCGGCGAAGTCTATCTCGGGGCTGGCGGAGCGATGCGATGCGCCTATTGGGGCGAGCTACTCACCGCTGCCGCTCGGACACGAGGGGCCGTGGGCGCGGTCGTTGACGGCTTCCATCGGGACACGCCGCAGGTGCGGGAGCAACAGTGGCCCGTGTTCAGTCGGGGACGTTTCGCACAGGATTCCTCGGTTCGCACGGCGGTGACCGCCTTTCGTTGCCCGATCGAAATCGGCGGGGTGTGGGTGGAACCGGGCGATCTGGTTTTCGGCGATCTCGACGGCGTCGTCATCGTGCCCCGCGCCTGCGAAGCCGAGGTGGTGACTCGTGCGTTGGAAAAGGCGCGCGGAGAAAAGGCCGTGCGCCAGGCCATCGAAGGCGGGCTCAGCGCGACCGCGGCATTCCAGAAATTTGGTATCCTCTGATTTCATTCCCTGCTCATGATCAATCCTCCTGCTGAAACTCCGCCCAAATCCCTGCCGTCAAATGGCTCCGCTTCGCTGAAGGGGACGGCGTTCGATCTCACCGGCCAGACCGCGCTCATCACCGGCGGCGGCACCGGACTGGGTTTGGCGATGGCGCAGTGTCTGGCCACGGCGGGTGCTCGTGTGGTGCTGGTGGGACGCCGACCTGAAGAACTAGCCAAGGCGTGTGCGCAGATCGGACCGACCGCCTTTGCTCTGCCAGGAGATGTCACGCGTTTGGAGGATGCTCCTAGTCTGGTGGAGCGCGCCGAGGCGCAGGCCGGCCCGATCACGCTTCTCATCAACAATGCCGGTGTGCACTTGAAGAAAGCGGCGACCGAAACGACGGACGTGGAATTTGCCGCCGTGCTGCAGACCCACGTTTTCGGGGCGTTCGCGATCACGCGGGAGGCGGGGAAACGCATGGTCGCACGCGGAGCGGGTTCGGTGCTGTTCACGGCGTCGATGACTTCACTTATCGGGCTGTCTGCGGTGGTCGCTTATTCCGCCGCCAAGAGCGCCTACGTCGGTCTCGTTCGCTCCCTGGCGACGGAGTGGGGTCCCCACGGCATTCGCGTCAATGCATTGGCGCCGGGATGGATCGCCTCCGACATGCTGGCCAAGGTGTTGGACGGAGATCCGGCTCGGCGGGAGAAGATCCTTTCACGGACGCCGCTCGGGCGTCTTGGTGATCCTACTGACATCGGTTGGGCCGCCGTTTATCTGGCCTCGCCCGCCGCGCGATTCGTGACCGGCGTGGTGCTCCCGGTCGACGGTGGCGCGGCGGGAGGGTTCTGACCTGTAGCCGGTCCCATTGCGAGCGGTCGGAACGTGCAAGGGCTTGCGCAACGGGGGCGTCGAGTTCGCGTTCCGGTGGGAGTTCGATGGTCGCGTTCCTTTCTGTTTTTGGTGCTGCGGAATTTCTTCCGCCGGGCCTCATGACCCAACCTTCCCCTTACCCCTTTATCCTCCATGCGCGAGTCGCCACCCGATCCCAAACCCGTCTTGCCGGCGGTGCCCCTGAGGCGGATATCATCACGGCCGTGAGTGGTTTGAAGAGGGGGGCGGAGTTGGGTCGTCGTTCGGGGAAATCAGGCGCCAGTGCCGGTGCCCGGGGAGACCGGTCGGAGACTTCCAACGTGGTCACTTGTGCGGACCGGATGTGGGCGATCTTCGACAAGTTACGTCTTATCAAATCCCGGGCGTGGAATCTCGATATCAACCGCTGGGACTGGTCGAGTGGCGTGGGATTGTGGGGCGTGATGCGTTGCCACGAAGTGCTCGGTGATGCCCGCTGCCTGGATTTTCTCGTCAGCTGGGTGGAGCAAAATATGGCGGGTAGGGTCAAGGGCTCCGTCAATCACGTGCTGCCTGCCTACATCGTCGAATACCTCTGGCGCGTGCAGGGCGATGAGCGTTATCGGAAGATTTGCGATGAATACGCTGAGTGGTGTTTGGATCAGGCGACTCGCACCGACAACGGTGGTTTGGCGCATGTATGGCCGGGGGGGCAGGATGACTATCGGCATCAATTGTGGGTCAACAGCACGTTCATGGCGGGCATGTTTATGCTGCGTTACGGCGCGGAGTTGCCGAATGAAGCACTTTTTGATGATGGCTGCCGCCAATATCAGATCCATCTGGAGTCGCTCTACGATGCGAAGATCGGGCTGTTCTTTCACGGGTATCACTGCCAACTGCGTGGCCCGATCGGTGACTACTGGGGCCGGGGTAATGGATGGATGGTGGCCAGTTTGACCGAGGGCCTGTCGTGGTTGCCGCCCGACCATAGCTTGCGCGAATCAGCAGAGAGGATCTTCCAAGCGACGATGCAACGGGCGTTGAGTTTGAAAACCGCAGACGGTCGGCTCCGCGTAATGCCGCTGGTCGACGATGCCTACCCCGAGAGCACCTGTTCCGCGCTGTTTGGTTTTGCGGCGTTGCGGGGTTTCCGCCGTGGTTTGCTCCCGCGCGCGTTTCTTGATTGGGGCCTGCAACTTTCGAAGACGATGGGCGATCTGATTAGCGAAGACGGCCGCGTCGCCAATTGCTCCCATAGTGCGAATCCGGATTCGATGGAGGCTTACCTGCAACGACCCTGCGAGCAGTCCTTGTATGCCGATGGGATCATGCTGGCGTTTCTGGCGGAGGCGATCATCGCGATCCAATCGTCGGGAAAGTCTGCTCCAGTTTCCGCTGTATCTGACTAGACGATTTTATTTTTTCAAGCCGTCGAACTCTTCAGCCAATCCCTTACCATTCTCACCCTGAGACAACCCATGCTATAACCCCCCTCCGTGCCCCTCACCTGACTCAATCAGGCGCTCGAGTCGGACCGACGGCCTTGACCACGTATTCCCGCCATTCATGCTTCGTCCACGAATGGCATCGGTGCCTCCCGTAACGCCCATTCCGGTTTCGCTCAGCGCAACCCTGCTTTCGCAACGTTCGACCAACCCCTCTCGAAATGGCCACTGCCCCACGTTCCGTTTCCATACCGCTCCCGGAATCCTCGGATGTCCCGTCGGAAGGTTCCAGCACCACCATGCAGGACATTGCCGAACAAGCGGGTGTTTCGCTGAGCACCGTGTCGCGGGCGTTGCATGATAATCCCCGGATCGGAGTCCGCACGCGCGACCGTATCCATCGGATCGCGGCGGATCTCGGCTACCGACCGAACCCGATGGTGGCGGCATTGATGAAACAATTGCGGACGAATCGGCCGGTCGCGCCCGTTTGCAACTTGGCTTGGCTGGACTTCTACGAGGACCCCGAGGCGTGGAAGCAGTCCGCCGTGCAGCGGGGGTTCTACGCCGGCGCGCTGGCCCGCGCCCGAGCGCGCAATTATTCGCTGGAACGCATTCAGGTCTGCGCCCCCGGGATGACACCATCCCGCCTGAATCACATCCTCGAAAGCCGCGGTATTCGGGCGGTGCTTATGTCGTGGATGCGTGACTCCGACGGGATTAGCAGTTGCCTCCCGTTTGATTTGAATCGGTTTGCCGTGATCTCCGTGGGCACGCGCTATCAACGTCCGGACCTGTCGTATGCCAGTGACGACCAATACATCAGCAGCTGCTTGGCCATCCGCCGGCTTTGGGAGCTCGGATACCGTCGGATCGGTTATGTCGGAGAACCTGGGATTGAGCGGATCGTGGAAAACCGTTTCAGCGCGGGCTATCTCACGACGCTGACCATCGAGTTGGGGGGCACCACCCTCCCGCCTTTGTTCACCTTCGACGATGTTGACGTGGTGGAGTGGTGGCACCGGTTTCGTCCGGATGCGATTCTGACCTCCAATCGGCTCGTGCTGCGCAATTTGCGGCAGCATGGCATCCGAGTCCCGGAAGATGTGGGATTGGCTCATCTCAACATCGAAGATTGTGCGGATTACGCGCCGGCCGAATTGGCCGGGATCAAGCAGGACAACGAGCGGGTGGGAGAGGGGGCGGTCGATTTTTTGATCAGCCAGATATCCACCAACGCCGTCGGTCCGCCCGAGATCCCGCGCGGTGTGTTGACTCCGAGTCTTTGGGTGGAGGGACCAACGGTGAGGCAGGTGACTGTCGCCGCGAGCGATCAATCCCCGTAGATGATCCCGCACGAATGTCGCGGGGCCTCGCTGGAAATCCACCGCCGCGAATGCCTGCCATGCAACGAATCGCACAGCGGTTCCCTTGCCGTGAGTCGGTTTTAACCCCGCCCTGAAATGGTTCCCATGGCATTTTCAAACCTTTCGGCCGACGGCATTGCGCTTGGTGGGTGGGATTCCTGGTCCAGCCGATTGGCGGGCTGGGTCCGACCGGTCCGATTCATATCGTTGATGGTTTTAGTCTCGCTTCGAGGGATCGCGGCCGGGGAGCCACCGGCGGCGGATGAGGTCAGAGCCGCACTCGACCGGGCGGTGACCTATTTTAACTCGATCTCCACCGCAGGCGGATATTTGTGGGAATACTCCAGCGACCTGACGGAGCGTTTCGGCGAAGAACCCGCCACCTCTTCGCAGATTTGGGTGCAGCCGCCGGGAACACCGTCGGTTGGGCAGGCCTTGCTCCTCGCCTACGCCGCGACCGGGAATCAGTCGCATCTCGAGGCGGCGCGTGCGGCCGCTCTGGCCCTGACTCACGGCCAGCTCGAATCCGGGGGGTGGGATTACTTGATCGAGTTCGACCCCGCGAAACGCTCGCAATGGTGCTACCGTGATGAGGTGGGGACGGCCGCGTTTTCGGACGATGAGCGGACGAATGTTTCGAATTACGACGACGATAATACGCAGAGTGTGCTGCGCTTCTTTCTGGCATTTGTTGATGCCGCCCGATCCGCGCCCAGTCCGCGCGACGAAGCGATTCGTGACGCGCTGGAATATGGGCTGAAAAAATTGCAGGAGGCCCAATTTGCGAATGGCGCATGGTCGCAGCGTTGGGACGGTCGTCCCCACGATCCCGCCCGCTACCCGATCCTGCCGGCAAGCCTGCCCGAAAACTATCCTCGCGAGTTTCCTTCTCCCGACTACTTCGATTTCTACACCTTCAACGATAACACCATTCGCGACGCCCTCATGCTCATGTTGGATGCCCGGCGTAGAACGGGTCGGGTGGAATTTCGTGAATCCGCCAGGCGGGCGGCGGATTTTATAGTGCTGGCGCAGCTGCCGGAGCCGCAGCCGGGCTGGGCGCAGCAATATGACGCGGCCATGCACCCCGCGTGGGCGCGGGCGTTCGAACCGCCGGCCGTCAGTTCCTTCGAGAGCGCGGGGGTGGTGCGCTTGTTGTTGGATCTGCATCGCGAGTTTTCCGACCCGCGCTTTATGGAGGCGGCGGGTCGCGCCGTCGCGTGGTTCCGGCGATCGGCGATCAGGGAGAATCGCTGGGCGCGCTATTACGAACTGCACACCAACCGCCCCATCTATGGGGATTGGGACGGTCGGATTCACTACACGTTGGCCGAGTTGAGCGCGGAGCGGCAGACGGGTTATTATTGGGAGGAAGCATTCGGTATCGCCGACACGATCGCCGCATATGAAGCGGCGGTGGCCGCCTCGAGCGACGCCGCCGGGGCGGAGCCATGGACGCCAAAGGATCGGCCGAAAACGGAGCACGGAATCGAGTCGATCGATGAGGATCAGCTGGCCGCCCGTGCTCGCGATGCGCTGGACGCAATGGATTCCGCTGGTCGTTGGCTGGAACCCGACGGCGGGCGGTTCACGACTGAGCGCTTCATCGCGAACGTGCAACTGTTGTCGGAATTTCTGATTCGCACTCAGAACCCCCGTCCGAAGCCGTCGACTGAATGATGCGACGGCCGCCGCAATTTTTCCAACGCCTCTCTCAACTATGATATTCGAACATTTTGCACTCAACGTGCCCGAACCGCGCGGGATGGCGCAGTGGTATGTTACTCATTTCGGTTGGCAGGTCGTGCGCGACCTCGGGGGGCCGACTCATACCCTTTTCCTCGCCGACAGCACGGGGCGATGCGTGGCGGAATTGTATCACAACAAGTCAGTCTCAATTCCGGCCTACGCCGAAACGCATCCACTGTGTTTTCATTTCGCGGTGATCACCGCCGACGCTCGGGCCGATCGGACTCGGCTCGATGCGGCTGGTGCGACAATGGTCGAGGAAGTCACGCCCGCCGATGGATCAGTGTTGATCATGATGCGTGATCCTTGGGGTGTGCCGGTGCAGTTGTGTCAACGAGCCCAGTCCCTTTGAGTGCGCTTTGTGAATCGCGTTCGCCGCGTGGGGGAATCGGAGGACTTTGGTTTCCGCGTTCAGACCCAATCAATGCTGCGCAAGGGATTGCGCATCCTGAGCAGACTCCAGGCCTACCACGCTCCCGATCGCGCTTTGCGAAGGCGCGAAGGCAAGGTTTCATCCAGAGGCATACATTCCCGAATTAGTCATGGCGCCACCGATCACCCCACCCGTCCCCTCAGACTCTCCTGGAGAGGCGGCCGTTTGCGGATTCCCGTCGGCAGAAACTGCTGCGCGGAAGTTCCCTGGATCTTGCGTGCGAGTCGCCATTGTCGGACTTTCCGGATATGCTCGATGGCACCTGATGATGTTGGCGGAACAAGCATTGTTCGGCCGAGCCCAGTTGGTGGGCGCGACGGTCATCAACCAGGAGGAGGAAGCAGAATTGTGCCGCCGACTGCGCGCCCATGGCGTTCCCCTGTTTGACGACTACCAGAGCATGTTGACGGCGTTGGTCGGCCGGATCGACCTGGTGCTGCTGCCCACCGCCATTCATTGGCACACGCCGATGGTGTTGGCGGCGTTGGAGGCGGGCCTGCACGTGATGGTGGAGAAGCCTGTGGCGGCGACGCTGCAGGATATCGATCGGATGAGAGCGGCGCAGTCGCTCAGCAAACGACTCCTCGCCGTCGGGTTCCAGGACCTTTACGTGCCCACAACGCATCACATCAAGCAGCGCCTGTTGGATGGCGAGATCGGGGCCCTGCGCCGCATCACGGTGACCGTGCATTGGCCGCGGGCGGAAAGTTATTACAAACGAAATAATTGGGCCGGACGGTTGACGTCCGACGATGCCTGGGTGCTCGATTCTCCGACGAACAACGCCGGCGCGCACTTCCTCATGCTTGCCTTGTTTTGGGCTGGGAGTGAGGCGGGGAGCGCTGCTGAGGCGACCACCATTCAGGCGGAACTTTATCGCACGCAGTTGATTGAGAGTTTTGATACGGTGAACGCGCGGATCGGCACCGAATCGGGCGTGCAGATCGATTTCTACGCGACGCACTGTGGGGAAGCGAACCGGTCGCCGGAGATCACGCTGACCGGCGACCGGGGTCGCATTACTTGGTGCTACGAATCTGAATACACGGTTGATCGTGCGGACGCCCCGACGGAGGTCCATGCCTTGCCCGATCCGCTCGTGACCAAGCTCCATGTTTTGGAGAACGTTATCGGGTGTCTACGAGGAGAATCCCAATTTGTGGTCGGTCCCGACTTGGCTCGGGAGCACACCCGGGTCGTTAATGCCTTGCACGAGTTTTTCCCCATTAGAGAGATTGACGCGCCCTGGCGTTTGACCGCCGGGGAACCCGGAAGCGGTTTCGTCCGATTGGTCGACATCGACAAAGCGATCGATGAGGCGATCGTGCACGGCAGAATGCTCAGTGAAACGAATCTGCCGTGGGCCGTTCCTGCCCCGGTGGTCGCGCTAGATAATTACCAGTGCTTTTCCGGATCCTACACGGATGTCCGGCGAGCAGCGGGAATTCGCGCGAGCCGGTAGACGTTTGACGGAGGTTCCCTCGTTGGGCGGGGTTTCGCTCGTCCCGCGTCATCACGCGGCGGGGTGGATTTGGTGAAGCGTATCCCGCGGTATTCGTCTCTCGCTGGTCGCGGCCGGACGGGTGAAGGCAATGAATCAATCGAAACAAAAACCGCCGCCCCTCCCCAGCGCTGGTGACGGCGACAGGGTGGAGCGGCGGGAGATCAGCCAGCGGACGCCGGCACCGATTTGATGGTGCTGACGCCGATGGCGCGCCGGTGTCCAGAGTGGGCGACCGGCTGGCTCAGAAGCTGAACGTATTGGTGATGGTGAAAACGCGGCCATCCTGAGGCCGGTAGCGGTAGGGCACCCAGTTGAAGTTGGCTGTATCGTCGTCGTTGATGGCCGCGACTGGAATCGGGTCGTCGTTGTCGAAGATGTTTTTGATGTTCAACTGCACCTTCCACATGATGTCGCGCGGGAGTTTGTGCTGATAAGTCAGGAAGACATCCGTGATCATCGTGTCGTCCCCCTTGTAGCTCCGGTTGACATCAAAAACGCCGTCGACCGTCTTGAAGTATCCGATAACGGGGGCGCTGTTCCAGCGGAGGTTTGAGCCGAGGCTGAGGCCCTTGAACTTACTGTCGCTATCGAAATTATATTTAGCGGTGAGGCGGGCGTTGTATTCACTGGCGGGAAAGACGCGGACGCGCTCGCGAGTTTCCAACAGGGCGAACTGGGTTTGGGCCTGCTCAATGCGGACGGCCAGGTTCGAGTTTTCGCCGATGGCCGTCAGCGACTGATCTTGAGACTGATAATATGGAATGCGTTCCGCGAAATAGGCCCGGATGTCCGGTGCGATGTTGCGCTGTTCGTTGATCAAACGCGACGCGGAGAGGCGGAAGGACCAGTTGCGGGTCGGGTTGCCGATCAGCAACAATTCCTCGCCCGTGGCGGTGCGATCAGCCGTGGTGAAGTTGCCGTCAAGATCCAGGGGGTTCGTCGCCTGAATGCCGTTGTCCACGAGGATCTGCTCGGCCTGCTTCATGATCTTCATCGGCGTATTGATCGCACTGCCATTGGTGACCGAATTGAGCTCACTTGTTTCGTAGTGGATCAATGAAAGGCTCAACCGGTTATCCAGTAAACTGAGCCGAATGCCGTAATCGTTTGATTCCCCCGTGGAGGCTTTCACGTATTCGCCATACAGGTCGCGCGTCTCGGTGCGCGGGGAGAAGTTGGTCGCGTGATTGTAGGTGAAGCTGAGCCAGTCGGTGGCGTGAAAAACCGCTCCATAGTTTCGGGAGATTCCTTGAACGTAGGTGGGAGGATTGATGAAGGACGCATACTTCGGGTCGTCACGTCCGTCGGGTGTGCCGCGGTCGACCTCGACGGGTATGCGCATTCCCGTGACCGGGTCGGCGGTGAAGGGGGCGTCGTAGGCCACGCGTTTGTCCTGTCGCCAGCCCGCAGTGGTGATGAGACGATTCTGCAGCCACCGGCTTTGCAACACTGCCAAAACGGAGTCTTGTTTGGTCAGGGTGTGCAGCGCGGCCCAGGATTCCCGTCGCAGGAATTTGGCGACATAGCCGTCCTGTGAAATCCCATCCGAATAGTAGATGTTGCGGTAGTCATACATGGCGTTCTTGCCACTCGCGAGATTGAGATAGTCGCGCAGATAAAACGCCACCTGCCCGCCCGTCAGGCTGCCGGTGATCGGGCCGTCCGGCGTTTGCACGAGGGTTAGCCGTCCGTTGTCCATCCACTCCTCGCGATCATTGTATTCATACATTGCCGCCAACTGGTGGTCGCCCAGCCATTTGTTGGTTTCGGTCAGGCGCAGATTGTAGGACGCGGTCGCACGGATGTCGTCAATGTCGATGCCGCGGTCGATGCGGAACGGGCGGGATTCGGCGTAAAGTTCACCGGGGTGGGTATTGGCGCCGAAGTCGTTGGTGTCGACGAAGAGGTAGGAGCTGACGCTGTTACCCTGACGTATGTCGTTGTCGGTATGACCGTAGGACAGGTCGATGTAGAAATCGTCGGAAATGCGCTGGGTGACGTTGAACTCGGTGATGTTCCATTTGCTGTCGTTGATTCCGTTGGGACCTCCGACCCAGACGTCGGTGGGAAAATCAAAACCAGTGGCGACCGTATCGAGCCGGATGGCATTGGCGAAGGTGTCGGTGCCCCGCGCCGTGCGTCGCGTGTTGCGCAAAACGCCGTCGGAATCGAGAATCCAGTTATCGGAGTTCATCGTGACCATGCCGTTGTCGGCGGCGGATTGAGGGCTCTCGCTGCCACCAATGACGACCCGATTATTGCTCGGAACCGCAGTCACGATCGGCGAGCCGGCATCGAGCCAGGCGGAGACGCGATCCGCGGCGAAAATACCGCGCGGACTTGCGCGCTCGGAGTCTCGCATTTCGTGGCCGATCGTGACCGTGGTGTCGGGGGTCGGTTTCCATTTGCCCGTCAAATTCCAGGCATGTTGCGTCTCGTAGGCGGGGTGCCGATAGAAGTTTTGGTCCTCCCACAAGGCGTTCAGGCGCAGGCCCAGGGTGTCTGGTGCGATGACTTGATTGAGGTCAACGCTCACGCGTTGGCTGCCGAGGTCGTCGGTGCGATGTTGAATGGAGTAGGCGTTGCGCTGAAGACCAGCGACCTTGGTCGCATAGTTAGTGGTGCCGCCGGGGCTGCCGGCACCGAAGAGGATGGAGTTTGGTCCTTTGGAAAACTCGACTCGTTCCGAGTTGTAGGCCTCGAACTGGGCGTTGAGATCCATGAAGTTGCGGGTGGCGGAGCCGACTTTGAATCCGCGAATCTCCATGTAGTTATAGTTCCAGACTTCGCGCTCCTGACCGTCGGAGTTGTAGTCGCCAGCCGCATTGGGGGAGACGCCGTTGGCGAAGAGCGTGAGGTCCTGGATGTCCTCAACGGCCATGTCGGCAATCAATTCCTTGGTGATGATGTCGAGCGGGTTGGCGATGTCCTTTAGCTCGGTGTTGGTGCGACTTCCGGCTAGGGTCGAGTTGGCCATGTAGCCGTGGTCGTTGGACGTGGTGACCGTGAAGGGGCTCAATTCCACCACGTCTTCTTCGCCTGCCGGCGGAGTGGTTTGCGCCAGGGCGGGAAGAGCGAGGATGCATATGCTCAAAAGCGAGGTGATGGCGTGGGATACGCCGCGTTGCCGCCGGAAGCGCGGCGCATGGAGGTAGTTCATTACATTCTTGGGTTAGGGTGACAATGGAGACGCGAATGGCGTCCGGCACGCGACACGTCGAATTCGACGTTCGCGTGCTCGCCCTAAGAGTGAAATTTACGATAGAGAAACAACTCCGCCAATGCGCAACGCCTTGCGCGAAGGGGACCCGGGGATGCGCTTGGCCGGGGCGGGCGGGAGAGGCCGAGCGGCGAACCGCGGGTCAAGGGGCGGCCCAGCGGAGCAGTCCCCAAAACAGGAGAATGATGTTGCCGGAAAGGGCGCAACAAATCAGGAACCCAACGAGGTCTTCCCGATTCCACTTGGTAAATTCCCACGATGAACGGGGAAACAGTTTGAGGTGGTCAAAGCGGTGCGGATTGCGCACCGAAGCCTCGATCGCGGCTGCTTCAGTCGAAGGATCCGTGCCGACCGGCGTTTTCATCTTGGCAAAGAAGCGATCAAGCCGACGAGGGTCCGGGGCATGAGTGAGGAAGCTGATCGTTAGTAGAAAAACAAAGGGAGTGATCGCGGCAATCAGGAGCCGGGCCGCGAACCGATTGCTCGGAGACATTTCCGGCACCGCGACCCCGAACAGTCGAAGCAGACAGAGTTCGGTGTGCAGGCGTCCACTCCCGATGAGCGGACTGGATTCGTCGGACGGTTGGCTCCGGACCACCGATTCGAAATAGACGGGAGAGAAGCGACCGGCGTCGTCCACCGTTCGCTCCACCAGGTCGGGATGAGTGCGGATGGCATCGAGCTGTGGCAGCACGACCGGGGCAATGGTGTTGAAGAGCACGGCCGTGACGACCGCGATCCAGACAGCGGGCACGCTCAGGCGTCGCCAGAAAAACATCAGCATGACAGCGGCCCCGAACGGCACGTTGATCGTGAGCATGAACTGAAGCATCGCGAACACGTCGTTCATATTGACGGCGGCCAGCACCCCCAGGGTCAACGCGGCCGTGATCGCCAGGCGTCCCGCCACCACGCATTCACGTTCAGAGGCGTGAGGTCGCCAAGGCAGGTAGACATTGCGCACGAACAGGGCGGAGACGGCCATCGATTGGGCGGCGAGCGTCGACATATTGGCGGCCAGCACGCCGACCACCATCAATCCCAGTAACCCCGGGCCGAGCAGTTGTCGCGACATCGTGCCCCACGCCATGTCGGGATCCGCGAGTGCGTCCGTGCCTTGATAGAGAGCCACGGCGACGAGACCGGAAAAGGCCCACAGGATTATCATCAGGCGTTTGGCGAAAGTGCCGCTGACCGCACCGAAGCGAGCGGCAAATTCGTTTCGCGCGGAACCGCCGATGGCCATGTTGCCGGAGATGCCGTTGATCATGACGAGCGTGTTGGCGAGTATCCCGACCAGCACAAACGCCGTGATGTGGCGGGAGGGTCCGTCTTCTCGAAGCAGTTCAAACATCGCAGCGGGGACTTTGCTGCTGAAGGCGGCGACACCTCCGGCCGCCTGCATGCCCAGCGGGATGAGAATCACCGAAAAAGCGACAATGAGGAGGCTTTGAAAAACTTCGTTCGCCGCTGTAGCCGCCATGCCACCGAGCACCACATACGCGCCGACGATCACCGTATAGACGATGTAGAAAGCGAGCGGATCAACCGGAGAGATCGAGTTGTGCAACTCTCCCCGAGCCATGCGTTCGCGGAGCCTCGCGATCTTCTCCTGATCGGACGCGGCGAAGTCCGCCAAATCCCGGGTCGTCAACGCCTGCTCGTAGTGTCGCAGTTCACGGTAGTCTTCGACCGAAGCACGTTCTTCGATGCTCCATCGCGCTTCGGGAGTCACAACCAAAGCGGTGAATATTTTGTAGGTCACCAAGTTGCCGAATCCAATGACGATGACCACGGCGCTCAGACATTGGAAGAGGGCGTAGAAGCGCGCGAGCCCCCGGCTGCCGAGACGATCTTCGAAGAGATCGGCGGTGGTAATCAGTCGCACGCGCCGGAACCAGACATTCATGAACCAATAATAGGGGTTCAGAAAAATCATCTGGAAAGCGAGCCAGACACCGGAAACGCCCTGCTGATAGACGAGGCTGGTGGTCGAGACGGCTCCGTTGGCGTCGGTCGAGTTCCCGAAGTTGAGGAAAAACTGATAGACCTTACCCAGCTTTCGGTTCGCGAGGAAAAATCCTTCCTGGTTAGGCGTCGACTGGCGGGATCCGCGAAGGCCCAGATAAAACACGACAACAATGTAGAGAACGGCGACCGCTAGGTCGGCAGGATGGAATCCGGACATAAAAGGGGTTGGGCTGAGATGGGTGGGACGAAAACAAAAACCGCGCAGCGAGTGATGTGAGTTCGCACACTCAAAGTCTAACCATCTGGAGGCCGAATGGCACTCAGTCTGCGCAATGCCTTGCACACCTACGCTCCAGAATGAGTTCGGGCGTCGCAGGTCCTATCCGCGGAGAGAGTGCATTTGCGCAAGGCATTGCGCAGCGCGGCACTGGTTCCTGCTTCGAGGTGCGCCACGTTGGATAGAACTCCCCTGCGAACGTGACCGAATGGTTCAGATCGGGTCACTGCTTTCGTTTGGGGAAATTCCCTTTGTTATGATCTGTCGCCGATCTTGGTCCGTTCGGGCGTCCCCCGTCCTGTCTTCCCGCCCCGGACACCAGTGCCCGGTTCCAGAAAATCCATGAAACACGATCGAAAATCCTCTTCACGACTTGGTGGACTATTTCATCGTCGGTTCGTGCCGATGCGCTGGGCCGTGGGTGGTCTCTTGATCGGCCTATTCGTGGTGGGCTGTGACCGGGCGCCCTCGGATTTCTCGGCGAAAACGTTCCGTTTGGACGCGGCTCTCGTCGCAGGCGCTCGGGCCACCGTTCGCGATGAATACGGCCGGAGGATCGCACGGTTGGAGCGCCAGCCTGGGGACCCAGATCTCCTCGCATCACTGGCGACGTTTTACCACGCCAACGACTTTGTGGCGGCGGCGATTTCCGCTTACGACGAGTTGCGCCGTCGGGACCCCAAGAATCCCGACTGGCCTTATCGGTCGGCTCTCATTTATGCTCAGGGTAGTGAGTCGCAGGAGGCCTTGCGCGAGCTCGCGGTCGCTACGGCTTTGCGGCCCGACTTCGCGCTGGCGTGGTGGCGCACGGGCGCGCTGCTTTCCTATACCGCAGATAAAACGGCGGCGGCGGCTGCGTTTCAAAAGGCACTTCACGCCGATCCGCAACTGGCCCATGCCCACGTCGGATTGGCCCGTTTGGATCTGGCGATAGGGAATACGGAAGCCGCGTGCGGCGAGCTTTTGCGAGCCATCGAAATCGATCCCGAATTTTCCACGAGCTACAATCTGCTGGCGCAGGCCTATCGCTCACTGGGTCGGGAAAATGAGGCCCGGGAGATTGAACGCCTGCCCGTGAGTCGGCATCGGCATCGCGACCCGATTGATCCGGTTGTGGATACGTTGCGCGAAGCCTGTTTTGATGTGGCCCAGCTGCGGGTCGCCGCAGATATGGAGTTTACCTCGCTGCATTTGGAACGGGCCATCCCTCTGCTTGAGCGCGCGTCGCGCTTGGAGCCGGACAATGCCGGAGTCGCGCTGGCTCTTGCCAAGGTTTATCTGGCCGACGAACAGGCGGAGCAGGCTTTTCCGTGGCTTGAAAAGGCGATTGCGAAGGCGCCCCTTTTCCCCGAAGCGCACTACGTGCTCGCCTATGAACGGCGTCGGCTCGGACAAGGCCCCGCCGCGATCAAAGCGGTTACGCGCGGAATCGATCTGAATCCCGACGATGCCTCACTGCGCCACCTCCGTGGTCTGTGTCACGTGGATACGGACGAGGTTGCCGCGGCGGCGGCGGACTTTGCCTACGCGATCGAATTGAGTCCGCGAAATCTTACGTATCTGCTCGCACTGGCCGACATCCGTTGGGCGGCAGGGTTACAAGATGATGCCGCCACGCTTTACGCACGAGCTGCCGATGTCGCGCCCTTGGCCGTCCGACCCCGGCTGGCGCTGGCGCAGCTTCATCTTGAAAAAGGGGAGTTGGAAAAAGCCCATTCGTGGATCGTTGAGGCCGCTCGCGTGGATCCATCTTCGCCGGAGCCGAACCGGATGCAGGCGAAGTATCTCGTGCGTCTCGGCATGAAGCAGTTGCACGAAAGTCAGACTGCCGGAGCCGTGGACGCCTTCGAAATGGCCCTCCAGTTACGTCCGGACTATCTGCCCGCGCTCGAATCTCTCTGTCTTGCCTGCTTGCAGGCGGACCGGTCCGACGAGGCGATAAGCGTGTTACAAAGATTCATCGAGGCCAACCCCAAGCTGGCGAAACCTCACTACCTCCTCGCCGTTTTGCGGCTTGAGCAAGGCGGCAGCCAGGACGCCCGCGATCACTTAACCGCAGGAGTCGATCTGGCTCGTGAATCCGGGGACACCGCCACCCTCAGCAAAATCCAGAACCTGCAGGATTCACTCGCCGTTGCGCCCTGATGCGCCGCACCGCTTTTGCCCTGCTCGCGAGTCGATCGGTTCAGGGCGCTGAATTTATGCCTTCATTCACCACTATTAAAGTGCCGACGTTGAAACGCCTTCCTCACTCGAAACCGAGAATTTCCGGGGCTTGCCATCATGACTGAGCCCGATGATTCGGGGCCGGTTTCTGCGACGGAAATCGACGAAGCGACGGTAAATCCCTCGCCCTCTCGTCATTTCACCGGGTTAACCAAGGGAGCCTTGTTCATTGCCGACTCACTGGTCGTCACCGACATGCCGGGCACCGGTTGGGCAGCGCGGTCCGACGAGATCGAGTCCGGCGTTTTCCTGCATGCTACTGTGGCTCGGCCGGCCCCGTTGGTTGAAATTCCTCTTGGCCGCATCGACGGACTTAAGCGCTTCACCAGTTCTGCCCGGCGGGGACCATTCTGGGTCCATCCGGTCAACGGAACATCCACTGCGGAAGTAAAAGCATCCACATTGTGGATACTCGCGGAGCGTGGTGACGGATCGTTTGTTGTGCTGGTGCCGCTGCTGGATCGTCGCGCAAGTTTTACGCTTCGCAGCCACGAGGGAGGTTTGGTGGTCGTAGGCGAAAGCGGCGATCCTGCCGTCGCGATCTCGCACGGTGCCGCGCTGTTTGCGGCGACGGGTGACGATCCTTTCGCGTTGCTTGCTGTTGCGGCGGAAGCCGTGAAGCAGTCGCACGGTCAACGTCCTCGTCCCAGCGCAGAAAATTTGCCCGATTTCATGGATCTGTTTGGATGGTGCACGTGGGACGCATTTTATCGTGAGGTGACTCCCGCGAAGATTCGGGCGGGTTTGGCGGCCTTTGCCGCTATCGGCGTCGAGCCTCGTCTCCTGGTGTTGGACGATGGCTGGCAATCCATCCGTCAAACCGCGACCGGAGAAGAACGCCTCATCAGCTTCGAAGCCAACGAGCAGTTTGACCATGATCTCAGCGCTGTGGTCACGACCGCTAAAACTGAGTTCAAAGTGCAGCAGTTTTTTGTGTGGCATGCGTTGCTGGGATACTGGGGTGGCGTTTGCGACGATGCTTTGCCGGGTTATGCCACGCGCACTGTGACGCGCGCCTTTGGGCCCGGTGTGCTCGCCGAAACCCCCGATGCGAATGACGGGCAGTTCGGAGCATTGGTGGGAGTGCCATCGGCCGAGGCGGTCGGTCGTTTTTATGACGACTTTCATCGCTGTCTTCGCGCCCAGGGAATTGATGGAGTTAAGGTCGACAACCAGGCGGCGTTGGAAGCCGTCTCCGCCGGACAAGGCGGACGTGTGGCGCTGGCCCAAGCCTGTCGCACCGCTCTGGAGTCGGCGGTGGCGCGAAACTTTGATGGTCGCATGATTAACTGCATGTCGTGCACGCCCGAGGGACTGTATCTTAGTCGTTCCGGCACGATGCGCACCTCCGATGATTTCTGGCCGCTGCGCCCCGAAACGCACGGTGCTCATGTTTATAACAACGCGCAGACCGCACTCTGGTTTGGCGAGTTCATGCCGGTGGATTGGGACATGTTTCAATCGAAACACTCTTTCGGCTCCTTCCATGCGGCGGCGCGCGCGATTTCCGGCGGACCCGTTTATGTCTCCGATCAACCAGGTCAACATGACGCCACGTTGCTGCGAAAACTGGTGCTGTCCGACGGCACGGTTCTGCGGGCGGATGGCCCGGGGCGGGTTACGCGCGACGGCTTGTTTGTCGACCCCACGGTCGCGCCAGCGTTGCTCAAAATATTTAACACCAGTCGCGATTGCGGTGTGGTGGGTATCTTCAACGCCCATGCTCCGGTTAGTTCGCTGGAGTCGACGAACACTGACGACACGATGGCTCCGTTTTCCTTCTCAGGTAATGTGAGTCCTGAAGACGTGGAGGGCCTTTCGGGAGACGAGTTTGTGGAATATACGCACCGTGTTGGAACGATTCGACGCGTGATGCGAAACTCATCCGCTGCGATTACGCTGGCACCGGGGGAGTGGGAAATCGTTTCCTTTGCTCCCGTCAAAAACGGATTCGCCGCAATCGGTCTGAGCGACAAGCTGAACAGCACCGGCGCGCTGGTGCGAGTTGATCGCCACACGCCCAAAGCCTGTGCCGTCACCCTCCGCGATGGCGGAGCATTTGTCGCGTGGTCCAGCCGCTCGCCGGTTGAAGTTTCATATGACGGCAGGACTCTCGCCTACACCTATGACGTCAAATCCGGTAGGATCGAGGTTGCAGTGCCCACAGGCGGCGTTCGAACCGTGCAGTTTTCTTGGACTTGAAGTCGGTATCGGAACCACTGCGATTGAGCTGAATGTCAGCGTTCCTCACGCTCCGCCTGTCAGCTAAGGAAATACCAAGATTGTTTCCTAGTCCGAGTTCCGCGCCCAGTTGCGGCGAGCACCAGCTTACCTCCCACGGAAGCGGAACCACGGCTCGGCGAGCCAACCGGGGGGGAACGCCAACGGAGGGCTGATCTGTGTGATTTTCCCCTGATGCTCGCGGCCGCAGGCGTTGCGCTTTGGCCTCAGGGTAGTGGGCGCGGGTCGCGGGGGTCGCGGTGGATGATCTGCACGCGGTCAGGTTGGCCGAGGTTGGTGTCGGTGGCGAGGACGGCGGAGAGCTCGGCGGCGGCGTCCGCGTTACTCATGCGTTGGCCCATGGGGTTGGCCGGGTTGATGATGGTCACGGGCCGGGGGCTGATGGATAGAAGGATATCCGGCGTGTCGTAGCGGTTGAGGACACCGGGAATGACGACTTCCGAAAGGTTCCGGTGCAGGCCCGCGGCGACTGCGGCGCGATAGGATACGAGGGTGTCTTCGATGACGACGGCAGTGATACGGTCGTCGAGGGCGGCGGCGTGCAGTGCGACGAGGCCTTGGGCTCCCGGGCCGAAGAGCGTCAGTTGGTCAGGTGAGACGTCGGGTTGTTGGCGCAACCAGTCGATGGCACGCAGGGTGTCGTCGGTGCGCATGCCGATGAGCGTCTTACCCACGGCGTGCGCGCGCAGATGCACCGGCATGTATTGGCCGAGGGCGAGACGATCGGCTTGCGGATCGGGTTCACCCAGCACGCCCCGGGGGTGCAGGGCGAGCACGAGGTGGCCGGAGGCCGCGAGGCGTTGGAAATCGGGCTCGTTGGCGATGCGATCCAGCGGCAAGGCGTCGAGCCACAGCACGACCGGATGCGGTCCGCGTTGGTGCGGTCGCGCTAACAGCCCGGGCAGGGTGATGCCGGGTTCGCTGGCGAACGTGAGGTGTTCTAGAAGATAGGTATCGAGCGATGCAGTTGAGTCGGTCGTGACGACGGGAGCAGGCGCGCCCGGTCGGGCAACGACGCCGGCGAGGGCGCGAAGGTTGTCGCGCAATTCATCGCGGTGGTGGGCCGTAGCCTCGACGGAGCGAAAGGGCTGCAGGCGAGGGATCGCGGCGGCGGCGGCGCGGGTGAAATCTTCGGCGATGGCACTGCCGATTGAGGTCGAAAGCTGGCCGGTCGGTGTGACGTTCAAGACGTCCGTATCGGTCGGCCGTCGCGGCTCCAGGGCAGGAATGGGGGCGTGGGGGCCGACGAGGTGGGTGATGAGAAAACGCAGCAGTTCGGGCGAGACTGCGCCGAGGTTGCAGTGGCCGCCGGGACCGCGGATGAACTTCAGTTGATCCGTCGCGTTGAACAATCCGTAGAAGCGCTCGGCCTCGGCGTGGGCTTGCTGGGCGCCGACGAGGGGAAAGAAATCCTCTTCAAACGCGATGATCGCGTAGGGTCGTGGCGCAGCGAGCTCCACCCAGTCGGCGAAATCCAAGTCGGCGGCAATGAAACCGGGCAGCGTTTGCTCGGCATCCTGAGGGCCGTGGCCGGGGAGCAGGGCGGTGAATGAGGTGATGAAAGAAGACACGGCGGCGACGGCGATGCGTTCGTCCATCGCGGCGAGGTAGGCGGCGGCGGTGCCACCACCGGAGCAGCCAAAGGTGCCAATGCGGGCGGGGTCGATGTCGCCGCGCTGGACGAGGTAATCGATGCCGCGAATGCCGTCGGCGAACCAATAGCGGGCGATATGTTGACTCACGAGCAAGGCGCTCTGGTTGGCATGTTCGTGTTCGCCGACGGGTTCGACCTTGGACGTGCCGAGCTCGGGGTCGAAGTGTTGCAGGCGCTCGCCCTGTCCCATCGGGTCGATGGCGAGCACGAGAATACCGGCGCGGGCGAAGTTGACGCCCCAGGAATATTGGCTGGATTTGCCGGCGCCGTGACCGGGAGCGATGATGAGCGCGGGAAATGGTCCCGGGCCATCGGGCACGAAAACGTTGGCGGTCACCCAGTAGTCGGGCGCGCTTTCATAGACGATGTTTTCAATGCGAAAGCCCTCGTCGTCGAAGCCGGGAAATGTCTGAACGGCCACCGGGCCGGAAAGGGCGGGAATGCCGCCCACAAGGTCCTTTATTTTTTGACGAACCTCGACTTGGCGCCGTTCGGCATCGGTGCGGGTGCGCAGAGCTGCCACACGCTCGGCGCGTCGGGTGAGTTGGGCGTAGCCGATGGCGTTGAGGTAGGGATTGAGCTGGCCAATCGCTCTATCGGTCTGGGCGCGCGCCTCTGCCGGCGTAGCCACATTACCTCGCCACCACGGTTGGGCGGGAGAGGGGATGGAGCTGAGCAGGGCAAGTCCGAGTGCGACATGAAAGCGGGGCAATATCATGGGGTGAGAGTGATCAAAGAACGATGATCACCGCGCCGCCAGTGGCGAATCGGTAGGTGTTGAGCACGCGATGGGATGAGTCTGAAGGCGATCGCCCGGCCAGACGCGTTACGCCGATGCGACGATGAGGCGGGATATGGCTTTGCGATTGCGAGCGGTTCGGGCCGGCCGTTGAGTCGGGGCGTGTTTGCCAAGCTGTCTGCGCGCATGGGACTCGCCTCATTATCGGGGGTAGTCTGGTTGTCGCTGATGAATGCGACGTCGGCCGCGGCGCAAAACGCCACCCAGCTGGGCACCACGGCGCTGCAGGAGATGGCGCAGGACCGGATCGAGCGGGCGGCGTTTGCCGAGGCGGTGCCGTTTCTGAGCGAGCTCGATCGGAGGTTGCGGGAGTCGACTGACAGCACGGCGGTGCGGGCGCGCGAGGGCATTCTCTTTTACTTGGGGCTGGGCAAATTGCAGCAGGCGAACTTACCCGGGGCGGCGCACACGTTGGGTGAGTTTGTCACCGCTTATCCCGATGCGCCCAATGCCGTGATCGCGCAGATGTATCGTGGCGATGCGTTTTATTACCAGGGGAGGCTGGCCGACGCGCGGGCGTTGTATGAGGAACTGCGCGCGCGCTACGACCCGACTCGGCTCGATGTCGCGCCACGGGCCGCCTATTGGGAGCATTACGCGGATTGCGTATATGCGGAGCGCGACTGGGACGCCGGAGTCGAGGTATTCACGGCGATGAAAGCCGCCGCTACTCAGCTCTTTGATCGCAACACTGCTGACGAAAAACGAGCCAAGGCCGGATCCTATTTGTTGCAGGCGGCAATGGCGCAAAATGACTTCGAGGCGGCCTTGGCCGCGCTGCCCGATCTGAGTGGGCAATCCGGCCAGGCGCGTTACGATCTCGCGCTCAACCTCGCGCTGATGCGCGGCGGCGACGAGCTCTACGCGGCGGCCCGACATGGTGAAGCGCTTTACTTCTACGAACTGGTGCTGCCGCCCGCGACCTTGCAGGACTTTTGGACGGCGGAGATCGAGCGCGGCGAGGCCGAGAAGGCTCGGATTGCGGGCATCGATTGGTTCGCGGAACGAACGAATCAAGTGGAGAGCGACCTGGCTCAAGCGAAGGCGCGCTTGGAGCAACTTGGGGTGGTCGGGGCATCGAGTGAACCGGTGGAGGAAGAGCACCGGGCGGTGTCCGATTACACCGGCGCGCTGCACTTCCGGATTGCTCGTTGCTACCTTGCTCGCGGACGCACGCACGAGGCGTATTGGGCGTTTGCGCGACTGGAAAACACGTCGCGGAAGGAGGTTTCCAGTGCGTCCGATAGTTTCCTGGAAGAAGCCGTTTATGGACAGGTCAAGATGGCGGCGGCGTGCGGCCGCGATGATCGCGTGCGGTCGGCGGCACGGCGCTATCTGCGCACGGAAACGTTCACCCGTTTCATTGGTGACGTCGGTTACGAACTGCTGCAGACGGAGGTGCGCGAGGGCAATTTGTTGGCGGTGCGCGAATTGGCGGAGGCGTTCATGGCGCGGGTGCGGCTCGATCCCAATCTGCAGGAGGCGCCCAAGCTGATCTACCTCGTGGGTTCGACCTTGATGGAGCAGGAGGATCGCATCGGACTGCGCGAACGGTTCGAGCCCATGTTGGCGGAGTATCCGGATCGTGGATTCAGCGACGGTCTGGCTTACTGGTTGGGCTTGGTCGAAGTGCTTGACGGAAACTACCCGTCCGCGCTCGCCCATTTTGAAACGATCATGCGGGATTACCCCAACGGCGGTTACACGGAGGATGCGCACTACCGGGAGGGGGTCTGCTGGTATGGTCTGTTGAAGTATGGCCGGGCCCGGCAAAAGCTGGATGGCTTTTTGCAGGACTATCCGGAAAGTCGTTTGGCCAGCGAAGCGTATGCGCTGCTGGGAGATCTGGCTGCGGCAGAAGGGCGCACGGAGGCCGCCATCAATGCCTACGCGGCGGCGCAGGATGCGGGGGCCCTGTTGAACCCGCCCAACATGGGCTACATCAATCACGCCGTGTTTCAGGCCGGGGAACTGTTCGCGGCCGCCGCACGTTGGCCCGAAATGGCCGAGTGGTTTGAATCGTATTTGCGGCGCTGGGGCAGCGAAGGTCGGGCGGGCGACGCGATTTATCAGCTCGGACGCGCGCAAGTGCAGCTCGACCGCAGCGACGCGATGCTCGACGTGTGGATCGAGGCAATTCTGCGCTTTGGCAACGACCCGGCGGACACCGGACCGGATCTGATGCTGGCGGAGTTTCCCGAACATTACACGGCCGTGCGCGGCACCTCGCCGGAGGAAGTGTTGCGCAATGCGTTGGCCATCGCGACGTCACAGCGCCAAACGACGCTGATGCTGCGACTCGGGGCCGCGTTGCGAAGTATTGGCGTGGCAGACGCGAAGCTGCCGCGGGTCACGATTAACAATCTGGATGACGCCAGCGGGGCGGTGTTGGTGCAGGCAGCTCACGCCGAGCGTGCCCGTGATCCGGCCCTGGCCCTGGCCGCGGCGGAGCGGGCGTTGGCGCGGTCGCCATTTGCCCCATTTGCTGCCGAGGCGTGGCGATTGGTGGCGGAGATGCGCACGACGGCCGGTGATCGCGTGGCGGCGATCGAAGCATGGCGCAGTTTGGTGGAGAATTTTCCCACCTCGCCGCATGCGGTCGAGGCCCGGTTGCGCGAGGGCGACTTACAGCGGGAACGCGGTGCCTACGCCGACGCCATCGCGGCCTACCGGGAAGTGCTCAAGGTTCGGCAATGGCGGGGGTCGGCGTGGGCGGAGGCGAACTACAAGGTCGGACTCACGCACTTTGAGTCGGGTGACTTCCAAGCGGCGTTCGGCTTTTGCCAGCGCGTCTACGTGCTTTACGGAGGCGTCGCCCAATGGGCGGCTTCGGCCTACCTCACCAGTGGTCTCGCGTTGGAGCAGTTGAATCGTCCCGACGATGCGGTGGCGACCTATCGGGAGCTGATCGCGCAGGATCGCCTGCAAACGCAACCCGCCGTGGCCGAGGCCGCGCAACGTCTGGAGGCCTTGGGGATATGAGATGGCGCTCTTTAGCCGCGGAGGGACGACTTCCAGGTCTTCCGCACGTAGCCTCTCAGCATGCGACGTCGGGGCAGGGCGGACCGGGTGGAACCGGTCCCTCCGTCGGCGGCTTGCGCATGGTTCGTTTCGTCACGGGTATCGTGCTGGTCATCGCCGGGGGTTCGGTGGCGTGGGCGGCGCCGCTGCGCGCCCGCATGGGAGACCAGAATCGCACGGTCATGCAGGTGATGGGAATCGATGCCGCGGGTCGCATTCGCCTGCGGCCGGAAGCGACCGATGCCGGTGAGGCGTTGCTGCCCTTGGACAAGGCACGCGATCTGCGATTCATCCTGCCCGACGATTACCGCGAGGCGCAGCAGCTCATCTTTGCGGGTCGCCATGGCGAGGCGCTGCTGCGTTTGCGCCGTATCGTGCCGGAGCTCGTGCCTTATGCCGGCATCGCCGGATCCAATGCGGTGCCCGTGGTGCGACGCTACTTTCGGTTGTTGGTCAGCGAAGGCGAGTGGGCCGATGCGCTCGCGGTGGCATCGAGTTTACCATTCGGGGAAGCGGAAACCGATTTCGTGCCGGAGATCGTGGGATTGGCCCGCGCTCTGCAGGCGCAAAAGCGAATGAAAGATGTCGCGTGGTTGCTGGAACGTTTGCCGTTGGATACGAGCGCAGGCGCCCACCGTGCGCTCGTGTGGGAACTCGCCGATGAAATGCGTCGCGAAGGTTTTTGGGCGGAGTCCCAAACCATCTATCAACGTCTGCGTGGCGCTGCGGCGGAGACGGAGCAGTTGTCACTGGATTTGTTGCTCGCTTACACGGATTGGCATCAAGGCAGCGACCTGCGGGCGAGTGCGCTTGTGACCATGGCGGAGATGCCGACGACGAATGCCGGCGACGGCGCTCTCTTCCGCCTGTTGGCCGGACGCGTGCGTTTGGCGCAGGATGATCCGGCGGGGGCATTGGACGTTCTGAGCGAGGGTTTGATCGGGATCGATGGCGCCAGCGAGTGGCGGGTCGAGCTCACCGCCGTGATGGCGTCGGCGTATCGAGAAACCGGCGACGATGATATCGCCGCCGGCATCGAACGCGATCTGCGTCGCCTTTATCCTGACTCCCGCTGGCTGCCACATTCCCCTGATTGATGATGCCATGAATACCTCCCCGCCTCCTTGGATGACTTATACGCGCTGGCTGCTGCTGCTCGGTCTCGTGCCAGTGTTTTTGCATGCGCAGGAAACCGCTACATCAGCGGCGACCGCGAGCGGTGGTGACGTGAGTCTCGGCCAACTCTGGGCGCAGGGTGGTTGGGCGATGTATCCGCTGGCGTTCTTCTCGGTGGCGGCGTTTGGCCTGATTCTTTACAACGCTCTCAGCGTGCGCGAAGGCCCGTTGTTGCGCCCGGACGTGTCGGACCAGTTGCACGAGCTTTTGGCTAAGGGCGATGTCTCGGCGGCCCAAACCGTCTGCGAGGAAAACCCTTGTTTGGTCGCCAATGTCACGCGGGCCGGCTTGGTGCGGGTGAAGCCCGGCGATTACGACGCCGAGGCGGTGGAGAAGGGCATGGAGGAAGCCTCGGTCGAGGAGATCGCCGGACCGTTTGGGGTGATCAGCTACCTGTCAATTTTGGCGACACTGGCACCGATGGTCGGCATGCTCGGCACGGTTTCGGGTATGATCAAAGCGTTCCGCAACATCGCACTCGGGGGCATGGGTAAACCGGAGCTGTTGGCCGACAATATATCGGAGGCGCTCATTACCACGGCGGTCGGATTGGTCGTGGGTATCCCGGCGATGTTCGCGTTCTTCTTTTTCAAGAATCGCTACGCGCGACTGACCTCGCGGCTGGCGCGAATTTGCGGCGATCTGCATCACGCGCTGACGCATGCGATGCGCCAGAAAGCCCAGCCCTGAGCGGTTACGACGATGAAGCTCTCCACGATCGGCACCGACGACGCGCGTTTCGATATGACGCCGATGATGGACATCGTGTTTCAGTTGATCGCGTTCTTCATGATCGTCGCGACTTACGTGACGCGCGAAAAAGTGGAGGTGGATTTGCCCTTGGCCGTGAATGCGGCGATCGCGGAAAACCAGCAGGACCGGGCGCTCATTTCGATCTCGATTGATGGGCAAGTGTGGGCGGGTTCGCGGTCGGTTTCGCTCGACGAACTCGCGACCACGGTGAGCACGTGGATTGCGGACAACGGCGAAACCAAGATCGTGATCCGCGCCGACCGCTCCAACAGCTACGGATTGGTCAAGCAGGTCATGAAGATCTGCCGCGATGCCGGTATCGCCGACATTATCTTCTCCTCCTTCCAAACGGAGGGCGGCGGATGAACCTGAGGCTGAAGCGGAATCGGAGATTGCCCACGAAACACACGAAAACACACGAAACGGTCAGCCTGAATCCGAACCGAGATTATCCGCTTACGGGGCTTTCGTGTTATTTCGTGTATTTAGTGGGGAAAAATTTCAGTGAGGAGTGGTCACGATGAGGACTAAGCGTGACCTGTTTGCGGAGGAGGAGGGGTTCTCTTTGGACTCGATGTTGGACATCGTTTTTCTGCTGTTGATCTACTTCATGGTGACGGCGGCGTTTGTGAAGGAAGAGGCCGATATCAGCATGTCGTTGCCCAGTCGGGTGGAGCAGGACGAGCCGCTCGATATGCCCGAAGAACAGGTCCTGGATATTCTGGGCGACGGCACGATCCTGCTCAACGGCCAACCTTTCGATACGCCCACCAGCCCGGACATGCCGCAACTGACGCGCACCTTGACGCGGTTTCGCCAGGCCGCCGCCGATGCGCAAGTTCCGGCTTTTATTGTGGTGCAACCGGAGGACGATGCGCGCCACCAACGCATCATCGATGTGCTCAACGCGTGTGCGGTCGCGAAGATTTCTCTCGTGTCCTTCAACCTCGAATGACGTCGCGATGTCGACCGTAAGCAAACGTCCGCGCAGCACACTCTTTTGGGTGATCGTGATCAGTGCGGGCGCGCATCTGCTCGTGGGCGCGCTGGTCGCGTCGTGGAAAATCTATCGCTACACGTCGCCGCCGGAGGCGACCTTTTCGTCTCCGCCGCCGGCCGCGCGGGTCCCACCGGCCAATTTGGAATACCGCGTCGCGATGCAGCAGTTGCAGCAGCAAAGCCAGCGACCGCCGAGCCAGACCGCCGGGCAGGTCGATAGCTTGCTCAACCAATCGTTGGACAGTTTGGACAGCCCGAGCGGCGGCGCGTTTGGCACGTCGGCGCTGGCGGGAACGCCCGTGGTCGTGAGCGCAGGAACAGGGCGACTTGGTCGCTTGAGCGGAGGTGGCGGGGGGATGAATTTCGGCGCCTCGGCCGTGGATTTTTTTGGGATCAAAAAGCAAGGCGAGCGCGTCGTCTTCATCGTCGATGCGGGCGCATCCATGGTGGAACCGGAGCGCGGTGATTTGCCCGGTTATGAGCGGGTCAAAGCGGAGCTCGTGAAGATGGTCGAAGGCCTGTCGCCCGGCACGTTTTTCAACATCATTGTATTCGAGCGCGACGTGGATCTCTACGCGCCGCGCATGGTGGTGGCGACGGCTGACAACACCTCGCAAGTCGCGGCGTGGATCGCGCCGTATTGGCGACTTTCCAACGGCAAGATCGTCGAGCGGGGCACCTATCGAAAAAACTACGCGCCGCAGCTCATTGATTGGAACGGCGCCGGTGGCAGTTCACGCATGGATCTGGCGCTGGCAGCGGCATTGGAGTTGCGGGCCGACTTGATCTTCATGATCACCGATGGCACCCCGTCGATTCGCCAAGGGCGCAAAGCGAGTGAGGACGAACGGTGGCGTCGGCGGGTGGACAAATACGACGAAGAGCGCGCCCGTTACGAAGCCAGCGACAAAGGGCAACGCGAGATGGTGGCCTACGAAAAGGAGCGCGCGGCATGGCAGGCGGCACGAGACAAAGTCCGGGCGGAGCGGGCGGCCCAAGGCCTGCCGCCGATCGTGCGCGAAGGCGGCTCGCGCGGAGCACCCTCGCGGCCGGGACCGTCGCGTCCGAGCCGCCCCACGTCGTATTACGATCTGGACGAATTGCAGCGTTGGGTGCGTCGGCGAGCGAGTGCGCTTTACGAGAGCAACGGGGGCGCGCCGCCCAGTCTGAGTGTCGTGGGTTACTCGCCCAACGCGAGGGGCACCGCCGTCATCGAGGCGTTGGCCAAAACCTTTCCCGACGGCACGAGTCGCGTGATGGGCGCCTTCGACGCGAGCCAGACCAACTGAGGCGGGGTGGCCCACTAAATCACACGAAAAACACGAAAACCGTCCGGAGTAAGCGCTCGCCGATTTTTCAACGTAAAGGCGCGAAGAACGCAAAGGATGATCCATCATGGCGCACTTGGTGGCTCGGAGTCTTTGCGTTAAAACGCTCTCTTCCGTGCGTATGTATTTCGTGTATTTCGTGGTTTGAAAACGAATACGGGGCAAACCGGCTGAAACGAGGTTGACCACGAAAAACACGAATTACACGAAAGCCGTCCGAAGGCGGGGCGATGAATTTTGTTCACCGCAAAGGCGCAGAGGTCGCAGAGCTTGATCCCCCATCACGGCGCACCTGATGGCTCGGCATCATTGCGTTAAAATCCAATCACCAATGTTTGCTGGGTTCGTGTATTTTAGGGTGATTTATTGGACAAAAATCAGTGGCGACGGGGGCGTTGTTGCGTAGGGTATGCGTCTATGCCCACTGTTACGAAACTCCTGCACACGCGGATGCGTGTGAACGATATTGAAGCCACGGTGAAGTTCTACACCGAGGCGCTCGGCCTGACCGAGTCACGTCGTCATACCTCGCCGCGCGGCGCGCAACTCGTGTTTTTGCAAACGCCCAACAGCGAAGAAGAAATCGAGATCTGCCAGATGCCCCCCGGCGCCGAGCCCGTGGTCGTGCAACCCGACCTCATGCACCTGGCCTTCCAAGTTGACGACCTGGAAGCCTTCGCCGCCGAGGCGAAAGCCAAAGGCTACGAACTGAGCGACGGCCCGACCAAAAGCGGCAGCGGCATGATCGCGTTTTTCGATGCGCCGGAAGGCTATGAAGTCGAATTGATCCAGCGCGACAAAGCCTGATCAAACCGACACTGCAACGGGCGCGCCTGTCACAGGCAGGCGCGTCGGCGTTGCGGGAAACGTGAGATGCTTAGTGGTGACGGAGATGCCGATTCTCGAAATTGTCCTCCCACCGTTGGGTATCGATGTGCAGGAGGTCGTAGAGCAGGGAGTGACCGATGATACCGCTGACAATGGGAATCATCCCCAGGAGGCCCCACCAGCCGAGGCCGTGGAGGGAGAGGTCGAGGATGAGCAAGCCGAGTAAGAACCGGGCACCGGCGTCGTAGGATCCGATATTGGTTTTCATGTTCGTGTGGGGTTGAGGCCAATAATCTACCACCAACCGCCCCCTCCCGCTGCGCATGATTTGCCCAAGCCTGCGCATGGGTTTGGGTCAGAAATTAGTTCGAGACAGGGAGGTTTGCAATCCGCGCCCCCGCGAAGGGGGCGACGACGAGGAGCGCGCCGGCCTGGGTGGCGGCATTGGGTTTCAATCCGCGCGCCCGTGAAGGGCGCGACCGCAGACCTCCATGGGGTCCGAGGCCATGGTGATTGTTTCAATCCGCGCGCCCGTGAAGGGCGCGACGCGCCACCGCCGCCGGTCGCATGGCCTTTTACGTTTCAATCCGCGCGCCCGTGAAGGGCGCGACATGAAGTGTGCCGGTATCACGTCGAATCATGGGGTTTCAATCCGCGCGCCCGTGAAGGGCGCGACACGCATCGACGCAGAGCGCGAAAAGCTCGTTGCAGTTTCAATCCGCGCGCCCGTGAAGGGCGCGACGCCCAGAACGCGGAGAAAGAGTTGGCGTTTCGGGAGTTTCAATCCGCGCGCCCGTGAAGGGCGCGACGGTTTCCCGTTCCTTGATGCGGCGGCACTCATTGTTT
Source organism: Synoicihabitans lomoniglobus (assembly GCF_029023725.1). Classification (GTDB taxonomy): domain Bacteria; phylum Verrucomicrobiota; class Verrucomicrobiia; order Opitutales; family Opitutaceae; genus Actomonas; species Actomonas lomonigloba. Next base: position 5,326,775 of record NZ_CP119075.1, read on the forward strand.
CAATCCGCGCGCCCGTGAAGGGCGCGACCAACCCGGGCGGTTCAACCGGCGGGGTTCGACAGTTTCAATCCGCGCGCCCGTGAAGGGCGCGACGATTCCAACGCGGGCGGCAGCGGCGATTGCTGTTTCAATCCGCGCGCCCGTGAAGGGCGCGACGGGCGAGGGATTCAATTTCCCTTCCCGCTTCCAGTTTCAATCCGCGCGCCCGTGAAGGGCGCGACCGCCATATTATTGTTTCCGGGTCCAGTTGCGGTTTCAATCCGCGCGCCCGTGAAGGGCGCGACCCCTCCACGGCCGCGACCTCGCCCCCTGGGACGTTTCAATCCGCGCGCCCGTGAAGGGCGCGACGCATCGCGCCTCGGGGGTAAGTGGCTTTAGGCATGTTTCAATCCGCGCGCCCGTGAAGGGCGCGACCACCCTCCACGGCCGCGACCTCGCCCCCTGGGACGTTTCAATCCGCGCGCCCGTGAAGGGCGCGACGCGAGATCGGCTCGTATAAGCTGTTGTATATGTTTCAATCCGCGCGCCCGTGAAGGGCGCGACATTTGACACCCCCTCTCCTGTAGGATGACAGGAGTTTCAATCCGCGCGCCCGTGAAGGGCGCGACTGTTCATCGCCGCCGGCCAGGACAATGGCCGTAAGTTTCAATCCGCGCGCCCGTGAAGGGCGCGACTCACTCGTTCCAACTTCATCGGCGTCTACGTCGTTTCAATCCGCGCGCCCGTGAAGGGCGCGACCAGTGGGGGCGATCTACGGGTCCATGCGGGCAACGTTTCAATCCGCGCGCCCGTGAAGGGCGCGACTTAAGTAATTCGTTCAGCGACGTTACGTCGTAGTTTCAATCCGCGCGCCCGTGAAGGGCGCGACTTCGAGCGCGGCCCGGCTGCAGGTGATCGATTTGTTTCAATCCGCGCGCCCGTGAAGGGCGCGACTCGGGATTTCGAACTTATTGACTGTCAAAGAGCAAGGTTCGGGTTTGCGCGAACCTTCAAAATTAGGACTAGCGGGGACGCTGTGCGCGCAAATGGGACAACGAAAGATCCTACATCCGCGTCGTTTATGCGAATCGCGAACCGGCGGCGGATGGCGTGGCCGCTGGGGGTTCGCGGTTAGTTTCTTATACCAGCAGGGGGCCGTCGATGTCGTAGCCGGCTTTGGCTCCGTGGTGATCGACTTTGCGCTGCCAGTTGGACCCGAGGTGGTAAAATCGCAGGCTGTCGTGACGAGGGTCAATCAGGTCGATGAGCTTTTGTTTCAACAGCACGAATTGGGCGGGGTCGAGTTGACATTCGAAGACGGAGTTTTGCACGCGTTGGCCACGATCCTTGCAGGCTTTCGCTACCCGGCGCAGGCGTTTGGTGCCGGATGGGGTGCTGGTGGCGACGTCGTAGGTGATGAGCACATACATAACAGTAGGGGCGGTGGGGAAATTAAATTATTTCAAAAGGAAGGCGGGATAGGCGTCGAGGTCGCCGCGGAGATGCCGGGCCAGGAGGCGGGCTTGCAGATGCGGGAGCAGCCCCCAGGTGGTTTTCTCGTCCAGAAACGGATGGCGCAGTTCGGCGGCTTTGCGTTCCTGCCACGAGACGAGCACAGTTTTGCGCGAGTCTTCTTTAAGCGTGACCGCCCCGGTTTCCTGAGTGACGAAATCCGCGCTGGTCAATTGGCGTCGGTTGATAAGCGTGAGCGCAAGGCGGTCAGCGATGACGGCGCGAAACTCTTCCATGAGGTCGAGGGCGAGCCCGGCCCGACCGGGGCGGTCGCGATGAAGGAAGCCCACGGCGGCATCGAGCCCGGACGCTTCACAGGCTGAGCGCAGGTCGTGAGCGAGCAGGCTGTAGAGAAAGGAGAGGAGGGCGTTTATGGGATCGAGCGGGGGGCGGCGCGAGCGGGTGGTGAACCGAAAGGTGGGCCCGTCGATCGTGAGCAAGTGGTTGAACGCTTGGAAATAGGTGTCGGCCCCATCGCCCTCGACGCCGCGCAGAGCGTCAAGATCGGTGGCGGTGAGTGCGGCCTCGATCCGGTGGGCGAGGTGGGCGGCCGCGGTGGTGAGGGCGGCGTGCCGGTCGGGTTTTTCGGTGCCATGGTCGCGGGCTCCGCGGAGGAGGACTTGGCGGGAGTTGGCGAGTTTGGCCGCGACGCAATGGCGGGCGATGGCCAGGGAGGAGTCCGGGTCGTCTGCGGCGCGGTATTGGGTGCGGCGGAGGAGCACGTTGCCGGGGGAAAAGCCTTGGGCAGTGGCTTGGAAACGGCCGTGACCATCGCAGAATGACAAGGTGACGCCTTGGCGGGAGCAGGTTGCCATGAGTTGCGGGGAGCAGCCGATGGACCAGCCGAACGTGACGATGCCATCGAGGTTGTGCAGGGGCACGCGCAGCTTGGTTTCCTTGGCATGGCGCACGGCGACGCTCTCGCCGTCCTGCTGAAGGTAGCTGTCGTCGAGGGTGACGTAGAGCGTGTTCAAATGCTTACGCATTTGGATTTGAGATGGGGGATTTCAAATTTGAGAGAGGGGACGGCTGGGGGAGATTTGGGATTTCATATTTGAGATTTCAGAGGGGGAGGAGGCGGCGGCGGTGTGTGTGATCTTGGATCTGAGATTTCAAATATCAGCGGGGGATTGAGAGTGGTGATTACGTCGGACGATTGTCGGGGTGCTGGGGGTGATCGGGTGGAAGGTGTTGTGCGAGGAGGGTTTGGAAGTCGGCGGCTCCGTCGCGGTGCTGTTGGCGGCGTTCGTAGTCGCGACGGGTTTGGTCATTGAGATGACGCGGACCGGTGATGTCGGAGTTCTGCAGGGATGCGGCCCAGGCTCCGAGTTGGCGGGAGCAGGATTCGGCCAGGGATTTGAGATTTGAAATTTCAGATTTGAGATGCGCGAGGGCGGGGCGGCGTTCGAAGAAACAGAGCATGGAACGGACTTCGCCAGCGGAGCCGCGCGCGATGTAGAGGAAGGCGAGGAGTTCTTTGGTGGTGCCGCGTTCGAAGCCTTCGGCGATGTTGTTGGAGACGGAGAGGGAGGCGCGATCAAGTTGGTCGCGTTTGGACCACGTGAGATGGTCCTTGGCGGCGGCGAGGAAGTCTTCACAACGCTCGGCCAGGGTGATGGCCTGGCGCCAGACGGGAAGGTCTTCGAAACGTTGATAGGTGGACATGAGCGGGCGAAGGGGAATTTGAGATTTGAAACGTCAGATCTGAGATTTGAGGGAGGCTTGGAGTCGGCGGACAAACCAAGAGGTGGTGTCGCTTTGGTGAGCGAGGGCGTCGGGGAGACAAAGATCGATCAACGAGCAGGCATCGCATTTGGGTTCGCGCACGGCAGCGGGCGTGCGTCGGGAGCGGATGAGTTGGTGGAGTTCGCGGGCGGCCTCGGTGGTGCGAGCACGTAGGGAATCATCGAATACGACTTCGGTGCGACGGCGGCGCTGACCGTAGTAGAGGGCTCCGGCGGGGATGGTGCTTTGGCGCATCTCTTCAAGGCACATCGCCTGGGCGCAGAGTTGGATGCGATCGCAGTCGTTGGACTTGGGTTTACCGCGTTTGTATTCAACGGGGATGATCGTGCCATCGCGATGGAACTCGATGATATCGGCGATACCGCGCAGGCCGAGCACGCGGGAGCTCAGATAGAGGGAACGGGTGATGCGCACGCCGGGGCGTGATTCGTGTTTGGGGGTGTGGGCGCGCTCGTGGAGAACCTGACCCTGGGCGGTGAGATGGTTATCGGCCCAGAGTTGCTCGTTATGAATGAGCGCACACTGGCGGGGGCAGAAGAGCAGATGTTGCAACGCCGAGATCGGGAGGAGGTCGGTCTCGGCGTAGGACATGGTCGGTTATTTGAAATGAGGGATTTCAGATTTGGGATGGGAGGGGCAGGGGAGACGCTACAGCTGCTCCAGGGGGTCTATCGGCGGGCGATTTCCCGCTGATCTAGTCTGTTGCCAACGTTCCAGAGACACAAATACGGGACTCTCCGTGTCGGGCTGGGTTTGGTCTTCAAATACCCACCAGCCTTGAGCGATCTCTGCCAATTGGCGGCATTCACGGCTCGTGTTGAAAATGAATGGATTTTCGGCGGGAGCGTTCGGTGGCTCAGCGGCTTCCCAAAGTTCCCATTCGAGACCATGCAGCCAGCTTGCGCAGAAACCATCCTGAGAATATTCCTGCATTTTGTAGAGCAGAAGCTCACGGGCGAGTTCCTGTCTGTTGGGGTGCTCCGATGCGGACATATTCAGATACGCCGAATGAGGCTGATGCCGTTGCCGAGGTCCTTGGCATCGCCGAGTTTTACGACATCATCGAGAGGTTGACCGTCGAAGGTGATACGAGCGGCGTAGTCGGTGAAGGCGCGGGGTGGTTTACCGTCCGTTGCGGGGGATTTTTCGAAAGGCTCGATTTGAAGACGATCGAAAAGGGTGTGGCTGGGGGCCTTGCCGAGAGCTGAATCGTGTTTGAAAACGAGGAGAGCGCGGGGAGCCATGCTGCCGGCGGGGCGAGCGGCGGATTGGTCGAACTGGAAGGCGTTTTCGAGAGCTTGGAAAAAGAGTTCGAGGTCGTCTTCGTTGAAGCCCGTTTGGTCGGCGAGGAAGGGATTAACGAAGCCGTGGGTGCGGTAGAGTCCGTAAGGGACGGTAAATTTGCGGCCCATGGTGCGGTTGTCGCCTTGCTGGGCTTCGGCTTCCTTTTCGGTGGCGACGGCCATGCGGGTTATGGCGTGTTCGCTGACAACGATGGGGTCGATCGAACGCGAGAATCCGAGTTGGATGGGGCCGCGAACCTGGCCGCAGTTGACGGCGATGCTCATGACGGCACCAAAGGTGCGGATGTCGTAGAAATTTTGACACATCCACTGGCGTGCGGCTTCGACTTTCTCGCCACTTCCTTTGCGTTTCCCGGCTTTGGTTTCACTTGGCTCCTCACCTTCTTTTCTGAGGGCTTGGTAAGCCTTCTCATGGGCGCGAATGAGGACGGCTTTTTCTTTGACGTAAATGTCGAAACCGGGGTCGTCCTTTTTAACGACTTCCACGAAGTTGCGGACTTTGCGTTTGAGGCAGACATCGGTGATGAGGCCTTGGTTGGTTTCAGTATCAACGCGAGGGAGGTTGCCGGCATCGGGATCGCCGTTGGGATTGGCATCCTGGGCGTCGAAAAGGTAGATGAAGTCGTAGCGATTTTTCATGGTAGGGGAGCGTGAGATTGAGGACTTAAAATGGAGCGGAATCAGGCGACAGTTGCTTCTTTGGTTTTGGTCGGATAAAAGGCTTTGCGCTGGTGGTAGTAGCCGAGGGCGAACTGGGCTTGACCTTGCAGGTTGAGGTGGGATGGAAAGTCCTGAACGGAATCTAGGATTTCCTGGACGAGCTTTTCTCGCACGATCTTGCCACCGATCGGTAATTTGCCGAGGTGGTGCGGATAGAGGCGGAGGAGGCGGCCGAAGACCGCGCGAGGCGTCGCGGAGGCGCTGCTGTAGAAGCGCTCACGAATAGTGGCATTAAGGTCCGGGAGGGCGTCTTGCTGCGTTTTTTCGAGGGCTGCAAACAGGCGTCCGAGGCGGTAGCCAAGATTGACGTTGGTTTCGTCTAGCATGGGGGTGATGAGTTGGTGGTGATTTCGGATTAGCCAGGCTTTGAGCACGGCGACTTTGAGATAGGAGACTTCGCGTTCGGCGCGGATACGGTTGATGACGGCGGTGATGAGCGAATCGGGGTAAGGCGTGCCGAGGACGATGGCACGCATGAGGGCACCGCCGAGGAGAGGTGGGATACCGTCGGCATCACGGGAGGTTTGGCGCAGGAGCTGGTAGACGGTCGGGGTGACGGGTTCGGGGTTTTTGGAATTTGTTTCGTCCCATTGGCGGACGAGGGAGAGTTGCTGGAGGTGGAGTTTTAGTTTGGTGATGAGTTCTCCGAGCTCCCCGGTGTGCCAAAAGCGGACGGAGAGGCGGGACGCGTTGGGCGAGAGGCCGAGAATGTAGTAGGGAACCGTCGGGTCGCCGAGGTCGTCGCGTCCGAGTATGCCTTGGGATATTTTTTTTAGGAGATCGTGGACGCGGTTTTTGGTCGCGGTGTCTTCGGCTTCCGGGACGCCGGACATCATCCAAGGGAAGAGGGTTTCGGCGGTGGTCGCTGCGGCGGTCCAGAAGACTGTGGTGGCATCGCCAATGCGGAAACGGCGCTCTTTACGGGCAAGGAGCCAGTTCAGCGCGTTGCAGTAAGCGAACGCGGCGGTCTCGCTGACGGGAGAGTTATCGCCCTGTTCTTTGCTGAACGACTCGACCGATTTGAGATTAAAGGAGACGAGCTTGGCTCCCGAGCTTTGAGCGCCGGCGACGCTTTTGATGGCAGGGTCGTGAGTGGCCGCAGTGGGTGCGGGTTTGCCCGTGACGAGACAAAAGCTGGTTTCCCCTGCCGAAGAGATGGTGTTTTGTTCGTTCCACCAACGCGAGACGGCGGGAGCTTGATGGACATATTTGAGGCTGCCCGAGATTTGGAAAACACCGAAACCGGATATGATTTCCTGGAGCATAGGATGGTCGGCGGCTTGGTCGGGAGACCATGATTCGAGGAAGCGGCAGACGCTGGAGAAGTGAGGATCAGCGATGAGTGTTTCGGTTTCGAGATGGCGCGTCTTGAAGGCGTCGAACGAGGCGAGCGTTCGGATTCTTTCCTTTTCACGGGCGGCCTCGGACTTCTTCGGGTCTTCGGGTTTGAATCCGAGCATGTAGCCGGTGTTGTCCCAGAGGAAACAGGGGTTGAGTCCTTGGCCGGGAGGTTTGGACTGGCCGGGGACAAGAAGGGAAAGGGGGCGCACGGTTTTCTTTTCTTTGCCGTTTTTTCCGATCTCGATGGTTTCCGTGCGGCAGGGAACGATTTCAATGAGGGAGCCATCTGCTTTGATGATGACGCAGAAGCTGATGTTCTGGAGGCTGTAGCCGGGAGTGGGCAGCCCGTTTTGCGGGTCTTCAGCGAGCCGGTTATAGAGCTGATGGAGAGATTGCAGGATCATGGCAGCTCAGGCGGTGGCGGATTGGAGGGGCGGGACGGTGACGATGCCGTTTTCGAGTTGAGCGTGAAAGAAGCGGGGCTCGGTGCGGACGCGTTTTCCTCGACCGGTGAGAAAGCTGTCTTTGGCTTTTTTATCGGCAGGTAGGTAAGAGAGATCGTGGAGCATCCAGCCTAGTTCTTTGTTGAGCTGTTCAGGGGGGAGTTCGCATGCCGGTAATGGGTCTCCATCTTCGATGAGGGAGAAGCGGGCGGGAAATTCGCGATTGCCCAGACACGGCTGGTGAAAGCATTGGCCGCCTCGGGCCCGGCGTTTGAAGACATCGAGGTGCTTGCCCGCGCAGTCGTTGGCGGGAAGTTCGGGCCCGCCCCGCTCGAAGCGGTAATCAAGGATATCGAAATGGGCTTCGATCACGTAGGCGATGTCGCGCAGGAGGGTTGAGGCGCGTTGCTGGCGAGTCTTAGGATCATCCGCTATGATTCCGGGGAGCACGACTATGTCTCCGTTCATGGCTGCGGCGGTCGGGGCGCTGGCTTTGGCTCCGACTTCGTTGCGGCGGATATTGGTAAACCGGATGGGCTTGAGGACGTGAATGCGGTCGATGATCCATCGAATTTGGGGTTTCCAGTAGATGGCCTCGATGATGCCGCGCGCAGCGGAGGGGGTGATGATGTCGTAGGAGACACGCTCGACCTTCATCTCGGGTCGAGTGAAACAGGCGAAATCGCCGCTGAGGTGAAGTTTGATGCCGTAGGACATGGTTCTAAAATGATTGCATTTTGGATGTAAATTGCCTCTGTTGAGGCATGAAAACGATTACGATTCGTGACGTTCCTGAGGATCTTCTTGCTGGGCTGAAACAAACGGCGAAGCGGAGCCGAAGGAGCTTGAATCAGCAGGTGTTGGTTTGTCTGGAAGAGGCGTGGGTGGGTAAAGGAGGCGGAGTCATGGGGAACGTGGAAGCGGAGCTCGCTGAAATCCGACTTCTCCGGGGGAATTCCAAACCGATGACGGCAGCGGAAATCGATGCTGCGAAACGAGGCGGCCGAGCTTGAGGTCGAGGGGGCCGCGCATTCACGGGAGTAAGCTGATGGCAGAATGAGGTCAATCTATAAGTATTCATGTGATGTAATACTGAAATAACTTGATATGCTTTCAGTTTAGGTAACAAGATTGAGCCCGATGAACTCGTCTCGAATTCTGGTGGATAACAACGCGCTCTCGGACCTGTTCGTCGGAGATGAGGGGTTGCAGGCGGATGCAGAGAGATTGAGGCGGAAGTTTCGTGATTGGATGGCTCCACCTCTTTGTCGCTACGAGTTCGGTAATGTATTGCGGACATATGTGCGAGCGGGGCGGCGGACGGAAGAGGTCGCCCAGTCGATGCTTGGGAAGGGACTGGGGATGGTGAGATTTTGCGAAGAGCCGTCCGACGAAGTGATTCTGGGGGTGGCGATGGCCAGCAATCTGACGTTTTACGATGCGACGTATGTTGCTTGTGCGAGGGCGCTGAGTCTGACGCTTTACACTCGGGACGGCGATATTCTGAGGAATTGTCCGGATGTGGCTCGCCGTATTTCAGAGGCGTAAAGATTCCTCTGTTGTCGACATTGCCGGGCGCCTTTGTCCGGCGCGGTGTCGCGGATTGAAACATGTGTTGTAAGACTGATGTTGCGAATGGCCGGAGGGAGTGATCTCTCCGGCCGATTTTTGGCAAGGAGGGTGAAGAGCTCACAGGCAAAAGGCGTTGGGATCGGAGGGGGCGTCGGGGCGTTTGAGACCGGTTTGAGGGTGGTAGGCGTTTTCAGGGTGCTCGAGAATGGCGAAGGCTTCTTCGCAGTGGAGGCTGACTTGGGTTTTGAGGTGCTGCCACTCGCCGTCATAGACTTGGACCGTGAATTGCTGGGCGCGGCGGTAGTGGCTGCGGTTGGGGACGCGGTTTTGTTTTTTGAGGTCGCGGATTTCCTGGGCGAGTTGCTGGCCTTCCACTCCCCACGGGATGAGGACGGGATGGGTGTTGGTGTCGATGAGGCGAAATCGTTCAGCGGCAGTTTTGAATTTGTAGGTGCGAGCCCATGAGTCGCTTTGGTCATTCGGGTTGAAGCAGGCTTCGCCGGAGACGATGTGGGGTTTGTCCCAACGGTCGGTTTTGGGTCCCGCTTGCCAGATGGCGTGCTCGAAATAAGTGCGAATGAGCGGGGGGTCGAGGAGATCGCGGTTTCCGAGATTGGGGAGGATTTGGGCGCGGGTGATCGCGGCGTTGGCGCTGATGTCGGCGAGACCTTTCGGGATGGGGTGGTCAGTGGGGGAGAAGAGAAAGACGCGGCCTTTGACGCGGGTGCCGTCGGCTGTTTTAAGTTCGCCGTTCCGATTGCAGCGACCGGCGGCTTGGGCGAAGGAATCGAGACCGCATTCGGCGCGGTAAACCGTCGGGAAGCTGATATCGACACCGGCTTCGATGAGTTGGGTGGAGACGAGGACGACGGATTGTCCTGATTTCCGCAGGGTTTTGGCTGCATCGAGAACGGCGACCACATGCGCCGGACACATACGGGCGGAGAGATGGAGAGCGTTGGTGTGGTGGCTCAGTTTCTCGTGAAACGTCCTCGCGGCTTTGGTGGTGTTGAGGATGAGGAGACAGCCGGAGGCAGCGTGGGGGAGGAGATGGGCGAGGAGCTGGTCGTCGTCGACGAGGCCGAGGTCTTGGCTGGTGACGCGTTCCAGGGTGTGAAAGAGGGCGGATTCGTCACGGATGATGGCGGTGATTTCTTCGGGCGGGATGCCGATGTCGAAATCATCGCGACGATCGACAGCGGGCTGAGTGGCCGTGCATAGGACGGCGGTAGAGTGAAGGTCGTGGACGAGACAGCGAAGCGCGCGGAGGATCGGATGGAGTAGCGAACTGGGGAGCGCTTGGACTTCGTCAAAGATCAGGACACTGCGGGCGATGCGGTGGAGCTTGCGGCAGGCACTGGTGCGGTTGGCGAAGAGGGATTCGAAGAATTGGACGTTGGTGGTGACGACGAGCGGAGCGTCCCAGTTCTCCGCCGCTAGGCGGTTTTGTTCGGTCTCTTTTCTCGGATCGAACTTGGAGTGGTGCTCGAGAACGATTTCCCGGCCCATTTCATTTGAAAGGTCGCAGAAGACTTGGCGGAAGACGTCGGCGTTTTGCTTGATGATGCTTGTGAAGGGGATGACGAGGACGACTCGTTGTTGGCCGTTCCGTAGGGCGTGGCGGAGAGCGAAAAGCAGGGATGAGAGGGTCTTTCCGCCGCCGGTGGGGACGGTGAGGGAGAAGAAACCATGTTCGTTTTCAGCAGCGTGGATACAGTCGTGCCGGACTATATCGCGGGCTTGATTGACGGGGTCCTCGCCGGGACTCCCGAATTCTTTCTCCAGATGGGTTTCAAGAGCAACGAGCATGCGGAAGAGCGTGTCCTCGGGCCAAGGTTGTCGGAGGCTATCGAGCTTCGGCTGCATGAAAGACTCGGTGGCGAGGAAGTCGGCATCGACGAGGCAGGAAAAGAAGAAGCGAAGCATGAAAGCCATGCCGTCGTTTCCCGCATCGGATCGACTAAGGGGCGGCGCGGGTATGGATTCGGTTAGGGGGACGGCGGCGGATTCGGCATGCGAACGCCATTCGTTGATGGATTTTGGGAGTCGTTCGGTGAACAACTGGTTGGCATCGGCTAGTCCGGCGTGATGCCCGGCGATAATGTAGCTGAGCAGGTCTCCGAAAGGAGTAAGCCCGTGGCTGTGCACGGCTCCTGCGGTTGAGTGATCTTCCTTTCTTGGTGGATTGGCCTGATTCTCGGAGGCGTGTGGATCAGCCTTGGACTTGAGGTAAGTTTGCCACTCGGGCGCGAATTTGCCGAGGTCGTGCCAGAGGCCGGTGAGGCGACCCCACTCGCGGGCGGATTCGCGGTCGGGGCCGGGCGGGAACATGGCGGCCGCGAATTCGGAGGCGAGGTGGGCGACTTTGTTGAGGTGGCCGTGGTCGCGTTCGAGAGCTGCGCAGTGCGAGCAATGCCCGTCGGTGAGCGTTGCACAATCGGGAGTGAAGAGCGGTTCCCAAGTGGATGATGGGCCGTCAGTGGTGTGCGCGTAGTGCGTCATGGCGGACACACTTTAGCAGAGGGGGTGGGACACAGGATGGGGCATTCCAAATGTTATGCTCGTTTCTAAAGCATAGAACGTGCGCCCACCGATCGATCTTTCAGGGAACGAAAAACTATTTGGCCCCGTGGGTGCGTTCCCAGGCGAAGAGGTATTGCTGGGCCAAGCCCGCCGCCGGGCCGTAGTGGACGCGGCCGAAGTGGGCTACTTGCGCGGGGCTCCAGCCGTCGAGGCCATAGCGGCGGGTCATCGCTTTGATCATCCAGGTATCGACGGGGAAAGCGGCGTGGTGACCGAGGCCGAAAAGGAGCACGCAGTCGGCGATTTTTTCACCGACGCCGGGCAGCGACAGGAGTCGCGTTTTGGCGGCGGTAAAGGGGAGCTGCGCGGTGGTGGCCAGCCAATCGGGTTCGGCGGCGAGCATGTCGGCCGTGCCTTTGATGTAGCGGGCGCGAAAACCAAGTTGGCAGGCGCGCAGGTCGGCTTCGGTTACAGTGGCGAGTTGGGCCCAAGTCGGCAGCGCCCGCGGCAGTTTGTCACCTAATAGATGACAAGCTGCGGGGGGCAACGGGGCGCCGTGGCGCTCAGCGAGGAGCGCAATCATCTGCTTGATTTGCACGATCTGCTTGGTGGCGCTGCAGAGGAAACCGAGGAGCGTTTCGCCGAAGGGTTGGCGGAGGATGCGCAGGCCGGGATAGGCGGCGACGCAGGTCGCGAGATGCGGGTCGCTGGCGGTCGGTAGAATCGCGGCGGTGGTGTCGTCGCACGCGAGGTAGTGTCGCAGCGCGGGCTCGGTGGTGGGAGCGGTGGCGATGGGGGCCGACCACTCCAGGTGCTGGGGTGACGTGAGCGGCGTGCTCGGTGGAGCTGTCGGTGAAGAGGCCGCTTTTGAGTCGGTGGGCTGGGGTGACTGAAGCGGCGGGCTCGGCGAGCCAGCCCTACCCGGGGCGAGGCGGAGGCGGGCGAGGTGGGTGGACCACTGGCCTTGCCAGGAGTCGTCGGGTTGGCGGTGCCAGCGGAAGGCTTGGCCGCCGTCGAGTTGTTCGGCGAGGACGGCGGGTGGGAAGGTTGGGGCGCCGTCGAGTGGGGTCCACGGCGTCCAGCCGGGGTCGCTCATGCGGTGGCGACTTCTTCGTATTCGGACTGAAGGAAGGCGCGACCGACGTCGGTGTGAATCCCGATGATCTTGACCTGAAATTGATCGAGGTATTCGTGCAGTCCACTCGCGATGACGGCATCGATATCGGTTTGTTCGAGGTGGGCGCGCAACTTGCCGAGTTGTTCGAAGGTGTGCTTCGCGTTGGCCGTGGTATCGGCGTCGGCGATGATTTGGCGCACGCAGTTTTCGGCGGCGATGATGGCGGACAGCAACGAGCGGGGGAAGGCCCGGTCGCGGATGAGGTAGTCGAGCACGCGGGTGAGGGTGAGCTGGCCGCGTTTGGAGCGGCGGAAGGCTTCGAAGGCGGAGCAGGAGCGCAGCACGGAAGCCCATTGCACGATGTCGAGCGCGGCGCCGACCTGATGGTTGGGCGGCAGGATCATGTAGTATTTGATGTCGATGATCCGCGACACGTTGTCGGCGCGTTCGAGGTAGCGGCCGAGTTGGTAGAACCACCAGCCTTCGTCGCGCGGGAGCATGGACTCGGCGACGCCGTAGAGTTGCTGGATGCGCAGCTTGAGCTGCGACAGGTATTCGCTCGGACCAAACTGGGTATAGGACTCGTAGTCGTGTTGTTTGAGCTCGAGGTAGAACGTATTGAGCGTCTCCCACATTTCGGAGGCGATCTGGTCCTGAATGCAGCGGGCGTTTTCGCGGGCGGCGAAGATACAGGAAACGAAGGACGAGGTGTTGCGCCGGTCGAACAGGAGGTATTCGACGACGTTGCGTTCGTCGGTGGTTTCGCCGTAGAGTTTGACGAAATCCTTTTCATCGCCGGTCACGTAAACGAGGGGTTCCCAGGCGCGGGGGTCGTCGGAATCCTGTTGGGCGTCGAGGTCGAGCACGAGCTGGGCGTTGACGTCGATGAGGCGGGCGGTGTTTTCGGCGCGTTCGAGGTAGCGGGCGGTCCAGTAGATGAGGTTGGCGACGCGGCTGAGCATGCCCGAGCGGGGAGCGACGGGATTGCTGGTCTGGGATTGGGACTGGGAGGACGTGGTGGTCATGGCGCGCGGCGGGATTAGAGGGTGATGCGACCGGCGGTGGCCTCGGTGGCGGCGGGCGTAGGATCGTTGGTGTCGGCGAGCACCCAGGTGTCTTTCGAGCCGCCGCCCTGGGAGGAATTGACCACGAGTGAGCCGCGTTTGAGAGCGACGCGGGTGAGTCCGCCGGGCATGATTTTGACGTCTTTGCCGTAGAGAATGTAGGGGCGCAGATCGAGGTGACGGCCTTCGATGGCGTCGCCGCAAACGGTGGGGGCGCGGGAGAGGCCGAGGGTGGGTTGGGCGATGAAGTTGCGGGGGTTGGCGATGATCTTGGCGCGGAAGGACTCGATCTCGGCCTTGGTCGATTTGGGGCCGACCAACATGCCGTAACCGCCGGCTTCGTTGACGCTCTTGACGACGAAGTTGGGGAGGTTGTCGAGCACGTGCTGGAGCTCGGTCTGGTTGGAGGTGAGGAAGGTTTCCACGTTCGGCAGGATGGGGTCTTCGCCGAGGTAGAATTTGATCATGGCCGGCACGTAATAATAGATGGCCTTGTCGTCGGCGATGCCGGTGCCCACGGGGTTGGTGAGGGCGACGTTGCCCTTGCGGTAAGCCTCGAAGAGGCCGGGCACGCCGAGCATGGAGTCCTTGCGGAACACGGTGGGGTCGAGAAAGTCGTCGTCGATGCGGCGGTAGATGACGTGCACCGGAGCGAGGCCGTGGGTGCGCTTCATGTAGACCCGGTCGTTTTCGACCACGAGGTCGCTGCCTTCGACGATTTGGATGCCCATCTGGCGGGCGAGGAAGGCGTGCTCGAAGTAGGCGGAGTTGTAGACGCCGGGGGTGAGCAGAACGACGGTGGGTTCGGGCACGTCGGGCGGCGCCAGACTGTGCAACAGGTCGAGCAGATCGATGGGGTAGTTCGAGACCGGCCGCACGTCGTAGTTGCGAAGCAGGTTGGGGAAAACGCGCTTCATGACCTGCCGATTCTCGAGCACGTAGCTCACGCCGGACGGCGTGCGGAGGTTGTCTTCGAGCACACAGTAGGTGCCGTGCTGATCGCGGACGAGATCGGTGCCGTTGATGTGAACGTGTCGATCGAGCGGGAGCTTCACGCCGACGAGCGCCTTGCGGAAGTGGGAGCAGCTTTCGACGAGGGAACGGGGGACGATGCCCTCATTGACGATCTTTTGGTCGGAGTAGACGTCGCGCAGGAACAGGTCGAGGGCGATCATGCGTTGGCGCAGGCCGCTTTCGAGGTGTCGCCATTCTTCGGCGGAGATGATCCGAGGGATCATGTCGAACGGGAAAATTTTCTCGGTGCCCGCTTGGTCGGAATAGACGGTGAACGTGACCCCGCGGCGTTCGAACGTCTTGTCGGCGGTGTGTTGCCGCTCGACGAGTTCCTCCATGCCGTTCAGCTGCGCGTAACGATCGAAAAAACGTTGGTAGTGCGGCCGAGGTTCACCGGTGGCGGTGAACATCTCATCATAAAAAGGTCCGGTGTCGTAGTCGGCAAAAAGTTCGGCCATAAAGAAATCAGGATGAAGAGGAGCGTTCCCAAAGGAAGCTGTGTTGGGTAGCAAGCGAAGTGCCGTCGGGGGATAAAAGCGTCAGTCGCCAAGCGACCGGGCGTTCTTCCGAGTCAATCCAGTCGCGCCCGGTGAGGCCAGCGTGAATCGCGTGACTGCCGGCGGAGAGATCGAAGGAGAAGGTGTGGGTGTCGGGAACAGGATTACTCTCCCGCTGCACCTCGATGATGAGGGAGCAACCGGATTGGGCGGCGGTGGCGTCGGTGCGGATGAGCCAATAATAGCCGGCGCGGGCTTGGGGTTGGCTGCGCAGCGCGGCGGCGTTAATGGCATCGGGACCGGCGCCGAAGTATTCACCCAGACGGGTGAAGCTGGCGGCGTCACGGTAGCCCGGCCAGACGCGTTCGAGGGTCACGGCTGCCGCGCCATCGGTCACGCCGGCGACCGGGGAAAGGGCGACGATCGCGAGGAATTGAAGGGGGAGACGCATGGCGGGCAACCAAGGTGCGGTGCCCCTCGGACCGGTTCAAGCTTGGGAGGGAAAATTTGCCGTCGTATTATAATTACTCATACGAAACGGTCGGTGATTCAGGGTTCCAATCGCACGATATGATAGCGGTGAAAGCCGAGCAGGGAAGGCGGCCAGCCTTTGACTTCCGGTCGGATGAGGTAGGACTGGGTGCCGTGATAGATGGGGGCGATGGGCGACTCCGCGATGAGAATGGCCTCGGCCTGCTGGTAGAGTTCGAAGCGCTGGGCCTCGTCGGCGGTGGCGCTGGCGCGGCTCACCAATTGATCATAGGTGGCGTTGCCCCAGCCGGTGGAGTTGTTGCCACTGTCGGTGAGGAACAATTCCAGAAATGTGAGCGGGTCGACGTAGTCGCCGATCCAGCGCGCGTTGGAGAGTTCGTAGTTGAGTTGGGTTTCGTCGTCGAGCCACACGCGTTGCTCCTTCATCGCCACGCGCATTTCGATTCCGAGTTCGCGGCGCCACATTTGTTGGATGGCTTCGAGCAAGGACTGGTTCATTTCCCGGGCGCGCGACATGGCTTCGACCACGGGAAAACCTTTGCCTCCCGGGTAACCGGCGGCGGCGAGCAGGGTGCGGGCTTGATCGGGATCGTAGCCGATGGCGGCCCGGGCGGTGTAACCGCCGATGCCGGGAGGATTGAGGCTGGTGGCGACGGTTTCACCGGCCTTGAAAACGTGGTCGGTCAACGCGGTGCGGTCGATCGCCATGGTGAGGGCGCGGCGCACCCGCACGTCGTCGAACGGAGGGCGCGTCGTATTGAACCGCATGAAGCCGGTGAGCACGAACGGGTCGATGCGCAGTTGGTCCGGATGCTCGGCGCGATACGGGGCGATCTTGGTGAGGGGCACCTCCGAGGTGAGGTGGAGTTGGCCGGCGCGAAAGGCCGCTTCCTGCGCGGTGGCATTTTCGTAGGGGTAAAATGCGACGCCGTTGAGCGTGACGTTGGCGGCGTCGCGAAAATTGGGATTACGCACGCCGGTGAGGCGTTGGTTGGGCGACCACTCCGCGACTTTGAACGGGCCATTGCCGACGATGTTTTCCGGGCGAGTCCAGCGATTGGAGCGCGAGTGCAGGTCGCCGTGTTGCGCGATCACATGGAGGGGCACGGGGAACGCGATGGCGAGGGTGAGGATCGAAGCGAGGCCGGGCGTGGGTTGGGCGAGTTCGAAAACCAACGTGGCATCGTCGGGCGCACGCACCCCGACTCGGGCAAAGTCGGTGATCTCACCGGCGTTGAAGGCGGCGGCGTGCTTGATGTTGTAGAGCACGTAGGCGTATTCGGCGGCCATGGCGGGAGCGAGCGCGCGGGCGAATGAATCGCGAAACGTGGGTGCGGTGATGGCGGTGCCGTCGGACCACTTCAAGTCGGGCGCGAGGTGAAAGGTCCAGGTGAGTCCGTCGTCGGAAACCTCCCAACTCCGGGCCGCGGCCGGGAGGGGTTTCGAGGTGGCCTCATCGACGGCGGTGAGGCCTTCGAAGAACGCCAGCTCCAGCTGCATGGTGGTGTAGGCCGTGATGACGTGGGGATCGAGACTCTCGGGCTCGGCCCCCACGGCGGAGTGCAGGACGCCCTCGCGGTTGCCTCGTTCGACGACGGTTTCGCGGGAACCGCAACCGCACACGGTGAGGAGAAGAAGGCCGGCCAAACCCAGGGCGAGTCCACGTGGAAGCATGCGGCGAAGCAAACGGGTGGGCGCGGTCGGGGCAACCTTGCAACGTTGATTGAGTCTTGCCGCTGCGGAGCGGGCGGCGTGTGATCGGCGCGAACACCCCTTCCGGCTTATGCAATGGTATTACGCGATCGACGGTCAGCGCCACGGACCGATTTCCGAACAAGAATTTGCCCAGCTCGTCGCCGATGGCACGGTGAGCGACGAGACCCTGGTCTGGCATCAGGGGCTGGAGGCGTGGGCGCCCTGGTCGACGCTGAGCGCGAGCCACCCGTTGCCCGCGGTGGGGGATGGCGCCGGGGTGCCGAGCATCCCGGTGGCTGCACCGACGGACGAAGACGCGACCGATTCCGGCGTGCCTACCACCTGGACCATCACCGATTTTTCCGACCGGCTGCGTAGCAACGGATTCAATACATCGGTGGAGGGCTGCATGGGTCGGGCCTGGGCCAATTATAAGAGCGTCTTCGGTCTGGCGGTGGGCATCACGCTGGTGGGTTATTTGATTGTGTTCGCCGCGGGTCTGGTGCCGATCCTGGGCATCTTTTCCTCCATCCTCGTCACGCCGCAGATCACGGGTGGAGTGACGGCGTTTTTCCTGCGGCGCTCGCGCGGGGACGAAGCGGGTTTTGACAGCCTGTTTGACGGATTTACCAAGCGCTTTGGTCGTTTCGCCCTGGTCGGTCTGTTGCAGGCGGTGGTGACGTTGCTGGTGTTGGGGGCGATGATTGTGCCCATGTTGGCAATGGGACTTTCGGCGGAAGCGCTGGAAGCCGGTCAGGCGCCGGATATCCCGCCCGCGGCGGCGGTTGGTTTCATGGCTGTGTTGTTCGTCGTGATGCTGGTATTGATGTTTTTCGGGCTCCGTTTCCTGCTGGTGCATGTGATCATCATGGATACCGACCACGGCGTGATTGATGCATTCCGGCTGAGTTGGCGGATCACGGGCACCAAGTTCTGGACCATGGTGGGCCTCTGTTTGCTGATGGTCGTGCTGGCCATCGTCGGAACGTTGGCGTTGTTGATCGGCCTGATCTTCACGCTGCCTCTGATCGTGGCCATGGTGGCCCAGATTTATCAGGATGCCTGTGACTCGGTCACGGCCTGACGGCCCGCGCGGCTCATGAACGCCGAAACTTTTTTCTAAGACGCGGCGGCGAGCGGCGTAATCTCCTGTGCAGGTCCGAATGAAATCGACCGATCATCATGAACACACAGGAAATTGGGTTGAAGAAGCCGTGCGTGAGCACGAGGCGTCGTTGCTCCGGTATGCCACCAGACTGGTGGGGGACCCCGAGCGGGCGCGCGATGTCGTGCAGGACACCTTCGTCCGTTTGCTCAAGCAGCCGCCGGAGCGCGTCAACGGTCATGTGGTCGAGTGGTTGTTCACGGTCTGTCGGAACCGGTCGCTCGATGTTATACGCAAGGAGAGCCGCATGAGCCACTTTGCGGACGGCGAAGTCGAAACGGTGCGGGCCCGCGAGCCACGTCCCGGTCATCAACTCGAAGCGACCGAAAAGCGCGACGCGGTGCTGGCGATGGTCGATCGACTGCCGCCGAACCAGCAGGAGGTGATCCGCCTCAAATTTCAGAGCGGATTCAGTTACAAGGAAATCAGCCGCATCACCGAACTCTCGGTCAGCAATGTGGGCTTCCTGATTCACACGGCGGTGAAGCGGCTGCGGCAGGAAATGGCCGCGCAACAACCCTGAGCCCAACGAGGAGAATTTTCAGATCATGAACGAACAGACACTCACGCCCGACGATCCGCGCCTCACTGCGTTTGCGTTGGGAGAATTGGACGGAGCCGAGGCGATGGCGATCGCGGCAGCCGTGGCGGCCGACCCGCTGCTGACCGCAGCGGTGGAAGAGATTCGCGCGACCATGTTGACGCTGGAGGACGTATTGGCGGCGGAACCCGTGCCGGCGGTGAATCCGATCGAACTGCCGACCGAGGATTACCCGCTCGATAGCCGCAAGGTCGTGCGATTTCCGTATTTTTGGGTCTCGGGCCTGATGGCGGCCGGCTTTGCCGTATTGGTCGTGGTGCACGACCCCGAATCGCCGGTGAAGCCACAGGAGGAGGTGCTGCACTACGAGGTCAATCTGAGCGAAACCGTGAGCGACGAGACGAGTGCTGATGCGATGGAAATGGCACCGCTTGATTCGGAGGTCGATACCCGGGAAGAACGGCCGACGGACGGGGTTTCGTCGGAGTCAGTCGCCACCATGGGAGTCGCGCGATCAGACGAGTCTACAGAATTTCGTTCGCTGGATGAAGCGCTCCGGATGGCGGACGGCACGGTCAGCCTGCCCACGGTGTTGGTGGAAATTTCCCGTGAACAAGCGGAGAGCGCGCAGGCCGAGCAAGCCATGAAGTCGATGGGTTTGACCAGCGGGGACAAGCTTTCCGTGGGATCGTCGGGTCCGGTCTCGTCGCCCCCGACCACGCCTACCCATGAACCCGGGGCGAACGCGGTGAGTTACTACGCGTCCGTCGAACCTGCTCCGTCATCCACCGATGGATACACCCGAACGTTGCGGACCCGTTCGCTGGCGATGACCAACCGCATCATGCCAGCTACGAACCAGCTCATGCTGATGCCGTCGCCCGATCCACTCAGGGACCTGGATGCGTCGCAGGAAGGCTACGCCCCGATCACGGAGGCCGCCTGGCAGCGCGTCGGAGATCATCCGGTGTCCACGTTTTCCATTGATGTCGACACGGGCAGCTACGCCAACGTGCGTCGGTTTATCAACTCCGACCAGCTCCCGCCGGTCGATGCCGTGCGCATCGAGGAGATGATCAACGCTTTCAGTTACAACTATCCGGCCCCGGCGATGGGCAGCGATGCGCCGTTTGCGGCCAGCTTGGAAGTCGCCTCCGCGCCGTGGGCACCGGAACATCGCCTCGTGCGCATCGGGCTCAAGGGTCGCGATATTGCCGCGGGCCAGCGGGCTCCGGCGAATCTAGTGTTTCTGTTGGATGTCTCCGGGTCGATGCGAGCCGAGAACAAGTTGCCCCTGGTCAAAGAGGCGATGCGTCTGCTCGTCGGACAGTTGCAGGCGGACGACCGGGTGGCGATCGTGACTTACGCCGGGACTTCGGGACTGGCGTTGCCCTCGACGCCGGCCACGCAACGCCGCGCCATCATCGCCGCACTGGACCGTTTGCAACCAGCCGGGGGCACCAACGGCGCGATGGGAATCCACCTCGCCTACGACATCGCGAAGGCCAACTTCGTGACCGGCGGCATCAACCGCGTGATCCTGTGCACCGACGGTGATTTCAACGTCGGCCCGTCCGGGCAGGGCGATCTCGGGCGGCTCATCACGGAGAAGGCGGAATCGGACGTGTTTCTCACGACGCTCGGGTTTGGCATGGGCAATTATCAGGATCAAACGCTGGAGCGTCTCGCCGACATGGGCAACGGCAGCTACGGCTATATCGACTCGCCCAAGGAAGCACGCCGCCTGCTGGTCGAGCAAGTCAACGGCACGCTCGCGACCATCGCCAAGGACGTGAAAATCCAGGTCGAATTCAATCCGGCGCTGGTCGAATCGTATCGGCTTATTGGTTACGAAAATCGCGCCTTGGCGAAGGAGGACTTTGCCAACGATCAAGTCGACGCCGGCGAGATCGGCGCGGGTCATACCGTGACCGCCCTTTACGAAATCGTGCCGGTGGGCGGAGCGGCGGCGCGCGGGTCCGCGGCGGTCTCGGACGACCTGCGTTATCAAACGGTGGCCCGATCCCTGGCGAGCGAAGTCAGCCATGAGTTGCTCACGGTGAAAGTGCGCGCCAAGGCACCCGATCAGGATGCCAGTCGTCGGTGGGATTTCCCCCTGGTGGATCAAGGGGCGGCGTTTGCCACGGCTTCGGCCGATTTCAAATTTGCCACCGCCGTGGCGGGCTTCGGCATGGTGTTGCGCGACTCAACCTTTCTGGGGGCGACGACATTGCGCCGCGTGCTGGATTGGGGTGAGGCGGGCATGGATTACGATCCGGCCGGTTACCGCGCCGAGTTCATCGAACTGGTTCGCCGCGCGGAAGTGCTGCAGCGACAGGGGTAGGCGGAGGGTAGCCGATGGGGCGAACGTTACCGTGCAATACCTGAACGGTTTCCTCGGAGGGACCGGTTCCACCCGGTCCGCGTTGCCTCTGGGGCGAGCTGGCGGAGAGGCAGGTGCGGACGACGTGGAAGTCGTCCCTCCGGGTTATTCCGCGTCGTCGACGGCGTGGATGTGGGCGCCTTCGGAGCGGCCCTTGACGCCGACGACTCCGAGGTCGCGGGTGCGGAACTTCAGGTCGGGTCCCGCCGCCTGCAGCGTGGCTTCACTTACGATGAGATCGGTGGCAAAGGCCGGGTTGCGGGTGAGGGATTGCAGCCGACTGGCGAGGTTTACGCCGTCGCCGATCACCGAGTAGTTCAGTCGGCGATGCGAACCGATGTTTCCCGCAATCACGGGCGCGGTGTTGATGCCGATGCCGAAGGCGAGCGGGGCATGGCCTTCGGATTGCAACTCGGTGTTGAGTTCGGTGAGGGCGCGGCGCATCGCGAGAGCGGCGTCCACCGCGCGTCGGGCCGCGTCATCGCCCGTCACGGGAGCGCCGAAGAGGGCCATGATTTCGTCGCCGATGAACTTGTCGATGACGCCGCCGGCCGACTCGATGGCCTGGCTCATGCGGTCGAGATAGCGGTTGAGCAGAGTCACCACCTCGCGCGGCGGCAGCTTCTCACTCAACGTGGTAAAGCCGCGCAGATCGGCGAACAGGATGGTGACTTCGCGCTCCTCGCCGCCGAGCGCGGCACCTTCCCGCATGAGTTCGGCGGCGACTTCGGGCGACACGTTTTTGTCGAGCAGATCGCGCACTTGGTCGCGTTCGGCGAGGCCGCTGCTCATGGCATTGAACGCGCGGGCCAGATCACCGAGTTCGTCCTCCCGGCCCAGCTCCAGCCGGGTGTCGTAGTCGCCGGATGCGATCACGGCCGTGTGCGCGGCGAGCTCCTGCACGGGTTGACTTAGGCGGCCCGCGAACCACCAGCCCAACCCTCCCGCCAGCACCACGCCGCCCAAGCTCACGAGCAGGATGAGACGACTCAGGCGGCGAGCGGGCGCGAGTTTTTCGTCGAGTGAATACTGGAGGATGATCGAAAGGCGCCCGCCCTCGTCGGTGGGCATGGTGCGGATGTTTACTTTCGAAGCGTCGCCAGCCAGATCGACATTGTGGATGAGGGTATCGTCGGCCTGGAGGTCCCGCCATTGGTGGACCAAGGCTCCGCGAATACCGGTGGCGAGGCTGGTCGCCGTGATCTCGCCCGCCCGGTTGGCGAAACTCACGTCGACGGCGGTCTGTTGCCGGAGATTGCGGGCAAATTCGCTGTCGATATGAAACCCCACCACCCACCAACCGACGATGGCGGGGGCGCGGATCGGCACGGTCACGACCGAAAACAAACGTCCGTCGATCTCGGCATAGCCACTGGCCTGGGCGGACGCGCTTTCGTCGGCGCGAAACACCAGCTCGGTGAAGGCATGGTCGCCCACGGTTTCGCTGGCGGCGATGGTGATGCCGTCCAAGTCGACCCAGGCGTTGAAATCGGCGTGGATGCGATCGCTGGCGCTGACGAAGGCGGACTGGAGGGTGCGGGAATCGTCGGCCGATTCGAAAAACAAACGCCGAAACGCGTAATCGCTGGCGACGGCTTGGGCGCTCAATGCGAGCAGGGAAATGCGTTCGTCCGTTACGCGATCAAACACTGCTGCCGCGCTGCGCAGGTTGGTATCGATTTCCCGGTCGGCCTCGCGCCGGTTGACGGTGGCCACGATGACGTAGGTCGCGATCTGGGCCGTTGCCACGACGGCGAGAAAGAGGGTGAGCAACGACGCCCGGAAGCTGCGAAACCGGATCATCGGCGGAGCGTTCAGTAGCCCTTGCCGCCCGCGCCGGGTGCCCGCCGAATCCGGCGATCGGGACGCAGACGCAGTTCGAGCGCGACGGGGGCCGGATCCTCGGCGGTGATCGTGACCTCCTGCTCGACGTTGGTGCGCATGCGCGGATGCCATGCGGTGAGGCGGTAGCGGCCAGGCGGGATGCCGGTGATTGAAGCCGTGCCTTCGGCGGCGGTCGTGCCGAACCACGGGGTATCGACCACCATGATGTAGGAGAGCATCCAGTCGTGGATGTTGCAGCCGATCGGCACCAGCCCGGCTTGCTCGAACACCACGGATTCGTGAACGTTGCCCCCGTGCAGGGGAATCTCAAACTGGGCCGGCCGCGAGAGGGAGTAGACGTGATGTTGCACCTCGTCGCGATTGGGGAAGACCACATGGGTGCCGGTGCGCACGGCGATGACGTAGGGGTTAAACTCTTCGTCCTTTTGCTCCACTGTGGCCGAGAGCGAACCGCTCGGCGCGGGCGCGGGCAAGGCGGCGTCGAGCGGATCGAGCCATACCACGAGGTCAGCGACCGCCGTGGATTTCTGGTCGGTGGCGGTGATCGTCAATTCCGACGCCCGGGTGGTAAACGGCAGGCCGATCAGCAGCCAGAGGGCGAGGTGGGCACGTTTAGAAAACATGGATGAACTGCAGGCTTAACACCTGGGTGGAGTAGTTGCGACCTTTGCTGGCTTTGGATTCGGATGCATCGATGCTGGCCGCGATGGTGGTGGATGATCCGATGGCCCGGGCGAGGGAGGCCGTGACGCCGCTGGTGCGGGCGCGAGCGCGGTAGGGGAACCAATCGCCGCCGAAAATGCCGTCCTGCCAATGGGGGCCGCCGGTGATTTCCGGCCAGCTTTCCCGGCACCACGCCGTGCGATCGCCCTCGCGAAAGCGGGCGGAAAGCGCGAGGCGCCACTCCCGGGTAAGGTCGAGATCGGCCCCGAGTTGGGCTGTGTAACCGGTCCCCGAATACGTGGAACGGCGGGCGTCGAAGCGATCGAGCGCCACGCTGGCGGCGGCGGTGACGATGGGAGTGAAGCGCCGTTGCAGGCGGAGCGACGCGGCGAGGCGGTGGCCGGTCCAGGGGCTGGTGGCGGCAAACACGCGGGCACCTTCCACGCTCAGATCGAGCCGGGGGGCGTAGGGCCCGAGGCCGAATTTGCGGCGCAGGCCGGTGCGAACGCCCGCCTCGGTCTGATCGAGGCCGGACCAATCCTGCCAGTGTCGGGTGCGGGCGAAGCCGGCGAGATGGCCCTGCCAGTCGCGATTGAGGATGCGCAGGGTGCTGAAGTCGATGTCGGCGGCGGCGGCGAAGTCGGACTTCTCATCGCGCAGGGAGCGCGTGACGTTGTCGTTGTGGTCGACCGTGGCGCTCAGGGTGGGTTTCCACGCGGCTTGGATCGACCCGACGCCCATCATCAGCCCCATGATACTGAACAGGCTGGACGAAAATGCTCGGAGGAAACGCGCGGAGTTGCTCAAGGGGTAGCGAGGAGAGGTTGCAGGGTTTGCCAAACCGTGGCGGCGAGGATCTCGTGGCCGGCGGGAGTGGGATGGATGCCGTCGGACTGATTCAAATTGGTGACGCCTCCGACGCCTTCGAGTAAAAACGGAATGAGAGCGGCGTCGTTGGCGGCGGCGATATCCGGGTAGATGGCGGCGAAGTCCGGAGCGTATTCACCCATGCTGGTGGGCATTTGCATGCCCGCGATGACCAGACGGACATCGGGATTTTTGGCGCGCACCCGATCGATGATTTGCTGGAGATTGGTGCGCAAGAGATCGAGCGGCAGGCCGCGCAGGCCATCGTTGGCCCCGAGTTCGAGCACGAAGACGTCGACGGGCTGGCGCAGCACCCAGTTGATGCGTCGGAGTCCGCCGGAGGAGGTTTCGCCACTGAGTCCGGCGTTGATGACGCGGTAGGGCAGACCGGCGGCCTCGATGCGGTCTGCGATGAGCGCGGGAAAGGCGGTTTCGGTGGGGTCGTCGAGGCCGTAACCCGCCGTCAGGCTGTCCCCGTAGAAGAGGATGGTGGCGGGTTTGGCGTCGGCTCCGGCGACGCCGTGTGCGGCGAGCGAGGAAACGATAACCAGAAAGATAAGCCGAACGGACTTCGTCATTTGCACATTAGGGGACGCCGGGTTTGCTTCACGGTTCCGTTCATGAGTGTGCAATCAATCTTGAAAGTCCAGCGCTTGACCAAGAGCTATCCGAC
This sequence comes from Synoicihabitans lomoniglobus, assembly GCF_029023725.1. Lineage (GTDB taxonomy): Bacteria > Verrucomicrobiota > Verrucomicrobiia > Opitutales > Opitutaceae > Actomonas > Actomonas lomonigloba. The sequence continues at coordinate 5,351,931 of NZ_CP119075.1, forward strand.
CGCGTCGGGTCAGTTGACGGTGTTGCAGGACGTTAGTTTCGATTTGGAGGGCGGGCAATCGCTCGCCATCCTGGGTCCCTCCGGCAGTGGCAAGACCACCCTGCTGGGGTTGTGTGCGGGGCTCGATCGCCCGACCAGCGGAGACGTGGTCGTGGCGGGCGAGCCCATCGGCGCGATGAGCGAGGACGAGCGAGCGCGGGTGCGCAACGAGCACGTGGGTTTCGTGTTTCAAAATTTCCAATTGGTGCCGACGTTGACCGCGCTCGAGAACGTGCTGGTGCCACTGGAGCTGCGAGGCGCGGGAGGGGCCCAGGCCGAGCGAAAGGCGACGGAGTTGTTGGCGCGCGTCGGTCTGGGGCAGCGCACGGATCACTATCCGGTGCAGTTGTCGGGAGGGGAGCAACAGCGCGTGGCATTGGCGCGGGCATTCATCAACGAGCCCAAGATTTTGTTTTGTGATGAACCGACGGGCAACCTGGACGGCGCGACGGCGCAGACCGTGCAGGACCTGATTTTCGGGCTGAACCATGAGAACGGCACCACGCTGGTGATGGTGACGCATGACCTCGAACTGGCCAAACTCTGCGGCAACGTCCTCCGCCTCAAAAACGGCGCCGTAGTCGACGCGTAGCGCCGGAGGTTTTTTTATTTTGCCCACGGAACACACGAAAAACACGGAAGGAAAAACAATGAGTGATCTCGTTTATGAAAAAGAAACGTATGATGTGATTGGCGCCTGCTTCGAGGTCTACAAGGAGAAGGGCTGCGGGTTTCTGGAGGCAGTTTTTCAAGAGTGTCTGGAGCTTGAATTAGGAGACCGAAAAATCCCGTTCGTAGCCCAGCCCAAGTTACAATTGGACTATAAAGGTCGACCATTGAAACAGACCTACTCGCCCGACTTCATCTGCTTTGATAAGGTCTTGTTGGAGATTAAAGCGGTTTCCACTTTGGTGGATGAGCATCGTGCGCAGGTTCAAAATTATCTTCACGCTACGAAACTACGGGTTGGGTTGTTGGTTAACTTTGGCCATTTCCCTCTAGTTCAGCACGAACGCTTCGTTCTTTAGTAATTTCCGTGTCATCCGTGTTTTCCGTGGGCAAAAATTCTAACATCCCGTTCATCCTTAAAATGGCTTGGCGGGATTCGCGGGCTTCGCGGCGGCGGTTGGTGCTGGCGTCGTTTTCGATCGTGCTGGGGATCGCCGCGCTGGTGGCCATCGGCTCGTTCAATGCGAATCTGCGCGATGCCATCGACGCGCAGGCGCGCACGTTGCTCGGGGCCGATCTGCGGGTGCAGGGGCGCACGGCGTTTTCTCCCGATGTCGCGGTGGCACTCGATGCGCTGGGCGGGAAGCAGGCGGAGGAAGTGGCTTTGTCGACGATGATCGTTTTTCCGACGGCGGAAAACCGCACGCGGTTGGCGACGTTGCGGGCGTTGGGCGGGGGATATCCGTTTTACGGCACGTTCCAAACCGTGCCGGCCGACGCCCCGGCACGTCTCGCCGCGGGCGGGCGCGTGGCCGTGCTGGAAGAGACCTTGATGGCGCAGTTTGGGGTGCAGGTCGGCGATCCGATCAAACTCGGCACCAACGAATTTACGGTGGTGGGGGCTTTGCAGCAGATTCCCGGCGATTCGGCGGTGGTGGCGATGCTGTCGCCGCGGGTGTTTATTCCCCGGGACGAGTTGGAGAATGCGGGACTGCTCGGACCCGGCAGTATGGCGCGGCATCGGCGTTACATCGTCTTCGATGACGGCAGTGACGCGCTGGAAGTCGAGCGGCGCATGCGCAAGCAATTCCGCGAGGAGCATCTCGGCTACGACACCGTGGAGGAGCGCAAGCGGGAACTCGGACAGGCGCTGCGCAACGTGTATCAGTTTCTGAGTCTGGTCGGTTTCGTGGCGCTGTTTTTGGGCGGCATCGGCGTGGCGAGTGCGATCCATGTGCACATCCGCCAAAAGATTCCGACGGTCGCGGTTTTACGTTGTCTGGGGGCGAGCTCGGGCACGGCGTTTGGCGTGTATCTGGTGCAGGGTCTGGCGCTGGGCTTGATCGGATCGGCGGTGGGAGCGGCGCTGGGTGTCGGGGTGCAATTGGCGTTGCCCGAGATCGTTGCCGGGATGTTGCCGGTGGATGTCGATTTTTCGATTGCCTGGGGCGTCGTGTTCAAAGGGGCGGCGGCGGGTTTGGTGATCTGTGCGCTTTTCACGTTGTTGCCGTTGCTGGCGGTCCGGCGGGTCTCTCCGCTGATGGCGATTCGCGCGACGGTGGCGGAGAGTGAAGCGGCCAAGGATCCGTGGCGGTGGGTGGTGTATGCCGCGATTCTCGGCACGGTGGCGGTGTTTGCCATGCGGCAGGCGCCGCGATGGCAGGTGGGGGTGGGGTTTGTGGTGACCCTGCTCGTGAGTTTTCTGGTGCTCGGCGCACTGGGCAAGGGCGTGGCGTGGGCGGCGCGCAAGTTCACCCCGAAGCGGGCGCCGTATGTGGTGCGGCAGGGCATCGCCAATCTGCACCGGCCCAACAACCGCACGATCCTGCTGCTGTTGGCGCTGGGCTTGGGCACGTTTCTCATTGTCACGCTGGCGCTCACGCGGGCGACCTTGCTCGCGCAGATCGCGGGCAGCGGGGGCGCGGATCGGCCGAACTTGCTGTTCTTCGATATTCAGGACGATCAGATCGATCCGTTGCGCGACGTGCTGATCCGGGAGGGCGCTCCGCTGCAGGCCGATGCGCCGATCGTGACGATGCGGGTCAGCAAGGTGAATGATCGTTCCGTGACGTCGATTCTGCGCGACAAGTCCAACGATATCGCCGACTGGACGTTGCGGCGTGAGTATCGCTCGACCTTCCGCGATCACCTCAATGAGCGGACGGAGAAACTCGTCGGGGGCGAGTTTACCGGTCGGGTCGAGTCCGACGTGGACGTGATCCCCATCTCCATGGAAGTGGGTTTGGCCGATCAGATGAAGGTCAAGTTGGGGGACGAAATCGAATGGGACGTGCAGGGGCTGCCCATGCTCAGTCGCATCACCAGTTTGCGCGAAGTCGAGTGGCGGCGCATGGAGCCGAACTTTTTTGTGGTCTTTCCGGCGGGGGTGCTGGAGCCCGCGCCCAAGTTTTACGTGGCGGCGACACGGGTGGCGACGCCGGCGGATTCGGCGCGCGTGCAACAGTCCGTGGTCGGATTGTTGCCCAACGTATCCGCCATAGACCTACAACTCGTGCTGGAGACGCTCGACGGCATTTTCTCCAAAGTGCAGTTCGTCATCCAATTCATGGCGCTGTTCACGGTGGTGACCGGAGTGATCGTGTTGGCGGGGGCGGTGATGAGCGGGCGCTTCCAACGTCTGCGCGAAGTCGTGTTGTTGCGCACCCTGGGAGCGACCGGCCGACAGCTCTGGCAAATCCAGCTCGTGGAATACGCGGTGCTCGGCGTGTTGGCGGCGGTGGTGGGGTGCGGTCTGGCGGTGGCAGCCAATGCGTTGCTGGCGCACTTCGTTTTCCAAACGGCGGGCGTGTTTTCACTGCTGACACTGGTCGTCTCGCTGGTGTTGGTGACGGCAATCACGCTGATCACCGGCATCCTCGCCAACCGCGGGGTGACCAACCACCCGCCGTTGGAAGTGCTGCGGGCGGAGGGCTGAGATCGTCGAGTCGCGGTCAACGCACTCGGCGGTTTCCGGCGAAACCGCCCTACCTTTAGTCCGCGAAGCGGAAGGCGACGGGGACTTGGATGATGTAGGCGGCGGGTTCGCCGTTCCAAACGTAGGGTCGGAACTTCCACTGCTTCACGGCGGCGAGGGCGGCTTCCCCAAAAGCCGGGGTGGGTTCGCTGAGTTTAAGCGAGACTTCCCGGGGCATGCCGGCCGGATCGACGAGCACCACGACCAGCGCGTTGCCCTGCACTTCGTCTCGTCGGGCTTCCTTGGGATAGATCGGTCGCTTGGTTTTGAGAGGTTTTAGACTCTCGGTCGTAAACACGGGGTAGCGGACGTCGTTGATGGTCACCACGGCGTCGGGCTCCGGCGCAGGGCGAGGTTTGGCGGTGGCAATGGTGACCGGCAGGCTGAGCAGCGCTAAAACGAGCAGCGAGGAGCGGAAAAGCGATTTCATCGTGAGGGAAAGCGAGGCGAACGAGGAGGGTGGGACCGACGCCGAAAGTTGAACCGGTTCAATGAAAAACGCGAACCCAACCGCCTGCGAGACTGAGCGATGAGGGTTGCCTCGGAGATGCGGTCCGACTCTGTTGCGAGCGACATGCGCGACGTCACCATTTCCAGCGAACCGGCCGAACTTTATAAAATCCTCAAGTTCGAGAACTTGGTCGCGAGTGGCGGCGAGGCGAAGTTCGTCATCAGTGAAGGTCAGGTTCTGCTCAACGGCGAGGTGGAGACGCGGAAGCGAAAAAAAATAATGGCGGGTGACGTAATCGAATTTGGCGGCGAACAGCTCAAGGTGCGCCTTAAACCGGCGTAGAGCGGGCGTCGGCGGGTCTTTTCGCGGACCGTCGCCAGGGAACGGAATGCGACGACGAGGGAACTAATCGCGGAAACATGGCACTCTTCCGGTAAGTTTCTCGCACGTGGGAGGGTGGCAGCTCTCTGCGAGAGCTTCTCCTGCACATTGTCCGAATCCCCCTCCGCTCAATTCGCCATGAAAATTGCGCTTTCGCTTCGTCTCTCGTCCCACCGTTCCTCGGTGGCAGCCTTCAGTCTGTTGGAAGTCATGATCGCGGTCATGTTCATCGGGTTGTTCATCTCCATCGGCATACCGGCTTTTGCGCGGGTGCGGGAAAACAGCGTCAATGCGGCCGCCGCCAGCACGCTGTTGGTGTTTGGCGATGCGTTTGAATCCTATGCGCGCACCAACGGGGATTGGCCGGACGATGTCCCCGTCGGCGTGGTCCCTCCGGAGATGCAAGGGCGGATCAATCGGGTGCAATGGGAAACGCCCGCTCCCGGCGGTGGAGTCTGGGATTGGGAATGCGACCGGGCGAGTGGGCGAGTGGGGATCGCGATTGTGGGCAGCTTGCTGGCGCTGGACGAAATGGTCGCGATTGATGCGCTCATTGATGACGGGAATCTCGCCAAGGGCCACTTCCGGCGTCTGCCCAGCGGGAAACCGATGTGGTTGCTCGCGGAGTAGAGTCGACGTCCCCCCACGTGGTGGCGGTGGGCTGCTGCCGCGACTTGGTGAACGCATATCCGCGACGGGATGCCCATCCTCGAAAAAGTCGCCACGTTGGACGGGCATGAAACGCCCCGTATTCGCTTTCCTACTGGCTTGTTTGTCGCTGGTCGCGCCGTCGACCGGAGCGGCGCAAGACGCACCGACCAACATCGAGGTGCCGGACTGGGCCCACCCGGGTTCGGCGACGCGCACGCAGGTCGCGCCGCCGGCGGACTTCCGGCGCGAGTCGACAATCTGGGCGGAGCCCATCGGAGTGTTTGACGGCCAAGCGGAAATTGGCAGCGCCCTGGTCGAGGGCAGTGCGAGTTTTGATGCCGCCACCGGCGACTACACCATCACCTCCGCGGGTTACAACGTGTGGTATACCCGCGATGAATTTCGCTGCCTCTGGAAAGAAATGTCGGGCGACGTGTCGCTCGCGGCTGACATTGCCTATCCGGACCCGGACGGCTTTGGCGATCGCAAGGCAGTGTTGGTGATCCGGGAGAGCCTCGATGATGACGCCAAAATGGCGGTCGTGGCCTTGCATGGTCTCGGTATGATCCACCTCGCGCAACGACCGGCGACGGGGGCGCGGGTCAAGGACATGGAATATCGCATCGGGGGACGCGGTCGGCCGGAAGGCGAGCATCCCGACAGCCTGTCGCCCGTGATGGCGGGTCGGCTCGGCATGGAAAAGAAGGGCGACCAGTTTTCGCTATGGGTGAGTCTTGAAGGCGAGCCGTTGAGTCGGTTCGGACCCCCGATCGAGCTCAAGCTCACCGAGCCGTTTTACGTGGGCATCGGCTTCTGCTCCCACCTGCCCGTGACGCTGGACACGGCGGTGCTGTCCAACGTCGTGCTCGAAAACGAGGCCGGCAAAGTGCGCTAGCGCGAGCGTGGCGGTCTTTGTCGGCAGGCTGAGTTACATTCTGTTCCGGCGTTCGTAATAGATGGCGTGAGCCGGAACTGTTAGGATGTGATTTTTCCTGCTGCCGACGGCGGCGGATCACGTCGCCTAACCCAAGTATCCTCATGGCCAATACACCAGAATGCAACGAAGTCTTCAAAGCCGGCAAGCCGCTGCGATGTCCGGTCTGCGATCACACCCGGTTCTGGTCGCGGGAAACGTTGATGAACACGCGGGGGGCGTCGTTCTTCAATTTTGACTGGGCCAACAAGGGCGCCACCAACCACGTCTGCGAGCGGTGCGGCTACGTCTATTGGTTTCTGCCACCCCGGTGAGATCATGTCCGGCGTAAAGCCCGCCCCACCATTAATGTGGCGCAACCAACCGGGATGTGGGTCGGGCTTTATGCCCGACAGTGTCTACTGGTTCCTATGCGCGCGGCGGTGGCGCGAGCAGACGGATGCCGTCGCTTTCGATGACGATGCGGCGTTCGGCGTAGAGTTTGCCGATGGCCTGCTTGAAGGCCTTTTTACTCACGCCGAACATGTCGCGGATCTCCGCCGGGTCACTGCGATCGTGGTAGGGCAGGTGGCCGTCGGCGCGGGCCAATTCGAGCACGATTTTCTGGGCAATCGGGCCGATGCGGTCGAAGCCGGCCTCATTGAGGGTGACATCGATCTTCCCGTCCATGCGCGTGCGCAGGATCCAGCCGTCAAACGATTGGCCGATGGCGAGCGTGGCGGGCACATCGTCGGCGTAGAGCAGGCCGCGATGTTGGTGGTCGATGATCGCCAGATAGCCCAGCGGAGATTGCCCGGCGATCAGGAGGCGCACGGGTTGGCGGTCGGCGTAATCGGCGGGGGTGAGGTCGAGAAAACGATTCACGCGGGCGCTGGCCACGATGCGGTTGGAGCGATCATCCATGTGGGCGTGGACCACGACCCAGTCGCCGACCTTGAGCGGCCCGGCCCACTCGCGACGCGGGAGAAACAGATCCTTGCTGAGGCCCCAGTCGAGAAACGCGCCGAGGTTTTGGTCGACGCTCACGACGCGCAGAAAGGCGAACTCCCCCACCTGCACGTGCGGGGTCTCGGTGGTGGCCACGAGTCGATCCTTGCTGTCGAGGTAGACGAACACGTCGACGCTGCGTTCCGGCACGATATCGGGCGTGCGGAAGGTGCCGGGGAGGAGGATTTCGCCGAGCTGATCTCCGTCCAGGTAAAACCCGGGGGAGGCTTCGTGGAGGACGGTGAGGGTGTTGCGCTTGCCGATGGTGACCATGGGATTTGAGGAGGAGGAATGAGGCGCGGCCGGCGAAATTGTCCGACTTACTTGCGAAAGCCGTTTTCCAAGACGAACCACTTGGCGGGCATATCCTTGAGCGGCTCGCGCAATTTGTCCAATTCGGCGGCGCAGCCATGGAGTTCGAGCGTGACGGTTTCGGCCAGCTGGCCGGCCTCTTGAATGAGCGATGCCACGTTCTGCAAATGCACGAGCAGGCCTGCCGCGTTCTCGTAACCTTCGCGGCAGTGGGCCATGTCACCGTCGAAACTGAAGCCGTAGTAGAGGCAACCGCTCTCGGTTTGCGCCTTGGCGACGAAGAGCTCGGTGAGCGCACGGAACGCGTCGGCGCAGCCGGGCTTAATTTTGAAGTAAGGAACGATGGTAACGCAGGTATCGGTGGTCATGGTGGCTGGGGAAATTGAAAGGCTAAAACGCTGAGAACGGGCGTGTGCGAAAAACGGTGCGTGGGTCGGAGGCAAGGCAGAGGGAGAACCGAGGGAATAGGAAACTAAAACATCAATCGGAACCGCGTGAATCGTGCGGAGGGCGGCGAAATTGAAATGTCATTTTTTATCAAGCAATCCGGGGCGGATTCCTGCTAGGCTGCCGTCATGAGTTCATCCATGTCGTCCGATCATATCGCTGCCGGGGAAGTCAGTCTGGAATTCAATTTCCATGCGCCGGTGGAGCGGGTGTGGGAGGCGTTGATCGCCGACGTGGGGCAGTGGTGGCCCTCGTCGTTTTACACCTCCGAGCGGACGCAGCGGTTTTATCTCGAACCCAAACTGGGCGGAGTAATGGGTGAAGACTTTGGTGATGGTGAGGGATTGGTGTGGTATCGGGTGATCGGGCTGGACCGCCCGCGCTCGCTGATGCTTTCCGGCTACCTCCTGCCGCCGTGGGCGGGGCCCGCGTTGTCGTTGGTGCGGATCGAATTGACGGCGGTGAACGCGCACGAAACGAAAATGACGTTCATGGATTCGACCTTTGGCAAGATGACGGACTGCAGCACCGCGGAAGGCTGGCAGCAGATCTTTGGCGATCATTTCACCCGTCACGTGGCCGCGTTGGCTTGAGGTTGGCGGAGCGAAACCGGCGTGATGAAACCCTCCACGTTGCTGGCTCACGATCCCCGGATGGCGCGAGTGCGAACGCAGCTCGGTCGGAATCTGGATGAACCGCTCGACCTCGAGACGTTGGCCCGCGACGCCGGCGTGTCCGTGCGGCAACTGGAGCGCGTATTTGCACGCTGTTGGGGCGAAAGTCCCCGGGCTTGTCGGCGACGGCTGCGGTTGGAGCGAGCGGCCCGGCGTTTGCGACGGAGCAGACGCTCGATTCTGACGATTGCTTTGGAGGCTGGTTACGCCAGCCACGAGGCGTTTACGCGGGGCTTTACGGCCCGCTTTGGCCGGGGGCCGGCCGAGTATCGAAAATCCGGTGACGTGACGACCGCGCCGCGCGACCGCCACATGATGTGGACCCAGGCATGGGCCACGGGTCTACGGCGGCACGTGGAGCGTCCGACGCAGACCCGCGATACCGGACCGGCTTAGAGGCGGCCTTCCTCCATGTCGTAGACGTCGAACCAGACGCGCACGATTTTGCCGGCGGGAATGTATTGCGGGATGTAGCCTTCGAGGAACATCTGCAAAGGCACGGGCATGTCGCTGAGGCGCATGTCGCGCATCTTGTTGTTCCATTGGACGACGGCCTCGGGGTCTTTCACCTGAGAGTTTTCGTTGATCCACGTTGCCACGGCGGTGTCATCGGCGCCGGTGGCCACAAAGGCTTTGAAGGCTTCGTGATCGATGCCCGTGAACTCGAAGAGGAAACCGTCGAGCGGGCAGTTGTAGTGGAACTCGCCGTTGGTGCCGGCGACGACGGCGCGGCACTTGTCGAGCATGCGGCCGGCATGCACGTAGCCGCCGAGGGTCTCGCGCGGGCTGCGCGGAAACGTGGTGGTGAGATCGAGGGCGAGAGAAGCGACGGTGGTTTCGGACATAGTTGGCCACGAACGATCACCTCACGGCGATAAGCAACCGGAAGAACGGAAAACCAGGCGACGATTCGCGACGGGTATTGCTCGCCGGGGTAATACCACGCCCGGCGCATCAGGTTGTCGCGCACACCTCGCCGAAGCGTGCACCCAACAAGATCGCGCCCTCGCGGCGGAGTCGGGCGAGATTGCGGAATGCTCGGCGAAGTGGGCCTGTTCGTGCGGTGCTTTGGATGCGTTCCAAACCGGCCCGGTGGTGCAGCGGGCGGCCTAACGCTGATCGGGTGCTGCCAGCGAGCCCGCGAGGGAAGCTACCGTTCTTCCTTCGTCACTGCGTGGTAGAACTCGGTCACATGTTGCTCCAGCGTGGGCAGCATCTCCGCGGCTGTCGCCACATCGAGATCGTGAAAGTGCCAGAACTCCACCCGGTCTTCCCAAGCCGGGAAGTCACGTTGAATGTAGGCGCGGTGTTCGGCTTCCTTCAGGGCGATGCGTCGCGTGGCGCGTTCCAAGTCCGCCGTCGTGAGGCGAGCACGTTCGGTGGTGGTCAGGTTGAGAGAGACCCGGCGTCGTTTGAGGTATTCGTGCGTGTGGGGCGAAAGACCTGGAGGGGCCAAGTCAATATCAACCCCACGGGAGAATGCCCGCCACGGGGAACCATCGCGCTGGGCGAGGTGGTTGAACCACGCCTCCGAGAAGCGACTGCGATAGTAGTTGCCGGTGCAGATGAAGAGGACCTCGGGAGTCGCGGGGGATACCATGGACCTGAGGTGACACTGCAGTCGCGTCAGTGCAAGTCAGCGGGCGGGTGTCGTGGGATCGTCACGCCGAAAGCTGACCAAGCTTTTGCATCGCCGCGTCTGCGACCGGGGTGACGTCCCCGCCTCTGAGCGTCACGACTCCATCTGCAAATCGATGTGCCCTTGTCCACATTGGTTGAAGAATATTTTTTGTGATCTATATCCGCGATTTGAGGTCTGCTGGCTTGAGGTCAGGTCAGGGGGCGGATACGTTTAGGTTCGTGATTTCGGGTGATGGTAAATCGCCATTCAAACCTCCCGGGAGAGCGGATTAGTCATGAAGATCGCGATTGCCTGTAACCAGAGCCGGTTGTCCGGCGAGGTGGCTCCCAAATTTGGCCGAGCACCGTTTTACATGATCTACGATACGGAGAATGCCGGATTGTCCAAATTGGCCAAAGGACCAAGAAAAACGATGCCGCCCGACGGCGGGTTGAACGTGGCGGTGACGCTGATGGAAACCGAAATCGGTGCGGTGATTGCAGGTGAGTTTGGTGATCACGTGGCCCATTTTTTCCGCGGGGCGAATGTCAAATTGGCACGCGCGCCCGGGGTGGGTGGTTCGCGGGCGCTCGACGACTTTTTGAACGGTCGATTGCCGAGCGCTTAGACACCTTGATGCCGGTTGGTTTTTGCGCATGAGGCCGACACACGGTCACGGCGTCGGCAGCTTGGCCGGGCTGCGGGGATCGAAATGGGCGCGAATGCCGCCGGTGAGCGATCTGACCTCAAATCCGCGCTGGGCGAGAATGCGCGCGGCAAAGTAGGATGTTTTGCCCAGCGCACACACGGTGACGACCGGGCGCGATGTATCCAGTTCACCTGCACGATCGCGCAGCTGGCCGAAGGGAATATTGATGATGCCCTCGCGGGGCAGCGGGTGGGCCGCCACCAAGGGAGGTGGACGCACATCGACTACTTGCACGGCGGGGTCGTCGGGAATGCGATCGACCGGCGTGACGAGACCATCGCGGGCATTCACGGCGGTGAACGCGGCGAGATTGATGATGTCCTTGGCCGCGCCAAACGGAGGGGCGTAGGCGAGTTCGAGTTGAGCCAAGTCGTCGATGGTGAGACCGCCCATGATGGCGGTGGCGATGACATCAAGACGCTTGTCGACGCCAGCCAGGCCGGTGACTTGAGCGCCAAGAATGCGACCGCTGTCAGGTGCCCAGAGGAGCTTCAGTTGCAGAGGCTGGGCGCCGGGGTAGTAGCCGGCGTGGTGGTTGTCGTTGACGGTCACGACGCGGTAGTCGCGGTGAGCCGCCTTGAGGCGCTTTTCCGTCCAGCCGGTAAGTCCGGCGGTTACTTCGAAGACGCGCACGATGGCGGTGCCGAGAACGCCGGGAAAGGGTTTGGTTTGAGCGGGCCGTATGATGTGATCGGCCGCGAGACGACCTTGGCGGTTGGCGGGACCGCCGAGAGGCACGGCGCACGCTTCACCCGTAACGAAGTCCTCCACTTCGACGGCGTCACCGCCGGCGTAGATGTCGGGATCGCTGGTGCGCATAAACGTATCCACTTTAATGTGACCGCGTGGGCCGAGCACCAGGCCCGCGTCGCGGGCGAGGGTGGTGTCGGGGCGCACGCCGAGAGCGAGCACCGCGAGATCGGTGGTGACGACGCGTCCGGAGGCGAGGGTGCAGCCGAGGCGGCCGTCGGCGTCGTGGAAGGAGGCAATGCCGTCGCCGAGAATGAGGGTGATGTCGTGGCGACGCAGTTCGTCCTCCAGCAGGCCGGTCATGGCTTGGTCGAGCTGCGGGAGCACCTGCGGCTGAAGCTCCACCAACGTGACGTCCTTGCCGGCGTGGCGAAACTGTTCCGCCATTTCCAAGCCGATGAAGCCGGCTCCGATGACCGTGACGTGGGCGGTGGCGGCGGCTTTGATGCGGTCCATGTCGCCAAGATTGCGAAGCGTGTGCAGGCGGGGATCATCGATGCCGGGGAGTGGTGGCCGCAGCGGTTGCGCGCCGGGAGCGAGCACGAGCTTGTCGTAGGGCAGCCACGCGATGGTGCCGTCGGCGATGGATTGCACCTGCACGCGTTTGTTGGATCGATCGATGGTGATGGCTGCTGTCGACGTGCGCACCTCGATGTTGAGCAGCTGCTTCAACGTGGTCGGGGTTTGCACGGCGAGGGCCGCGCGATCGCCGATTTCTCCGCCGATGTAGTAAGGCAGGCCGCAATTGGCGAACGAGACATCCGGACCGCGTTCGAGCAGCGTGATGTGAGCGAACTCGTCGAGCCGGCGAGCCCGGGCGGCGGCGGAGGCCCCGGCGGCAACGCCGCCGACAATGACGATTTGGAGAGGAGCGATTGCGGACATGACGGTGGCGTTGGAGGGTGGGTCGGTGGTGAGGAGCCGGCTCAGCCGCGCAGGCGGGCCATCTCCTGGCGGTGATGATCTTCGTCGGCGGCTTGGTCCTCCATGGTTTGCTTGAGCGCGAAATGCCCGGCGGACTCGGCCATGTGGGCGAGTTCGATGTAGTTTGCCACGTCGGCGCCTTCGGCCGCGATATCGGCGGTGAGCATGGCGTCGACGGTGGCCGGAATGGGTGACAAATCAGGGGCCAGTTCCGGGGTGCCGCCGAGATGCGCGATCTGATTGGCGAGGTATTGGGCGTGGCCCACTTCGTCGGTGACTTCGGCGAGATACATGGAGCGCACGTTTTCATTCGACGCGCCTTTGATCGCGGCGGCCTGACGCATGTAGCGGAGGAACGTGGAGACCTCGCGGTTAAGCTGGTCGTTGAGTTTGGTGATGAGGGGGGATTTAGTCATGATGTTTTAGCGGAGAGCAGGTGTGGAGGGTGATGGAGGAAGTGCAGGCGACTCGATGGTGGGGAGTCGGCCGGTGAGGGTTTGAAGGAAGGCCACGATGTCAGAAACCTCCTGATCGGTGAGGGTGCCGCCCATTTGGCTGGAGCTCATGATGGCCACGGCTTCCTCCAGGCTTTCCACCTGGCCCGAGTGGAAGTAGGGGCTGGTGAGGGCGATGTTACGCAGCGGCGAGGCGCGAAAGACGTAGTCGTCGCTTTTGGACGCGGTCACCGCGAACCGACCGCGGTCGGCCTCAGGGCGGATCCCGACGGGCGGTTGCTCGAAAACGCCGAACGGGTAGTAGCTGTCGCCACCGAGGTTTACGCCAGTGTGGCAGATCGTGCAGCCTTTCAGGGTAAAGGCTCGCAAGCCGGCTTCCTCGTTGGACTTGAGCACCTTCACGTCGCCATCGAGGTAGCGGTCGAAGCGTGATCGGGACGTGATGAGAGTCGCTTGGAAGCACTCCAGCGCCAAGGCCATGTTGTGGTGGTTGACCGGTTCGGGGTCGTCGGGGAAGGCGGCGGCGAATCGGCGCACATAGCCCGGAATCGAACCAAGGCGGGCGACCACGACAGCCGCATCATCGCCCAGTTCCAGCCGAGCCTCAACGGGATGCCCGGACCGAGCGGTGAGGTCGGCGGAGCGTCCGTCCCAAAATTTGGCGGTATTGAAAATCGCGTTGAACACGGTGGGAGCGTTGCGCGGTTCTTTTTGCCAGTGGTGTCCGAACGAAGCGGACTTCGAGGAAGCGCCTCCCGCTGTGAGGTCGTGGCAGCTGTGGCAGCTGGAGGTTCCATCGGGCGAAAGCCGTGGATCGAAGAACAGCATTTTGCCCAGTTCCCGTTTAGCGGGGGTGGCGGGATTGTTCTCCAATTCGGGTGCTTGGAGCGGCACGGATGCAAACGTCTCTTTGGCGATGAAGTAGACCAGGTAGTCGGGTCTCTGGCTTTTGCCCGGTAAAGGCAGGCAGACCAGAATCGCGAAGCTGATGGCGACCGTTGACGTAAGGCGGGCCATGACGAGTGGGAGTTAGGTGACCTCCTTGCTTTGGTTGGCCATGAAGTAGAGGACGGGCACGGCCATGCGGCTGATGAAGAGCGAGGCGATCTCGCCGAACATGAGGCTGATCGCCAGGCCTTGGAAAATAGGGTCGGCGAGGATGACGCTTGCGCCGACCACGACCGCTAAGGCGGTGAGCAACATGGGGCGAAAGCGCACCGCACCGGCTTCGACCACGGCGTCGCGCAGGGCGAGTCCGTCGCCGCGGCGCAGTTCGATGAAGTCGACGAGGATGATCGAGTTGCGCACCACAATGCCCGCGCCGGCCATGAAGCCGATCATCGAGGTCGCGGTGAAAAACGCGCCCATCGCCCAGTGCGCGGGCAGGATGCCGATCAGCGAAAACGGAATCGCGGCCATGACCACGAGCGGCGTGACGTAGCTGCGGAACCAGCCGACCATGAGCATCGCGATGAGGATGAGCACGGCGGCGAAGGCGATGCCGAGATCGCGGAATACCTCCAAGGTGATGTGCCATTCGCCGTCCCATTTGAGAGCGGGCTGGGTGTCGTCATCCGGGAGGTTGAGGTGCAGGATATTGAGTTCGGGATCGGTGGCACCGTAGTCGCGCGCATCGATGTCGAGCAGGTCCATGTGGATGCCAAACAACGCGTAGGCGGGACTCTCCACCAGGCCCGCGACATCGGCGGTCACGTAGGTCACGGGCTTCAGGTTTTTGCGATAAAGGCTGCGCGTGCCGGCGGTGCGTTCGACGCGCACGAGTTCCGACAACGCCACCAGCGGCGCGGACGGATCACGGTCCGAACGCACTTGCAGCGCGAGCAATTCCTCGGGCGTCGTCCGAGCGGAATCGGGCAACTCCAGCAAGATGTTCACGTCCTCGCGTTCGTCGGGTTGGTGCAGCAGATCGACGGGGTGATTTCGCGCGGCGAAGCGCAACGTGCGCGCGATGGCGGCGGTGCTGATGCCGTGAAAGGCGGCCTTCTCCTTGTCGACCACGTAGCGCACCTTGGATTGCGGATCTTCCACATACCAATCGAGGTCCACCACGCCCTCGGTGCCCGCCATGACGTCTCGCACTTGGCGGGCGAGGGCGACGCGTTGTTCCTCGTCGGGGCCGTAGATCTCGGCCACGAGGCTTTGCAACACCGGCGGGCCGGGCGGCACTTCGGCGACGGCGACATTGGCACCATGTTTTTGGGCAATGACGGCGAGAGCCGGGCGGATGCGTTTGGCGATGTCGTGGCTTTGGTCGGCGCGGTCATGCTTGCCCACGAGGTTGACTTGGATGTCGGCCACGTTGGGTCCGCGCCGCATGTAGTAGTGACGCACGAGTCCGTTGAAATTGAACGGCGAGGCCGTGCCGGCGTAGATTTGGAAATCACTGACCTCGGGCGCGGTCTGGATCGCGGCCGCCATTTCCTGGGCGATGGCCGTCGTCTGTTCCAGGGTGGTGCCCTCCGGCGTGTCGATGATGACCTGAAACTCCGACTTGTTGTCGAACGGCAGCATCTTGACCTCGACGAAACCGAACAGCACCACCGCCGCCGATCCAGCCAGCAACACCACGATGGTGGCGAGAAAGGCCCAACGGTGGAACGCGCTGTCGAGCAGCGGCTCCATCACGCGGTGATACAGGCGCGTCGACCAGTCGGCCTCACCGTGGCCGTGCCCATGGCCGTGGCCTTCCTCGAAGGTGAGGGCCGAGCGTTCCGCTTCGGGCATCACCTCTTCCTTCACGAAACGGCGGCGCAGCACGCGCAACGCGGCCCACGGCGTGATTGTGAAAGCGATGACCAAGGAGAACAACATGGCCGCGGTCGAACCGATCGGAATCGGCCGCATGTAAGGTCCCATCAATCCGCCCACGAAGGCCATGGGCAGGATGGCCGCGATGACGGCCCACGTCGCGAGCACGGTCGGGTTGCCGACTTCATCGACCGCCTCCAGCGCGACTTGACGCAACGGCTTTTGGCGAGCGCCCGGCAAGCGCACGTGGCGCACGATATTTTCGACCACGACAATCGCGTCGTCGACCAGGATACCGATCGAGAAGATCAAGGCGAAGAGCGTGATGCGATTGAGCGTGTATCCATAAAGGTAGAACACGAGCAACGTGAGCGCCAGGGTCGACGGGATGGCGAGTAACACCACAGTGGATTCGCGCCAGCCGAGAAAAAACAGGATGAGCACGGCCACGCCGAATACGGCGATGCCCATGTGCAGCAGCAGCTCGTTGCTCTTTTCCGCCGCGGTATGGCCGTAGTCGCGGGTCACGGTCAGCTCGACGTCGGCGGGCAGCAAGGTGCCGCGCAGGGTGTCGATCTTGGTGAGGATATCCTCGACGACGTCGATGGCGTTGGCACCGGGACGCTTGGCCACGCTCAGCGTGACGGCGGCTTCGAGAGGCGTGCCGGGCGCGCCGTGCAACACGTAGTTGGCGGGTTCCTCGGCGCCGTCGGTGATGGTGGCGACGTCGCGCAGGTAAACCGGGTGGTTGTCCTGCACGCCGACCACGACGGCAGCGACGTCGGTGGCGTCGCGCAGAAACGCTCCGATATCGAGCAGGATCTCGGTATTGGCAAAAGGTCGCGACCCCGCCTGCGCCGCACTGTTGGCGGCCTGGAGGGCGGCGCCGACGGAGTCCACATCGAGCCCGTGAGCGGCGAGGGCGGCGGGATCAAGCGCGACGCGCACGGCGCGACGGACGCCGCCGATGAGCGTGGTCTCGGCGACCTGATCGACGGATTTTACGGCTTCGTCGAGTTGGGCGCCGAGGCGGCGCAGCGTGAGGTGATCCTGCGTCGCGCTATGGAGCGTGAGCGCGAGAATGGGCACGTCGTCGATGGTGCGCGGCTTGATGAGCGGCGTGCTCACGCCGGCGGGAATGGCGTCGTAGTTGGTCTGAAGTTTTTGGTTCAGGCGGATGAGGGCTGCCTCGATATCGGTGCCGACCTCGAAGCGCGCGATGATGAGGGCGTTGCCGGGACCGGAGGTGGAGTAGAGGTATTCGACGTCGGGGATTTCCCAGAGGAGTTTTTCCATCGGACGCGTGACGCGGTTCTCGACCTCGGTGGGGGTGGCGCCGGGCATGGCGACGAGCACGTCGATCATGGGAACCTTGATCTGCGGCTCCTCCTCGCGGGGGAGTTGCAACACGGCAAACAGGCCCAGCAGGATCGACGCAATGACGGCGATCGGCGTGAGCTTTGAGTCAATGAAGATCGCCGCGAGTCGTCCGGTCACGCCGTAGCGTGGCGCGGTCTTGGGAGTGGGTTGGTCGTCGGTGTCGCTCATCGGGAAATCTGCAGCGATTGTCCGTCACGCAACGGAGCGGGTGGGTTGATCACGACGGTTTCACCGGCGTTGAGTCCGGCGAGCACGGTGGTGACGCCTTCGGTGGTGTGGCCGGTCTTGACGAGGCGCAGCACGGCGTGACCGTCGGCGACGACGAACACGCGTTGCATCTGGCCGAAGGTGGTGACGGCGCTGGCCGGGATGGTGAGGGTGGGCACGGTGGTATCGGGCCAGCGCACGCGCACGAATTGCCCGGCGCGCAATGGCGCGGCTGCGTTGATCAAAATACGCACCAGCCGCGAACGCGTTGCGGCGTTGGCGGCGGGGGAAGCTTCGCGGACGGTGCCGGCGTAGGGGACGAAGTCGGCTTCGACGGTGACGGGATCGCCGACGGTTAGGGATCGCAGGGATTCGGGGACCGCCACTTCGACCTCGAGGTCGGAGCCCTCGATGGTGAACAACGGGGTGCCGGGAGCAGCGAAGTCGCCGGACTCGACCAAGCGTTGCGTGATCACGCCGTCGAAGGGAGCGACGACGGTGGTGTGGGCGAGTTGCGCGGAGACGGCGTCGAGAGCGGCGGCGACCATGCGACGCTGATCCTCGAGCGCACGCACGGTTTCGGCGGTGGAGGCACCGCGGGTGAGCAGGTCAGCTTCGCGTTGATGGTCGCGGGTGGCCTGGTCGAGGGCGGCGCGGGCCTGAGCGACGCGGGCGTTGAGCTCGGTGGCGGAGAGTGTGACGAGGGTCTGTCCGGCGGTGACGGTCTGGCCGATGGCGATCGGGGCGCGGTCGACGGTGCCCATGGTTTGGGCGGAAACGGTGGCGCGCGCGACGGCTTGCACGGTGCCGGGGAGATGACGCTCCTGATGATCGGTGGTGGCAGTGACGGTGGCGACCTCGACCTCCATCGCGGGCAAGGCGGGGGCGTTGGCGGCGGTCGATGCGGGTTTGCTGCAGGCGCTCAGCATCAAGAGCGCGGCGATGACGCCGATGGTGGTTAAAATGGGAGAGGGTCGGTGCATGGCGAAAAGGGGAAGGGGAGGATCAGGGCAAAAGGGGGAGGCCGGCGGCGCGGCGGAGCTCGGCGACGGCGATGCGTTCGGTGGCGGCGGCCACGGCGCGACGCACGCGGGTGGAAGTGAGACGGGTTTCGACGCCGATGAGCTCGGCGGAAAGCAGCGAACCCGCTTCGAAGCGGGCGCGGGAAATGGTCGCGGCTTCCTCGGCTTGGGCGACGAGGGTGGCGGTGACCTCGAGTTGGGCGACGGCGAGATCGTGGGCGAGGCGAGTTTGTTCGAGCTCGAGTTGCACCGCCAGTTCGAGTTGGCGCGTGGCGGCCTCGGCTTCGGTGAGTTGGGCGCGGGCGGCGCGGATACGACCGGCGGTGGCCTTGCCGTCGAAGAGATTCCACTCGGCTTGAAGGCCGGTCATCCAGCTGTCGCCACTGCCGTCGAGACGCCAGCCATGATCGAGTTGGTAGGAAGCGAAAGCGCGGACGGAGGGACGGGCGTCGGCGCGGGAGGCATCGAGGTTTTCGTTGGCGGCATCGAGGCGGGCGGCCATGGCGTCGAGCTCCGGGCGGGAGGCCGGCTCGGCGTCGGCGGGAGCAGAGAGCGCGGTGATGGCGGGATCGGTCGGAGCGAGGGTGACGGGACCGGTGGGGCGGCGACCGAGGAGATAGAGGAATTGGCGTTCGGCGAGTTCCACCTGTTGGCGTCCGGCGAGCTGTTGCTCGCGGGTTTGGGCGAGTTGCACGTCGAGGTTGAGCAGCTCGGTCTTGAGGAGTTGGCCGGCTTCAAAGCGAAGGGTCGCGATGCGGTGCGATGCTTCCAGCGCGGTCACGGCGGCGTCGAGGGCGGCCAGCCCCTCGCGGCCGGAGCGGATGTTGAAATAGGCGCGCAGCACGGCGACATCGAGCCGGGCAAAAGCGGTCGCTTGATCGTGAGCGGATGCGGTGGCGGCGGCGCGGGCACCGGCGATGGCGGCGTTGGTGCGGCCCCCGTTGTAGAGCGCGTAGGTGGCGGTGCCGGTGAGGTTGAAATTGTCGACCTGGCCGGGGGCGTTGAAATCGATGGTATTGGTGAACGCGCCCTGGTTGAGGATGGAGCCGAAAGCCATCATCGGGTTGTTGGTTTGGGTGTAGCCGGCGCGGAGGGAAAGCTGGGGCAGGCGGCCCGCGTTGGCTTGGTCGATGAACGCTTGGGCGCGTTCGATCCGGGCGGCGGCCATGGTCGCCTCCGGACTATGCGCACGGGCCTCGGCGAGAGCGGATGTGAGTGTCCACGGTGATTCGGCGGCCAAGGTGGGTGTGGTGGCGACGGCCGCTCCGATGAGGATGAACGTGAAAGCGCGCATCAGGAAACCTGCTTGTCGCCACCCCACGCGATGGTGCCGTCGGCGCGAATCCAACCGAGTTTGTTTAAAACGAAGGTCGGCGGGCAGAAGCCGGTGAGGGCGGATTGGATGAGGTTGAGCCCGATGAAACAGGTGAAGAGCAACCACCACGGACTGACGAAGTGGGCGAGGGCCACACTGATCAGGGTGAAGACGCCGGCGAAGATGCGGATGAAGGACTCGGTTTTCATAATTGACTTAAAACTAATACATGAGCATACGTGCATATAGTTGCCAGTATGTCAAGCATCTGCTCAGTAGCGGCCATGGGCTCAAAGCCGCGTAATTTATCCGAAGAAGCGTTGGAGCAAATCGCTCGGCGCTTCGCCGTCTTGTCGGAACCGATGCGGTTGCGGCTCATTCATTCCCTGTTCGATGGCGAGAAGCCGGTGAACACGCTGGTGGAGCTAAGCGCAGGCACGCAGGCCAACGTGTCGCGTCATCTGCAACACCTCGCAAACGCGGGTATTTTGAAGCGCCGCAAGGAAGGGTTGCAGGTATTCTACTCGATCGCCGATGCGTCGATCTTCCAGCTGTGCGAACTCGTCTGCGGCAGCTTGGAACAGGAACACACCAAGCGCGCGGCGGCGTTCGGCCGCTGAGCGGCAGTCGTCGACTGCGCGGTTTGACCACAGATCGACGTGGATAAACCCAGACCCGGATCGGACGGTCTTCTCCTCGCGTCTCGTTCGGATCGTTAATGGCGTGGCCCGCTAAATTAACCTGAAAGCGCGTCTCCTGATCTTCGAAAATGCGTGTCGCAGAAACAATGTCGGCTGATGTTTTGCACCATATTAGTCGTGCCGATTTTGACCGAGTCGTCGCGGTGCGTTTCGGGACCGCCCCGCGCTACGCTTTTTCCTCCATGTCCTCCAGCCTCCCGTTCAAGCCGTTTCCTATGTGAGCACGCCTGGGAGAGCCGACGTCCCCGTCGGCCCCTCCAAGCCACGCCAATGGTATTCACGGGGCTATCTCCCGCACTGCCAAGCTGGGCCTTAACGTCCCCGGGAAAATCTTTGGATGCGAGAATACTGGGATCGCTACATCCGCGACGAAAACCACTACCGCAAGACCATCGATTATATTCACCGAAACCCCGTGAGCGCCGGTCTATGTGCCAGGCCCGAATCCTGGCCTTGGTCCAGCGCCTCTGGGAGCGTCGGTGTCTCTGTGGGCATTGAACTGAATGCCGACGAGGACGTCGGCGCTCCCAGCCCAGACCTGCCCCGATGCTGAGTGGGCCAACATTTTCAGATTTCTCGTCGGTTACATTTTACCCCCCTACGGTGTCATTGACCCGATGACGTATTTTCGCATAAATATGCTTTTATGCGAACGACCATGGACCTGCCCGATCCGCTTTTTCGGGAGCTCAAGGCTCAATCCGCCCTGCGTGGCGTCAAATTGAAGGACTTCGTGACGGAGCTCCTCCAAGCGGGGCTTGATCAACGTGGTGGCGTGCCCGCCGAGCCCCGCCCGCGCAGTCCTTTACCCGTGATTCGGAAGGCCACCGGCATCCGGCATCCCGCGCTATCCAATCGAGAAGTCGACGCACTGTTCGTTGCCGAGGACGCCCATGGCCGAGATTGATCTCCCTGATCTCAATCTGTGGCTGGCCTTGATTGATTCGGACCACGAGCACCACATCCGCGCTCGCCGTTATTGGGAGCAGGAGGCCTCCCACGACATCGCCTTTTGCCGTGCGACCATGCTCGGCCTTCTACGCTTGCTCACCAATTCCCGCGTGATGCGCGCCGCGCCGTTCACCGCTCTCGAGGCATGGGACGCCTACCATACCTTCGCCGCGCTGCCCGAGGTTTGCTTCATCGAGGATTCTCTCGCCGCCGAGAGTCAGTTTCAACTTTGGAGCCGTCGCGCGGATTTCCCCGCCCATCTTTGGACGGACGGATGGATCGCCGCCGTCGCCTCATCGGGCGGTGCCCGCGTTGTCTCCTTCGACTCCGATTTCTCGAGCTTTCCTCACCTCGATTTCCTGCACCTGCGTCCTTGACCGCCCGCGACTACCGACGCTTTGGCAAAACGCGATGGGACATCGAAACGGAAGGCGGTAACCTCTCCATTTCCCGCGGCGTCAGCACGGCAAAGGTTCAGCTCGTCAGCTCGGCGTGGACGGCGTGCCAATCGTCGAGGGCGTTGAGCAGGATGGAGTCTTTTATTGTGCCGTCGTCGGGTAGACCGATAGTGGCCAGAATCTCGGCCCGAGCGCGGTCACTCTTTTCGCGGGTGGTCACCACGGCATTGACCTCGGCAATGTTGGCGGGCGTGAGATCGACGCCGGGTTGGGCTTTGATCCACGCTTCGAACCCGAGATAGGAGGGACGTTCGTTGACGATGAACGACCGGGCGGCGTCGGGGTCGATCTTGAGTCCTTCGAGGACCATGAAATCGAATCCGACGCGGATGTCCTTGTAGCCGGGCGGTAGTTGGTCGACGGCGCTGAGCAGGGTTTTGAGCCACAGGCGGGGCAGGTGCAGCACGCCGAGAGGACCGGCGGTGCCGGAGCTGATGAGAGGAATCATTTTATGAGAATTGGGAGCGTTCGAGAGGTGGCGAACCAAGTTAGCAGCAGCCGGAACCGGGGGTGCAGCAGCTACCACCGGCGGGAGCGACACCCGCTTCCTCCGGGCTCAAGCCGCAGGCATCGGCGGCGAGGCACGCGGGGTGCGGCAGATCGAGGCGGAACGTAATTTGTTCATCGGTCGCGGTGAGGTCGCGGAGCGGAAAG
Organism: Synoicihabitans lomoniglobus; assembly: GCF_029023725.1. Taxonomy (GTDB): domain Bacteria; phylum Verrucomicrobiota; class Verrucomicrobiia; order Opitutales; family Opitutaceae; genus Actomonas; species Actomonas lomonigloba. The sequence goes on from NZ_CP119075.1 coordinate 5,374,366, forward strand.
GCGATGGTGCGGCAATCCTCGTGCTCGATCACGATCGGGAGCTCGTCGCCGCGCAGGATGGCGGCGCTGGCGTCAAAAATTTTGGCGAGTTTGCCCGCGGTAAGGCGATGATCGGTGTCGTTGGCGACCAGGAGTTGCAGCTGACAATGCACCTGGGTGCGCGGGGTGCCGCCGCAGTCAATGAAGTCTTTCTGCACGCGACCGATCTCGGTCACATGGAAGTGGGCCGGGACGACATCGTCGTCGGGTAGGATGATGTGAAGCGCGGCGTCGGGGTGATTGCGAAGGGCGGCGAGGAGGGCTGTAGTAGTATTCATTTGGATACGATAGAGGGAGGTTAGGAGAGGAAATTGAACAGGAAGCCGACGAGCACCACGCCGACGCTGACCGTGAGGGAAAAGGCGATCATCAGACGGACGGTCATAACCCGTTTGAGGATGATGAGCTCGGGCACGGACACGCCCACGGCCGCCATGATGAACGCCATGCCGGTGCCGAGGGGCACGCCTTTGGCGACGAGGGTTTCGAGCACCGGCACGATGGCATTGGCACTGGCATAGAGAGGAAATCCAAAAACGACGGCGGCGGGCACGTCCCACCAACGTCCGGTGGCAAACCACGCGGCGAGGGCGTGTTCGGGCACGAAGCCGTGAATGCCGGCGCCGAGAAGCAGTGCGATGGCGAGGTAGGGGAGCACGCCGACATAGATGTCACGGGCCTCGTGGTTGGCGAAGGCGATGGCCGACTCCACGGGTGGTTGAGCATCGCCGCACGAGGTTGAGGTTTCGCAATCGCAACCCGGGGTGTCCGGTTCGGGCGGTGATTGGCCCGTGCCACAACATCCGCCGCTGCTGGCTGCCGCCGTGACGACGATGGGGGCGGCGGGCGCGCTGACTCTGGCGGTTTTGCGCTGGGCGAAATCGGTGAGCCAGCGTTCGGCGCGCAGTCGTTGCAAAATCCAGCCGCCGACCACGCCCAAAGTCATGCCCGCGGCCATGTAGATGACGGCCACCTTCCACCCGAAACTCGCGATGAACAGCGCCACGATGATCTCGTTGACCAGCGGTGAGGTGATCAGAAAAGCGAGGGCGATGCCGATGGGCAGGCGCGCCTCGATGAAGCCGATGAACAGCGGCACCGATGAACAGGAGCAAAACGGAGTGAGCGCGCCAAACGCCGCCGCGCCGGGATAGCCGAGAATGCGACCGATCGGCGTCTGCAACCAACGGCGCATGGCCTCGATCGGCAGCGCGCGACGCACGAGCGCCATGACCCAGGAAATGGCGAAAATCAGGATGCTGACCTTGGCAATTTCGTAGAAGAAAAATGCCAAGGCCGCGCCCCAGGGGGAGTCCGGCGACAGGCCGATGAGTTGCACGAACTCTTGGGCCGCCCACTCGAACGGCCGGAACAGGGAGAAAGCAATGATCGGAGAGAGCATGGCTTGAATTCGGCGGGCTCAGCAGCAGCGGTGCGCATCGAGACTCGCGCGATCGGCTTGCAAACAGGGGTCTGCGGTGGCGATGGCATCGAGCAAAGTCAGCAGCTGGCGGTTAATGGCATCAGCGTGGCGCGCGAGTTGATAGTGGATGAACGTGCCCTCGCGTCGCTCCGTGAGCAGTCCGGCTTGTTTTAACAACGTCAGATGGCGGGAAATCTTCGACGGAATGTAACCTGTGACCGGTCCGATCTGGCAGTTGCAGACCTCACCGCCGTGCCGGATGAGATTGAGAATGCGCAGACGGGCGGGGTCGGCGAGCGCAGTAATGAGGCGGGCGGGCAGGACGAGTGACGCTTCAGAAATGGAGGTTAATACGGTCATTGTTTCTGTATTTGCGGAATAACAGAAATGACGATACCGGTTTGTCAACCTTCACGCGGATTAAAGGACCCGAGCATGCTTGCCTAGGGCGTGGTGAGACGGCGGAATAATCAGCATGTTGCCTCTGCTCGTTACCCCCGAGTTCCCTCTCCGATGGCGCCCGTTGGCCGTCGTTCTGATGTTTACCTTGAGTGCGTTCGGGCTGGTCGCGGCCCGTCCGCAATTCGACGCTGCGTCGGACTACGGTTACAGCTTCGTGGGCACGGGGGCGCAGCTTTTTGAGGCGGAACTCACGGCCGACGCCATGACTTGGCCCACCGGATTGTCGGCGCCCGGCTCCGCGTGGTTGGAGGTCAAGGTGGTCGCGTCGGACGAGGGGGCACCGGAGATTGTGCTCCGCGGGGTCGGGCGCGAAGTGCGGCACGTGTTTGAGGTGGGCGCGCGCGGGCGGCGTTTTCTGGATGTATCGCCGTTTCTAACCAGGGACCAGAAGCCCGCGCAGCTCGAAGTGGAGACGTCGGGACTCGAAATCGAAGCCGGGCGGGCGACGATTTTTTGGTATCCCAATCCCCGTCTGGTTCGCGCGAAGGTAATGGTGGTGGCGCCGCATCCGGACGATGCCGAGATCGCGGCCTTTGGCATTTATCAGCAGACGCAGGCGGACGTCATCACGGTCACGGCGGGCGATGCGGGCGGGGAAAACTTCGCGGTCTTGTATCCCGACGCAGGCGAGCATTTTCGGGTGAAGGGGTGGATCCGCACCTGGGACAGTATCAGTGTGCCCTTTTACGGTGGGGTGCTGCCCGGCAAGGCGCGCAACCTGGGATTTTACGATGCGACTTTGGCGCGCATGCACGCGGCTCCAGCGGAGACTGTGCCGCCGCTTGTGGCCGAGATTCCCGAGTCGGGTTACTACCGCGGATTCAACACGGACGCGGCCCTGCGGGAGCGGCCGTTGGATCCGACTTGGCAGGGACTGGTGGCCGACCTGTTGTGGGAGTTGCGGCGGGTGCAACCGACCGTGATTGTCGCGCCGCATCCGCTGTTGGACAATCACGCCGATCACCAATTCACGACGATTGCCTTGATTGATGCGCTGGAGCAGTGGGGCGGACGGTGTGAACTCCTCCTGTATACGAATCACAACCGGGAAGAAGAAGCGTGGCCGCTGGGCGATCGTGACGCCCATACTGGACTGCCGTCGTGGACCGAGGGGGACCTGTTTTTTGATCGCATTTATTCGCATGCGCTTTCGCCGGAGGATCAGCGGCGCAAGCTGATCGCGTTGGAAGCGATGCATGATTTGCGCGACTTCGAGATCAGTTACGATGGGGTCGCGCGCGACGCGGCGGCGTCCGAGCGGATGGAGCGTTACAGTTATTTCCGGCGAGGCCCGCGGCCCAACGAATTGTTTTTTGTGCTGAGCAGTAAACGTGCTCCAGCGCTGCGCGACGCGTTCCTCGCCACGTTGGAGCGCACCCCATCGCCCTGACCAAGCGCGCCCAGGGGGCGGCCTAAATAGGTCGCATTTAGACGCCGGCGGGGGCTGCGGCTATGGCGTTTCGGCACAGGGTGCCGCTGGTGAGAATCTTAGCGCGTAAGCCACCGCGACCTTTGAGGAACGCCTCCGCTCCGGGGCCGAAGGCTTGGTCCATCCAGTAGCACGGCGTGCATTCGGTCACCCCGCGGAAACGAATGCCCTGCACCTCGAATTCGGTGCCGATGAGGGTGTTGAGATCGACGCCCTGGGTGATGATATTGCGGCGCAGCACGGCGGGGGACCGGTCAAAGACGGCGAGGCGGGCGCACATGGCCTCAAACACTTCGGCGGCAAAGAAGGTGACCTGCCCCTTGTAGTCGTCCTTGAAATCGAAGAAGCGATCGCCGCGCAGACCGCTGCCAGCGACACACTCCACCGCCTCGACTTCGGACGTCGGATGCTGACCGGCGGGCTTACCGTGGTGGCCGAAGTAATTGTGGCCGGGAGAAACGTAAATATGAAGCAACTGCACGAATCTCCCATTGAGGCCAAGATTGCGGCGAGGGCGAGCCCACGCTCGTGATCGATGATGCAAGCCCTCGATCGATTCGATAGACGTTGCGGCTCAACATTGATTCCGACGATGCTGGCCACGTCGCGAGCCGGGTGCTCCATTGCTTCTGCAAGGGCAGCACCGATGGCTTCCTTGTTCTACCCCATAATGCCTACCCTTATGACGTTTCGTTCTCGTCTTTTGCTCGCTATCGCCGCGTTGGCGGTGGCTTCAACCGCTCCCGCTCATCCCCACGAAGATTCGGCACCGCTCTCCGAGCAGATTGGTCTGCAACTTTACAGTGTGCGGGGGAGTTTTCTCCAGGATCCGTTTGCGGCCATGGATATGGTCGCCGGCTACGGTATTACCGAAGTCGAGACCGCCGGCACCGCACGGATGACGCCAGGGCAGTTTCGCGCCGAGCTCGAAAAACGTGGTCTCAAAGCGGTCAGTTCCCACGTGCAATACAATGCGCTAAAGGAGGACTTCGCGGCGGTGCTCAACGAGGTCAAAACTCTCGGCGTGGGTTACGCCATTCTGCCATGGATTCCGCACGAAGGCGATTTTGACGCCGAGGACGTCGCCACCTCGATCGCGCTTTTCAACAAATGGGGGGATGCGTTTCACGCCGCCGGCATCAAGTTCGGTTATCATCCGCATGGCTACGAATTCGGTGCGGGCAAACTCGCCGGTGATACGCCGTTCGACGAACTCGTGGCTGGCACCGCCGGTCATCACGTTTACTTCGAAATGGACGTCTTCTGGGTCGTGCACGGCGGCGCTGATCCCGTGACCCTGCTCAACAAATATCCCAACCGCTGGATGGGCCTGCACGTGAAGGACATTCGCAAGGGAGCCGCCACCGGCTTCGCCAATGGTGGCGCGCCCAAGGAGGACAAAGTGATCGTCGGCACGGGCCAAGTCGACTGGCCGGAACTCATCGCCGTGGCGAAATCGCACGGGGTGCAGCACTTCTTCATCGAGGATGAATCGCCCGATCCGCTCGCCAATATTCCGCAGAGCATTGCCTACCTGAACGGCCTCGATCTCTGAACCTCGAACCGCTCCCACCATGCCGACCATCACCAGCAGCAAAACCAAACCGGAATATGATGTGATCGTGGTCGGCTCCGGGGCCGGCGGCGGTCAGACCGCCTACACGCTCGCCATGGAAGGGGTGAAGGTGCTCATGCTCGAGGCCGGGCGGGACTACGATCCGGTCACCGAGACGCCCATGTTTCAAACCGGACACAAGTCGCCGCTGCGTGGGTCCAGCACGCCGGACAAACCGTTTGGATTTTTCGATGCCACCATCGACGGCGGTTGGACCTCTCCGGGCGAGCCGTATGTGCGCGCCAGCCCCGGTCGCGAAAATCAATTCATGTGGTGGCGGACGCGGATGATGGGCGGTCGCACCAATCACTGGGGACGGCTTTCCTTTCGCAACGGTCCCTACGATTTCAAACCCTACTCGCGCGACGGTCTCGGATTCGACTGGCCGCTCGGCTACGACGACCTCGAACCCTACTACGAAAAGGTTGAGCTCCTGATTGGCGTTTACGGGGATAACGACGGGCTCGAAAACACGCCCAATTCCAAACCCGGCACGTTGATGCCGGCGCCGAAACCCCGCGTGGGTGAGCGCCTCGTGCAACAGCGCGCCGGTCGACTCGGCGTGCCCGTGGTCGCGGGCCATCGGGCCGTGCTGACGCAGCGGCAGGATGCGACCAACATCCCACCGAAACTGCATCCCAACAACCCCAAGGCGCAGCGCGTCTTGCGTGACGCCATGAATGCGCGCGCCGCCTGTTTTTGGGCGACCAGTTGCGGACGCGGTTGTTCGATCAAAGCCAATTACCAGTCGACGACGGTGCACCTGCCACCGGCGCTCGCGACGGGCAATCTCGACATCGTGGCCAACGCCATGGTGCGAGAGGTGATCATCGGCGAAAGCGGCCGGGCGGAGGGCGTCCTCTACATCGACAAAACCACCGGCATGGAGCACCGCGTCAAAGCACGGGCGGTGGTGCTGGCGGCGAGTGCGGCCTCGACCGTGCGCATCATGCTCAATTCCAAATCGAAGCAGTTCCCGCAGGGCGTGGCGAATTCGACGGGTTTGGTGGGTAAGTATTTAATGGATACGGTGGGGGCCTCCGTCGGCGGCCAGACACCGTTGCTGGAAAACCTGCCCCCGCTCAACGAAGACGGCGCGGGCGGACTGCACGTTTATTCACCGTGGTGGCAGTATAAGGAACAACTGGCCGGCAAGCTCGACTTTGCCCGGGGCTACCACATCGAAATCGGATCGGCCAAAGGCATGCCCAATGTCGGCACCGGCGCGGGCCTCGACCGGTTCAACGGCGGTGGCAGTTGGGGCGGAAAATTCAAAGAAGACGTGCGCCGTTACCATGGCTCTTTCGTGCACATGGCCGGTCGCGGCGAGATGATTCCCAACGAAGGTTCCTACTGTGAAATCGACCCCAAGGTGCAGGACAAGTGGGGCATCCCGGTGCTGCGTTTTTATTGGGAATGGTCGGACCACGAACTCAATCAAGTGGCACACATGCAGCGCACGTTCTCCGCCATCGTCGAGGAGTGTGGGGGCAAAGTGCTCTACGGCAGTCCCGACGTGCCGCGGCGGGAGGCCATTAAGGCCGGCGGCGAAATCATTCACGAAGTCGGCGGCGCGATCATGGGCGAGGACCGCCGGAAATCGGTGACCAATCAATGGGGAGCCACGTGGGATGTGCCCAATCTCTACCTGACTGACGGCGCGCCGTTCCCGTCCAACGCCGACAAAAACCCGACCCTCACCATCATGGCCCTCGCCTGGCGCTCCGCCGACCACCTCCTCGGCGAACTGGCCAAGGGCAATATCTGAGCGGCGGAGGAACCACGAAATACACGAACCACACGAAAGCCGTCCGTCCTCCAACGATAACACGATTTTCTGTTACCCCTTCCCCGCATCCACTGGAACCACTCATGCTGAAAATACCCTTTCGTGTTTTTGGTGGTTAACCTCGTTTCATTCTCTCCATGACTTCTCCACTTTCTGAACGTCTTGATCGTCGCACTGCTCTTAAGTGGATGGCCACCGCCGCCGCCAGTGCCGCTTTATTGCCACGTGCCTTTGGACAAACGACGCCAGCCGCCGAGCCTGGCGTGACCATTGCCAATTATTACGATGGAGAAGGCTATGGTTCGGATCCTGATCTCACTCGCGACTACCAACCCGGCGAACTTTGGCCCCTGACCTTTGATGAACATCAGCGCCGCACCGCCGCGGTGTTGTGTGGATTGATCATCCCGGCCGATGCGAATTCACCGAGCGCCGCCGACCTGAAGGTGCACGACTTCATCGATGAGTGGATCAGTTCGCCCTATCCGGGGCAGGCGGGCGATCGCACCACGATCATTGAAGGCCTCGCGCAGCTCGATGCCATCGCCGAGGAGCGCTACAAGGCCAAATTTGCCGACCTGCGGATCAACCCGCAGGCCCGACTCTGCGATCGGCTCAGCAAAATGGAACGGCTTGATGAGACGGCCGAAGCGGCGCTGTCGGACGAGGCGCGAGTCGAACGCAAGGCGCAGAATTTCTTCCGCCGCTTTCGCGACCTGACGGCGGGAGGTTTCTATACCACGCCCGAAGGCATGAAAGACGTCGGTTACCTCGGTAATGTGCCGTTAGCCACCCAACCCGAACCGCCGGCCGAACTGCTGGCCAAACTCGGTCTGGCGTAGGGGGAATCTCACCCTGCAGAATCTCCACCCTTCATCCTGATTGCCCCATGTTTCGCAAACTCGCCCACGTCTGTCTCATCACCAACGACCTCGAACGCCAGGTGGCATTTTACGCCGATAAACTGGGGTTCACGCTGCAGTTCTATTTCCGCAACGACGCCGGGGAAAAGTTCGGTGCCTATATGGCGTGCGGTGACACCACCTTTATCGAAATGTTCGACCAGCACCGGGCGGCGGCGGTGTGGGGTGGCAACACGGAGCCGCTGCACCAAGGCAATCAATACAGCCACTTCTGCCTCGAAGTCACCGCCATCAACGACGTGCGCGATCTGCTCATCAGTCGCGGCGTGGAAGTCGGCGCGGTGAAGCGCGGCATCGACAATTCCGACCAGTGCTGGATCACCGACCCCGACGGCAATCGCATTGAGTTGATGGAATACACCCATCGTAGTGGACAAATCAATACGCCGGAACCGCGATAGGGTGGAGCGCGGTTTGTTTTACAGAAGGTAACGAAGAGAACGAAGCCGTCAGCCTGCGGGTCTCTGGAGTTCGTGCACTCGGCTCTGTTTTCCTCTGTTTCCTCCTGTAAAAACGAAATAGGGTCGACTCTGCTGGGCGCTCATTCTTCCCAGCGCAACAGGTCGCCGGGCTGGCAGTCGAGTTCGCGGCAGATGGCTTCGAGGGTCGAGAAGCGCACCGCCTTGGCTTTGCCGGTGGTGAAGATGTTGAGATTGGCCGGAGTGATGCCGACGCGTTCAGACAGCTCCTTTTGGGTGAGCCCGCGCTCGGTCAACAGGCGGTCAAGATGGATGCGAATAGGCATGGCCAGATCCTTAGACGGTGAGGTCCTGCTCTTCCTTCATCTGCACGCCGATTTTGAAGACCTCGGCGATGATGAAGATGATGACACCGTAAAAGAAGGCGTTGAAGGGGCCGGCCAATGAGAGCCGGAAAGCAAAATCAGGGAAACTCTGGTGCGCCAAGGCCCCGGTCAGACCATAGATGATCGGGTCGACTAACCCCCCGGCTACGATGATCCAGGCAAGATTGCGCAAACGTTGGGCGTTGGCTGCGACGAACGGTTGACCGGTCTTGATACTGCCCAGAAAGCGACGCACCTGAATCAGTCCGCACGCGACGAGACCAAACAAAATGAAGATGCCGAAAATACTCACGACCTGGAGACTCGGTGCGGCTTGGTAGAGCGGGATGATGGCAGTGGCTGATTCAATCTCGATCTCGACAGGTTCTCCGGTGGCGGACTGGAGGGTTAGCGGAGGCACGCTCGTCGTGAGCTTGATCTCGTAGCCGTTCACCGCCGGCGCTTTCCCCGTGATCAGGTGATAGCCGGTGGTAACGGTCATGAAAAAAGCGGCGAGTGCCAGCAGCCCCAATAAGAAGCACAAAAAAACGTCCAAGGTGGCAGCCAGTTTGGGCAGGGATGAACGGGATGAAAAACTCATGATTATTGATAAACAATAATAACAAGCTTGTTGGTCAATCCGAAATTATTGAAAAACGATAATTATTGAGTGAACGGTCGCGAGGGGTCGCGCAAATGATGGCGGAGAAAATTGTTGCTTTCGGAGCGACCGGAGGCTCGCCGAAACCCTGGGAACGACCTACACTTTCATTCATGGCCAACGAACGACCAGGCACGATTGGTATTCTCACCGCCGGAGGGGATTGCCCCGGGCTCAATGCGGTCATTAGAGGGGTGGCCAAGGCGGCGATGCACTATGGGTTGCGCGTGATCGGCATTCAGGACGGATTCCGCGGTCTCGTGGAAAATCGATTCGTCGAACTTGATAACCGCATGGTGAGCGGAATCCTCACGCAGGGCGGCACCTTGCTCGGCAGTAGTCGGGACAAACCGCACAAGATGCCGATGGGCAACAAGGTCATGAACATGACGCAGGTGACGGTGGACAATTACCATGCGCTCAACCTTGACTGTCTGGTCTGTCTGGGCGGCAACGGCACCGCCAAGAACGCCTACCGGCTGCACCAGCAGGGCGGGATCAATGTCATGGTGTTGCCCAAGACGATCGACAATGACGTGGCGGAAACGGACATCACGTTTGGCTTCGACTCCGCCATGGGGATCGCGACGGAGGCGATCGATCGCCTGCACACCACGGCGACCAGCCACCACCGTATTATTGTATGTGAAATTATGGGACACGATGCCGGTTGGCTGTGTTTGGGCGCGGGTATCGCCGGCGGCGCGGACGTGATTCTCATCCCCGAGATTCCCTATAACCTCGATGCGGTGGCGAGGAGCCTCTTGGTGCGGCAGCACAGCGGGAAACGATTTTCCATCATCGCGGTGGCGGAGGGCATTCGCTCGGTGCAGGAAGTGGCCGCCGCTGCGAGCAGCGTGCCGCGCAAGCGGCGGGACAAAGACAAGGAAGTGGTGCACCAGGCGGTCGATGGGGTGCATCTCGTGCAGGAAGCCACCGCGAGTCGGGTGGCACGCGAGATTCAGCAACGCACCGGGGTCGAAGCGCGCGTGACCTCGCTCGGACATGTCCAGCGCGGTGGTCCGCCGTCCGCTTTCGACCGGTTGTTGTGCACCCGTTTGGGCACGATGGCGGGACACCTGCTCGCGCACCGGAAATACAACGTGATGGTCGGGGTCAAAGGCACTGACTGCGTGCCGGTGCCACTGGGCAAAGTGGCCGGCATCAAGCGCACGGTGCCGCGGGATCACGATTGGATCAAAACCGCCCGGCTCGTCGCCACCTGCCTGGGCGACGAGGAAAGCGCGACCGTTGCCGGGGCCGCGATTTAGCGCCACCGGCGGTCGCGCTACAGAGGCTTGAGTTCGGCTTCGATTTCGGCGCGCCGCTTTTCAAGAAACGGCGGCAGGGCGAGTGATTCACCGAGGGTCTCCATCGGTTCGTCGGCGGCGAAGCCGGGACCGTCGGTGGCGATCTCGAAAAGGATGCCGTTGGGCTCACGGAAGTAGAGACTGCGAAAATAAAACCGATCGATCGGCCCGCTGTTGGGGTAGCCGGAGTCGACGAGCTTTTTATGCCAGTTCGCATACTCGTCGAAGTTGGGCGTGCGGAAGGCGACGTGGTGCACGCCGCCCGCGCCTTGGCGATGCGTGGGGGCGCTGGGATCGACGGCCACATGCAGTTCGGCGGCGGGACCGCCGGCGCCCATGGCGAACACATGCACCGTGATCGGCGCGGCGTCCTCGCCCATGCCGGGAATCGCATACGTGCGCTCTTCCCGCAGCCCCATGACCGTGGTCAGCACCGGCAAGCTGCGCTCCAGGGTCGGCACGCACAAGGTGATGGGACCAAGGCCGCGAATTTGGTGAGCGGTCGGCACGGGACTTTTTTCCCACGGATGATCGGGTGCGCCGCCGTCATCGACGACGAGCGCGAAGCGTTGGCCTTCCGGGTCTTCAAAATCGAGCGTCGTGCGGCCGTCGCGCTCGTGCACCTCGCCGACGGTTAGGTCCTGCGAATCGAGGTGGGACTTCCACCAGGCGAGTGATGCAGTCGAGCCGACGCGCAACCCGGTGTGCGAGACACTGTGCGCGCCGCGACGTTCGGGACCGACCGGCCAGTCGAAGAACGTCAGGTCCGAGCCTGGCGAAGCGACTCCATCGGCATAGAACAAATGGTAGGCCGAAACGTCGTCCTGGTTGACGGTTTTCTTAACCAGTCGCAGTCCGAGCACCTGCGTATAAAACGCGTGGTTGGCGGCCGCATTCGCCGTCACGGCGGTCAAGTGATGAATCCCGGTCAGTTGCATACCGGCAGCCTGCGCAGAATCGTTCGCGCGTCCAATCGCATGCAGCGTTAGTCGGAGGGTTTTGCCACCGAACTTGGCAGGTAGAGCGCACCGGTGACGTCGCCAATGATGGCAATGATGCGGATGTCGCCGGGGAGGTTTGGCAGGGTGAAACGTTGAGGGGAATCGGGGGTGCGTGCGCGAAGTTCGGCCATCGTGGGCGGAAGCGGGCGCACGATGGTGGCGTCCTGGGTGGCGTCATTGACGGCCACGAGCAACGGCTCAGTTGCGCGGTCCCAGCCCAAGGTGATCCTCCGGTTTTCGAAATCGGGATTACTGAATCGAGCAACGAACCAACCTTGATCGGGATCGATTTGCAGGATTTCCAGCCCGGTATTGGTGGCATGGAGCGATGAGCGGTCGACGTGCAATGGAGCCTCGCCCACGCGGCGAAGCTTCAGGCGCTGCACGCTAAAGTGAAATACACGGGCAGGTGGCGGGACGGAGGGGGCGTCGTCATGGCTCAAGCGTTCAAAGACGATGTTCATGCTGGTGTTTTCGCCTTCCTGGAATCTATAGCCCTGCAAACCAATTTGGTTCGCCACCGTTGAAAGTGGAAACAGCCCCGCTCCGACGAGACTCGGGGGCCAATATCGGTGCCCGCGGCCACTCGAGTTGAAATTCCACGAATGCAAGCGCCAGAGGTGTCCTGGGTCGAATCCGTCCAGTCGCACCCTTGCGATCATCGGAGTTGCGATTCGTGGCGGGTGGCCTTGTTCGCGCCAATAGGCGTCCTGCGCCGCGAAAGGGTGTGCGGGCGGAGATTGATCGGCTGGAAATACGGTCACGGACTCGACTTGGACCGACTCCCCGGATGCAAAGAGAACGGGAATGGTTCGGTGGGGATTCGGCATCGCCAGACTGACGAGACCCACGGCGAGCAGCACCGCCACTCCGGCGAAAGCATGCACCGTCGTGTTCTGACGAACGTATTGCCGGATCATCAGTGTGCCCAGCCCCACGCATAGAATGACCTTGGCGAGCCACAGTCCCGTTGCGCTGTAGGTGAGCAACGCCAGGCGTAGCAGAACCCAATGATGGAGATACCCGCCCACAACCACCAGGCTCCCCAAAGCCATGCCCGTGATGGCCAATGTTTTAGTGGAGCGGCACAAACTCGCGACATAGAGTGCGATGATCATCGCGGGCACCAGCAGATGGGGTGAAGTAAACGTATCAGCGGAAAAATTGAACAGTCTCGAGTGGAACCCGTTCAAACGAGAGCTCCAACCGAACCACAGCAATGGCCCTAAGATCGCGACAGAACATGTCACCAATTTCTCGATACCTATGAAGGACCCCTTGAAAGGGCGAGTGCGCCATGCCCCTCGATCGTCGACGGGCGGGTGATTGAATACGATGCGGGTGAAAATTGTGAATCCTGACACGACCAATGTGAAAAGTGTGAAAACAATCGCATAAGTGCCGAGACGGCTCTCCGCCGCAGACTGATTCGTGAGTTGTTGCAGCACGACCAAACCGATCACCCAAGATCCAAGTGCCCAGCGGATCGCGAGAAAATCCTGACGAAAAGCGGTTATGAACGAGGTCATGATGCAATGGCACCGGTTGGCCGTGTGGTTGAATGTTGGCGGAGGAGGGCGATGAAGATTTCACGCAACGGCAGTGGGGTTACTCTGGCTCCCGCGGGCGTGGTGTGCAGATCGAACTGTGGGTCGATGTAGCGCGTAAAAGTCCCTTCTCGTTTCATTTGCCAGACCCGAGCTGGCACGGAAACGGAGGTGCCGGATACCTCGACCTGGCGGAAACGTGCGCGCAGGGCGTCGGCGGTTTCGGTTAGCTTCAGGTGGCCGTGGTCGAGGAGAATCAAGCGATCAGCCAAGGTTTCGACTTCGGCAATCTCGTGCGATGAAACCAGCACGGTGCAGCCTTCCCGCGATACGAGATCAAGCATGCCTTCGACGAGTTGATCGCGCGTCAAGGGGTCGAGCCCGCTGAAGGGCTCATCCAAAACCAGCAGTTCCGGACGATAGGCCAATACGCTCGCGAGTGCGGCTTTCATGGCCATGCCGCGGGAGAGTTGTCCGAGCTTGCGATCGAGCGGCAGGTCGAAGTTGCGCAGCAACTTTGCCTCCAGCGTGCGGTCCCACTGGGGATAGAGCGGACGCCAGTAGGCCATGAGACCGGCGACGGTGAGATGGTCGGGTGGTTTTTGATTTTCCGAGACGTAGCCGATACGCCGAAGCTCGGCGGGCGCCAGTCGCCGACTGTCGGTGCCCAAGACGCGGGCGTGACCAGCGGATGGCGGCAGGAGATTGAGCATCGTTTTCAGCAACGTCGTTTTTCCGGCCCCGTTGGCTCCGATGAGGACGTTTACGGTGCCGGTGGGCACGGTCAGATCGATGTGGTCGACGGCGGTGTGACGCCAGAAGCGGCGGGTGAGTCCGGTGGTTTCGATCGCGTTCATGGAAGTGGGGTGGTCTATGCAGAGGCGTCGCCGCCGAGCCGTTCCCAGTGCGTGAGCAGGGCTTTTTGGACGTCGGTGAGTTTGAGGCCGAGGCGACGTGCCTCGACCACGAGGTGTTCGAGATCGGGACCGAGCACGGCTGCTTTGTCGGCGCGACTGCCAGCGGGGGGAGTGCCGACAGTCGTGCCCACGGCGGGGGTGGTGATGAGCACGCCTTCGGCCTTGAGGGCGCCGACGATTTTGTGCGCAGTGTTGGGGTTGATGCGGAGGGCAGTGCTGAGTTGCCGCACGGAGACAAACGGGTCTCCGGCCTTCAGTTGCCCGGTCAGCACCGCCTTTTTCACCGCATGAATCACCTGCTCGGCGATCGGTAGCCCCGGCTTGATCTCAACGGTAAAAGGCAGCATCAACTGTTCTAGTAGTAGTAGAACAGATGGGACGGCAAGAAAATATACCGGCGTGGCGACGGCGGAAGTGGTCCGCGGACAAAAGTGTAACCATAATGGTTACACTGGCGGGTGGGCGTTGGGCGTCGGGCGGCGGAGGTTCCGGGGGGTGGAATGCCGGGTTGGGAATCGCGCGCCAGCCCGCTCCTACGGCTGACGCATTGCTGGGTAGGAGCGGGCTGGCGTGCGATTTCGTCTCGGTGGTTGAGGGCGACTTACGCTGTCGCTTGTCGTCGTCGCAGTCGGAAGCTGGCGGCGATGAGCGCGAGGCCGAAGGCGCAGACAATGAAGGCGACGCGGTAGAGCGTGAGCAGCCCGATCTCGGCGAGTTGCCCGGCGGCAATGTTGCCCGCGATCGAGAACAGACCGGCCACGATCATGACGTAGAGGCCTTGGATGGAATTGCGGAATCCTTCCGCGGCGACCTCGTTGAGATACATCACGGGCACGACCATGAAGCCGAGCACGGTCATGCCGTGGAAGACTTGGAAGAACACGGCGAAGAAGGGCGTGGGCAACCAGCCGAGGCAGGCTAGCCGGAAGAGGCTGGCGAGGCCGCCCACCAGCAGGATGCCGCCGAGTCCGATGCGGGCGCGCATGCGTTCGAGCGAGAGCATGTAGAGAATTTCCAACCCGACGCCGAAGCTGGAGATGACCCCGATCCAGCGTTCGCTGATCCCGACCTCTTGGGTGAGGTAGAGCGGGTAAAAACTGTAGAATGCCATGTTCGTGAATACGACGAATCCGCAGCCCACGACGAACAAGGCGACGGTGGGGCGCAGCAGCACGCGGGCGGCTTCGAGGGTGGGCACCTTGGGCGGGGTTTTGGTGGCGGCGGTGCGCCGCGGCATGCCGGTGGAATTGATCACGCCGATAATCGCCATCGCGGCGGTCACGGCCGGCATCCACTGCACGCCGCCGCCGAGTTCGTAGATGGTGAACATGATCGCGCTGGGCACGATGAAGCCGATGGTGCCCCAGACGCGCACTTGCGAGAAGGTGGCACGGGGCTGGGCGGGATCGTTTTGCAGGGTGAAGTAGAGACCGTCGCCGAGAGCGACCTGCGGTTGCGTGGCGAGTCGGTTGAGCGCGACCCAGATGAGGCACGCCCAGAAGCCGACCGTCGTGGCCAGCATGCCCATGCCGATGATGTTAAAGGCAAACAGCGTCAGCAGCAGCGCGCGCACGATGCGGTAGCGGTCGGCGATAAACGTCATCACGATCGGCATGATGAGCACCCCCGATTGGGCGGTGGCGAAGATGTAGCCAATTTCCGCCGGGTTCAGTCCTTTGACGTCGCGCAGGTAGATGGGGATGAACGGGGTGACGCACCCAAACACCGCGAAGACGGCGAAGAAGTGCGTTTGCAGACGGGAGACGGGAGTGACGGTGGCGGACAAGGCGCGGAGAGTGAAAACGGAATGGCGAAGAGGGAAAGGCGGCCGGTGTCACACGTTGACGATCGATCGCATCGGGTAGTTGCGGAGTTTCCGGCGGCGGGTCAACGTGCGGCCATGTCCGAGCCCAAGCCTCCTGCTGAAACTTCGCCGCTGAAGGAAATGCTGCACGAAGTGATCTTCGAAGCGGATACGACGGTGGGTCGTTGGTTCGACCTGATTGTCATGGCGGCGATCGTGGCGAGCGTTCTCGCCGTGTGTCTCGAGAGCGTGCGTTCGATTCGCGAGGCGTATGGCGAGGAGCTGCATGTGTTGGAGTGGGTGATCACGATCATGTTCACGGTTGAATACGCGGTGCGGTTGTTCGCGGTGCGGCGACCTTGGCGCTACGTTTGGAGTTTTTATGGCGTGATCGATTTGATGGCGTTGCTGCCCACGTATCTGAGCCTGGTGTTTGCGGGCACGCAGTCGTTGCTGGTGGTGCGGGCGTTTCGGTTGCTGCGGATTTTTCGGATCCTGAAACTTACCCAATACATCGGGGAGGCGCGGTTGCTGAAAGCGGCGTTGCTGGCAAGTTCGCGCAAAATCACGGTGTTTCTGGGGGTGGTGCTGACGTGTGTGCTGATCGCGGGGGCGATGATGTATTTGATCGAAGGCGAGGAGAACGGCTTCACCAGCATCCCGCGGTCGATTTATTGGGCGATCGTGACGATGACGACGGTCGGTTACGGGGACATCGCGCCGCACACGGTGTTGGGGCAGTTTGTGGCTTCAATTGTGATGATCCTGGGCTACGGGGTCATTGCCGTGCCGACCGGCATTGTTACGGTGGCGATGTCCGATGCCTTTAAAAAATCCACCAACACCCAGGCATGTCCGGCCTGCGGGGCCGGCAATCACGCGGATGATGCGCGGTTCTGCAAATACTGCGGCGACAAATTGTAGGATGGCAGCGATGGATGCGGATGCCGGACGCGGATGTATGATCAAACCCTGCGACAATGAAGATTGAGATCATCGATTTTACGCCGGAACTGGCGTCGCATTTTGCGCGGTTGAACCGGGCGTGGATTGAAAAGTTGTTTGTGATGGAACCGGCCGATCTGGCGGAGCTGGATCATCCGGAGCGGATCGTGAGTGAAGGCGGCGCCGTGCTGTTTGCCCGGGCGGAAGGGGAAGTGGTGGGCACGGTTGCCTTGCAGCGGTGGGATGATGAAACTTTCGAAGTGGTCAAAATGGGGGTGAGCGAGGCGTGGCAGGGCCACGGTATTGGTCGGCGGTTGATGGTCGCGATCATGGCCGTGGCGCGAACGCGCGGTGTGCGCTGGCTGCGCCTGGAAACAAACTCGGCGCTGGTGGCGGCGAATGCGTTGTATCGGAAAACCGGATTCAAGCCGGCACGGATGCAGTCATCGCTGCACGGCTATGCGCGGGCGGATGTATTTTTGGAGATGAACCTGGAGGAAAACGATGCCGAACAAATTTGAACCCATCGGTGAGCGGATCTGGTGCGGCCGGTTCGACCTCAAGGTCTTCGGCGCTCCCCTGGGCAAACGCACCACGGTGATGCAATTGAGCGACGGCGGACTGGTGGTGCATTCGGCGGCGCCTTTTTCGACGGCGGACGCGCGGGCGTTACGAGAAATCGGCGAGCCCCGATGGTTGCTGGAATGCTCGCGGGCGCACGACACGTTTGCGCAGCGCCTGCGAAAATTGTTTCCGGAGGCGACCTATGTGATTCCTCCGAAATTTCCGCTGACGCGGGACGCATTGGCACCGGCTTCACCTTGGTCGGGGGAATTGCCGGCGGGGTGGAAAGGTGAAATCGAAGTTCAGCGCATCGGTGGCATTCCACTCTTGGACGAGCACGCCGTCTATCACGGCCCGTCCCGCACGCTGATTCTCAGCGACTTGGTGTTCAACCTGAGCATCCCGGATGGAGAACGCATCCCGTTCTTTTTGCGCTGGGTTTCGGGTATCACCTCGTTTCCAGCCACGAGCCGACTGATTCGGATGTTGGTCAGAGATCGTGCGGCCTTAAAGGCGAGTCTCGAGTCGATGCTGGCCTGGGACTTCGAGCGGGTGGTCGTCGGTCATGGCGAAATGATCGTGGAACATCCTCGTGTGACGCTCGGTCGCGTCTTGGACTGGTCCGGAATCGACCAAGTCCCTTGATTGGGGAAGATTGATGCAGGGGATTTGCCATAGTGGGAGACGAACCGGTTAAAACACGTTTTCTTTGAACGCCTGCGTTGGTTTTTGCGTCGGATACCCTCGCATGACCCCCTCGACTCTCGTGCGCGCCACTGCTGTTGCCTCTTGTTTCCTCGTCAGTGTGACGTTTGCCGCGCCCCCGTTGCCTGAACGCGTTTCCCATGGTTCCCGGATAAAGCTGACCGACTACCTGGTGCCGGGCAAAACCGTGATCTTTGGTTTTTTTAGCAAATTCAGCCCCGGGTGTCCCTGTGAGCCGTGCGCTCGACTGGGCGATCCGCTCGCCGCGCTGGAGGCCTCACGCGAGGATGTCCACGTCGTGATGGTGGATATCGATCGGGAGGACGCCACGGGCATCGATTGGAACTCGCCGGTGGCGATGCAATACAGCCTGCGCAGCCTGCCTCATTTCAAAGTTTTTGGTCCCGACAGCGAATTGATTGCCGATGACGCCGCGAGAGCCGAGGAAGCTCCCGCCCGCGAGCATGTGCACGCCATGATCGAGGCGCTGCCGGAGCATGGAGCGCTGGTGGCGAAGGCGAACCCGTAGCGCGCCACTGCCAAAAGTTGAGCGAACGCCATCAGGCGGCTTGAGCCTCGGCGGATCCGCGGGCCAGCGATTCGGTCATTTCCGGATGCAGCACCGGCACGAGAAAATCGTGATCGGTGACGGGCGTCGCGCTTTCCAGATGGCGGGTGGCTTGGGCCAATCGGCGGGTCAGGGCGGCCACGATCCGGTCGCAGGTGGCGTCGAGAGGCGGCAGCGAGCGAGGCAGCGGAGGCGGTGTGGTTTGGTTCATGATGAGGATGGTTTGGGTGGTTAAACCTCCTCTGGTCCCGGAACCGGCTGGGCTTTGCTTTTTAAAACAAAAAACCCCCTCCGGTTGGCACCGGAGGGGGTAAAGTGTTGAGCACTTACTCTCCTCGCGGTGCGCGGGTAACGGATACAATCGCGGATGCCACCACGACTGCTGCGTGGATGGATTTAAGCGCGGAACTCGTTACGGAGAGGATCATGCGGAAGGGCGACCACGACAAATGTCGGCGCCCGCGTCAAGTCCGGGATCGGCGAAAAGTGTAACCATAATGGTTACACTGGCATCGCGGTTGAACCCAAGGGGAGGGCGTGGCGCGGATACGGGAGGAGATTTGAGGGACGAGTGAGCGGTGGATCGGCACATGGTCTGCTGGGAGGGGGAGCGTGAACCCCTTCGCCATGTCCGTGTTGTTGAATCGAGCTGCGTGATGCAGAGCCTCGATTGGATCATTTTAACCCTCTACCTTGGGGCCATGATCGGGCTGAGCCTGTGGCTCGCGCGCGGTCAGGAGGACGAGCACGACTATTACGTCGGCGGTCGCAAACTCTCGTGGTGGGCGGTGGGCATATCGATTGTGGCGACGCAGAGTTCGGCGATCAGTTTTGTCTCGATCCCGGCGTTTGTGGCGTTGCGACCGGGCGGCGGGTTGACGTGGTTACAATACGAGTTGGCGGTGCCGCTCGCGATGCTGTTCCTGCTGGTGTTTCTGGTGCCTTATCTGCGGGCGTTGTCGTTGGTGAGTGTGTTCGAGTTTTTGCGGGTGCGGTTCGGGGCGCCGACGGGCAAGGCCTTGGCGATCATCTTCCTGCTCAGTCGCGGCTTGGCGACGGGCATCGGGGTGTATGCGACCGGCTTGGTGCTCGCGCCGATGTTGGAGTGGAGCCTCACGTCGACGTTGTTGCTGATCGGGGTGGTCGCGGTGATTTACGACACGATCGGAGGGATCAAGGCAGTGGTGGCGTCCGATGTCGTGCAACTCGCGCTGATGATGGGCGGGGTGATTTTTGCGATCGGGCTGGCGTGCGCGGAAGTGGGCGGAGCAGGCGCGGCATGGGAAGCGCTCGGTGCGGAACGGCGGACGGCGGTGGATTGGAGCACGGGAATCGGCGACGGTGCGACGGCACCGTTTTGGGCTTTTCTGGTGGGCGGTTTTTTTCTGTATGCGTCGTATTATGGCACGGATCAAAGTCAGGTGCAGCGGCTGCTCTCGACGTCGAGTCCGCGCGAGGCGCAGAAGGCGGTGTTGCTCGGCGGTCTGTTGCGACTGCCGTTGACGTTGCTTTACGTCGCGCTGGGGGTCGCGATCGGCGCGGTGTTTGCGCTGAGTCCCGAGCTGCAGGCGGCGGTCCCGGCGGACAAATTGGACGCACTGGTGCCGCAATTCATCCTGCTCTACGTGCCGGCGGGTTTCAAAGGTCTCATTCTGGCGGCGATCCTGGCGGCGGCGATGTCGAGTGTGGACTCGGCGCTCAACTCCCTCTCGGCGGTCACCATGCGTGATTTTGTCACGCCGTTGTTGAAGCCCGATACGCCGCACCATTTGCGTTGGAGTAAAATCACGACGTTGGCGTGGGGTGTATTGGTGACCGGAGCGGCGTTTTTGGCCGGG
Source organism: Synoicihabitans lomoniglobus (assembly GCF_029023725.1). Lineage (GTDB taxonomy): Bacteria > Verrucomicrobiota > Verrucomicrobiia > Opitutales > Opitutaceae > Actomonas > Actomonas lomonigloba. The sequence goes on from NZ_CP119075.1 coordinate 5,394,690, forward strand.
GGCATCGATCGCACGGTGATTGAAGCGATCAACAAAATCGGGTCGGCGTTTTACGGCCCGGTGTTGGCGACGTTTCTGCTCGGTATTTTCACGAGGCGAGCGCGGGGCAAGGCGATGTTGATCGGGGTGCTGGCGGGGGTGGCGGCCAATATGCTCGTGTGGATCAGCGGCTGGCCGGTGCATTGGATGTGGTGGAACGTCCTCGGCTGTGCGGTGACGGTGGTTACGGCGTTAAGCGGCGACATGGTTTGGAAGCAGGCGAACGATGGGGCACCGAAGCTGCCGCTGGCGTCGCGACCGGACCGTGAGGTGGGCTGGGCGGCGGCGGCGCTGTTGGCGGCTTTTGGGGTGACGCTGGCGCTGGTCGTCGGTCTGCACTGATCTTTTTTTCGATTCGTTTTGTGCGCCGCGCTCAGGCGGTGAATTCTGGAAATCTTCATATGGAAGAATCACACTTGCTGCACGACTTGGGTTGGTTGATGGCGACGGCGGCGTTTGTCTCGATCCTGTTTCGCTGGCTGAAGCAGCCGGCGATCATCGGTTATCTGGCAGCGGGATTGTTGTTGGGCCCCTACGTATTGCCGCATACGCCGATTCACGACTCGGTCAATCTGTCCTCGCTGAGTGAACTGGGCGTGTTGTTCCTGATGTTCTACATCGGGTTGGAGTTTGATCTCGGAAAACTGCGACCGGTGGCCGGGGCATCGATTTTGGGACTGGTGCTGCAGACCATGTTGATGGGGTTGATCGGCACGACGGTGGGCCAGTGGCTGGGCTGGAATCCGGTGGAGGGTTTGTTCCTGGGCGGCATCCTGGCGATCAGCTCGTCGATGGTGTGTTTCAACCTGATCGGGGAGCGCGGGGACATGTCGCGGCCCTATGCGCAGATCACGGCGGGCGTGCTCATTTTGGAGGATATTCTGGCCATCGTGCTCCTCGTGGTGCTGGCCGGTGTGGCGGTGTCGGGGCAGCTCGATTTCACGGCGGTCGGGCAGACGACTTTCTTTGTCGGCATCTTCGTGGTGGCGGTGTTCATGGTCGGCAAACTCATGGCGCCGCTGGCGGTGAAGTTGCTCAACAAAGTCGGCAACACCGAGACCCTCACGCTCTTCGTGGTGGGGATGATTTTTGCGGTGAGCCTGTTGGCGGAAAGCGCGCATTTCTCGCTGGCGTTGGGGAGCTTTCTGGCCGGGGCGATTTTCTCGCGATGTGCGATTTCGCATGAGATCGAGCAGATCACGAATCCGTTGAAGGACTTTTTCTCGGCCTTGTTTTTCGTGACCATCGGCACGTTGATCGAGCCGGCGGCGATCTGGGAACACTTTGGCACGATCCTGCTGGTGACCGCGTTGATGGTGGTCGGCAAGTTTGGCGCGTGCTGGTTGGGGTTTGTGCTCGCGGCGGTGCCGCCGGCGGTGGCGGTGCGGTCGTCGCTGGCCAAGGTGCAGATCGGTGAGTTCGGTTTCGTGATCGCGTCACTGGGCCTGAGTCTGGGCGTGACCAACCCGGCGTTGAAGGCGGTCACCACGGGTGTGGCGGTATTGAGTATCATGTTTACCCCTACGGCGGTGAATCAGGGCGAGCGCATCATCGCGCTGGCGCAGCGGCTCACGCCGGGCCGGGTGCACAGCGCGTTTAAGATCTACCTCGACTGGATCGAAGCGGTGCGTCTCACGTTGCGGGAGAGCAGCTTGCTGCGGTTTGTGAAGCGACCGTTGCTGCGGGTCGGGTTGGATTTTCTGCTGCTCAACGCGTTGCTGATCGTGGTGTCCTTCGCGGCTCAGTTTCTGGGCGATTCCGCGTGGCCCCCGCGCTTGTTGTGGGGCGCGGCGGCCCTGGCGGCGATTCCCTTTCTGGTGGATATTCTGCGCAGTCTCGATGCGGTGACGATGGCGTTGTCGGAGATCGCCCTGTCCCGCCCGGCCTTGTCATTTCTGGCCAACGGGCCGGCGCGGGAGCTACTGCGGCTGGGATCGTTTGCGCTGATTTTGTTTGGGTTCATCACGCTGTTCCTGATCGCGTGCGCGCCGTATTTTCCGACGGGCACTTCGCTGGGGGTGTTTGCCCTCACCATCGCGGTGTTGTTGGTGCTGGGTTGGCGTTGGGCGGTGAAACTGCAGAGCCAGTTGGAAGTCGCGGTGATGTCGTCGATGGCCGATGCCGCCCGCAGTGGAGCGCGCGAAGCGGTGCAGGATGCGATCAAGACCATGACGACGCAGAATCCGTGGCCGGTGGAGTTGTCCGAAGTCACGGTGCCCGCGAAGAGCGAAGTGGTGGGACGGACGTTGCGGCAGCTGAATTTGCGCCGCGAAACCGGGGCGACGGTGGTGGCGGTGCAGCGCAGCGGGGTGACACATTACGACGTGCCGCCGGATTTGCCGCTGTCGCCGGACGACACGTTGTTTTTGGTGGCGGAGCGCGATCAACTCGCGTCGGCCGCCCGGCTCTTGCGTCGGCGTCGCGCGGGAGAGGAAGACGCCGCGGAGGCGGTGCCGCACCAGTTTTCCCGCGTCATGGTCACAGCGGCGTCGGCGTTGTGTGGCCTCACCTTGCGCGAGGCCGGTATTCGTGGAACTTACGGCGTGACCATCATCGGCGTGCAACGGGGGGATGATCGCATGACGGGTCCTTCACCCGACGAGTGCATGCATGATGGCGACCTGTTGCTGGTAATCGGGCCCGAGGAAGGGATCAGCAGCCTGCGTGAGGTGTTGGTGTAGCGGCATAAAAAACCCCGTCCGCAAACGGACGGGGTCGCTGGGGAGAGCTGAGCCAGGCTTGGCCGGGCGAGGGTTTACTCGGTGTTTTCGCGGAAGCTCAATTCGACTGGGGCGGCGTTGGCATGAGCCGAGTTCCACGAATTGACGGCGGCTTCGGCGGCGGCGCGGGTGGTCGCGCGTTGTTTTTCCGCTGCCATGATGGGCGCGTCGAGGGCGGCGAAGGCCCGGTCTTGCGCGGCGATCACGGTCGCGGGCCAATCGGGCAGACGGTTGCCCGTCTTCAAGTCGGTCCAGAGCGAGCGGGCGCTGGCGCGCGCGGCCACGAGTTCACTGTAATAGGCGGCGAGCTGCTCATCATAGCGGCGAGCGCCCATGGCGAAGCTCCCCATGCGCGTGGCATCGGCTCCACTCTCCAACGCCTCCGGGGCAACGGGGGCCTGGGGCGCTTCGTAGAACAGGGCCTCGGAGCCGACGAGAGAAGCAGTCGGTCCCAGCTGGGACTGGAACACGTCGCGCACGAAACTGATGCGCAGGTCCTTGCCGTCTTTGGCGGCGCCGGGGAACTCGGCTTGAACCGCCTTGGCGATGAGCAGGGCCTCGACGGCGTCGCGGTCGAGCTTGGCGGTCCATTGGCCGCCGCTGCGACTCAAGTCGCCTTGCCACAGGGCATAGCCGGCGCTGTTGACGACGAGAATTTTGGCTCCGCTGGAGGTGGCGGGAGCGCGGCTGAGTCCGAGTTGGAGCGATCCACCGCCCGCGATGTTAAAGGTGTCCGCATCGGCTGCCCGGACCGCGACAAAAGGGGACTCTTTTTTCTCTTCGTCCTGGGCGGATAGCGGAAGCGCGAGGACGGCGAAAGCGGCGGCGCAGCTGAGGAGCTGACGCCGGCTGGAGACAAGACTCGAGGAGAGGCGTAAAGCGATATTCATGGATATACCTTGGGATGGGTTGCTGGGTAATCCGACCGGTGGGGGGCCGGACTTGAGGTTTATCCAACGTAACGCATTGGCGCGTTCGTTCAAATGCCTTTTGTCAAATTCACCGCGGAGGATTCCAGCGGGGGTCTCCCGGAGAATGTCAGGAGCCGGGAGCAGACCCAAAATGAGCCGCGTGGCTGGTGTAGCGGGCCGCATCCTCCAGCAGGGAATCGATCGCGGCGACGATCGGCGCGGCACGCCATGTGCCGGACAGCACGACTTTGTCACCGATGGAGTTGGTCACGATGAACGACGGCCGCTGATTGAGTTGATGGCGGAAGAATTCGGCGGTCGAGAGCTCGACGCGGGCGCGCACCGCGGAGGATTCGGCGGCGGCGCGCAGGTCGGTGGCATCGAGGCCGGTGGCTTCGGCGGCGACGGCGGTGGCAACGGCGATGTCGCCGATCTTGCGGCCGGCGATCATCGCGGCATGCGAGAGAGCCAGACGAAGGGAGTCGTCGTCGTTGCCCAGGAAATCGCGGCCCGCCTCGGCGACGTAGTCGGCGACCTCGTAGCGGCCGGCGCGGGCGGTTTCAAACCAGCCGGAATTGAGTTTGCGAGGAGAGCCGACGTGCACGCCGCTGCGTTGATAAAACCAGTCGCATTGGGCGGCCGAGACGGGGAAGTCTGCGGGATTCATCAGTGCGATGCGCCAGTGGAAATCCACGCGTCCGGCGTAGCGTTGTTTGAGTTCGGTCCAGGCCGGCTCCGCCCAGTGGCACCAAGACGAAAGCACTTCGAGATAGTAGGTGACGGATACCGCAGCACTCATGGCGCGATGGTGGGCGGGGCGTCGCAGCCGGTCAATGCGGGGCGATGCGCGCCGGGGCACAGTGGTTCGCCCCGGGGGCTGATACAGCCGGTTTCAGGGCCTGGGCTCGGGGTCTTTTTTCCCGCCGAAGAGGCCCTTGAGCGTGTCGCCGACTTTGTTCACGGCGTCGGAGGCGTTGTTGAGATTGAGCCGACCATCGGCAACGACGGAGGCGGTCGCTGCAGCGATGTCTTGGAGCAACTGTTTGCTGACCGCGAGGGCGAGTTGCGACGGGGTGAGGCCGTTTTCCGGCGTGCCGAGGTCGTGCAACTCGATGGTGGGCAGGGGCAGTTCCAACGTCGTGCCCGCGGCAATCAGGCTCACCTTGGCATCGCGCAGCACGAAGCTCTGCACGGCAATTTTTTTAGCGGGACCGGAGGAGGTGGCGGGAGTGGTGCCCGGGCCGGCACCGACCACGGATTCGATGTGATCGGTGAGCGCCTTGAGGTTGCTGGAGACCAGTCGCGTTTCGTAAACGAACTCCGGTTGCTCGATCGTGATGTCGCGCACGACGATGGTGTCGCCGAGCAAACTCATGGGGGCAACGTCGACATGGATTTTCCCGAGATAGGCGAGTTTGTCACCGGTCCAACCGGCGGGGTTGCCCACGAACAATCCGGTCAGTTCGCCGCTGCCGGTCAGCGGTGAAAGGGAGGCGTTGGCCAGGGTCACCGGGGTGCCGGTGAGCTCGGGGGCGAAGCGATTGACGCCCTTTTTGACCGCGGTCCCCAACATCACATAGCCGATGATGGTCGCCAATACGACCAGGCCGACCAACAGGGAGAGAAACAGCGGCAGTCGGGATTTTTTGGCAGTCATGGGGGCAGTGTGGCCAGACGCAGATGGTTTTCAAGAGCCGGGAATTGTCGCGCAAGGGTGGGCGGGCTTGCGTCGTGCGAATCACTGAGGATTCATGGGCGGCTATGGAGTTGATCGGATTGGTGGGGTTGGGGTGGCGCCTGAGTCCCAGCGAAATTACATTGGCGATCGGGGCGGTGTTGATTCCGGCCGGTTTGATCGCGTTCGCGCTCGGGCGGGGGCAGCGCGACCGCGCCCTCATCAATTACGCAGGCTACGCGCTGGCGATCTGGGCAACCTTTGCGATGCAGGCGTGGGTGGGTCGGCCGACCGGGGAACACAACCTGAAGGGTATCAGCGGGGATTTCATGCAGTTGCCGTATGCGTGGTTTTACCTGCGGTTTGTGCGGGCTTATTTCAAAGTGGAGCAGTGGTCCCCGCGGTGGAGCCGGTTTTACCGACGACTGGAGTGGGCGTATGTGCTGCCGTTGGCGTTGTTGGTCATGCGTTTGGTGACCGGATGGGACGTGGCGTCCTGGGTTATCCTGGTCCTGAATCTAACCAATTTAATCGCGTCCTACATGCTGGCGATGCGGTCGTGGCTGCAACGGCGGGAAGGCAGCGGTTGGTTTATCATCGGCGTGTTGCCGCTGGTCCTCGCGGGTTTGTTGCTCGCGGTGCAATGGGCGGTGGAGCCGGGAGGTTCGAATATCAATGGATTGTTACCGTTCTGGCTGGGTGTCGTCCTGCAACTGATCTTGTTCATGGCCGCACTCGCCGTCCGTCGTCGGCGCACGATGACCGGGCCGGATTCGCTTGCGTGAGGCCGGGCAGCGCCCTGCGTTGAGACATGGCTGCAGAGTCCGTAAATGATTTTGAAGGAGATTGGTCCGTCGTGGGCGGCCGACTGGGAGGGGCATCCATTCCGCTGCCCGAAACGACGCTCTCCATCTGCGCGGACGCCTACGTTGTGACGTCGGAGACGGGTCGTGATACCGGAAAATTGGTTTGGGGTGACGCCGATGGTCCGTTGACGGTCGATCTCATAGGCACCACCGGAGCGCACGCGGGCAACACCATCAAGGCGATCGCGCGGGTGCGCGGTGACGTCATGCAGCTCTGCTATACCGTGGATGGCAGCGCGCGGCCTGATGGATTCGACGTCGCTTCCGGGACACCCGTGGTGACGGTGCGCTACCGTCGCGTCCGTGCGAACGCGTAGCGCCTGCTAGGCGTGGATGCGGTGCAACACGAGGTGGTTGCCATCCGGATCGTGGAATCGGGCAAAGTGGCAGACGGAGGTTTTTTCCGGCTCCATCGCGAAAGTGACGCCGTGCGTTTTGAGATGCGTCACCATGGCGTCGAAATTGGGCGTTTCGATGGCGACCGCGCCGCCTTGCGCACCGGGCGTGCAGCCCGCCATGTCGGTGGCGAGGGCGAGCACCGGACCCGGGGCGGGCTCGGTGAGTCCGAACTCGACCCACTCATCTCCCCAGCGGTCGCCTTCGACGAGGCCGAGCACATCGCGGTAAAAGGTGCAGGCGCGATCCATGTCGCTGACCGGGTAGACAAAAAACGGAAGTGCAGAAATTTTAGGGGGCATGGGAGGGAGGATTTCGGTTTGCGCTTGTCAGGGCGGGCGGGGACTTGAGCCTGAGCTTACACCCATCTCTGAATTACGACCACATGGCCGCCGAGCACAACTACACCGAAGCATCAATCAAGACCCTCTCCGCCCTGGAGCACATCCGGCTTCGTCCCGGCATGTATATTGGTCGATTGGGCAACGGAGCTCATGCTGAGGACGGCATCTATGTGCTGATCAAGGAGACAATCGATAACTGCATCGATGAATACACCATGGGATTCGGCAAGCGCATCGAAGTGCACCTCGCCGAACGGACCGTCTGTGTGCGCGACTACGGCCGCGGCATTCCGTTGGGCAAGTTGATCGACTGTGTTTCGATCATTAACACCGGCGCGAAATACGATTCCAACACGTTCCAAAAGTCGGTTGGCCTCAATGGCGTGGGCCAGAAAGCCGTCAACGCGTTGTCCATCTCCTACCGCGCCCAGTCGGTGCGCGACGGCAAATGCAAGCTGGTCGAATTTGAGCGCGGCACGATCGCGCAGGAGCATCGCGTCTCGGCTTCCGACGAGCGTAATGGCACTTACATCGAGTTCACGCCCGACGAGAAACTCTTCGGCGAGAAGTTCGCCTTTCGTCACGAGTTTATCGAGGAACTGCTCTGGAATTACGCCTACCTCAACCGCGGGCTTACGCTCAATTTCAACGGCAAGAACTTCAAATCCGACGGCGGACTCTCCGACTTGCTCAAGAAGAAGCTCACCGGCGAGACGCTCTACCCCATCGTCCACATCGAGGCCGATGACATCGAGGTCGCGCTCACCCACGGTGGCCACTACGGCGAAGAGTATTACTCGTTCGTCAATGGCCAGCACACCACCATGGGCGGCACCCACCTGGCCGCATTTCGCGAAGGTCTGGTCAGCACGATCCGGGGGTTTTTCGGCAAGCAATACGACGCTGCCGATATCCGTCAGTCCGTGGTCGCGGCGGTGTCGATTCGCGTCCAGGAGCCTATCTTCGAATCGCAGACCAAGACCAAGCTCGGCTCGACTGAACTCGGCCCGAAAGGCCCGACCATTCGCCAGTTCATCACGAGTTTCATGCAGCAGCACCTCGACAACTGGCTGCATCGCAACCCCGATGCCGCCGAGACGTTGCGGAAGAAAATCGAGGCCAGCGAACGCGAGCGCAAGGAGCTGTCGGGCATCCGCAATCTGGCCAAGGAGCGCGCCAAAAAAGCCAATCTGCACAACAAGAAGCTGCGCGACTGCCGCATGCATCTCGGCACGAAGGACAAGCGCGGCGAAGAGAGCACCATTTTCATTGTGGAGGGCGATTCCGCCGCCGGTTCACTCACCGCGTGTCGCGACGTGCAGACCCAGGCGGTATTCGCCCTGAAGGGGAAGCCGCTCAACACGTTCGGGCTTTCCAAAAAAGTCATCTATGAGAACGAGGAGTTTCACCTCCTGCAGAGCGCGCTCAACATCGAGGACGGCCTCGACGGATTGCGTTACAACAAAGTCGTGATCGCGACCGACGCCGACGTCGACGGCATGCACATTCGTCTCCTGTTGATCTCGTTCTTCGTGAAGTTCTTTCCCGAGATCATCACCAACGGCCACATGTCGGTCTTGGAAACGCCGCTCTTCCGCGTGCGCACCAAGAAGAAGACGATGTATTGCTACTCCGAAGCGGAGAAACAATCGGCGCTGCACGAACTCGGCAAAGCGGCCGAGATCACCCGCTTCAAAGGTCTCGGCGAAGTCAGCCCGGGCGAATTCAAAGACTTCATTGGCCTGGGCATCCGCCTCGAACCCGTGAGTCTCGCCCACGTGCATGACACCGACAAGCTCCTCGGCTTTTACATGGGCAAGAACACCCCCGACCGCCAGGGCTTCATCATCGACAACCTCCGCATGGAGAAGGATCTGGTCGAGGCGTAGTTGAGGGGAGGATACGTTGGCGTCAGTTCCCGCTGCCATCGGGATCGAGCAGGCGGGCTTTGGCGGCGTCGTCGAGCGGCAAGGTATCGACCCAGGCGCGGGCGGCGGCGGTATCGTTGAAGCGCCACGTGGTGAGGAGGTTGGTGATCGCTTTCTCTCTTCCTGACTCATCGGCGATGGTCAGCAGCAGCGCGCCGATTTCCTCGTGCCGGCCGGTGCTGGCGGGGCCGAAGGAAAGGCCTTGGAGAGCGCTGTCGCGAAACTCGCCCGCGGGCAACGTTTCGATCCATTGCACGGCTTCGTCCGGATTGCGGCTGAAATAGTTGGCGGCCAGGTTGGAGTAGTTGCTCGGTGTAACATGTCCGGGCGGCATCGCCTGCATCCAGGCCGCGAGCTGGGACGGAGCGATCACCCGAGTGGCGTTGCTCACAAAATTTTGGATGGCGTTTTCCCTTACCTCACCCGGCGGGAGCGTGGCGATCAATGCCTGCGCCTGCCGGGGGCCGCTCTGAGCGAGGCTCACGATTGTGCTGCGGATAAGTAAGTTGCGAACTTCACCTTCTGGCAGCTGCTCGATCGTGCGCAGCGCAATGTCGGAACTGGCCGATGCGAGTCCGAGGGAACCTTGCACTAAGTTTCTGGCCAGAGGACCAGTGGGATCGGCGAGCAGGATAGCGGAAAAGCCAGCGGGGTCACTCATCGCCCAGGATCGCGCGACGTTGCGATACAAATTGTCTTGGATGGAGGGGTTGGACTGCGACTGAATCCAGGCGAGCGTGGCTTGGCTGTCCTGTTGAAACCAATTTTTCGCCATCTGGGAGCCAATGGTTTGTCGCAACTGTTCATCGGCAAGACTGTCGATCCATTGGGCGGCAGCGGTGGGGTCTTGCGCGAGTTTTGCGTTGGAAAGTTGAATGTAGGCATTTCGTTGCGCGTTGCCGGGACTGAGTACCGCGGCAAAAACCTCCGCAAGGTCGGTGTCGGTTCGAGACAGGTTCGCGACGATGCCCATCAGGGCTTGGTCTCGTTCCACTGAGGAAGGAAGTGCTTGGACGGCGGCGATGGCGGTTTCCGGGTCCTGTTGAGCGATCTGACCCATAATTTGAGCCATGGCCGAATGGCGAACGTTGATCGACGCCGGTTCGTCGACCAAACGCAGGGCCAATGCGGGGTCGCTCTGGGCGATTACGCCAAGAATTCGGTGCATCGCTTGGTTCTGCTTGCGTCCGGCAGGGAGTTGTTGGGCAAAATCGAAGGCTTTTTGAGGATGAATTTTGGCGAGAGCGCCCAAGCTCTGGGCGGCCCGTTCAGGCAAATGCGGTAACTCTTCCGGATGATTCTCAAGGAACCGAATAGCCGCGTCGGGAGTCAGTTCAAACAGCTGACCAAGCACCCCGCCCATGATCTCCCCCCGCCTGTGTTCTACTGGTTGGGCGACAAGCCACGTCAGGGCCGAATCGGGATCGACATTGGCCCAGCTCGTGATGACGGACCGCAGAGATTGATCCGAGTATGCCGCAAGAGCGGGATGGAGTGTAGCCGCGGCCGCGGCCTGCGGATCGCGTCGGGCCCATCGTCCCAGGACGGTGCTGATCAGGCTCCCTTGTTCCTGAGTGGGGAGCGTTTGCACCCAGGCCAGCGCTGCTTGGGGATCTGCCCCGGCCCAAACACGGGCAAGAGAAGAGAGCACCCGCGCGCGACTGCGTCCTTCCAGTTTCCCGCTGACTTGGGCGACCGCGTTGCGCGGATCCTGCCGGAGCCAGGTCGAAAAGAGCGTAAATGTATCGGGCCCTCCGTTTTCGAGTAGCCCGGACTCCACGAGATAGCCGAACAGGCGTGCCGGCGGCAAGTCGTCGGCTTGGGTGATCAGTGCAACAATGCCTTGGTCGCGGCGGTTGCCGGGTGGCTCGGATTGGACCCATGCATCGAGATCGGAAGCCGTCGCGAAGGCCCAACCGCGGAAGACACTCCGGAAGGCGTCGTCACGGGTGCGAACGAAGTCGATGGTTGAGGCGTGAGCCAGTGCGGCGCGGGGGTCGATCCGGGCCCACTGTTCGTAGAGAGCGCGGCGTAGCTCTCCGCGAGCATCGGAGGGCTCGGCGTCGACGATAAAGGCGGTGAGGGCGTAAAGTTGGGCGCTGGAGAGCGCGGCAAAGCGTCGCTGCCAAGAGAGGTTCAGACTCCAATACCCTCGGGTATGGGCTGCCCGCACATCATCAAACAACGTCGCGAACGTCGAATCATCGTTCGCGATATCTGCCGGGTCGGAGACCGGGTTGGCCGTGGCGGGCACCATGGCCTGAGACTTGGTCGAGGTGGATAACTGGATGTGTTGGCGGCCCAGCCAGTAGGCTCCAGCGGTCGACAGGGCACCGATGACACAGGTCAGCGTTACGAGATTTCTTGAGGTCATGGTCGGAGTGATTGAAAGGGAGGATTCAAACCGGCCAGGAGTGCGTATCCTGGCTAAAGCGTGATGAATTGAGTGTAGCGCGCAACCTTGAGAATTGATTCGACTGCCGGCGCGGGAAACACCTCCGCCTGACCCCAGTTGGGAGACTCAGACGGCCTTCTACGCACGTATGCGTATCCTCGGTCTGGGCGATCCGCGATAAGATGGGGGCTCAACCTCGACCTCACCCATGCTCATGCCTGCTCTCTCCTTTGCTTTTTTTCGCAGCCGACTTTGGTTGCTTCCCCTGCTCCTGCTCGCGACTCAGCTTCACGCGGTCGAACAACTTTGGTCCGCCAAACTGAAGGAGAAGCCCACCTGGAACTCCCTCACCGCGCTCGGCACGCTCATCGTCGGCACCAAGGGCGCCGTGCAGTCCTACGACCCCGACACCGGCGAGCTGATGTGGCAGCGCGAGGACCTCGACAAGACCAGCGCGTTCAATGCCCGTGAGGTGCCGGGCGCGCCCTATCTGTTGTGCAACCATTCTTCCGGCATTGCGGGCTCCAAGGTGCGCCTCCTCGCCGTCGACTACCTGACGGGCGAGACCGTCTGGGAAGCGGAGCAGATCCAGGGGCAATACCTTGCAACGTATCCGATTCCCGAACACGGCATCGCGATCTTTGTTTTCAATGGCTGGGGCGCGACCAAGGACGATCAAGGCATGATCATGCGGGCCCACGATCTCCTCACCGGCGAAACCAAGTGGCAGACCAAATACGGCAAGGCCAACGCGGTCGCGCTGCACTATGCGGATGGTTCGGGCAAATTCGCCCCGCGCATGGATCTGTCCGGCTACCATGATCCGGTGGTCGAGGGCGACATTGCCTATCTCGGTTTCCAAGGCGTCGAAGCGCTCGACCTCAACAATGGTGAAATCAAATGGGAACGGGAATTCAAACCCGGGGCCAAAGACTTGAAGCGCACCTATGCGCCGATTCGGATCGATGGCGACCGACTCTATGCCGCCGGTGGTGGCAGCGTTTATGCCATCAATAAATCCGATGGCAGCGTCATCTGGGAAAGCGATCGCATTTCCAGTTATGCGGGTCTCTTCAAATCCCGTGACAACGCCATCGTATCCCAGGTCGAGCCGATCAACGGCAAGGTGTTCATCCGCTTTGGGGGCAATTTTTCCAACGGCCAAACCGTGATGTTGCGCGAGCCGCTCGGTGTCGCGGCCTTCGATGCGGCGACGGGCGAGGAGGCCTTCAAATTCGCCAAGCCCAAGGAAGGCATCACCAACCTGATGATGCTGCCCGAGACCAACACGGTGCTCTTTGCCGATGCCAACAGTCTCTACGGGCTCGATGTTTCGGGCGAAACGGTGACCGAAAAGTTCGAGGTCGAGATCGAGTTCAAGCGCAAGATGGGTGGCGGCGACATTGCCAAAATCGGTCTCGGTGCCCTCGGCGGTCTGCGCGGTCTCGCCAAGGGGGCGATGTCCTCCAGCAAGTCCCGTCTCGACGTGCCGGTGGCGATCATTCGGCGGGACGGTCACATCGTCGTCGTCGGCAACCAGCATTTGATGGGTTACGATCCGATCGCTCAGGATTTGAAGTGGTCGACGTATTACGCCGCGCCGGGCAATGGGCTCACCGATTCCGTGCTCTTTGCCGTGACCGCTCTCGCCGCCACGGCAGGCAACGCTCAGGCCATGTCGGCCTCATCCTACAGTTCGAGCCAATACAGCAGCGGAGTGAACAACGTTCACAGTGCGCTTGATCGCTACAACCGGGTGGCCGGCAAACGCAAAGCCGCCACGAAGTCTGACGGCGGTTATTCCTACGTGCTCACCAAGGTCGAAGAAGGCCGCAAGAAAGGCATCGGTTTGATGGGCATTTCCCTCGAGACCGGGGAAGGGGACAAGCAGGTCATTCTCGGCGACAAGAAACCCGACTACGTGGTCGATGAAGGCCTCAATCGCCTCTTCTACTTCAAAGGCGGCAAGCAGCTGATCGCCTACGGCCTCTGATGCCCGGCACCCTCCAGTTCCGCGGCGAAAGTTCGTATTACGAACTTTCGCGGCGGAGGGCACGGCCAGCGGCGAGAGCAGAGAGCAGAGCGGCCACCGTTCAGCGGGGGGGCGAAGGGGTGAGGTTGTGATGGGAGTTGCGGCGGACAAGGGTTGGCCAGAGGGTGGGGGCTTACACCTTTGTCATGAGTCAACGTCCGCAGCCCACCAAAGTCTATTCGCGCGAGCCCGTTTGGGACGCGTCCCGCTGGCTGCCCACCACGCGTGATGAGGTCGAGGCCCGGGGCTGGGATTACCTCGATGTGATCATGATTTCGGGTGACGCCTACGTCGATCACCCCGCATTTGGCACCGCCGCCGTGGCTCGTATGCTCGAAGCCGAAGGCCTGCGCGTCGCCATCATCGCGCAACCCAACTGGCGCGACGACCTGCGCGATTTTAAGAAACTCGGCGCGCCGCGCCTGTTCTTCGGCGTCACGGCCGGTTGCATGGATTCCATGGTCAACCGCTACACCGCCGCGAAAAAACTGCGCAGCGAAGACGCCTATACGCCGGGAGGTGAACACGGTTTCCGCCCCGATTACGCGACGACTGTTTACTCCAAGATCCTCAAGCAACTCTTTCCCGACGTGCCGGTCATGATCGGCGGCATCGAGGCCAGCCTGCGCCGCGTCACGCACTACGATTATTGGTCCGACGAGCTGAAACCCTCGATCCTCGAAGACTCCGGCGCGGACCTGCTCATCTACGGCATGGGCGAACTGCCGCTCAAGGAAACCATCCGTCTGCTCAAGCAAGGCGTGCCGTTCTCGTCGCTCACCACGGTGCCGCAAACCGCCGTCTTGTTGCCGCCCGGCCAGGACGCGCCGAAGAACAAACGCTGGGACGACTTCACGCTCTTCAGTCACGACGACTGTCTCAACGAACGCCCCAAATACGCCAAAAATTTCAAGGACATCGAGACCGAATCCAACCGCGTCAAAGCCCGCCGCCTGTTCCAGCAAACCGGTGACCGCCTGCTCGTCGTGAACCCGCCGTTTCCGACCATGACGGAGACGGAGATCGATAGCGCGTTCGACCTGCCCTACACGCGCCTGCCGCATCCCAAATACCGCAAGCGTGGACCCATCCCGGCCTACGAGATGATCAAGCACTCGATCAACATGCATCGTGGATGCTTCGGCGGCTGCAGCTTCTGCACGATCTCAGCCCACCAGGGTAAATTTGTCGCGAGTCGTTCGAAGACCTCGATCCTGCGCGAAGTCGAATCGATCAAGCAGATGCCCGACTTTCGGGGCACCATCAGCGATCTCGGCGGCCCGTCCGGCAACATGTATAAGATGAAGGGCAAGCAGCAGTGGATCTGCGACGAGTGCGTGCGCCCCAGCTGCATCTGGCCCGATGTATGTCGAAATCTGGATACAGATCACACGGCGCTCCTCGATATCTACAAATCGGTGCGGGAGACCGAAGGCGTCAACCACGCCTACGTCGCCAGCGGCATCCGCTACGACCTCTTCCTCCACGAGAAAGGCGCGACGCCCGAAGTCAAAGCCAGCCACGAAAAATACATCGACGAACTCGCCGCGCACCACGTGCCCGGCCGCATCAAAGTCGCGCCCGAACACACGAGCGATCACGTGCTGCGCGTCATGCGCAAACCGACCTTCGACCTCTTTTATAAGTTCAAAGAGAAGTTCGAAAAAGCCGGGGAAAAGGCGGGCAAAAAGAAGCAGCCGGTCATTCCCTATTTCATCAGTTCGCACCCCGGGTCGCGCCCGGAAGACATGGCTGAACTCGCGCTCAAAACCAAGGACCTCGGCTTCCGCCTGGAGCAAGTGCAGGACTTCACGCCGACGCCCATGACGGTCGCGACCGAGATCTACGCGACAGGCGTGCATCCCTACGACGGTGCCAACGTCTGCGTGGCACGTTCGCCGGAGGAAAAGCAGGAACAACGCAGCTTCTTCTTCTGGTATAAACCCGAGATGAAAAAAGCCCTGCGTGCGTCGATGACGCGGCTCGGTCTGGGCGGTATCGCCAAGCGACTCTTGGACGATAAAAGAGTAACAGAAGACGTGACACCACCGCCGCACATCGCACCGTGTGGCATGCAACTTCCGACCTCCGGTAATCTCGCTTCCGGCCAGCCCAGCCAACGTCTCGCCGCCGCCACCAAAGGTGCCAAACGCCCGATGAAAAAAGGCGCGAAACCCAGCAAAGCCGATCCCCGCGCCAAAACCGGACCGGAAGCCAAACCCAAGCCCAAACCCTTCGAGAAGTTTTTCAAGAAGCGGTGAGTTCTCCGCGTTTGCCATCCGCCCTGCATTGAACCAAGTTCGTCTAGTGGACGCCACCGCCGAAGCCGCCCTGCAAGAAGCCCGCCGAGCGGGAATCGATCTGGACATGATCGACAGCAATTTGGCGCTTTCGGTGAAGGAGCGTTGGCGATTGCACGAGGAAGCGTTCGCTTTGGCCGAGAAATTTAGGAATGCGGGACTGAAACGTGATGCAAAGTTTCAGTCGACTCCTCGAGAAACTTGCTGAGTCGGGGGTGGATTTCGTCGTGATTGACGGATTCGCTGCGCTCACGCACGGCGCTTCTTTTCTCACGCGCGACGTCGACGTCTGTGTGGTGCTTTCTCCCGAGAATGTGGCTCGGCTGCGGGAAACGTTTCGCGATTGGAATCCGCGTCATCGAATGACCCCGCAAAGACTGTCTTTCCTGACTCACCCGGAGGAAGGCCAGCCGCTACAGAATCTCTATTTGGAAACGGACCACGGAATCATCGACTTTCTTAGCTCGGTGTTGGGGGTGGGCGACTTTAGCCGACTTCGCGAGCGGGCGGAAATCGTGGAGGTCGATGGTAAGGAATACCCCATTATCGGATTGGCGGACCTCATCACGGCCAAAGAAGCGTTGAGCCGCGACAAAGATGTCATGACCGCCAAGGAGCTTCGAGTGATCGCGGCGAAGCGGGGCATAGCGTTGGACTCGAAGGAAGATTCTCGCTTGGAATGAATGCGGAGCGAACACAGGTGGAGCGTGCTCGGCGGGTAATGTGCTGGGTTGTGGAGGCATCTGCGCCGAGGGTGACGATCTCTCCGCTCGTGCAATCCGACGAGGTGAAAAATCGGCTATCGCCCATCCTTGGGAATTCCCCAATATCGGCTTTCTGATGCCCCATTTTTTCGATAAAATGCTGCCATGAAAGCGACTTTGATGAAGCGGCTTTTCCGTGTGCTGAAAGATGGCTCGTCACCTGACGTGAACGCCATTTGCCGTCGCATTGTGGATGAAGAGAAGAAGCGGGGACATAATCAGGTCGCCAAGGAACTGGAACAAATTCTCGCGCAAACTCCGATTGCACCGAAGCGACTCGCGCCAGCCTCACTTTCTCCGCTTCCGACCAACCGACGCGACTCGGCACCTCTGCTCACGGAGATTCCGGTCGAGAAGCTACGACACGACATGGTGCTGCCCGAGATGGTCGAATCTCGACTGGCCCGGATCGAACGGGAATTCGCCGCCCGCTCGCGATTGGCGAAACACGGTTTGCGGCCCCGTCACCGCATTCTGCTCTACGGCCCGCCCGGATGCGGGAAGAACCTCGGAGCCGAACGCTTGGCGTGGCACACCGGGCTTCCGCTTCGCAAGGTCCGCTTCGATAACCTGCTCTCGTCTTATTTCGGCGAAACCATGAGCAATCTACGGCGGGTGTTTGATGCCGCGCATGAGACTCCCTGTGCGCTCTTTTTGGACGAGTGCGATACCTTGGCACGGACCCGAAACGCTAGGAACGATGTCGGCGAAGTGACGCGGATCACCAACGCTTTGCTGGAGATGCTGGAAGACTATCGCGGCGACGGTCTCGTGATTGCCGCGACCAACTTGGATTCAGACTTGGACCCCGCGCTTTTTCGCCGATTTGATGAAGTGCTCAAGATCCCGTTGCCGGGCGCTGCCGAGATCCGGCGTTTGCTGGAACTCACGCTCGCTCCTATTGGCATCGAGACGGATCTGCCGTTGACCGCGCTTGCTAGGGAAATGGATGGAATGTCCGGATCCGACGTGGTGCATGCCGCTCAAAGTGCGGCGAAGCTAACTGTCTTGAGCGGGCGCCGAAAAGTATCCGAATCCGACATTCGGCACGCTCTGGCCGAAGCTCACGAACGCCACGTCAGTCGTTAATCAACGATGCCAGATCCGAATTTCCCCCACCTGCGACTCACTTTGAAGGGGGAGTATGAGCCGTATTTTAAGGGTGGGAAGAAGCCAAATCCAGAAGTCCAAGCGAATCGCCAAAACCTCGCCGGCCACGCCGGACGGATCAAAGGGGTTCTCGATGGGATGCGTCGCGCGGATGAGCAGGATCTACGACAACGAGCGGAGTTGAACCTACCGCCGATTCCGGCCGAACGAGGATTTCTCCTTCGCTTGCCCGAAGGAGCTGATGTGGAGGCAATTGTCAGAACGTTGGGGGTCGAGCTCGTCGCGGAAACCGAAGAAGGTCTCATGCTCGTGTCGAGCGACGACCTTTCCTTCGCCATGCTTTACGAGGTGCTCGACGCGTTCGGTGCTGGAGCGGGAGCACTTACGGCTGGGTCGTCGCTACTCGATATTTACGAGCGACGGGATGACCGGCGAAAACTGACGGAGATCCTCGCGCCGGAAGTCTTGGCTCACTGGCCTTTCGAAAACGATGCCGAATACACTTTCGACCTCGCCATCCAAACGGCGACGAGCACTCGGGACATGCGCTGGCCCAGAGTTCCCCAAAGGAAAAATGAGACCGAAGGTGAGTTTATAGCGCGCCGCGAAGCGAAGCGCCTAGCCGCTCGCATGGAAGCGGAGGATCAGTGGCTCAATAACGCGGAAATCCGTGTCCACGAATTAGAGCCCATTGTGAATCACTTTGAGGGCCGATTCGTCACTGGCATGGTCTCCGATGAAGGCCTGAAAACCGACACAGGCATGGTCTTTGCCGACAGTGTCCAAGTTCGCGTCACGATGCGTGGTGAAGGCTTTCGTGATGTGGTGATGAATTTTCCACATCTCTTCGAAGTGACGTTGCCTCCGGAGCTCCAAGGGACGTTTCAGGCTGAAGGCGCTCAGCGCGAAACCGCTGCGCCGATCCTCCGACCTCCGACCTCGAACGCTGCTACGGTCTGTGTCATCGATAGCGGCATTCAAGAGGGACATTACTGGTTGGCCCCGGCCATGGACAGTGAACGGAGCCGGAGCTTTCTGCCTGATTGTCTCCCGGACGATGTTGCCGACGAGTTTTCACCGCGGGGGCACGGCACCCGAGTGGCGGGCGCGATCCTTTATCCACTGGAGATCCCGACCGGCGGTGAAATACAGCTTCATACGTGGATTCAGAACGCACGGGTTTTGGACAAAGATAATCGTCTGCCTGCAAGTCTGCCTCCGGAGCGATATCTTCAACAAGTCGTGGAGCACTTTCATGCACCACCCCGGCACACTAAAATTTTCAATCACTCGATTAATGCCAAGGTGCCGTGCCCCCGTCGCCGAATGACCGCCTGGGCGGCGAAAATCGACGAACTGTCGCACGAACACGACGTATTGTTCGTCCAATCGGCCGGAAACCAGCACCGTTTCGGTCCCGGCGACCAAGCCAATCCAGGTTTAGCGACTCATCTGGCTGAGGGACGCGCGCCTCCAGAACATCTACTTGAAGATTCGATGCGGGTGGCGAATCCGGCGCAGAGCTTGCATGCTCTGACGGTCGGTTCTATCGCGCGCAAATCTTGGCACGACGAGGACCGACGGTCCTTCGCTGACGATGAACTCCGTCCGTCTGCCTTCTCCCGCTCGGGGTTTGGCCAACCGTGGTCAGTCATCAAACCAGAGGTAGTGGAATTTGGCGGCGACTTGGTCTATTCGGAATCTCCCTACATTGTTGCACCGCACCCGGAGGTTGCCGTCGAGTTGCTCAATTCCACACTCCACGGCCAGTCGTCGTTTTCGAAGGATGGAGCAGGCACGTCGTTCTCGGCACCCAAGGTCTCCCACTTGGCGGCTCACCTCCAAGCCCTTTTCCCAACCGCATCGCCACTACTTTACCGAGCACTTATCGCTCAAAGCGCACGTTGGCCGCACTGGGCGGAGAACGAGCCGAACAAAGACCACGTTCTCCGGTGGATCGGTTTCGGCCTGCCATCTTTGGAGCGCGCCACGGAGAATACACCAACCCGAGTGACGCTGATCACCACCGAAGCGGAAATGCTACCCGGAAAACAGTTCCATCTCTTCACGGTTAAGATTCCGGACGAGATTCGGAACGCCGCCCTGGAAGCGCGTCTTAGAATCGATGTTACCCTAGCCTACACGGCGCTGCCGCGCCGCACCCGTGCTCGCCGCACTGGTTATTTGGAAACTTGGCTGGACTGGGAAGCCAGTCGCTTGGGTGAGCGAGCCGACATCTTCGTGAACCGGATGAGAAACGGAGGGGCCGGAGCTGGGCGAAACATCCCTTGGACCCTGCATACGCAATCGAATTTCGGCGAAACTGAGGAAACTTCACGCGGACGCGGGACACTCCAAAAGGACTGGGCGGAATTTGACGCTTACGATCTGCCGGAAGAGTTTTCGATCGCCGTTCGCGCCCACCTTGGATGGAACCATCGTGAGACGGCGGCCGCAGCTCGTTATTGTTTGGCCGTGAGTTTCGAAGCACTCGACATGGAGTTACCGGTATACGAACGCATCGAGGCGGAGAACCGGATTGAAACTGAAGTCGAAAACGAGAACCGTATTAAGTTGTAGAAGCGGTCCCTGAGGCCGCTGTTCCCTATGAACTCAACCACGCCCAGACTGATCAGAACGCCGGCGGACCACGATTTGGCCCTCCATCGTTTGGCGGATCTCATGCAGATGAATCTGTTCTCTGGCGCGGATTATGACATGGAAATTGCGTGTCTTGCCTCGCGCATCGAAGACTACGAAAAGCGCACGGTTCAACTGCCTTCATCTACCCTGTTCGAAGCGATCCGCTTCCGAATTGAACAGGCAAGGCTAATGGATTCAAAAGACATCACTCGCTGGCTGAAACTCCGAATTCAGCTTTCGCCGATTCGACACCGTTACAAGTCATTGAGCGCGGGGAAACCGATCGCATTTGGCGCATGATCTACCAGCTCGAAACTGGCGAACCGGCCTGAGCTAGCGGCCACCCCAAGTCACGGACAGCGATATCTCCAAAGTTTGGAGCTTCTGTAACACCTTCCGCGATGATGGGTTGGGCTACGGCGACTACCTTGAACAGCTCAACTTAACTCATCTTCCTCAAGATGGCGGTTGAGTATGCCAAGCCGCCTTACCGGCGAAATGCGGGCGTGCCCACGCGGTTTGCCTGGCCGGTCATGCGTCCGCTTAAGGGCACCGAACTCGAGGTGCTCTACGTCGAGACGCTCCGCGCACTTGGCACCGAGAAGGGGATGCTGGGACAGACCTTCACAAGATTTAAGACCCCGCCAAACTCCCCCGCGTGATCGAGATGGTCGACGGGGTCTCTCACGGGCCTCGAAACCGATCAGTCCACGCGCAGGGCTTCGGTGGGGGTGACTTTGGTGGCGCGGCGGGCGGGGAGCCAGCAGGCGGACAGGCCGACGGTCGTGAGCAGGGCGATGATGCTGCTGAAAAGCAGCGGGTCGTGCGCGCTGATGCCGAGCAAGAGTCCCGTGCTGGTGAGCAGGCTGGTCGCCCCATAGGCACCGGCTAGTCCGAGCAGGAGGCCGATGCCGAGTTGGGTGAGTCCGCGCGAGAGCACGAGGCGGGCGATGTGGCGGGCCGTGGCGCCGAGCGCCATGCGAATGCCAATCTCGCGGGTGCGGCGCACGGTCTGGTGTGCAATCACGCCGTAGATGCCGACCGCGGCCATGAGCAAGCCCGTGAACGCGAACACGGAAAAGACCGTGCCGAAGACCTTGAGAAACCAACGTTGGCGTTCGAGGCCGGCGGCCAGGGTGTTGGCCTCGAACAGCGGCAGCGTGGGGTCGATGCGTTGCACGATTTGGCGCACAGGTGTGGCCAAGGTTGCGGCGTCGCCGTTGGTGCGCAGAATGAGTCCCATCCAGCCCCACGATTGTTGCTGGTAGGTGAGATGGATGGTGGGCGGAGAATCCGCTTCGCCGGGATTCAAATCCATGTCTGCGCAGATCCCGATGATGGTCATCCACGGTTCATCGTCTGTGTCGGAAACCATCCGGATGCGTTGGCCGAGGGCGGTGGCATCGGGCCAATGTCGCGCGGCAAACGCGCGGGATACGATGACGGCTTCGCGTCCAGTCTCACCGTCGTTGGCATCGAACAGGCGGCCTTGTTGCAGTGGGACTCCAACGGTCTGCAGGTAGTCGAGGGACTCCACGACCATGGAAACCTGGGGTGGGTTTTCGGGATCAGGATGCGGCAGGCCTTCGATTTCGACCCCGCGTCGATTGCCGCCGAGCCCGGGAAAGGAGTTGGCGGCGGCGGCGTGGGTGACGCCGGGCAGGCCGCGCAACGCGGGCAGGAGTTGAGCGAAGAACTGCTGGCGAGTTTCGGCCTCGTGATAGCGTTCCCCTTCGGCCTCGGGCAATTGTAGGCGAGCGGTGAATACGGTGTCGGGGCGCGTGTAGGCGTTGAGTTCCTGCACGGCGAAAAAACTGCGGATCATCGCGCCGGCACCCGCCAAGAGCACGACGGTCAACGCGAATTGCACCACGACCAATGTGCCCGTGAGTCGGCTGCGACTGCTGCCGGCCCCGGGCGTGCCTTCCTTGATCGCGGTGGTGAGATCGACGCGGGAGGCGCGCAACGCCGGCACGAGGCCGAACACGACCCCGCTGCTGATCGAGATGGCGGCAAAATAAAGGGCGGCCCGCCAGTCCATCTCGAACGTGATCCAATAGGGGCGACCGACATTGGCCGTGGCCAAATCGAACGCTCGCAAACCGAAGCCCGAGAACGCGAGTCCGAGCAATCCGCCGATGCCGCTGAGCAGCACGCTCTCCACCAGCAGTTGGCGAATGAGCTGAGGGCGCGAGGCGCCGACGGCGGCCCGCACCGCGATCTCTCGTCCGCGGCTCACGGCGCGGCCCAGCATCATGTTGGCGACGTTGGCGCAGGCGATGAGCAGCACGAAACCGACGGCGCCGAGCATCATGAGAAAAATGGTTTTGATCGGCCCGCCGTTGTAGGTCTCGTGAAAGGTGCGCACGATCAGGCCGCGGTCTTCGTTGGTCGTAGGGTGTTCGTTTGCGAGGCGCGCGGCGATGACCGCGAGATCGGATTGGGCGGCAGTGAGGGTGGTGCCGGGGTTGAGCAGGCCGAAGAGTTCGAGGGAGTGTCGCGTGCGGTCCTCACGATTCGCTGTCGGTTGCAAGGGCATCCACAGGTCTTCGAGGTTGGGAAACTTGAAGCCATCGGGCATGATCCCGACGACTGTCGCGGGCTGGCCATTGACTTGGATACTGCGTCCGAGCACGTCGGCGGCGCCGGCATAGCGTTGTTGCCAAAGTCCGTGGCTCAACAGCACGACGTTTTCGGCTCCGGCGGAACCATCGGCGGGACTGAATCCACGCCCCATCTGCGGCGGAGTGTGCAGCATCTCGAAGAGTCCGGCCGAGACGCGGCCGAGGTTGTAGCGTTCGGGCGGGATGTCGGTTTCGCTGATCGTGCCTTGCCCGCGCTCGACGGCTTCGAGACTTTCGAAACTCTGGTTTTGCGTGCGCAGTTCGAGAAAGTCCGGCCACGAAATCCGCGAACGGTCCTCGGGGTTGGTGAGTTTTTCGCTGGATACCGTCACCATGCGTTCACCGCCGGGGAAGGAGAGCGGTTTGTAGAGCACGGCATTCACCAGCGTGAAAACGGTCGAGTTGATGCCGATGCCGAGGGCGAGGGTAATGATGACAGCGGCGGAGAACCACCGATGTTTCGCGAGCATGCGAAACGCGAAACGGAGATCTTGGAACATAAGCGGGCAGGGGGCGGACGAGCGGACGAAACGTGGGTTCGAATGCTATCACCCGGCGAGGACCGCCAAAGTTGCAGAAACTTCGTTGGCGCGCCGCATCCTCGCGAAAGTGTAACCATAATGGTTACACTTTCGCGGCGTGGGGGCCGACGGCGTGGGAGTTTGGTTTGCTTTTAGGCGCGGGTGCTTATGTTGCCCATCTATGAAACGTCGCTTCCTGTTGCCCCTGCTTTTCGCCGCGCTCTACGCCGGCTCGGTTCATGCCGCCCTTGAGTCCAAGACCGTGCGTTACGAGCTCGGTGGGTCCACCTTCGAGAGCACGATTGTTTACGATACCGCCGCGGCCCAGCCGCAGCCCGGCGTGTTGATGGTGCCGAATTGGATGGGGCCGACCGCCAACGCCATGACCAAGGCCCGAATGGTCGCGGCCAACGGTTACGTGGTGATGGTCACCGACATGTATGGCGTCGATGTGCGTCCAGCCAATGGCAGCGAGGCCGGGGCCGCCGCGGGTTTCGTGCGCGGCGACCGCGCGTTGATGCGAGCGCGGGCGGCCAAGGGCTTGGACGTTTTATTGAGTAACGCGAAGGCGGTGAACCTCGATAAGTCCAAGTTGGCCGCGATCGGATTTTGTTTTGGCGGGGGCACCGTGCTGGAGCTCGGTCGCAGTGGGGCGAAGCTCGATGCGATCGTGTCGTTTCACGGCGATCTCGTCTCGCCCACGCTGGAGGCGGATGCCGCCAAGACGAAGGCGAAGGTGCTGGTGTTGCACGGCGCGGCCGATCCCTACGTCCCGCAAACCGACGTCGCCCAGTTTACCACCGCCATGCTCGCGACCGACGTGGACTGGCAGCTGGTTGAGTTCAGCGGCACGGTGCATTCGTTCACCAATCCGGATGCCGCTGCCGCCGGGCAGTCGGAATACAACGCCCTGAGTTCGGCGCGGGCTTTTACCATGATGAACGCCCTGTTCACGGAAATTTGGCGATGACGGAGGTGGGCCGTGTTACGCTAAAATCCGGACTCGCTGCGGGTTTAGGAAAACAATAGAGCAAATTCCCGCTA
This sequence comes from Synoicihabitans lomoniglobus, assembly GCF_029023725.1. Lineage (GTDB taxonomy): Bacteria > Verrucomicrobiota > Verrucomicrobiia > Opitutales > Opitutaceae > Actomonas > Actomonas lomonigloba. The sequence goes on from NZ_CP119075.1 coordinate 5,419,002, forward strand.
GCCATCATCCCGCGATGGGAGGCAATTTGCTCTCTTCATGTCGGATAAGCCCCTTATTACCCACCTTTATACCGCCGATCCCTCGGCTCACGTCTACAACGGCCGCATCTACGTCTACCCCTCGCACGACCGTGAGACGGACCAGCCGACGAACGACAACGGCGATCAGTATGACATGGTGGACTACCATGTCTTTTCGATGGACGAAGTCGGTGCCGAAGTGACCGACCATGGGGTGGCGCTCGCGGTGGAGGACATTCCGTGGGCCAAGAACCAACTTTGGGCACCCGACGCCGCCGCCAAGAACGGCAAATACTACCTGTTTTTCCCGGCCCGCGATCACGACGACATTTTCCGTATCGGCGTCGCGGTGGGTGACAAACCCGAGGGTCCCTTCAAGGCCGAGCCCGAGCCGATCAAAAACAGTTACTCGATCGACCCGGCGGTGCTCGTCGACGACGACAACGCGGCCTATCTGTATTTCGGCGGCATCTGGGGAGGGCAACTCCAGCAATGGTCGGGCAACCAGCACGATCCGAGCGGTGAAGAGCCGACGGGCGACGTGCCCGCCATCGGCCCGCGCGTGGCCAAGTTGAGCGACGATATGACCGCCCTCGCCGAAGACGTGCGCGAGATTCAGATTCTCGACGAGAACGGTGAACGGCTCAAAGCCGATGACCACGATCGTCGCTTCTTTGAAGGCGCTTGGATGCACAAACACCAAGGCCGTTACTACCTGTCCTACTCGACAGGCGACACGCACTACCTGGTCTATGCGACGGCCGACAATCCCTACGGACCGTTCACGTATGGCGGTCGCATCCTCGAGCCGGTGGTGGGATGGACGACACACCATTCCATCGTCGAGCACCAGGGCCGTTGGTTCCTCTTCCATCACGATTCTTCGCTGTCGGGGGGGGTGAACCACTTACGGTGCGTGAAAGCCAAAGAGATCTTCTACGACGACGCCGGCAACATCCTGCCCGTCGTCTGACGGCGGAAGTGTTTGTTACCGAAGGTAACGAAGAGAACGAAGCCACGCCGACGCCGGGTCTTTGATCTCTTCGTTGCCTTCGGTCACATGGGCGGATTCTTGCGGTTAACGCGTTAGCGGGGGCGCGGTGGCTTGGCGTTGCGGTGAATTGGGGAGACCCACACGTTCCGTGGCATGCCACGCGTGCCTGCTCCTAAGTTTATCGACCTTGTCACCGGCCTGTTTGAGCGCGAAGGCGTGAGTGCGTCGCGTGCCCGCCGGGTGGCCGAATTGTATGCGCAAGCCAGTGCCGATGGCGTGCACTCACATGGCGCGAACCGCGTGCCGCATGTGTTGGCGTGGTTGCGAGGTGGTCAGATCAGCAATCATGACCGCGATCCCGAGCGCGTGGCCGCATTCGGAGCCCTGGAGCGCTATGACGGTCACGGGAGTTTTGGGGCGCTCAATGCCGAGTTTTGCATGGACCGCGCCATGGCATTGGCCGACGACCACGGCCTCGGCTGTGTGGCCTTGCGCAACACCGGTCACTGGGGCCGGCCCGGTAACTACGGTTGGCGCGCGGTCGAGCGGGGTTATCTCGGTATTTGCTGGTCGAATACGGAGCCCATGATGCCGGCGTGGGGCGGGACCACCAAGTCGATCGGCAATAATCCCATCGTGTTCGCGGCCCCGGGTGAGAACGGAGCGCACCTCGTGCTCGATATTGCGATGAGCCAGTATTCGTGGGGACGGCTTGATTCACATCGCGCATCGGGTGAACCGCTGCCGGTGCCGGGTGGGCTTGACGCGGAAGGTCAGGTGACCTCCGACCCCGATGAGATTTTGCAGCGCGGCACCATGTTTCCCATGGGGTTTTGGAAAGGGTCCGGTCTGGCGATCGTCTTGGATGCCTTTGCCGCCATTTTGGCCGATGGGGCCAACTCGGCGAAGCTCACCGATGGACTGGGGCTGAGCCAGGTGTTCATCGCGATGAAACCCAACGCGCTGGGAGGCGCGGGTGCGGCGGCCCGAACGCGCGAGGTGATCGAGGGGTTGGCGACGGCCAACCCGGAGGCGCGATATCCCGGACAGGCCGTGTTGGCGGCGCGGCGGGAGAGCGCGCAGGCAGGGCTGTTTGTGCGCGATGATGTGTGGGCGCAGCTGACGGCGGAGTAGCAATCGCCCCGGACTCGGGCAGTGCGCGTATTTTGGGGAAAACGCGCCGCCTGCTGTGATCGGCGGGAGTGTGATTTACAGATGCGAAGCGCTGGGACTAGAGATAGTCTGCCATGCGCGATACCCGCAAATCCGCCCAGAAGTATCTGGGCAAGCTCGATCCCCATTCGAAAGGTATCGTGCGAAAAATTATCGGCTCATTGTTGTTCGCCAGTGTGGCGGCGGCCCTCCCGGAATACGCCGGGCTGAGCGAAGCGGGACGCTGGTGTTTGTTCATCCTGCTCTTGGCGGGCGGATTGTGGGTGACGGAGGCGATTCCGGCGTTTGCGGTTTCGCTGCTCGTCATCGGATTGGAGATCATGGTGCTCGGGCGGCCGGGTGGCGTGTTGGCCGAAACCAAGTCGGACTGGACGATGTTTGTGGAGCCGTGGTCGAGTCCGGTGATCTGGTTGTTTTTTGGCGGATTCGTGCTCGCCTCGGCGGCGGCGAAATCGGGACTGGACCGGCAGGTTTGCGCGATGGTGATCCGGCGATGTCAGTCGAAACCGTCGCTGGTATTGTTGGGCGTCATGGGGGTGACGTTCGTCTTCTCGATGTTCGTTTCCAATACGGCGACGACCGCGATGATGATGGCGGTGGTCACGCCGGTCATCATTGCCCTGCCCAAGGATCAAAAATTTGCCCGGGCGCTTTTGCTCGGGGTGCCCGTCGCGGCCAATCTGGGCGGTATGGGCACGGTCATCGGCAGTCCACCCAACGCGATCGCGGTGGGCATCCTGCAGGACAAGGACCCGGTGTCGTTTCTGCAGTGGATGGCGATCGGATTGCCGCCGGCGTTGGTGCTCGCGGGGGTTGGGTTTGTCTACCTGCTCGTGCGCTATCCGGCGGGGAATACGAAGCTCGATCTGTCGAGCGCCCTGAGCCCGTCGATCGGCGAGGAACCGGCGCCGCGGTGGCAGCAGACGGTGGTTTTTGTGGTGTTCATGGTGACAGTGGGTTTGTGGATGTCGGGCCCGCTGCACGGGGTGCCGACGCCGGTGGTATCGTTTGTGCCGATCACGGCCTTCACGGTCACGGGCGTGCTGGGCGCGTTTGATATGCGGAAATTGCCGTGGGACGTGCTCCTCTTGATGACAGGAGGTCTGTCGCTGGGCGTGGGGGTCTCGGAGACGGGCCTGGCCGATTGGTTGCTACAACAACTGCCGGTGGATGCGGTGAGTCCGTTCGTGTTGGCGGGGGCGTTTGCCTTTGGCTGCATGGCGTTGTCCAACTTCATGAGCAACACGGCCGCCACCAACATCATCGTGCCGGTGGCGGCGGCGATCGGCACCGGGTTTGATCTGAAAATCATCGCGCCGATCGCGCTCGCGGCATCGACGGCGATGTGTCTGCCGGTATCGACGCCGCCGAATGCGATCGCCTACAGCTCCGGCCGGCTGGAAGCCAAGGATTTTGTGGCCGTGGGCATTATCATGGGAATCCTCGGCGCGGCTCTGGCGACCGGATGGTGCGCATTGGTTTTGGATTAAGGGGCGGCGAATGTGCGCCCTCATAATTAGACGAATGATGCGATGAGAATCGCCAGATCTGCGCATCGTTGCGGGCGCGTTTCCGATAATCTGGGCGGTGATGAAAACAACCCACCGCTTACGAGGCCGGACGGCACTCACCAGTGGACTCATGCTGAGTCTGCTCTGGCCCGTCCTGGCGCGGGCCGATGATTTTCAGTCGTGGACGGGACTGTTTGTGCAGCAGACACTCGACGCCAAAACGTCCGTAACTTGGCGGGCGGAGCCGCGGTTCACCGACGACGCGAGTTACCTCGGCACGGTGTTTTTAAGGGCCGCGGTGGCGCGCACCTACAACCGCTCGACCAAGTGGACGGCCGACCTCACCTACATCGATGCCCGCAGTGAAGACCCCGTCACGGGCGACACGCGGCATGGCGAGCAGTTTTGGGTGGGCGGCGGACACACCTCGCGTTGGTGGCTCTCCGAACAGTGGGGGGTCGCACTGCGGCAAAGTCTGCGCGCGCGGTGGCTCGATGGGCAGGACTCGCCCAACATTGTATCGCGGCACTACGGAGAGGTGGCGTGGCGGCCGACGCGTCCGGGGTATTTCCAAGGGGTTTATGCCGGAGCCGAAGGGTTCGTGGAATACGCCAACGACACGCGGCCGGAGTATCGTCTCACGCCGTTCGGGGTGCGGTTGCGGCCCACGGAGCATACCAGTCTGAGCGTGTTTTACCTGATCCGCGCGCGGAAATACGGATCGGACTGGCGGCGGGCCAATGTGATTGGCACCTATCTGACCTGGCGCATTTGAGTCCCGGAGTGGGACCTTAGCGCTTGGCAGCGGGAGCGGGCCCGGGCAGGGTGGCGTCCGCTTTCCTCTATCACGCTTATGGTTCCCGCAATCAGCTGGTTGGCCCGTTTCGGTATCGACCAAGGACTCTTCACTCTCGAGCAAGCCAAGGCCGTTCAAGCCAAGTTGGGCGACGACGCCGAGCTCATCGACTTTGCGCAGGAGTTGATCGACGAGGGCCACGTGGCCGACGCCTATCTGGCCGATTTGGAAGCGCTCGCCGGCAAGGCATTTCAGAAAGGGAGCGGAGGTCCACCGGAGAACGACCCCTTTGGGCCTCCGGGGCGGGACAAGCCCAAGCTAACTGTGGCCGCCGACACCGCGCCAGTGCCGGCCATCGCCCCGGAGCCGGAGCCGGTTCCAGCCATTGCGCCGGAACCCGCGCCCGCGGTCGCCCCCCCGCCGCCCACAGTGCCGGCTTCCGCGCCAGCTCCCAAGGCCGAGCCTGCTCCGGTCGCCGCGGCACCGGGTTCCGCGCGCATGGCAACCTCGTTGCCGCCGGCGGACGCCGTGGTGGAGGCGGGTGAACTTGATTTTGACAACCTCGCCGCTCTCAGTGACGAAGCCTTGGCCGCCCAAGTGCGAGGCATGTTGGTGCTGTGCGGTGAGGAAGGGGTGAGCGACCTGCACATTTCAGCCGGGGCGACTCCGTTTGTGCGGCGGCAACTCGAGCTGACTCCGATCAGTGAGCACATCATCACGGAAGCCGAGGCCTTGCGCATCAACACCGCTTTGCTCGCGCCATCCCAACGCGCGATCTACATGGAGCAGCGCGACTACGACTTCGCTTTGGCGCTGGATGCGGTGCACCGCTACCGGGTCAACCTGATGTTTCACAAGAACGGGTCCGCCGGTTGCTACCGCACGGTGATCGCGGACGTGCCCGAAATCGACAAACTCGGTCTTAAGAATGTCGATACGATCAAGAAGATGCTGTCGTATCACAACGGTCTGATGCTTGTCACCGGACCGGTTGGCGCCGGCAAGACCACCACCCTGGCGGCACTCGTGCACGAGCTCAACAAACAGCGCAAGGACCACATCATCACCGTCGAGGATCCCGTCGAGATCGTGCAGGAGTCGATCGGCTGCAACATCACCCAGCGCCAGGTGGGCACGCACACCAAATCCTTCCACTCCGCGCTGAAAGGGGCGCTGCGCGAGGATCCCGACATCATTGTCATCGGTGAGCTCCGCGATCTGGAGACGATCGAGATGGCCATCAGTGCGTCCGAGACGGGTCACTTGGTGATCGGCACGATGCACACGAGTGACGCGTCCACCACGCTGAACCGTTTGCTCGATGTGTTTCCTCCCGCCCAACAAACGCAGATTCGGTCCAGCGTGGCGGAGAGTCTGCGTGGCGTGATCTGCCAACGCCTGTTGCCCGCGACCGAAGGCGGTCTGATTCTCGCCACCGAAATGCTGGTCTCCAATCGCGCGGTCGCGGCCCTGATCAAAGAGGGCAAGATGCAGGGCCTGCGCAACGTTATGGAAACGGGCGTGCGCGAAGGCATGTGTGTAATGGAAAACTCCGTCATGGAGCTCTACCGCGCTCGTAAAGTCTCGGCCGAAACCGCCCGCCAGAATGTGACCACCCGACAACTTCTCGCCCAAATTAAATAAGGCCATGGCTTCCATCGATCGACTCCTGCAGCTCATGTTGGAAAAAGGCGGGTCCGACCTGCACCTCAACGTGGGGCTGCCGCCCAAGGCCCGCATCTCCGGCAACGTCGTGCCCCTCGAGGATGGTCTCGTCACCGCCATCCAGATGGAGGACTATCTCTCGGGTATCTGTCCGCCCGCGCGATGGGAGGAGTTCCTGGAAAAAAAGGATCTCGATCTCGCCCACGAGATTCCGGGGGTGGCGCGTTTCCGCGGCAACTTCCTCTACAATCACTGGGGCCAGGCGGGTATTTTTCGCCAGATTCCGGCCGAGATTCTGTCGTTCTCGAAGCTCAATCTGCCCGAGGTGCTCAAGAAGTTCTGCCACATGAACGAGGGCCTCGTGGTCGTGACTGGACCGACCGGTAGTGGTAAGTCCACTACGCTGGCGGCGATGATCGACTACATCAACGACAACCTGGCCAAGCACATCATCACGATCGAGGACCCGATCGAGTTTGTGCACCCCAACAAAAAATCCGTCATCGTGCACCGCGAGGTGGGTGAGCACACCCAGTCGTTTGGCGACGCGCTCAAAGGTGCGATGCGTCACGACCCCGACATCCTGCTCGTGGGTGAGATGCGCGAACTTGAAACGATCAAACTCGCGCTCGGTTGTGCCTCCATGGGCATGCTCGTGTTTGGGACATTGCACACCAACAACGCGCCCAAGACGGTTGACCGCATCATCAACGCCTTCCCCGCCGATGAGCAGAACCAGGTGCGCGTCATGCTCGCGGGCTGCCTCTCGGGCGTCGTCGCCCAACTGCTGTGCAAGCGCCAGCCCAAGGGGCGGGTGGCGGTGCACGAGATCTTGCTGCGGCACGAAGCCTTGCCCAACACCATCCGCACCGGCGCGATTTCAAGTATTCGTGCCATCATCGAGAGCGGCAAAAACGACGGCATGACAACCATGGACTGGAGCCTCATGGACCGCGTGAAAGACAAAACCATCACCCCGTTGGAAGCGTTTATGAAAGCCACCGACAAGGCGACGTTCCAACCCTTGCTCAAACCCGGCGACCTCGATGCCGCTCATTAAAGAGCAGTAGGCTGGCCCCTGCTGACCTTTCCAACCCGGCGCATAAGATCCGCCGTTCGACTCATGATCTGCCCGATAATATCATGAGTGATACCACGCCTCCGACCATCGACGGTTACGAAACCAATGCCGTCTCCGATATCGTCGATCTGCGCGATTGCATGTATGAACCCGCCTTGCTGCGGCTCGCGCCCGAGTTGCCCGCCCCGGTGTTGGAACCGGGAGATGTATTGGATCAAGGACAGGAAGGTGCCTGCACCGGCTTTGGTTTGGCCGCCGTCATCAACCTGCTCAACCATCGCGCCGGTCGCGATGTGCGGGTCAGCCCGCGCATGCTCTACGAGATGGCGAAGCGTCACGACGAGTGGCAAGGTGAGGGCTACAATTGGTCCAGCTGTCGCGGTGCGATCAAAGGCTGGTATAACATGGGCGTGTGTCGTGAAGCCGCGTGGCCTTACGAGGCGGACCAACCGGGGGAACTGACGATCGACCGCGCCAAGGATGCCTTCAATCACACCATCGGTGCCTACTACCGCATCAAACCCGACGTGGTTGATTTTCACGCCGCGCTCAACGAAGTCGGGGCCATCTATGCCTCGGCCCGGGTGCACCAGGGCTGGCGTCGCACCTACACGAAGAACGGCCGCATCCCGTTCAAACCCGGCCGGACGGGCGGTCATTGCTTCGCCATCGTCGGTTACAACGCGGAAGGATTCTGGGTGCAGAATTCCTGGGGACCCACGTGGGGGCAGGGCGGTCTGGCGCTGTGGAGCTACGAGGATTGGAAGGCCAATATCTACGATGCCTGGGTGTTTCGGCTCGCGCTGCCCACGCCGCAGATTTTCCCCGGTCGCCGTTCCGTGGATACGTCGGTCGGTTCCGGCCAGGCGGGCGACGCGCCGGTGCGCAACGAAATCATGGGGCATTTTGTGCACCTCGACGATGGCCGCTTTGACGGCAAAGGTCGCTATTGGAGCAGCCTGAACGACGTGCGGCAGACCGCCGCCCACGTCGCCGCCTCGCCGGATTATCAGCACCTGCTGCTCTACGCGCATGGGGGGCTCAACCGTGTCCGCGCCTCCGCGTCCCGGATCAAGGCCCTCAAAACCGTCTTCAAGGCCAACGGCATCTACCCGTTTCATTTCATGTATGACACCGGTCTCGGCGAGGAGCTCCGGGATGTGGTGTTGCGGCGTGAAGGGCCGGCGGCGGAGCGCATGGGCGGACCTTCCGACATCTCGGACTGGTTGCTGGAGAAACTCACCCGTGGTCCCGGTCGGGCCGTGTGGCGACAAATGAAGATGGGCGCCAGTTCACCGTTCGCACGCCGGAAGGATGACGGCTCGAAAGTGCTTCAAGCCTTTGTCGACGCCTTTAAGACGGCGGCCACTCCGGTGAAGCTGCACGTTGCCGGTCACAGCACGGGCGCGATTCTGCAGGCACATCTGCTCACCGCTCTGCGCCGCCTCGCGCCCGAGCAAATCGTCGAGACCTGTTCGTTGCTGGCGCCGGCGGCGAGTATCGCCCTGTTCGAGAGTCATTACCGACCGCTGCTCGAGGCCGGCGCGATTGCGCGCCTGAACGTCTACAACCTCGATGCCCGGTTGGAGCTCAAGGACCACGTGGCGCATTTGTATCGCAAATCGCTGCTGTGGCTGGTCTCCAACGCGTTTGAAGATAATCGCCGCGAGCCGCTGCTGGGCATGCAAAGATTCAGTCAATCGGTGGATGCCGCGGGTCTGTCGGCGGAGTTTATTTACAGCCAGGGGGCGCGCCGCGGGGGCAACGCGCGGACCAAGGCGGAATCACATGGTGGCTTCGACAACGATGTCGCGACGATGAACGATCTGCTCAAGTCGATTCTCGGCCGCAAACCTGATCGCCCGTTTACGGTGGATGATTTGGCGTATTGAAACGGACGATACGAACCCGCCATAGCGGGCTCAAGTAGGAGCGTGCTTGCGCGCGATAATACCTGCCCCTTAGCGCCGGGACATCGGGTTCATCGCGCCGAGACATTGGGTTCATCGCGCGTAAACGCGCTCCTACGTAGGAACCTTACTTGGTGCCGGCGTGTTGCATTCGGCTGCGCTGAATGTGCTCATCCCAATCGGCCTCTTGCACCGAACTGAGCCGGTCATGATAGCCCTTTTGCTCCTCGGTAAATCGCGCGTGATCGAACGGAGCATCTGCGTTTTCGGGATAGGTCGTGCAACCGCTCAAGAGCATGGTGATGACGAGGATGAGAAAGCAGGAATTTTTACGAAGCATGGCCGAAACGTGGGGATAGCAGTGCTTCGACATGGCATTACCTCATTCGTTCCGGCCAGGGCAGGGCGTGGCTTGTTGGATTGGAGCGGAGGATAACGAACGTGGATGAATCTGCCCATGAGCCGCAGACTTGGTCGCCCGTTTGCGGTGGATGATTTGGCGTATTGAAACGGACGATACGAAACGGCGGCCTTACTCGGCGTCGGTCGCCGACTCCGACGGAGTCGAATGAGCGATCAGTTTGTTGCTGCTCCAACCCGCGCCCGGTTTCAGGGCGGGCAGGCCTCCGAGGCGGTCGCGGGCTTTTTCGTAGCTCTCGACCCAGGCGCTCCAGTGATGGATCAGGACGAACGCATTGCCGAAGTCTTCGGCGAACTTAAACGTCAGATCCGCGCCGGACTCGGTCTGCGCGAGGCGACGATTTTCGATGAAACTTTCGTGACCCGGGTATCGTAGCATGGTCGTGCCGCGGAGCGACGGATGGGATGCGCCCGAGTCGACCAACGTGATTTGGTAGCTGCTGTTCGATCCGGAGGGCCGCTGGATGGTTTGGATGACCAAGGTCTCCTTGCCCACGTTTTCGGTGCGGTGTTCCACGACCAAAACTTCATCGGCGGCCAGTTCCGCCTCGAAGCGATAGAGCTGAAAACCAAGCGCTTCGCCCAGTTCGGTTTCGACGGATTCGGGTCGAATGGTTTGAGCCCGGGCGTCGGCCAAAATGAACCCGAAAATCGCCCATAACGTGATGCGCCAGAGTTTCATGGTTAATGGAACGTGGTGGCGGGGCGAATTCTTTCAACTGAGATGGGTTTTATCTCTTTTGGTCGTCGCGTCGGAGCGGGCTACTTCTGACCGAATCCGTCGCCGTCCTGGATGAACTCAAGGCGATTGCCGAAGGGGTCGGTGGTGTAAATCCGACGTCGGTCGGGCAGAGCGGTGTCGGGCTGCACGGGCAAAGAGGCGGTGCGCAGGCGCTCGGCCAATGTCGCGAGATCGCTGACACAAAACGCGGGGTGTGCTTTGCCCTGCGGCCCAAAATTGGACTCCACGCCGACGTGCACAATCGTAGGTCCGGAGCGGAACCAACACCCGCCGCGGGCGGCCAGCGGTTCGGGTTTGGTTTCCTCGGTCATGCCGAGGAGTCCGACGAAAAATGTGCGGGCGCGGTCTTCCTGCTCCGGCGGCATGGCGAGTTGAATGTGGTCGAGGTGAGTGATCATCGCAGGCAGGGACTGAAATAAAGCGGGGTGTTTCGTATTTCCACAATTCATCCCAAGCCGTCGAGGGGGCGGGGATTCAGGGAGTGAACGCCCGATCTGGTGAGGTAGGCGAGGTCGTAAACCCGCGCCTGGCCATCCGGCGGGCGAACTGCTTGGGGAGCGAAAGTCACGGCGCACGCCGCTTGACCTTTGGCGGGTGGACAACCGTTCTGGTCGCGTGCCTTGGCCCTGTTTGTCCTTCGATTCAATCCTGCGAATGGTGTCCGTCCGTAGCCGCGAATTCGGGGGGCGGCGGTGGCTAGCGGTAGGGTTGGTTGGCTTGAGCCTCTGCCTGCTGACCGGTTGCGTGACGCCGATCATGCTGGGACCGCCGCGTGTCCCGGTTTATGCGAATGCCGAGGCCAAGGCCGACGCGCAAATCGCATTATTGCGACAGGTTTGGGCCCAGGTGGATCGTCGTTTTTACGACGCCAACTTCCAGGGTGCCGACTGGGCGACGGCGGTGGATCGCTACCGCGAGGCGGCGGCGGCAGCGCCGGATACCGATGCATTGTATGATGTCATCAACGAGATGCTGGGCGAGCTGAACGACGCCCACACCGGAGCGATGACACCCCGGGAAGCCTGGGAGGAATACACCGAGGAACGCGCGTATGTGGGCGTCAATTTGGAGCGGGTCTGTGATCGATGGGTCGTGGTCGAATTGCGACCGGGGAGCGCGGCGCAGGAAGCCGGCGTGCGGGCGGGTTGGATCGCCGTGGCACGGGACGGTGAGACGTTGCCCGAGGAAGGCTTTTCCTTTCGGAGTGAGATGGGCGAAACCTATCGCTGGACCTTTTTGGACGAAGCGAACCACGAACGTGAAGTGCTGCTGACGGCGCGGACGCTGCCGACGCCCATGCCTCCGGAAGAACGGCGCGCGGAGCCGGAGGGATGGGTTTATCTGCGTTTTGATGAATTCAAATCGGAGAACCAGCGGTGGTTGCGACAGCGTTTGGCGGCCAATCGTGAAGCGCCGGGCATCGTATTGGACCTGCGTCAGAACAGTGGGGGGGCGGTTTACTTGCTGGAGCGCATCATCAACGATTTTTTCCCGCACCGGGTCGCTTACGGGGCGTTTGTTTCGCGCCAGGGACGTCGCGCTGATGAGAAGTCTGCCTGGCTGCCGGGCGTGAGTTACGACGGGCCGTTGGTGGTGCTCATCGGCCCGGGATCGGCCAGTGCGGCGGAGATCCTGGCGCATGTGATGAAGCACTATGGCCGGGCGCAGTTGGTCGGACGCACCACGGCCGGCGTGGTCGTGTCGAGTCGGTTCCGCCGCCTGCGGGACGGCGGAAAGCTTCAGATCGGCATGTCCGACTACCAGTCGCTTGATGGCACGCGATTGGAAGGCAACGGGGTGGAGCCCGATGTCGTGGTCGAGCGCACCTTGGGCGATCTGCGGGCGGGCGTGGACCCGGATCTGGATGCGGCGTTGGCGATACTGCGGGCCGGGAAGGCCGAGGCCTCCCGGTCATCAGTGCAGTGAGGGGGCGGGCACGAGCGCTTAGCGCTCGCGACTGCGCACGGCGTCGTAATCGAGATCGGCGAGGATGCCCTTCTGGTTAAAAACGAGAAAGAAGGTTTCGCGGGTCGTGATGCGTTCCATCTCGGGACGAGGGTCGAGAATCGTGCGGGCGATGCCGGTGATCGGATCAACGTAGGCGACCTCCTCCATCTCTATGGCGACATCGCGGTAAACGGGGTCGGTCGTATTAAAATAGCGCCAGGTCTCGGCTTCGCCGTTGGCGGCGCTGGCGGGTTCTTTCTCGGCGGGCTGTCCCACGAGCGCCAGGACCTCGCGCTGGGTCATTCCCAGTCGCAGTTCCTTCATGGCGTCGCGCGGAAAACTGGTGGCACCGGCGTAAGCCGAAGCCGTGGCCTTGGCGGGGCTGGTCGTGGTTGAGGCGCAGCCACCAAAAACGGTGGCCAGCGTGAGAGCGGAGAGCGAAGTGATAAGTCGTGGCGTCATGCGGCGCATATGGAAACACCATCACCGGGGTTCCCCCTTCATGCAAATGGCACTTCAGTTTGCAGTTAACGGGCGTCGACCGAATTAGGTTTGGAATCCGCCGCTTTGCGCTGTCTGGATAGCCGGCTATGAAGACTGCTCCGACGCTTCTCGTTCTCGCTGCCGGCATGGGTTCCCGCTATCGAGGGCTCAAGCAACTCGATCCGGTCGGACCGGCGGGCGAGACGATTCTGGACTACGCCGTGTATGACGCGATCCGCGCGGGCTTCGATCGGGTGGTGTTCGTGATTCGCACGGATTTTGAGGAGGCGTTTCGCACTCAGATCGGGGCGAAGTATGCGGGTCGCATTGCGGTCGCCTACGCTTTTCAAGCGATCAACATGTTGCCGGAGAGCGCGGAAGTGCCGGCGGATCGGGTGAAGCCGTGGGGCACGGGTCACGCGGTCTGGTGTGCGCGGGAGGTCGTGGGTGAAGTGCCGTTCGCGGTGATCAACGCCGACGATTTTCTGGGGCGCGATGCCTTTGCGCAACTGGCGGCGTTTGTGGCCGCCCCCGATGCGGATCACGCGATGGTGGGGTTTCGCCTCGCCAACACCTTGTCCGATCAGGGCACGGTGTCGCGCGGGGTTTGTCAGGTGGACGAGCAGGGTTTCTTAAGCGAGGTCGTCGAACACCCGGGTATCGCGCAGTCCGACGTGGGGCCGGATCGCATGTTTACCGGAGAGGAATCCGTTTCGATGAACTGTTGGGCGTTCCAACCGTCGTTTTGGCCGGCCCTGGACCGGCAGTGGCGGGCGTTTGTCGACACGCGTTTGAGCGAGCCCAAGGCGGAGTTTTATCTGCCCGCGGCGGTCTCGGCCGAGATCGTCGCGGGCCGGGCGACCGTGCGGGTGCGCCCGACCACGGCGGCGTGGTTTGGCGTGACCTACCGCGAGGACAAGCCGGTGGTCGAGGCGACCCTGCGTGCGATGGTGGAAAGCGGAGAATACCCGGCGCGTCTGTTTGGCGACTGATCGGTCCGTTGCTGGCACGGATGAGGGTGCGGCAATTGGGGGAAATACCGGGAATTGAGCAGCAGGGTTGCTCTGGCTGGATTAATGGCTTCCCGTGTGTGGCTAAGCGCTGGCCCGCTTGTAATTAACCCTTCCCCTGCATTTTATGAGACTATCGGCCCGTCGTAGTCTAGCCGTTCTGGCTGGAGTTTTATTGGTGTTCGTGCTCGTGGGACTGGCGGTCTACGGCAGTTCGATTCAACGATTGCGCGAGCTGGAACTGACCCGGGTGAAGGAGCGGGTGGGCAAGCAAGTCGAACATTTTGAGGAATTGGGCGACATCGCGCGCGGGCAGGTGCGGGCCATTTCCGAAACCATGGCGGTGCGCAGTTTGATCACTGCGCCCGACCGTCGCGAACGCGCTCGACTGGAGTCGGATTTGCTCGCGGTGATGCGAGCGTTTCCGGTGATCCAGCAGTTGCGATTGATTCGACGGGATGACGAGGGCACCGAGTTCGTGCGGGTGGATCGCGGTGATTACAACGAGCCTCCGCGGATCGTGGCGGATTCGGAGCTCCAGTCGAAGGGACATCGCGATTACTACCGCGACGCGTTGTTGCTGGAGCCCGGGGAGGTGATGTTGTCGCCGATCGAGCTGAACCACGAACACGGCGGAATCGAAATCCCCCATCGGCCCGTATTGCGGGCCACCATTCCCATCGCGGACGAGACGGGTCGTGCGGCGGCCTTTGTGGTGGCCAATCTGGATTTGCGCATGGATTTGCGACGACTGCAGCTCAACTCCGGCGGCGGTATGGCTTTGTTCATGGTGGATTTGCGGGGGCAGTTTTTATCCCATCCGGACCGCAACCGTGAGTTTGGGGGGGATGGTGATTCCGGATTCGAAGTAACGAATGAGTTTCCCCAGTGGCATGACTGGATGCGCCAACCCGGCGGGGTGGAGCAGTTGTTGAGCGACGAGGAGGACGGAGTCATTGGCGTGGTGGCGTTGCCGATCGTGGTGGCGGGCAACCACCGGGCGAACGAACTGGCCTATCTCGTGGCGCGCGTGCCGGACACTCTGCTGCGGGGCATGGAGCGGTCGTTGGTGATGATCGCGTTGGTGCTGGGGGCGGTCGTCGCCTTGGGCTTGGTCGTGATGGTGGTGGCCATGTGGCGGGAATTGATACGGCCGCTCGATACGATCATGGGTGGAGTGGCGGCCTACGCTGGCAACGGGGTGTTGAAACTGCCGGTTTCTCCGCGTTCGGAATTTGCCCCCTTGTCGCGGGCGATCGAGCGGATGACTGCCTCGATTGATGAGCAGACCTCGGCTTTGCACGATGAGATCGATGAGCGTCGCCGGGCGCAGGATGCGTTGGCCAACATCGTCGCGGTGTTGCCCGACGCCTTGCTGGTGGTCGACGCGCATGACCGGGTGAGCTTTGCCAACAAACAAGTCTGTGCCTTGCTCGAGCTCGATGTTGCGGAGGTGATCGGGGATGAACCGCCGATTCGTCACGCGATTGGGCAGGTGACCGAGGCCCGGTTCGAGCGCGGCGGCAAGGTGATCCAGCTGGAGACGCGGGCGGTCGCGATGACTTGGATGGGGGAACCGGGAAAATTGTTGGTGGTGCGCGACGTGACCGAATTGCGCGAGCTTTCCACGCAATTGCGGCAGTCGCAAAAAATGCAGGCGGTGGGGCAACTCGCCAGCGGGATCGCTCACGACTTCAACAATCTGTTGGCCGTGGTGACGATGAGTGCGGATCTGCTCAAAGGGGGAAACCACATTCCCGACGAGGAGGGTCGGCAGTTGCTGGAGGATTTGACCGAAGCGACCCGGCGGGCTCGAGGGGTCACGGCCCAGCTGCTCGCGTTCAGTCATAAATCCGCCTTGTCTCGCGTGCGGTTGAACCTCTCGGAGGTGGTGTCCGATTTGATGAAAATGCTGACGCGGCTGCTGGGCGCGGATATTTCCATTCAGGAAAGTTTCACCACGAATTCCCCGCCCATTCTGGCCGACGCGGTGCAGATCGAACAGGTGGTCTTGAATCTCGCGCTCAATGCTCGCGACGCCATGCCGAATGGTGGCCAACTCGTCGTCGAAGTGCGTGACGTGGTCTTCCTCCAAGCCTTCGATGACGGGAATTTCACCGCGCCGGCGGGGAATTACGCCATGCTGATGGTGGCGGATTCGGGGCAAGGTATGGACCGGGCCGCGCGTGATCGCATTTTTGAGCCGTTTTATACGACCAAAACCTCCGGACATGGCACCGGCATGGGACTGGCCAATGTCTACGCGATCGTGCAGCAAGCCGGTGGTGTCATCTCGGTCGAGAGTGAGTTGGGACACGGCACGACATTCAAAATCTATTTTCCCCAGGTTGAGCGGGACGAAGCGGGCGAGAACCAACCCGTGCCGGCGTTGCTGGAGGCGAAAGGTCCGGCTCGGGTGCTGGTGGTGGAGGATGAAAAAGCCATCCGTCGGCTGGTGCGAATCGCGTTGGAGAATGCCGGTTACACCGTGACGGACGCGGGCAACGGCGATGAAGCGCTCAAACTGATCGAGGCTGATGCTGCGGCGTTTGATTTGGTGATCACCGACATGAAAATGCCCGTGCTGGGCGGAGCCGCGCTGCGCGATTCCGTGCGGCGGATTCAGCCCGACATGCGCTTTATCTACATGTCGGGATACTTCGGGGAATCGTGGGGCGAAGCCACCGGGACCACGAATAGTGCGTCCCCGTTTTTGAGTAAGCCATTTTCCACGCGAGTATTGGTGCAGACGGTGCACGCCGCTCTGAGTTAGAGCCGGAGAAGCGTGGCCATAACCACAAAACCGGCCATGAACATTCTTCATGGGTGGGGCGGAAATCATTTGGTGTTGCTCCGAAAATGTCCTAGCTCACTGCCATGATTTTTTCGCGGGATGGCGCAGATGTGTGGGTGCCGGGAGGAGGCGCGGCCAACGCGGCGTTGCAGCGGGTGACCCACCTGTGCATCGGGGCGCACCAGGATGACGTGGAGATCATGGCGCATTCCGCCATTTGTGCGTGCCTCGATGATTCGGCCAACCTGGCGTTTGGCGGCGTCGTCGTCACCGACGGAGCGGGGTCGTCGCGACGCGGACCGTATGCCGACAAGACTGATGACGAGATGAAGGTCATCCGCGCCGAGGAACAACGCGAGGCGGCGCGGCGCGGTCGTTATGCGATTCAAATCCAACTCGCGCATCCGAGCGCGGCCGTGAAAGACGCGGCGGCCCCGGCGGTGGTGGCTGACCTGGCCGCCGTGCTGGCTGGTTGCTCACCTCGCGAGGTGCTGTTGCACAACCCCGCCGACAAGCATGACACGCACGTCGCCGTGTTGCTGCGCAGCCTCACGGCGCTGCGGCAACTGCCGGTGTCGGAACGGCCGACCCGGGTGCTGGGGGTGGAAGTGTGGCGCGGCCTCGACTGGATGCTCGATTCCGACAAAGTGGCGCTCGATACCAGCGCGCGACCCGAACTGCGGGCGCAATTGCTGGAGGTGTTCGATTCCCAGATTTTTGGTGGCAAGCGCTACGATCTCGCCACGGAAGGGCGCCGGGCTGCCAACGCGACATTTCACGATTCACATGCCAGCGATGAAGTGAGTGGGATCAACTGGGCGATGGATCTCACGCCGGTGGTGCATTCCGACACGGTTGATCTCGCCGATTACACGTTGGCTTACATCGATCGATTGCGAGCCGACGTGGCGGCGCGCATCGCCCGATTACGCTGACCGGCCGCCGTCGAGATCAGAGTCGGAGCACGAGCGTCTGCAGCGCCTCCGCATCGGCGGTGCGCAATCGCACGACCAGTTCGAGCTGGTCAATGGCGACGGGATAAGAGGCCCGCATGGGTTCGAGGGCCTGCAATTGACCAGGCTCGAGGGTGAACACTTCGGGCACCGGGATGAAATTGCCCAACGCCGAACGCACCTCGGCAACGCGCAGTTTTATGGTTTGGGTGCCGGCGTTGCGCACCGTGACCGTGAGGGATTGCCGGGGGCGGGCCCCGTCTCCGCCGAAGCGACCATCGGCGTAGCGGCGGGGAGCGCGATCCACGAGTGGCTGGTCATCGATGACGACGGGAATGCCGCCGAGACGATCGGGAGGCAGGGCATCGACAAAGCGAAACGGTCCCAACTCCGCGATCACATGAATCTGGTTGTCGAAGTAGTGGGCCTCGGCGCTGATCACCGGTTGGGGGCCGGGCGTGGCCGGACCGGAGGGCGCCCCGCAGCCCGCGACCATGAAAAGCAAGGTCGCCGCCAGACCAAGTCGATGCAGCGGGGATAAAGGCACGATCATGAAGCGGTTGGGCTAAGACGCGATTTACGCACAAGTGGTTCCGCCTTGTCCCGTCAATTTCTCGACGTTCCACCGCAACCGTTGACGAATCCGGCAGATTTGCGCGATGGTCGGGCCGCCATGGCGTCGCTTTTTGAATCCCGTTACCTCACTCGCAACATTTTGATCGGCATGGCACTGGGGGCGGCGATCGGCACGGCGCTGAACCTGACCGGAACCACGGTGGCGGAGCCCGGGTTTTTGGCGGGCACTTTGTTTCCGCTCGGCGGAGATATTTTTGTGCGTTTGCTGCGGGTGCTGGTGGTGCCGTTGGTGCTGTTGTCACTCATGTGCGGCACGGCGGCGCTGGACGATGTGCGCAAGCTCGGGCGCATCGGACTGAAGACTCTCGCGTTTTACCTCGGCACGACCGCCATTGCCATTGCGATTGCCATCGGTCTCTCGGTGCTGATCCAGCCGGGCGCAGGGTTTGAACTCAACTACGAGGCCGACTTTGCGGCGAGTGAAAGCCCGCCGCTGGCCGAGGTGATTCTCAACATTTTCCCGAGCAATCCGTTTCAGGCCATGGTCGAGGGCAACATGCTGCAGGTGATCGTTTTTGCCATCATGTTTGGCGTGGCGATGTGTCTGTGCGGCGAGCCGGGCCAACGGGTGCTGGCCATCGCCAACGATCTCAATGACGTGGTGATGAAGTTGGTCATGCTATTGATGCTGGCGGCGCCGTTCGGGGTGTTCGCGCTGGTGGCCAAGACCTTCGCGATCGAAGGCTTCTCGGCGATTCTTGGATTGGCCCAATACTTCTTCCTCGTGCTGCTCGCGCTCGCGGTGCACGCGTTTTTCACCTATGGCTTGATCCTCAAGGTGTTCACCGGATTGAGCGTGAAGCGCTTCTTTAAACAGATGCGCAGCGTGCAGCTCTTCGCGTTTTCCACCGCCAGCAGTAACGCGACGTTGCCGCTCAATTTGGAGAACGCGGAACATAATCTCGGGGTCAAACCGTCGATTGCCTCGTTTACGATTCCACTCGGCGCGACCCTCAACATGGACGGCACCGCCATCATGCAGGGCGTCGCCACCGTGTTCATCTCGGAGGCACTGGGCATTGATATCGGGGTGCAGGGCTACCTGATGGTCATCCTTACGGCGACGCTCTCGTCGATCGGCACCGCCGGCGTGCCCGGAGTGGGGCTGATCATGCTGGCCATGGTCTTCGATCAAGTCGGATTGCCCGTCGCGGCCATCGGCGTGATTTACGGCGTGGACCGCCTGCTCGATATGGCTCGCACCGCGGTCAATGTGACCGGTGACGCCGTCGTTTCGACCATCGTGGCTCAATCCGAAGGTGAGTTCGACCAGAGCATTTTCGATTCGGAGGAACCCGTGCTGAAGCACGCCAAGTGATCCCGCCGCGAAGCGGAAGGAGGCGGAATAAGCGCACGAGAACGATTGCGCTGTGCGCGAGAGCTGCGAAAACGAGTTTGCGCCCAGCCGCGGAATGCGCGTAGGTCCGGCGTTTAGTCAATGAACTCAATTTCCAACGAGCTGTTGGTCCTGCTGCTTCTGCTGCTGACCAATGGCATTCTTGCAATGGCCGAGGCGGCATTGATCGCGGCCCGCAAATCCCGCTTGCGAGAGCTGGCGGAAGGAGGCGACAAACGCGCGGCCCTCGCGCTGGCTGAGGCCTCTGAGCCCGCGCGCTTCCTCTCCACCGTGCAAGTCGGCATTACCTTGGTGGCCGTGATCGCGGGCGCGTTTGGCGGCGGGTCATTCGCGGACCATATCGGAGAGTTACTCGCGAACATCTCTTGGTTGGAACCGTATTCCCGACCGTTGTCGCTGGGTATCGTGGTGGTGGGGATCACCTTGGCGTCGGTGGTGCTCGGGGAGCTGGTGCCCAAACGTATCGCCCTGCTCAAACCTGAGCTGTTTGCCATGTTTTTGGTGCGTCCCGTGCGCAACCTCTCCCGCATCGTCGCGCCGGCGGTGCATTTGCTCACCTGGCTCACCGAGTTGGTGCTGCGTCCCTTTGGGTTGCACAACGCTCCCCAGGAAGCACCCGTCACCGAGGAAGAGGTCAATACGCTCGTCGAGCAGGGCATGACCGAGGGCGTCTTCAACGAGTCCGAACGCGACATGGTGGCCGGAGTGCTCGAGCTCGATGAGATGCCGATCGCCTACCTCATGACCCCGCGGCCCAAGCTCGTGTTTCTCGATATTGCCGAGCCCGACGAGACCAACTGGCGCAAGGTCGTCGCCAGCGGCCATTCCCATTTTCCGGTCGTGCATGGCAACCGCGAGCAAGTCATCGGCATGGTTTCGGTGAAGGCGATTTGGGCGAACAATGCGTTTGGCGTGCCGACGCAATTACGCCACTTGGTCACGCCGCCCTTGGTGGTGCCCGAGACCATGGTGAGCAGCCAGGTGCTCGAGCAGTTCAAGTTGACCGGCAAACACATCGCTCTGGTCAATGACGAGTTCGGCTCGGTGGCCGGGGTGGTCACGCTTTACGATGTGCTCGAGGCCATCGTCGGTGACATTCCGGAATCGGGTCGTCATGACGAACCCGAGGCCAAGCAACGCACCGATGGCTCCTGGCTTATCGATGCGACCTACGACATCGACGAGTTCAAGGAACTCACGGGGCTCGCCACGCTGCCCCATGAAGACGAAACCGAGTTTCAAACCGTCGGTGGTTTTGTGATGACCCACTTCGGTCGCATTCCGGGAACGGGAGAATCCTTCGAGCACGACGGTTGGCGCTTCGAGGTCGTCGACATGGACCGCCATCGTCTCGACAAATTGTTGGTCGCCCAGGTCCCGAAAGCGGAGACCGACGAGGAGGAAGACGACGGCGAAGAGCAAGTGGCGGGGTGATGGCGCACGAGGAAAGGTTCCCGCTCTTTCTCTTTCTGCGTCATTACAGAATGGGCGTGAATGATGGCTCGATGCCGCGCGAACGAGGGATAACGAGAAAGAGAAAGAATAAAGAACCAGCGTAACCGCCAAACTGGCGCGCCTACCAGCCTGCGCCGACCCAGGTGGTCCTGGTCTTGATCCGCACCAGCGAGTCGTCGGCGGTGAGGAAAACGTCGTTCCCGTCGGGGCCGCCGAAGGCGACATTGGCCGTGCCCCGACCGGTTAACAGGGAGCCGAGTAGTTTGCCCTTAGGATTGAGAATCACCAGACCGCCGGGACCGGTGGCCCAAACGTAGCCGTCGACGTCGACCTTGAGGCCGTCGAAGCCCCCGCGGCGACCTTGTTTGATCAACGGAGTGCCGTCGAAGAAGACACGCTTTTCACCGGCCCGATGGCCGTTGGCATCGAGCGGGATGGCCAGCACGTAGGGCTCGGCTCCATCCGAGCTGCCGATGTAGAGTGTGCGCTCGTCTGGCGATAGCCCAATGCCGTTGGGGCGGCTGATCGTGCCTTCGATGAGCGCCACTTGGCCGCTGGGGGCGATGCGATACACGCCTTGAATGGCGAGTTCTTTGCCGACTTTTTGATCGGTCAAACCGTAGGGCGGATCGGTGAAGTAGATGTTGCCGTGACGATCGCGCACGAGGTCGTTGGGGCTGTTGAAGCGCTTGCCCTCGAACCGACCGGCGAGGGTGGAAAACGTGTGGCCGTCGGCATTGAGGCGGGCGACGCGACGGTCGCCGTGTTGGCACAGCACGAGGTGGCCCCCGGCATCGAACATCAGCCCGTTGGCCCCTTCCTCGTAAGGCGCTTCGCTCATCAAGCCCGTGTAGCCCGAGGGATGCAGATGGATCGCCACGCCTTGGGCGGCGGTCCAGCGGTAGGCGATGTTCTCCGGCACATCGGTGAAGAGCAACTGTTGGCCCTTGGGGTCCCAGACGGGGCCTTCCGCCCATTCAAAGCCGGTGGCGAGCAACTCCATTTTCGCGGCCGGGGCGAGACGACTGTCGAGGCCGGCATCGACCCGCTCCACCGTGCCGAACTCCGGGTAGGCTCCCGGTTTTTCGGAATCGATGTGGCCGAGGGCGAATGGGGCGGCTAAGGTGAATGCAACGCTGGAACCTGCCAGCAGACGGCGGAAAGGAATCGAAATCATGGCGTGGGGTGCTGGGGCAGTGGAAAGGCGTGGGGGCGATTGCGCGAGTGAAGTCGAAATAATCGTTAACGATGCGCCGCACGTGTCCTCCGGTTGCACGAGCGGGCGTTTCGGTCAGGCCCCGAAGCGGTCAGGACAAAGGAACGTCGGTTCCTTTGCGCCTGACCGCGGACGGCGGAGCGGCGCTTAATTCAGCACGGTAAACTGCCCGCTTCCATCGATGGTCAACGTGACGTTGCCGTGGTCGAAACTGGTCGGGCATTGCCACATGACATACGGACCGCCGCCGCTTTTGGGCGCTTTTTGCACCTGGAGTTGCCCGTCGTCGGTGAGCACCATGGTGAGCTCGGTCATGATATCGTAGTAGGTGTTGGGGGTGGTATCGCTGTCCGTGTTTTTGTTTTGGTAGAACAGATTGCCCGACGACCACAGCGGGTTGCCTTGGCTGGAAATGGCCGTAAGGGTGCCGTCGAAGGTGAACATCAGGATCGCGGTGAAATCTGTCGCGCAGACAATCCCTCCGCGCTGCAACAACGGCTGGGCATTGCTGGTTTTGAACCAGCGGTCGGCGGCCTGTTTGGTTTGGGTGATTTCGTCGGCGTGAATGTTTTTGGGGAACTGCTGCTGGACGTAGTTGAGCCAGGATTGGATCGAGAACGACGCGCTCAGCAGCGACGGGAGCGAAATGTTGAAGCGCTGGGCCAGGAACGCGTTCCAGTCGACGAGGAACGTGACTTGAGTGCCCCACAGGCTGGGCCAAATCCCGTCGATGTTGAGCTGACCACCATCGACATCGCCTTTGTATTTATCGGGCAGCGGCTCGGAGGTTGCGGTGAAGTTGTAAAGGGAGTCGAAGAAGTTGTTGTCGTGGTGGCAATTGGAGACCGAGCTGTAGTATTTGTCGATTTGAGTCTGCGCCTGGCTGATGGCGTTCATGACGCTGTTGGCGGCCTTGTTCACATTGTCCGCCAATTCATTAGCGAAGAGGTTCAGGGTCTTGTCGTCGTCGTTGTGTTGCAGATATTTCACATACAATGAGGCCGTGGCCATGTAGACGCTCATCGTGTTGATGAAATAGGACATGCTGTATTGCATGAACGTGGGATAGGTGGTGTCGCCCCCGATATTCACCATGAAGAACTGAACGGCTTGATTGAGGTCCGAGGTGGCCGTCTCCATGGTCGTCACCACTGATTCTTGGAATGCGCTGGAGGAGAACGCATTAACAAGCGCGTCGTTGTTGGTGAAGTAGCCGCAGTTTTTCAGGTAGACGTTTTGGGCGTTCACCGTGGCCATTTCCCGGCGAATGTCGGAGTTGTTCACCACGGAGTTAATTTCCTCCTCCAGTTTATTGAGAATATCATCGGAGGGAGTGGAGCTGGTTCCGAACAGATTGAAGGCGGCTTCGATGACCTTCAGGACTTTTTCGGCCACGACGATTTCACTAAAGCCGACCAGCGCCCCGATATTCAGGGCGAAGCCACCGTAGTTTTCTATGATCTTTTCGATCTGATCTTGATTGGACATGACAAGCGGGATTGATGAGTTTTTTCAGTTGATATTTTTGGGAATGAATACTGCCCCCGAGCGTAGCATCGGGATCCGTTGGGAGTGCGAAATTGACCCGATAAAAGGGACGTGAAGGTTCGGTTTTTAGCATAAGATTTTGGTATGGTCCCGCCTGGTGGCGCGGGCGAATTATCCCGGTGGGACGCTCATCGATTGACCCGCGGGGCTGTGAACAACCTGTCGGCAAGGTGGAAAAACTCCCGGCAACTTCCGTTTGCCAATCGGACGGGTTGGGCAAAGTTTCTGCCATCTGATCAACCGACCATGAGCCGCGACGAAACATGCAAGACCCCTTCACCGGACAATCCACCTGCATCCAAGGCGGGCGGCTCCCGTCCGCCGAAGATTGGCGCGCGCTTCAACACGATCACGGGCGACGACTGGAAGCGCTCGCTCGCTTCCGCACGGCTGCGGCGGCAGTCGGCATCGGAACGTATCCGGACGATGACCTCGTCCTCTGGGACGCCGACGAAGTAGGCCTGCTGGCCCTGGCCGATCCTTTGTGGAGGGAACTCGATGCGGCCGCGGCCGCCTTTCGAGCGACGTTTCCCTTGGTCGAACTCGAGGACTTTGGTTTTCCCGAGGATGTGGAGGATCTGCTGGGGGAGTGCAGTCCCCGGCTGCGGCCGATCAGCAGCGGCGTCGAAGCGACCGCGTTTGAAGCCGAGGACAAGTCGATCTACAAGTTCTTCATGCCGCGCGACGACGGCCACATTGGCGGGACGTTCAGCTTTGAGCGCGGTGACGAAGTGGCGCTGCAAGCGGATGCCTCGGACGGCACCTATCAAGCCATGTTGGAGAAGTTCGACCTCATCATGCGGCTTGGCGGCATGCCCACGGAGGTCATCGGGGTGACCAAACGCGAAGGCGTGCTCATCACCAAGCAAACGCTGGGTGGGTTGCTCGATGAAGGGGCGGATACGTCGGGCGTGCAGCCCCGGGATTTGATCCCCTTGCCTTCGCGTTTCCTGCGTGCCCACCGCGACCATCCGCGACTTTATTTTGTCGAAGACACGCCGTGGCTGGTGGCGGATTTACACAGCAAAAATCTGGTGCGCGCGCAGGACGGGCAACTCCGGGCAATCGACTTGCTCGCCGCCCCCTTGCCCCTGGACTTGGTCGCGCGCGAGCCGCTGCTCGACGATTGGTTGCGCCGCGTGCGCGCAGACCCGACTGCCGACGTGCTGCATCACGTGAGCGACGACGAGCTGTGATGCTGTTGGCATCAATCAACCGGACTTTACACGAAGGCCGAGAAGATCGCCAAGAAACGCGTCTCCAGAGCTTTGCGAACTTGGTGTTCTTGATGTGAAATGGATTCGCTGCGCGACGTCGGATGACGTGCCTGATGGAGCGGTGAACTGGGTGGAATCGCGCGCAAGCGCGCTACATTGCAGTGCGTCAGCGGTAGGAGCGCGCTTGCGCGCGATTGCCATGGCCGGCATGTTGGGCTCAAGCCCCCATGACCACCCCTTCATCTCAAACTGTTCTCATCACCGGAGCCGGCAGCGGTGTGGGTCGCGCCGTCGCGATTCGATTTGCCGCGGCGAGTTGGAATGTGGTGCTTGTTGGCCGCCGCGCGGAGGCGTTGCAGGAAACCGCAGAGCTGGGCGGCGGCAACTGCGTCACGCATGTCTGCGACATCGGCGATGAGGCCCAAGTGCAGGGACTGGCGGCAACGTTCTCGTCAGTCGGCGTCGATGCCGTGGTAAATTGCGCGGGCACCAACGTGTCTCCGCGCAGTTGGGCAGGCGTGAGCAGCGAGGATTACCACGCCGTGTTGGCGACGAATCTGCATGGTCCGTTTTACTTGGCGAAGGTCTTCATGCCGGCGCTACGAGCGAGTCTTGGGACAGTTGTAAACATCAATTCCGATGCGGGAATCATCGGCAGCGAAAAGGCCGGCGTGCCTTACGTGACCTCGAAATTTGGCCTGCGCGGGCTCACGCAATCGATCAATGCCGAGGAACGCCGGCATGGCGTGCGCGCGGTTTCGATTTCGCCGGGCGACATTAACACGCCGTTGCTGGACCGCCGTCCCGTGCCGCCGTCCGCCGAGATCCGGGCGAAGATGTTGCAAGCCGAGGATGTGGCCGAAGCGGTGTGGTTTGCGGTGACGCTGCCCGGTCGAGCGTTGGTGGAAGAGATCGTCATCCGCCCGACGGAAGCAACGACCTGAGGTCATCATCGCGCTGGACCTCACGCTGCGACCACGCACGCTTGGTTTAACCCGATGAGTGAGTTGCTGATCCTCTTCGCAATCTGGCTTTGGATGCTGTTGGCAGTGTCGTTGCATGAGTGGTCGCACTGGGCGGTGGCCAAAATCGTCGGGCTGGAGCCCACGCATTTGAACGTGGGCCAGGGACCTGTGTGGTGGCGCGGTCACCTTGGACTGACGAAGGTGACCATGCATTGGTGGCCGTTCTCAGGGTTGGTCCTGGCCCGGTGGTCTTCGGAAGCAGGACTGCGTTGGCGTGGCACGACCTTCGCGCTTGCGGGTCCGGCGTGCGATGCGGTGCTTTTCGGCGTTTTGGGTCTGATTTTTACACAACAATCGGCAAATCACTTCATGTCCGAAGTCCGTGCGACCCTGATTATCCTGATGTGGCTTCAAGGCGGAATGTGGGTTACCAGTCTGTTGCCGCGTATGGTCTCCTCGGAGGAGTATGTGTTGGGGTCCGATGGCAAACAGGCGTGGGATTTCGTGACCGGCAACATGCCGACGGCCCAGGTTGCCGGCGGGATCAATTATCAGCGAGAGGTGGCCCGCTACGACCCTGCGTTTGATGTCACCGGATCGTGGTTACACGAGGCTGATGAAACAATCCGCCAGGACTACGAAGTGGGCCTGGGCGAGCTGATCGCGGACGACCCAGCGAGTGGGTTGGCCAAACTGAAACGTGTGCTGGCCGCAGGCCCCATTGGCGGGGCGGAACGCGCGGCCTTGCTCGACCAGATGGCGTCCTACGTCGCGATGCATCGAAAGATGGAGTTCCTGACCGACGCCGTGGAGTGGGCGCGTGAAGCGGTGGCTTTGCAGCCGGAAGCGCCGACCTTGCGCGGCACGTTGGGCGGGCTGTTGATCGATTCCGGTCAGCTCGATGACGGCATGAGGTTGTTGCTGCCGCTCACCGCTGAATCGTCCGACCAGATGGATCGATCGATCGCGTTCGCTTACCTGGCGTTGGCCTACTCTCGCAGTGGCGACCGGCGACGAGCGCACGATGCCTTGAATGCGAGCTTCGAACTCAACGCGTCGCATGGCATGGCGGAGCGCATTGCCCAAGAGATGAGGGCGTAGACCTGCGCTGGGGCGATTCGAACCGCGGTTCACCACACCCGGCTCGCGGGTTTGGATTCGAGGGTGGTTTCGGCGTCGTCGGGGAGGTCGGCGAGGAAGTCGAGGCCGGTGCGGTATTCGATGTCGTCGATCGTGGTGACGTAGAAATCGAGGGAGATGCCGTCGACCGGTTCGGACGGAAAGAGAAACGCCTGGGCGCGCACCCGGCCGTCACTTTCGTCGATGATGATCATGTAGCACGCTTCGGGGATGGCTGGTCGGGCGCGACCTCGGCCGGGCAGGCGGGCGGGTTTGGCACCGAAAACGGGTCCGGCCAGCACCCAGACTTCGCCAAAGCGAGCGGGGTAGCTGGTGGCGATTTTCATTTCGAGCTGCTTCCAGAGGCCGGCGTTGAGGCCGTGCTTTTGCGGGATGACGTTGCTCATCAAAAACGTCTCCAGTTGAGCGGCGTCGCCGTAACGCGTGGCGATGCCGTAGTTGGGAGCGAGGTGACCGCGGTCGTAGCCGGTGTGGGTGAAGTCATCACTCGTGACGCGGGCAATGGTGCGTTCATCGACGTTGAACTTGTCCGGGCGCTCGCCGGCGTCGGGCAGCGGGGAAAGGTCGGTGAGGCGATAGGCGGCCCAGAGGGGCGAGGCGAGTGAATCAGCGTAGCCGACGAGGTAGCCGGTATTGGTGAGCAGGCGCCCGGCGGGAGTCGCATCGGGCCCACGCGGCACGCCGGCGAAGAGGTGCGTGCGATCGCCCGGGGCCGGCGGGGTGGTGACGTAATCGGGGCTGTAGTAGAGCTGGTAAAGATCCCACGCGACATCGAGCGGGGCGACGTGCTTGTCCCGGGCGAAGGCGTTGCCCACGAGCAGTCGCACCTCGGCCTGACGGACGGGAGGTTGGAGCAGGAACCAGACGCCGCCGACCGCGAGCACGATCACGTTGAGCCATAGCACGAACTTCGTGCGGCGAAATGAACGCGGGATCTTTGAGCGGGAGGATTTGGTCGAGCGACGGGCCATGCGGATGGGAACGTGGTGGGATTGCGAAGGGCGGCCAATGCCCAAAAAAAAGACGCCCTGTTGAGGGCGTCGAAGTAGCTGAATCGGTCTTTACACGAAGGCCGCAGAGTTCGCCAAGAAGTAAACCCCAATCGCTTTGCGAGCTTTGCGTTCTTGGTGTGAATACAACTGCTCCCGGGCTTTGGATTGAGGCTTGGTCGCTTACTTCGCGAGGAAGCCGAGGATGTCGTTGGCTTGCTCGGTGGTGCTGCCTTTGTGGTCGGCGTAGACGACCTTGCCCTCGTGCACGAGGAAGGCGGAGCGGCTGGCCATCATCATGCCATTCGAGCCGAAGGCCTTGGCGACGGATTTGTCGGTGTCGGCGATGAGGGTGAAGGGGAGCTGATACTTGTCTTTGAACGCCGACTGATTCTCCACCGTGTCGTAGCTCACGCCGATGACGGCGACGCCTTGGGCGGTGAGGTCCTCGTAGGAGTCGCGCAGCGAGCAGCCTTGTTTGGTGCAACCGGGGGTGTCGGCTTTCGGGTAAAAATAGACGAGCGTGTAGGCGTGGCCGGCGTAGACCTCGGCGAGATCGATCGACGCGCCGGTGTCGGTGGTGGCGGTAAGCGTGGGTGCGGTAGCACCGACTTCGAGTTGAGCGGCAGAGCCGAAGTTGAGCATGGCGAAGAAGAGCGCAAAGAGCGCGAGGTTGCGATGTTTCATGGCGAGGGTAAGCCGTCACGATGCGCGGTGGTGGTTGATTTCGCAAGCCACCGTCAGCCTGCTGTTTTTCTAACCACAGATGAACACAGATGGCTTCGCTACCGCTACGCGATGAAGCTTGGCCGAAGAATTGTCTGATCTGTGTTAATCTGTGTCCATCTGTGGTTAAAAAACAGCGTTGGAGTGGGAATGGTTACTCGACGCCGGTGACATCCATGTCGGCGGGGTGCTCGATGCTGAATTTGTAGGTCAGCGTGCGGGTCGCCCCGGGGGCGAGGGAGCCGGTCCAGGTGAGGATGCCTTCGTCGTCGCGGGTGTAGGCTTTGGTTTCCTTGGCGCTGCTGAGGTCGCGCTCGGCGGGCTCGATGAGCTTCACGATGATTTTCTCGTGACGGCTGACGGGCAGGGGCTCGGCCAACGCGATCGAAATCGGGATCGTCTTGTGGTTGGTGACCTCGGTTTTGATTTCGTAGGTCGTGCGTAGTCCGCTGTTGGTGAAGCCGGTTTTTTCCACGAAGCGGTTGATCAAGGTGCGTTCGATGGCGACCGCTTCGTCGACGCCGAGCGCGAGTTCGAACGCTTCGCCGGGCATCGTTTGCTTGAGGTGGCTGTTGGTAATGAACGCGCCGTCGACGAACGCGGCGAGCGTGCCGCCGAGCAGCGGGAACGCAGAATCGTTGGTGACCTTGGCAGTGAGGAAGGCGGACGGCACGTATTTGGGCGTGGTGTCGTAGCGCAGACCGGCGGGCAGGGTGATCGTGGTGACGGTGACCTTTTGCATGGTGCCGTCGGTGGGAATCGAGGCGGGCGCGGCGATTTTAAACGTCGCGGCGGTGAGGCCGGTTTCGACGGTCGCTTGCGCGACGGCCATGTCGGCCATAGGGGCCTCGTATCTCGCTCCTGCGAGAGTGGTTTTCTCCATCCGCACGGAGTCGCTCAGCGCCTGCGTCGTCATGACGTTCGGGTTCCGATACCGCTGCTCCTCCACGATCCACGGCGTCGGCTCGGGAGCAGCACCGCCGGCGGAGGGTCGAGCGGTGGAGAGGGTGAGAGCGACGTTGGTCCAGGCTTCGCCGGTGCGGTTGATGACTTGCGCTTGGTAGTCGAAGGCGACCGAACGGGCGGTGGAATCGAGGCGGGCGCTGTAAACGGGTGTCCATTGCGCGCCGGGCACCGTGTAGCTGAGGTGGAGCTGGCCGACGCCGGAAGTGGGAGAACTGAGGCGGACGGTGACCTCTTTGACCGCGCGACGACCGGGTTGGCGACCGCGGGCTTCGTTGAGTTGGTTTTCGGCGGCGGCGATGCGATTGCGCAGGGCTTCGCGGCGTTGATTGAGTTCCTGCTGCGCGGCGTTGATGCGCTGGGTGTTCTCGCGGGAAAAGGCCAACAACTTACTCCAATTGTCGAAGTCGACTTGAGCAGCATCGCCCTCGGTGGGCGGGGTCGTGGTGGCGGTCACGATGCGTTCGAGCACATAGTGGTCGTATTCGAGCGCCTTGGCCTCATCGGCGAGACTGGCGTCCTCGGCGCGAAGCGTCTTGAGTTTGTCTTCGAGCGATCGAATTTCCGGATTCGGCGTGGCGTCGACAAAGAGATTGCGCGACTGCACGTCGACGATGCTCGTGCCGTCGGGGCCGGAG
This sequence comes from Synoicihabitans lomoniglobus, assembly GCF_029023725.1. Taxonomy (GTDB): domain Bacteria; phylum Verrucomicrobiota; class Verrucomicrobiia; order Opitutales; family Opitutaceae; genus Actomonas; species Actomonas lomonigloba. Next base: position 5,449,352 of record NZ_CP119075.1, read on the forward strand.
CCACGCACTTGCAGGGAATTGTCCCAGAGATTGGCGGGCAGCCCGGAGAGGACGATGGTCGATTCGCCCGCGCCAAGTTCAATCCCGGCCGTGCGAGCGACAAGGGCGCGGTCCGGGTAAACAGTCACGGCGCGGATGGTGGAGTCCGTCGCGCCCACCAGTGGGGAGAGGGAAGCAAGAATGGCGAAGATGGCCGCGAAAGCGAAAAAGGGACGAAGCGAAGTTTTCATGGAATCAGTGTGTCATGGGACAACGAACGGCGATGAGAGTTCTTAGTGAATCGCCGGGCCTAGCTCCCTCCGCGGGATGTGCATCAGGCGGTCGCTCGTTGCTGCGACAGGTGGGCGAGCATGAGGGTGAAGAAACACAGCACGAGGTTCTCCAGGGGAAGTTGGAGCGGCAGCGGCAAGGCGTAGATGATCGCAACGGTGGGCAACCAGATGCCGATGTTCGCGATCATGATGGGCAGTAATTTTTCGTAAAACCAACCGCGCGACCGGAACTGCGCCCAAACCTGCCGGATGTTGAAATGGGTTTCCACCCACTGGTAGCCGAGCCACATGCCGGGAGCGGCCAGCAGCGGTGCGTAGACGAATTGATCGAGCACCACTTTCTGGGCGATCGTGCTGATGGAGTTGTCGTAACCGACGAAGTGCGCGAGCCCCGTGTAGAGCCAGTGCATCTCCCAGCCCTTGTAGGCCCAGAACAGCGCCAGCCCGAAGCCTTGCTTCACGTTGTAACGATGGCGTGTGGCGGGCACGAAACGCAGATAGATCCACGGGATGATCGCGCCGAACAAGGCGGTCGAGGCCATGCTGTAACTCACGCCCAGCCGGTCGCGCCACACCGTCCATCGGGCCAACGCCTCGGTCACGCTCGGCACGAAGTAGTAGCCCAGCACCAACGCGAGGGCGAAGGCCTGGAGCACGAGTCCCGGCACCAGGTTGGCGCGGGCGCCTTGGATGCCGGCTCGCCACGGCGCGACGGGTTGTGACGTGGTCGACATGAGCGAGTGACTGTGCGGTGGCGCGAAATCGATCGCCAGCGCTTTAAGCGCGGGAGGCAAAATAGGGGCGAATCAACGCCGGTCGAGACGCGCTCGCTTGGCGGTCCGCGCCGTTACCGGGTGAGGGTGGCCAGCCAATTGATGGCGGGGGAGTTGGTGGACGGGCGATCGGTATGCCAGGCGTCGAGACGCGCGAGCTGTGTCGGCTCCAGAGCGGTGCGAAGCTCCGCGATTAAAATGGTTTCGGTCCGGGCGAGGGCGGTCTCGGCGGCGGCGAGTTCGCGGAAACGTCGCGAGGCACTGGCGTCGGACGCGGTGATTCGTTGGAGGGCGAAGCGAGCGGATTCGACCTCATCGGATTGCGCGCGCCAGGGGTCGTTCATGTCCCGGGCGATGTGGCGCAGGTCGGAAACTTGATCAGGTGTCAGCTCAAGGCGTTGGCTCAACCAGGCTTGGGCGATACGGCTGATCGTCGAAGAAGCGTCGGATGCGGACGCGGCGACGAGCATCAGGGGTTGTCGGTCGGCTTGGTCCACCACGCGAAGCACTTCGGGGGTGTGCGCGCCCAAGAAAACGACGGTGAGAAAAATAGTCAGATTGCGTTTCAGTCGTTTCATGGTGTCTCCCCTACAACGACACGACTGAAGGATTTCTTTCGCAAAAACACCCTGGGGTTGATGCCCTACGCGATCCCGAACCGCGGCGCATTTCGTGGGTGAGCGAGCGTATTTGACCCGAAAACGCCCACCGCCACAGAGGGGCGGTGGGCGTTGGGCCGGCAAGTTTTCGGCCGGTGGGACGGTTGATCGGACGCGTTAGGCGGCGGCGAGGGTTTCGGCCTCGGCTTTGGCGTCGGCCACCCCCTTGGTGGCGGCCTCTTCGCCACCCGATTGGTTGGCGGCGTAGACGAAGGTCAGCGAGGTCAGACCGATAAAGCCGAGAACACCACGGAGGTAGGGCTCGAGAAAGTTATAGCCGACGGCGGGAGACCCCGGCCGGAAGTCGCCCCCGGTGGCCACGATGATCGTCACCTTGCGATCGGACGTGAGTCCTTTGTAGCCGTTTTCGTCTATCGTGAATGTGCGCCCGGCGCGCACGACTTGGTCGATCCACGCTTTGAGCACGGCGGGCAGGTTGAGATTGAACATGGGGGTCGTGATCACGATCTCGTCGGCCGCGAACAGTTGATCAATGTTGTGATCGGACTCGGCCATGGCGGTGCGAGCGGCCGGAGAATGTCCCTCGGGAGCCGTGAACGCGCCTTCGAACCAAGCGGAATTCACAAAGGACGGTGGCTCGGCGGCGAGATCGCGCGTGACCACGCGGCCCTCGGGATGGGCGGCCTGCCATTGGGCAAGGTAGGTGGCGCCGACTTGGTTGCTGCGGGAACGTTCGCCGCGGGGACTTGTGCTGACGTGGAGGAGTGTTTTCATGAGAGGAAGAGGAGGAAAATGGTGAACAAGTGGGTGAAGGTTTGAGGGCGGGATTGGTTTACCGGGCGGCGGCGCCGGCGAGGGCGAGAGACAGCTCGATGGTTTCGGCCACCTTGTCGGTCGCCTGGCCGGGCATGATGCCGAACTCGCTGCGGTTGATGCTGAAGGTGGTGCGCAGGACCAGCAGATCGCCCTGCATTTGCCCGCCCGTGCGATCGCTGAGTTTGCCGGGGAGCGACGTCAAAGTCACCGGCACGGTGAGCGTTTTGGTGACGCCTTTGATCGTGAGGTCCCCGGTGACGCGGGCCTTCGTGACCGTGCCCGAGGTGACGGCGTCCCGAACGGATTTGGTGACGAAGGTGATTTCCGGATACGTGGTGACATCGAGCCAGTTCGCGCCGTGCAGGTGCTCCTTCATGGTGCCGTTGGGCACCGTGAGCGAAGCGGTCGCGAGGGTGAGGTGACCCGAGAAGTCAGCCGGGGCGGCCGAGTCAAAGCGGACTTCGCCGCTGATGCCATTGCCGCTGCCGGAAATGGCTTCCAAAGGGGCGTCGAGACTGAAGCGGGCGGCGTTGACGCCTTTCGGATCCTGGAAGTCAAACGCCTGCGGGGCGGCGGAAAGCACGGAGGCACTGAGGAGAAGGGAGGAGAGAAGGACGGATTTCATGATGTTTTTTTCGTTGAGAGGTGGGTGAGGCTGAGATGCAGAGGGCCGAATCAAGCGGTTGCAGCGCGCCGGGCAGATCGGCGCGAGGCGAACCCGGCAGCGGCGGCGAGAGCGGTGGCGGCGGCGATGCCTCCGGCGAGGAAGTCGACGCCCGCGACGAATCCCGGTTGGTAGTGGAGAGCTTCGATGCCGGTGATCTCATCGTGGACGGTCACGGGAATCTGGTTCTGGGTCCAACCGCGGTGGGCGCCGGTGGCGGCCCAGGTGCCGAGGGTCGCGAGCAGGGCTAGGGCGGCGGTGATTTGGAAGAAGCGGGTGAAGTTCATGTTTCCAGAATACCGGTTTCGGTCGGATATCTCTAAAACTCACTCGCGCACACGGTGATAGCGTTTCATTATCACCAGTTATGGAACTGCGTTACCTGCGATCGTTTGTCACCGTGGCTGAAACCCTGCACTTCGGGCAGGCGGCGGAGCGGTTGAAAATCGCGCAGCCCGCGCTGAGTCAGCATATCCAAAAACTGGAGACGTCGCTCGAAGCGCGACTGTTGGATCGCAATCGCCACGGCGTGGCGCTCACGGCGGTGGGGCAGGTGTTTCTGCGGGAGGCGCGTTCCATTCTCGCGCAGGTGCAGCACGCGCGCAACGAGGTGGAGCGGGTCAAGGCGGGCGGCGAAGGCACCTTGCGACTCGGTTACGTGCCGGGTCCGGCGCGCGGGGCGTTGACGTGTGCGTTGCATGTCATGCGGCAGAAAAGTCCGGCGGTGCGGGTCGAGCTGCACGAGGCGCAGACCACTCATATTTTGCGGGCGTTGCTGGCGGGCGAGTATGACGCCGTGTTGGCGCCCGAGTTTGATCCGCCTTTCCCGCGGGGATTGGATCACGCAGAGGTGGCGTCGCAGCGCGTGCTTTTGGTGATGGGGGCGCGCCATCCGATGGCGGCGCACGACACGGTGCCTTTGGCGGAGTTGAAGACGGCGGACTGGGTGTCGTATGCCGATACGATTGCGCCCGGTTATCGTCGATGGATCAACGAAGTCTGCCGGTCGGCGGGGTTTCGTCCGCGCATCGCGCAGCAGGTGACCGCCAGCAACGATCTGCAAGTGGCAGTAGCGACTTTGCCGGGCGTGGCCATCGTGCCGGAAGGTTATCGGGAATTGTTCACCGACGGCGTGGTGTTTCGGCCCTTGGAGCCCGAGCCGGATCGCATGGGTCTGTGGCTGTGGTGTCGCAAGGGCGACGAAGGGTCTGCGCTGACGGCCTTTCGCGCGGCGCTGCACGAGACGCACGGGCGTGGTTTGAAGTCGGGCGACGCGTAGTCATTTCCCCTGCGGTTTCCGGTCGGCGTCATGCGCGGAGGCTCGCTATTTGGGGTAAAGCGTTGCTGGTGGAACAGAGTGGAAGATCTCAAGCAACTGGTTGAAGCGGTGCACCGCGAGCTCGGCTCCAAGTTGGAGGAGGGCAAGGTCGCGGACTACATCCCGCAATTGGCCAAAGTGCCGTTGAAAAAATTTGGGATCGCGGTGGCGACGGTGGAGGGCGATCTCGTCACGGTGGGAGATGCCGAGGAAGCGTTCTCCATCCAGAGTATTTCCAAACTCTTCACCCTGACCATGGCATTGGGGCGGTGGGGTGAACGGTTGTGGGCGCGGGTGGATCGGGAGCCCTCGGGGAGTCGCTTCAATTCGATCGTGCAATTGGAGCACGAGCATGGGAAACCCCGCAATCCGTTCATTAATGCGGGCGCGATCGCGGTCACCGATGCGGTCTTGAGCGGCTCCCAGCCCAAAGAAGCGATCGGCTCGATTCTCCGCTTCATGCGTTTCCTGGCAGCCGACGATGACATCACGATTGATCCGCGGGTGGCCCGCTCCGAACAGGCCACGGGTCATCGCAACTTCGCGCTCGCGCATTTCATGCGCTCGTTCGACGTCATCGAGCATCCGCCAGCCGAAGTGCTGGGGGTGTATTTTCATCAATGCGCGATCGCGATGAGTTGCGCGCAACTCGCGCGGTCGGGACTTTTCCTCGCGGCGGAGGGGCGCAACCCGCTCACGGGACATCGCGTGGTGTCGGCTGCCCGGGCGCGGCGGCTCAACTCCATGATGATGATGTGCGGCCACTACGACGGTGCGGGTGACTTCGCGTTTCGCGTGGGCCTGCCGGGCAAGAGCGGCGTGGGCGGCGGCATCCTCGCGATTGTGCCGGGCAAGGCCGCCGTGGCGGTCTGGTCGCCGGGTTTGGACGCCAATGGCAATTCCCATGTCGGCACGGCGGCGTTGGAATTGCTCGCCCGGAGAGCGGGCTGGTCGGTCTTTGGGTAGCGGTTCGCGGCGTGGGAAGCGTCTGCGATCTGCAATCAACCCGGCGTCTGATTCGTTTATGTCGGTAGCATGATCAGTCGCGGGCGAGTTTGCGGGAATACGAGACGGGGGGCTTGGCCTCTAGCGTTCTCTTGCCCTCTGCCCGCCCCAGCCCCGCTTCCGATAGCGCGAGCGAGATCGACCTGCTCAATGCGGGTTTTCGCTACGCGGTCGCCTTGGTGCATCATCGGCAGGACGCCGAGGATATCGCGCAGGAAGCCTGGCTCAATCTGCATCGTCGCTATGGCAAGGTGCCGTCGCGGGCCTTGTTGTTCACCACGGTCAAACACCTGGTCATCGATCGGCATCGCCGCGGTAAAATCGTGTCGTTCGAAAGCGGCGAGGATCTCGTCGTGCCCGATCAAAGCACCGCGAACGCTCCGGGAGTGGCAACCGACATCGACACGTTGCTCGGGGAGCTCCGCCAGAACGAACGCGAGGCCCTGTTCCTGCACTACATCGAAGGTCGCACGGCGGAGGAGATCGGCCGAATGACAGCCCAACCCCGCAACACCGTGCTCAGCCTCATGCGACGAAGTTTGCAAAAACTGCGCCGCGTGATTTCACCGGACGCGCCGCCAGCGAGCCCGCGAACTGCTCGCCCTTCGGTTTGATTCTCCCGTGATGAACGATCCCGAAAAGGACCTGCGTGAGCACTTCGAGCGACAACACCTGTCGCCGGAGCGTGCCACCGCCATTCTGGCCGCCGGCAGGGAGGCGGCCGTGCAACATGCGCGTCGCGTGGCGCGATGGCGCTGGGGCGGCATGGCGGCGGTGGTGACCCTCGCGTTGGGCGGAGGTTGGTGGATGCGTGCTCCCGGCGGTGACGAGCCGCCGTCGGTGGCGCGTCCGGCTGAGCTCAGCCCCGACGCAGGCGGATCGGTCACGCTCGCGACGGTGCAATCGGGGGTGATGGCGTTTTTCAACACGCCCGACTACCAACTCGATCGAATGGCGCTCGATCACCCCGAACTCGTGGCATGGATGCAAACGCAAGGGGCTCCGTCGGAGTTGACCGTGCCGGAGTCGATCGACCCGCTCGACAACCTTGGTTGTGAGGTGCTCCAGATCGATGGCGTTTCCGTATACATTCTTTGCTTCTATCTCGATGGCGTGCCGCGCGACGAAACGGGCGAGCCGATGTTGGGTAAGAAACTCATGGCGGTGGCGGCGCCGGATGCCGCGGCAGGCGCCCCGGCGATGATGAAACCGCTCACGTTGGTCCACCTCATTACCGTGCCGCGCGATCAGTTTGCGGGGGCGCCGCAAGCGGGTGATCCGGTGGCGATCACTCGTGATGGGCAGTGGGGTTTCGCGACGTGGGCGGGTCGGGATGTCGTGTATGTCGTCGCCTCGCCGGTGGAGGCCGAACGGTTCCGGGAAATCGCCGCGCACTTGCGCGGTTGAGCGAGAGGCGAAAACGAAAAAACCCGCCCGCGCGAGGCGGACGGGCAGGCCAGATGGGCGGCGGTCGGGAGGGGGCGAACCCGAGATTAGTTCGAAACCTCGTAGAACTCGACGAGCACCACACCGTCGGTGGTGCCGGGATTACCCACGTGGGCGGTGTAGGCTCCCGGTGCGAGTGTCAGCATGACGGCGGCGTCGGCGCTGTCGGCATCGAAGGCAAATGCGCCCACGGTCGCAACCGCATCGCCGACCTCGGCGGCCACCCAGTTGTCGTTGCTGCCCATGGCGTTGCCGTCGGCGTCGAACACTGTGACCGAGGGGTCGGCGAGGAAACCGGCCACGTTGAAGTTGGCCAGGCTCGGGCCGGCGACGCGCACCAGCACCGGCTTGTCGGCGCCGGGACTCACCACGAAGCCGACGATCTTGGTGTTGTCGCCGGTGCCGGCCGGGCCACGGGCGGACAAGTTGACGAAGCGGGAAGGCGTGGCGGAGGCGCCGTTGATGACGGATACGGTGATTTCCGCGACCTGATAGCCGTTGGCCTTGAAGTCGGCCGCGCCGAAAGTCACCGGCGTCCCGGGCGCCATGGACGTGGCATCGAGAATGCCGCCCAGGCCGGCGGCCTTGAACCCGGCGTGGATGCCGACGGTGCCGCCCTCCGTCGGACCCGTATTGGGGGCGGCTTGCGCGAGGAAGGCCACGTTGGCGGCGACCTCGTCGTTGACCTCGGTGCCGGCATCCCAGACGGCGGCTCCCCACACGGGAATTGACCGCGGGATGAAGTAGCCCGAGTCATCAAATAGTGGATACGCGGTGGGGTTGTCGTTGCCGAAGAAGCCGTCGTTGCTCGGGATGATCATGGAGAAATAACTCAGGTAACGATGCGCCGGAATTGCGGGATCGAGGTCGAACACCTGGGTGTAGGAGCGGCCGGGGGCGACGGGGCCGGCGATGACGGCGGAGAGGCCGTGAGGTTGGGCGACGCCGAATTCCGTTTGCAGGCCCGACGGATTGCCGTCCTCGGCGGAGGATTCGACGGCGGCCGAAGCGGTGGCGCCAGCATCGAAAGCGTCGTAGGTGCCGTCGTGCACCGTCAGAACCGGATTTACGAACCACAGGCCGTGGGCGGGAGTGGTGCTGCGCACGGTGACGGCGACCTGCACGGCGGACACGGTGGTGGTGAGCACGGCGCAGATCGCGAGAAGTGCGCCGACGGGGCGGAGGAATCGAAGGGAGGGGTGAAGTGAATTTGAGTTCATCACCTCCCGCAACGAGTGGCTCCGACGGTTGATTGCAGCGAGAGGGCGGAATTATTAATAACTTATCCGTCCTGGTCGTTTGCTACCGGGCGGACGACGGAGAGTCCGTCTCTGAAATGGGTCGCGGCGGGGCGAATCGGGCGAAGAAGTGTGACAGGGCGGCGTAGTGCAGGCCGGCGGCGGATACCTCGGCGGTAGCGGGATCGGGACTAAATCGCGCGGTCGGTTCCGCACCCTGTTTCGGACTCTCCAGTGCGGGGGACGCCTGGGATGCGGAGGATGGTGGTTCGGAGGGAGATACGGTGGAAGTGGGCATGGCGACGGGTGCGTTCAGGAGTTGGGTTTAACAGATTTGGCTGGGCCGTCTGGTTCGGTGGGCTCGTCGTCGGACCAATCGCCGCACCAGCGTTTCATTTTGGCGCGCAACTGATCGCGTTTCGCCGGATCCATGGACGACCAGTCTTGAGCGAGTTTTTCGCGTCGGGCGCGGGGGCCGCAGTCGTGATGGCGACACCGCCCGCCGGGCCAGCCACCGAAGAGGATTTTGCAGAGCACGAGCAGGCCGAGGGCCTGCCAGTAGGTGATGGGGCTCACCGCGACGACATCGACGAGCACACCGTTCCAGAGAGCCTGCACGGCCCAGGTGAACACGCCGAGGAAGACCACGATGGCCACGGGGATGAGGAAGAGATATTTGCGACAGGAGGCGGAGATCATGACGGGAGTGGATTAAGCGGGGTGGGAAAGAAAATCGGCGCGCAGGGGGGCGAGACGGAGGCGCAGATGTTGGATGGCGTAGCGTTTGCGCGAGAGCAGGGTGTTGAGGTTGTCACCGGTGAGCTCGGCGATGTCCTGAAACGAAAGCGCCTCGAGCTCGTGCCAGACAAAGACCTCACGTTGTGGCGCGGGCAGTTCGGCGAGAGCGATGTGCAAGTGTTCCCAGAAGAGTCGGCGCTGATGTTCAGCGCGCGGGGTGTGGTCATCGCGCAGCAGCAGATCGGCAAATTCGGGCCCGAAGGCGGCAAGGTCGTCTGCGTCTACCGCGTCGAGCGAGGCCATGGCCGGCTTTTTGCGGTAGCCATCGATGATGCGGTGGCGAGCGACGGTATAGAGCCAGGCACCGATGCGCTCGATGGGACCGGCGTTGAGGGTGACCACCAACTGCTGCCAGACGTCCTGGAGGACATCCTCGGCATCGGCGTCACTACCGACCCGGGCTCGAATGAAGCGCAACAGCCGACGGCCCGCGTCGTTGACGACGTTGGTGACACGTTGGTTGTTTTCGATGCTCATCGCGGCGGGAGTGGAATAGACAATGTCCATTACACCCCGGCAGACGAAAAGGAGTCGGAAATATTGTAGGCGGGCGGAAGTTTTTTAGAATCCGCGCCAAAAAAAAGCCGCCCCGGTAAGGAGCGGCTTGAGAATGAGAGGAATGGAGCGGGCTTAGAACCGGAACGTCACTTCGCCGAGGAAGGTGCGCGGAGTGCCAGGGGTGCCGTGAAAGGTGCCGGGGGTGATGGCGCTGTAATATTCCTCGTCGGTGATATTGGTGCCCGAAAGTTGGATACGGTAGCGTTCGGCGGTGTAGCCGAGGCGGGCATGGAGCAGAGTGTAGGTGTCCTGCATGAAGGTCGGGTCCTCGGCTTCGGTGTAGTAGGTCTTGCCGACGCGAGAGACGGTGGCGCCGACGAAGAAGCCGGCGTCGGTGACGTAGTCGGCCCGCAGGTGGGCGTCATGCGTGGGCACGTAGGGCACGCGGTTGTCATTGAAGACATCCCCGGTGTAGGGGTCGGTGAAACCGCGGAGGGTGGTGTCGGTGAGGCCGTAGGAGGCCGCGAGCTCTAGGCCTTGAACGGGTCGCCAGGCGAGTTCGAGTTCGCCGCCGATGGAACGGGCGGAGTCGGCATTGACCACCAGATAGTCGTCGGCCGCCGCCTGCGTGGCGAAGGAGCGTTCGATTTGGTAGTCGTCAATGTCGTAGAGGTAGGCGCGCACGGTGACGGAATAACGTCCGTCGGCGGTGGCGTGAGTCACGCCGGCCTCGTAGGCGGTGGTGTATTCGGCGTCGTAGGGCGCGAGGGCGGCGTTGCCGGTGAAGGCGGAGAAACCGCCCGTTTTGTAGCCCATGGCGATGTTGGCAAAGGCGGTCGTGCCGTGGCCCAGGTCCTGGCGCAGATTGAGGTGCGGAAGGATGGCGTCGGAGGAGTGGCTGGCGGGAGTGACCTGTGGAACCGGCACGGTCTCCGTGCGCACAGAATCCATTTCGGTTTTTACCAGCCGCAGTCCCGTGGTGAGATCGAGCGCATCCGTCAGCGCGAAGGTGGCTTCACCGAAGAGGGCAAGGTCGAGCACGTCGAACTGGTAGTCGGATTGCTCGAACGTGAATCCGCCGAAATCGCGGGTAAAGGAGCCGTTGGTCTGGCCGTCATTGACGAAGAAGCCGGCGCGCCAGGGAAAGGCGGCGTCGTCGTGAGCGGTGAAGATGATCTCTTCGGAGAGATTTTTTTGGGTGAGGGTCGAACCGTTGCCGAGTTCGGCGAAACCGAAGTCCAGGGTGTTGGAGTAGGGGCCCATGTCCCAATGGGAGAAACCGGTGGTGGTGGTCAGGCGGCCGCCATCGGTCGTGACGGCGGCAGTGAGGGCGGCGTTGAAGGCGTCGAGGTGGGTCTCGCCCTCGGCACTGCGTTGCACGGTATAGAGCGGGCCGAAGAGCGGCACGAGGGGTTGAGCGCCGTCGCGGGCACGCAGGGCGTTGAGGAACAAGGTGAACTCGGCGCGTTCGGACGCGCGCCAGCGGAGGCGAGCGAGGGCGCTCTGCGTTTCCTGCGGATCAACGTCTTGATTGAGTGTGGTATTGCGCACGTAACCGTCGCGTTCGCGCCAGGTGGCGGCGACGTAGGCGTCGAGTTCACCACCGGCGGCGGAAGCGCCGGTGACGGTGGCACTGCGGGCACCGTGGTCGCCGACGGCGAGGGTGAGTGAGCCGGTGGAGGCGGTGGGGTTGGTCGGCGTGGAGAGCAACAGGATGCCGCCCGGGCCGCTGCGTCCGAAGCGGGTGCCGGCCCCGGGGCCGCGCAAGAGTTGGGCCTGGGCGAAGCCGGTCAGGTCGGAAGGAAAAGTGAAACCGCTGCCGAGGGGCAGGTCGTCGAGGTAGACGGTGACGGCGGGAGCGCCGAAGATGGGGGTGTTGGTGAGCCCGCGAATGGCGAAGGTGTCGGTGAAGGAGCGCGACTGATTGCTGCCGACGGCGAAGCCTGCGATCTCGGCGGCGAGGGTCGGCAGGGCGAGTTCACCGGGAGCGGCGGTCGGATCGAGCGTCAGATCGGTCGTGGGACTGGCGCTGGTCGTGGTGAGCCGAGTGGCGACGACTTCGAAGGTGGGGGCTTCGACGATCGTCGGAGACGATTGGGCGAAGGCACTCAGGGTGGTGATGGCGAATAGAACGGAACGAGATAGGGGCTTCATGACAAAAGGGCGCGGAGAAGCGCGGATCGACAACGGTCATCGATAACGTGGAGTCCGCAAATTAAAGCGACTGTTGCCAGATTTTTGCGACGTGCCCGGATCGGCGGGGCGGGTTTTCGGGCAAAACGTATTGATCTCCGTGGCCGAGGTGGAGCGCAGTAGAGGAAAGGCGGGGGAGCATTGTCGGGGTTGATATGCGGCGATCGGGAACAATTAAATGCCAACGCGTTTCAACGAGGTGAAATATTTGAAGACGAGAGTGAGTTTCAAGGTGCGATGAAGAAACGAGTTACGGGAGCTGGATCATGGATGGCAATGGGCGGTGCGCTCATGGTCCTGGCGGGGCATTGGGAGCTGATTCGACGGTTTGGCACGGTGTTGCCGTATCGTGACTCGTGGCAGCTGACGGGCGTCGAACTACTCGGTCCGTGGGTCGACGGGACGCTCGGTCCCGGTGCGTTCCTGCAATCCTTAAACGACCATTGGCCGGTGCTGACGCGCTTGCTGTCCTTTGGGCTGGTGAGTTTGAACGGCCAATGGAACAACCTGCTGGAGACGACGGTGAACGCCGGGATCCTGGCGCTGGCGGTCGCGGTGTTTCTGCGCACGATTTTACCCGGCATGGCCCGGGCTCCGGCGACGATTTTTGCGGTGATGACCGGCGTGGTGATGGCGCTGCCGATCACGTGGGAAAATACGCTCTGGGGCATTCAATCCCTGCCGTATCTGCAGATCCTGCTGTCGTTGGTCTATTTTCGCGGGGTGGCGACGGCGCGAGCGATCGATGCGCGATGGGCGGCCACGCAGGTCGTGGGCGGATTGGTTTTGTTGACGCAACATTCGGCCATCATCGCGCAGGTGGCGGTGGTGCCGTTGCTGGGGTGGCAATGGTGGCGGGGCGTCGCCGATCGGGGGGCCGTGCTGGCGTCGTTGGGCGTGGCGGTTGCGACGCTGGTGGGCTTTGGGTTGTTTGTCCCGGCCATGGAAACCACCGCGCATATGCGGGCGGATTCGTGGGCCTTGGGAGTGGAGGTGACGCTGCGGCAACTCGCCTGGCCGACGGGGCATCCGGGGTGGGCGTTTCTATTGTGGGCGCCGTGGTTGGTCCTGGCCCTGGATCGACTGGGACGTCGGCGGGTGACGCCGGCGCTGGCGTTTCTGTTGGTGACGGGCCTGTGGGTCGGTGGGCAGGCGGCGGCAATCGGCTACGGACGGGGAGCGGGCGCGTTGACGCATGTGTCGCGTTACGGGGACTTCATGGCGCTGGGGTTTTTGGTCAACCTGGCCAGTCTACTGGTCCTCGCCCAACGGTGGTGGTCACGTCCGCTAGCGCGCGGGGCATGGGTGGTGCTGGGCGTGACGATGCTGGTGGTGGCGTGGCCGGGGTTTCGCTGGGAGACGATGGGAAGTCACACCGAGTTCAATCTCAGCCGACGACCCGCGGAAAACGCGGCCAATTTGCAGCGCGTGGGCGACTACATCGCGACGCGAGATCCGGCGGCGCTCGCGTTGGAGAACGGCGGGGCGACCTTGTTCACATATCCACCGGCCGTGCAGGGGTTGTTGGATCGGGCAGGATTCAGAGCGTTGTTGCCCCCGGAAACGGGAGCGCCGGAATCACGTTCGGATCACGGGCGATTGGGCGGGCTGGTGGCGGCAATGTTGTGGCAGCCGTGGATGCTCGCGGTCGCCGGACTCGGTGGTATCGCCTGGGGGGTTGGACGGTTTCGAAGTGACACCGATAACCATCCTGTCGGCGGTCTTGCCCCTGATGTTTCGGGGTGGACGCCTCGCGGCAGCCTGCTCGGCGCCGTGGGGGCGGCGGTGCTGATGACGGGATTGTTGGCGGTCTGGCCGGACCCTCTGGTTTTCGATGCCGACCGGCGCCTGCGACTCGGATTCGCTCCTCCGGACGCGCCGATCACGGTGCGTGATGATTTGCAGTGGGCTTTGGTGAGTGAACACGACGCCGATGCGGCGAAAATGCCGGGCGCGGTGTTGTCCCATCCCGTGGCATGGCGGGAACTGGCCACCGGCACCGCGCTGGACGGTGCGACCACGACGCGAGGGGTATTTGCGAGTTCCGCGTTCACGATCGAGGCCGATAGGTTGGCGGTATTGTTTACGGGACATCCCTGCGCGCCGGGCAGTGCGATGCGGTGGCGGCTCGATCCGCCCCACGGCGGGGAAGCGGAGTGGCGGGCTTACGTGGGACCGAATCCGGCGGGAGACTGGGATTGCTGGAGCGAAGATGTTTCCGCCCATCGCGGCTGGAAGGCCTCGCTTTACTTGTTTGACGGTCGCGAGGACGCGGTGGGTTGGGTGGGAGTGATGGCGCCGGTTTTGACGAACGATGCCGAGTGGCCGGAGGGTTGGCTCACGCGACTCCGCATCGAGCAGGCCAACGCATCCCACCGCGTGGTGGCCGGGGCGGCCGCAGTGCTGTGGTTGCTGAGTTTGGTGGCGGGAGCGTGGCAGTTTCGCCGTTCGGCTGACCGGGGCTAAAAAAAACCGGCCTCCTGGGGGGGAGACCGGTTGAAAATACGGGAAACGAAAGCCTCGCTTAGAGCTCGTAGGATTCGAGCTGCCGTTGGACGCGAACCTTGTCGAGCTTGGCGAAGACGGGCAGGCCGTTCTCGTGCGGGACGGCGGTTTCACCTTGGATGAGCGGGGTGGCGAAGCGCACGAACTGGTAGTTCATGGAAATGCCATCCTCGTTGATCCACTCCTTGGGAAGCTTCTTCACGCCGTTGGCGATGTCGGCCAAAGGCGCCAGACCGGTTTCGACCGTGTAGTGGTCGGCTTCGCCGCGGAGCAACGTGACCATCTTGTCGGTCTCGCCGTTGATGGCGGCGAGCACGGCGGCTTGACCCGCGAGGAAGGCCTCGTCGGCGTCGGTCTTGGAACCGTTGGTGACCGCGGCGCGTTGGGCGATGCCGAGTTTGGCGGTGCGGGCCTTGACGGCGGGAATGTTGGCTTCAACGAGACCTTGGAGGAATTCGGCGGCGCCGCCCAGTTGGGCGTGGCCGAAGGCGTCGGTGGCTTCGGCGGCGGCGACGTAGTTACCGTCGGCATCGATGAGGCCCTCGCCCACGACGACGAAGCAGTGCTTCTCGCGTTTGAGGACGCGTTGCACGTCGGCGATGAATTTTTCGGCGGAAAAGGCGACCTCGGGGAGGAGAATGATGTGGGGCGGGTCGTGCGGGTGGTCGCGACGTTTGGCGAGCGAGGCTCCGGCGGCGATCCAGCCGGCGTTGCGGCCCATGACTTCGAGAATGGAGACGAGATCGCCCTGGCCCATGGCCTCGTGGTCGCAGGCCATCTGGCGCACGGTGGTGGCGACGTGCTTGATCACGGAACCGTAGCCGGGGCAGTGGTCGGTGACGGGCAGGTCGTTGTCGATCGTCTTGGGGATGCCGATGACGCGCAGCTCGTAGCCCTGTTCCTGGGCGAGCTTGGAGATCTTGTCGGCGGTGTCCTGCGAGTCGTTGCCGCCGGCGTAGAAGAAGTAGCGGATGTTCTGCGCTTTGAAAACTTCGAGCACGCGCTCGTAATCTTCCTGCTTCTTGAGCTTGTAGCGGCAGGTGCCGAGGGCGGCGCCGGGAGTCGAGCGGAGGGCGCGGATGGTCTGCTGCGATTCGGAGGCGAGATCGATGAAATCCTCGTTGAGGATACCCAGCACACCATTGAGGGTGCCGTAGATTTCCTCGATGCAATCGTGGTTCAGCGCCTCGGCGACGACGCCTTCGATGCTGGAATTAATGACGGCGGTGGGGCCACCGGATTGGCCCACCAAAACGTTACCTAGGAGTTCTTCGGCCATGGTGTGTGTCTAAAAGTATCAGGAAAGGGATTCGTGAATGAGAACGGGCAAGGTGGCGCGCCGGGAGACCGACTGGCAAACGTAATTTTGGGGAAGTCGGCGCGTTCCATCCGGATGGACTGAATCGGTCGTCGGCTTGGCGGATTGTTAATCTGTGCCAGATTGCGTCAGTTCGACCTCGTCGACCAAATTCCGCAGCAATTCCTTGTAAATCCCTCCGGGATGCAGGGCGAGAGCACGCGAAGCGAGGGTCTTCGCCATGGAGGCCTCTCCGTTTTCATGATACATTTGCGCAACGCGGTAGGCCAATTCGGCATGCCGAGGAAATAACCGAAGACCTTCGCCCAGTTTTTCCCATTCGGTCTTGGTCGGAGGTTCGTCTCTTTGGGCCATGGTGCGAGCCATGAGCAAATAGACTCTCTCGATTTGTGGTTCATAGCCACTTGCTGATTCGAGAAGTGCGAGAATCGGGCGTGCTTGGGGGCCCGTTAAGGAGTGTTGCTCGATTGCGTCTGCGGAGACGAGATCCTCAAACATTAGTTGCGCGAGCTCGAGGTGGGCGCGGGGACGAGTGGCTCCAGCAGTGACCGCATTCTTCAACAAACGACGCGCGTTAGCGCGGTGGCTGGCCTCCAATTCCGTCAAACCGGCTGCCGTGAGCAGATCAGGGTCCGGACGGTGGGAGCGTTCGTGACGTTGGAGGGTTTGCCGGGCTTTTCCCAGATATCTGGCGGTCAAGTCCGGTCGGGTTGAACGCACATAGTTGGTTTCGAGTCTTTCCCAGTCCCCTCGAATTCGAGCGATCTGATCGGGCTGTGCTTTGGAGAATTTAAGGTCAAGTCGCTCGACGGGATCCATGCTCCAGCGATGACGTTTCTCCAACGCTATCTTGAGGTAGCCACGTCGCTGGTGTTCGAGTTCGGCGAGAGTTTGGCCGAAACTCTCCTCCAAAAGGGCCTCCGTGACGGGCTCGGCACAGGCGCGCTCGACCAGGTTCCAAAATGATTCACGCCGCGATGATGGGGCGTCGGGATCGAGAGCCCATTGCGCAAAGAGTTCCATCTGCAGTCGAATGGCGAGGAATTGCCCAAAGTCGTTGGGCGCGCCGGTGGTGAGGCGCGGGTCGAGCAACTTAGGCAGTGGTAGAAAGGTGGCAGCGAGAGATTGCGGATCATCGACTGCCTCTGCGGTGGTCGCCTCGTCTACCCATTCCATACGTTCCAAGGTGATCGTGCGCTCCGAGAAATCGCAGCGATTATACAGGCCTAGAAATCCGGTGGTGAACCATTCTGGCAGGGTCGGGGTGCGTTTCCCCAGTAGGTGGGCGACGAGGGTCGACCGCAGTGAAATGAGAAAACGATTGTCATGCCCGGACGGCACGAGCGTGAAAATGACGACTTCATCGAGATCGGTCAGTCGCAGGTCCGTGAAAAACATGGACGGCTCGGACGAGGAGGACGGTTCCCGATGCCTCGACTGTCGTGCCATGGCGTCCGCGCTGGTTTCCGCCACCCCGCGACTGAACAATGGGTGCGGTTCTCGCATCGTCTCAAAGGGACTGGGTTTATCCTGCGATGGCGCCGGGCGGGCGTGGTCGGGCAGGGCTCGCAGCATCGCGGCCACGGCCTCCTGGGTTTTGCGCGGCCACAGGTTTTCGTCGTAGAGGATGAGTTTCGTCGGCACGTCATGGTGTCCGATGAACTGCGGTGGCAATAGGAACTCAAGTCGCTGATAGGCTGAATAATAAGCTTGGACCAGTGTTCGAGATTTTGCGTCGTTGCTCCGTGTCAGAACTTCGAATCCGGGCAATTTAGCGTAGCGCCATGACGGGCCCGTCACTGATTCTTCGATCACAAACGGCGGCAATAGCACCGGCGGCTCGGGTGCTGCGGTTGCCGCGTATCCCATGGCCATGCTGGCCAGCAGAGCCGGGATTCGGAGGAGGCTGCACGTGTCGGGGTCAAGCACTTGCATGACTCCCAGGCTAGGGCGTGCGGCACGTGCTTCAATCCTCAAGCGCGTGGTGTGACCTCGGTGAGCGCGCGTTTACAGGAAGGGCGAGGCCGGGACCACGGACCCCGGTCGGCGTTGAGCGGCGACTTCCGATTGGGGTGTGTTTTGGAAATACGAGGTGACATCGCAGGGAGCGCGGTCGGTGGCGGTCGCGGGAGCCGCGGGTTTTTACCCAGACGTCGCTGAATATCAGCACGGGTAGGCGATGCCCCCCCGGGCGCGTTACGATGGGGATGCACTTAAAGGTCAACGGATGGAGTCACCGTTTGCTGGCCGACCACTCACCCTCAATTCACGCGCACCATGTCTCACGCTCTCCTGTTCATCGCCCTACTTTATCTGCTTTCCCTCGCCGTTTTTGTCTACGAGGTCGTCCGCGCTCCGGTTTGCGACGAGGCGGGAAGACCGTTGCTGCCGCAACCGTTGCGAGGCGCTCGGGTCACGGCCGCCCGGCGGCCGAAAGTGCGGTCTGCCGCGGCGCGCCCATTCGGGCTGCTGCGACCTACAACAGGCGGCCGGGTTTGAGACTCGAGGCGCCCTTGACCTTGCGCGCGGTCGCGCGAGCGGTGTCGACAAACGTGTCGACCTGGGCCGGGGCGGCCCCGACAAAACTGCCGGTGTCGGCCAGGATCGCATGAATCGCGCTCGCATCGAGACCGAGGCGGTCGTCGGCGGCGAGCCGCTCGACCATGCCGGGCTCGCGGCCTTCGCGGATGGCGGCGGCGGAGGCCAGAGCGTGTTCTTTGATGGCGGCGTGGGCGGTTTCGCGACCGGCACCTTTTTTAACGGCGGCCATCATGATGGTGGTCGTGGCGAGGAAGGGCAGATTGCGGGCGGACTCGGCGGCGATGACCTTGGGGAAGACGGTCAACTGGTTGAGCACATTGAGGAGGGTTTCCAACAAACCATCGATGGCGTAAAACGCATCGGGCAGCGCCACGCGGCGCACGACCGAGCAGGACACATCGCCCTCGTTCCACTGGTGACCGGCGAGCGCGCTGGTCATGGCGACGTGGCCGGAAAGGATGGCCGAGAAGCCGCAAATGCGCTCGCAGTTGCGGGCGTTCATCTTGTGCGGCATGGCGGAGGAGCCGACCTGACCTTTTTGGAAACCCTCGGTGAGCAGGCCTTGACCGGCCATGAGACGCAGGGTGGTGGCAAAGCTCGCCGCGGCGGCCCCGATTTGGTGAAGCGCGGAGACGACCTCGAAATCGAGGGTGCGCGGGTAAACCTGACCGACGGCACCGAGGGCGGATTTAAAGCCGAGGTGCTTGAGCACGCTTTGTTCGAGGCGGGCGACTTTTTTAGCGTCGCCGCCGAGGAGCGTAAATTGGTCGAGCTGGGTGCCGACCGCGCCCTTGAGGCCACGGGCCGGGTAACGGGCGGAGAGCTCGTCGAAGCGGGTGAACGCGGCGAGCAGTTCCTCGCCAAACATGGCAATGCGTTTGCCGAGCGTGGTCGGTTGGGCGGGCACGTTGTGGGTGCGGCCGGTCAGCAGGATGTTGCGGTATTGCTTGGCGCGTTTGGCGTAGCCGAGCAACGCGGCGACGGTCTTTTGACGCACGACGGTGAGCGAGCGCAGGATCTGCAATTGCTCCACGTTTTCGGTGAGGTCGCGGGAGGTGAGGCCGAGGTGAATCGATTCGCGACCGGCGAGGCCGTTGAACTCTTCGATGCGGGCTTTGACGTCGTGCAACGTGACGCGCTCGCGGGCATCGATCGATGCGAGATCGATCTGGTCCTTCACCTTTTCGTAATCGGAGATCGCGGCGGCGGGAATGGCGATGCCGAGCGAACGCTGGGCCTTCATGATGGCGATCCAGTAGTCGCGTTCGATTTCGACGCGGCCCGTGGGCGACCAGATGGCTTTGATCGCCGGGGAGGCGTAACGCTCGGCGAGAACGTTGGTGATGGCAGGTGCGATACGGGTCGCGGGAGCGGGTTGGGCGGACTTCTTCGGCATGGCAGGACCGGCGAGCGTGGCGTTTCCACGGTCCGGCTGCCAATGGCAAAAATGGCGACTCCCGGGCAGTGAAGGACATTAATCCACGTGGCCGGGGTGTTTTGGGTTGGATGACCTGCCCTCACGGCTAGGTTGAGGCCGCATGAGGATTCATGCGCGAAACCGCCTTTTCCCCCTCTGGGTGGCTGCGGCCATCGTCGGGTTCACGGCGACGGCGTCGGCCGAGCGGGTGCCGGAAGATTCGCTTTTTCACTGGGCGTGGGAATTCGGCGGGATCAACAGCGGCAATTTCTGGGAGCTGCTCGAACCGGCTGCCGCCGCGGGACTTCACGCCAACGTGGACCAAATGGTGCGGGAGACTGATCTGGTGGCATTGATCGCAAAAGTGGACGCGACCCAATTGGAATTGGGGCAGGTCACCGTCGAAAGTGAGCGCAACCGACTCCGCACGCGCTTGCTCGTCGCCCTCGCGAAGGCGGGGTGGATGGATCTGATCGAGGAGTGCGAAAAAAGCTGGCACGAAACGGCCGATGAGCCGGCGCAGATCGCCCAACTTGCGTTGGCCCGGGTGACGGCCCGGGGCGCGTTTGGCATGGCCAGCACGTTGGATTTGGTGCGTTTCAAAAAGGCGCTGACGGAAATCGACGATGCCTGGGTGCGCGGCGCGACGCTCGAGTGGGCTTGCGATGTTTACGCCCGGATCGGGGACTTCGACGGTGCGTTGGCGATCGCGCGGGCGGATGACTTCAATTCCTTCTGGCAGGTCGACCTGACGTCACGAACAATTGGATACATGATTGCCGCCGGTGAGACCGAGCGAGCGCACCGGACGTTGCGGGAAATCGGTCGGGTGCTGGAGGCTGAGACCCATCCGCGCGCATTTTTTGGCGGCCTCCGGCAGCGAGCGGATCTCGCGAAGCACTGGGGAGCGCTGGGTCACGCCGACGAGATGGAAACCCTGTTGCGAGAGTCCATCGAGCGCCTGTGGACGTTTCGATGGCCCGAGGACGCGAACCCGGACATCGAGATGTCGGAGCGCCAGCGATGGGATTGGACCCGATTCATCGCGAAACTCCTGATCGGTGAGGCGGTGCGTTCGTGCGACCCCGATATCCTGACGCAGCTGCCGTGGGGAGAGCGGAGCAACCTGGCGGCATCGGGAGCGGCGTTCGGTGCCCTGCACCACGAGATCAGTCTTAAAGTCCTGGCGCTGGAGGAACGTGGAAATGAGGCGGAGGCGCAGCGTTGGCGGCGGGCATTCCAAGTGTGCGCGGACCGGGCCGACCGCGATATCAACGAGCTCGATTACGGGTTGAATCCTTTTGTGCCGCGCACCCAGGAATTTGGGATATTTTGCGTTTTGGAAAACAATGCTCAGTTCCCGGCCCAGTTCGATATCCTGTTGCGGCGACCGTGGAACGAGTTTTTCCGCGACGCCGTGCTTTCCTACGGCATCGAATATTTCGTGCGCGCGGGGGATTTTGTCCGGGCGATGTCGTTGGTTGGCCGGTCGGAAACGGACCGGGATGGGGAGCAATTTCTGACCGGTTATCTGGCCGTCGCCGCCGCGCGAGCCGGCCTGATCGAGGATGCGATTGCGATGGGGGAAATCCTGCCGGGGGACACGACCCAAAGTGGCTCCCGGAAGACCGATATGTTCCGCGCTCTGTTGTTCGAAATCGGTCGAAAAGGTGAGTTTGATCGAGGGCTTAAACTGATAAAAGCGACGCCGTTGACGGACAGTCGGTTCGGATTCAATCCGGAATTGGCGTGTAAAACCGTGGCAGAGGGGGCGATCGCGGCGGGAATTTATAGACCGTCGGTGGAGTGGTTTGAAACCGCCACCGCCGAGGTGGCGCAGGACGTGGTGAAATCGGATTGGGCGTTGGGGGACCTTTACGCGGCAGTCGTGATTCGGTTGATCGAATCCGACCCACACGGCGAGTTGTGTTACTACATCGGCAGGATGAGGGGGGTTCAGGTTTCCGCAACGTTGCGCGATGTTGCCATCACTTTGGGTGATCGCCAACTCACCGACGAAGAGCAGGCGTCACTAAGGGCGTTGCTGAAGTCCCCGTAAACGTAGGACGAGATCTGTCGGTGGCACCGTTATGGGCCGGTGCGCAGCGGGACGACCCGGTCCATTTGATACTGGAGATTGACGAGCGCCTGATGGATCAGCCGCTCGCCGGCGCCGAATTCGAGCCGTGTGCCCCAGGCGGCACCATAACCGCCCTCGCAGGCGGCCTGCATGGTGGGAATGTAGCCCGACGAATCGTAGGCGTTGGCCATGATCCAGGTGGCGTCCGCGGGACTGCGGTGTTTGAGGTCGAGACCCAGCTCGACAAAAATTTCGCCGGGAATCGTCACGATCGCGAAGCGGTTATCGATGAGAAAGGAGCTGAGTTCGACGTCGTGGTTCCTGGGCGCATGCAGTCCCTCGGCGCGCAGAGCCATGGGCACCGTGGTGCGTTCGAACGACAAGGGCGTGCCGGTGCGAAAATCGTCGATTGCCTCCACCGTGGTCACGACCTCCGCGGCGACGCGGCTCGCAACTTGTTCGATGGTGGCGAAGGTTTCCTCCGGCGTGGCGTAGCGAAACATGTCGGCCTCGTAGGGGTTGATGTCACCGGCGGCACCGAGGATGAAGATGCAACGCCCGCCGACGGCCGCTTCGACTTTGCGCGCCATCGCGCCGGGCCAGTCGGCCGAGACGATGAGTTCGCCGAAATTCATGCTGATGACCGGGTGCACGGCGTAGTTGACCAACGTGGCAATGGTGGCGTTGTCGCTGACGCGGCGGATCGAGAGCACGCCCAACTCGTCGTCGACCGGCGTGGTGGGCACATGGTCTTTGTTGTTCCACATCATTTCGACGGTGCCGTCGGGCTGCAGGATGCGGCGGTTGTAACCCTCGTTGATTTCGCCGCGACCGTGGCCGATGCGGGCGGGGGCGAGGTTGGCCACGGCGTTGGCGACGGCCGTGCGCGTGCGTTCGACAATGTAAGCGTTGACCTCGTCCGTCGGAAAGCCGGAGCCATGCGTGTGAGTCACGGCGCACAATACTTGAGTAATACCGGTGGTGCGCTCGATGTCGGCGCGGATCGTATCCCAGACTTCATTGCTGATGCCGATGAGATCGAGCGACACCAGCGCGACCCGTTGCTCGCCTTGTTCGAAGACGACGACATTGGCGAAAAGCGGGTCGTGAATTTTCTCCACCACACCAACGTTTCCGCCCATGGCGCGCATGCGATGCACTCCCGCTGTCGGGGTGATGTCGGCAAACCCCACGCCGACCTGGAGGGAGGGAGGCTGGGCCGCGAGCGGCAACGCAGCGAGGAGGCAGGCGACGAGGGGGAGGGCGAAAGCGGGGCACTTCATGTCCGGAAGCAAAGGTGCTTCGCGGCGGAATGGAAATACGGAAGCGCGGCACCGTTCACTGTGGGATCAGGCTTGGTCGGGAATCACCGCCCGCCGCGTCGGTGGAGTGGACGCCATCGCCGGGATCTTACCCAGATCGAATGGGTAGCAGAATCGATAGGCGGCTTCGCCGGTTTTCCATAGGATGGGGCCCCATGAACCGGAATCCCGCAGAAGCAAATGTCGCCTCGTCGGCGAAAGTGTTGGTGGTCGATGACCACCTCGCGCTGGCTGAGTTGCTCAGTCAGCATCTGGATGGGTTGCCTGATTTTACCAGCATGGGCGTCACGGGAGACGGCGGGGAGGCGTTGGAGCTGATCTGCGAATTGCGTCCCGATTACGTGTTGTTGGATTTGATGCTGCCCACCATGGGCGGCTTGGAAATCATCCAGGAGCTTGAGCGGCGCGGGGTGAGTCCCCGCATCCTGGTGTTCAGCGGACTCAGCAATCACGAAGCGGTGCGTCATGCCTTGTTTGCCGGGGTGAACGCCTTTTTGGAGAAAGGAATTTCCTTGAGCGAACTCGACGAAGCTCTGCGAAAAGTGCGGGCCGGTGAAGTCCACGTCAGTCCTTCGATTGCGGATACGTTGCGCGAGATCGTTTGCATGGCAGGCGACCGTCCGACGCTCGATTTGGAAGAGATCAAAATCCTCCGGCTGCTGGGGGCGGGTCGCTCGGCCAAAGCGGTCGCGCAGGAAATGGGTCTGTGTCCGTCGGGGGTCTACAAGGTCATGGCGCGGGTCCGCGGCAAGGCCGGGGTAAAGGATCGCGCGGGGGAGGCGTTGTTTGCGGCCAACATCGGGGCGCGTCAGCTGCCGGCGGTGGATCTTCTCGCCCGACCCTGAGCAGATGTGGCGGGGCCCGCCGCCACGATTCGGCCCGAACCGCGCGACCGTTAAAAACGAAAACCCCCGCCCGGTAAAACCGGACGGGGGGTTACATGCTCAGCCTGGCCGCGGGGATTACATCGCGGCGAAAAAGGTGCTGCGCAGTTCGCGGGGGGAGAGGACGAGTTCCTTGCCGGTCTGCGGTTCGATGAAGACACGACCGCGTTCGGTCAGGGCCTGGATGATGGCGTGGCTGCGACCGCTGGATTCACGCACATACCAGATCGGACCGAGAGCGAGTGCTTCCGCCGGGATGGCGCGGTGGAAACTGACGCGAAAGTAGTGCGCCTGGGCGAGGGAGCGGTAGAGATCGGTGAAGCGATTGCAGTCGAATCGGTCGTCCCATTTGGTGATACCCAGGCGGTGCAGCTCGGACTTGAAGTCGGCGTTGAACTGAGCGAGCCAGGCGCTGTTGACCTCGGCGTAGCTGTTGTCCCCGAGCACCGTTTTTTTATGCAGACTCTTGATCTCGGTCGGGCTGATCACCCGACCGGTGATGGAGTGAGCGGCGCTGTTGGTGGGGGCGACGGTCGTGCAGCCGGTCATCAAGCTCAACCAGCCGGCGGCGGCCAGGATGCCGATCACGCGGAGTCGGTTGAGTTGGAGGGTGGCGAGGGAAAGAAGGGAAGAATTGGCGGGCTTTTGCATGCCACCAAGAATGCCGATTTCGGGATGGAAAAGTTATCGGCTGCATGCATCAAAACGGGCGGGAGGGTAGCTTTCAAATCGAGGCAGGGTCGGACCCCAAGCCGGTTCGGGTTACTACCCAGATACGAACTGAGTAACGGACGATGTCCCTCGGGAGAACTGAGGGTGGCGACGCGATCTGCTCAGGCCGCCAGGCACCGGACCGCCATGTCGCGAAGGACGTCTTCCTGCTCGTTGGGGCGGCGAATGATTTCCTCAAACGCGTTGAGAAATTCCTGCTGATTGTCGATCAGCCGACGGGTCGTGGGCAGCTTGCCGCCGCTGGCGAGTTTGCCGACATACCAAGCGTTTTGCGTGAATACATTGTAGCCGCTCTTGGCGGTGGCTCCGACGAAATGGTCGGCGTATTTGCCGGCGGCCTGCTTGAGTCCGTCGAGACCGCGACCGCCGAGACGGGCATCCCCGGCATCGACCAACGCGCGCACTTGGATGAGGATGCGGTTGCGGTTCTGCAGCGCGCTGAGAATGGGGCGGGAGTCGCCGCCGTTGAAGAAATGGCGTTTGAGCGCGGTCAGCGTCCAGGTGATGTCGCCGCTGAAAAACGCCTCGGCGGCCTCGAAGAAATCCCCCTCGGCGACATTGGGCGTGAGTTCGGCGACGGCGTCTTCGCCGATGGCGGCGCCTTCGTCGATCGAGGTGGAGAGTTTGCGCACCTCCTCGATGAGCAGGCGCGTGTTGGCGCCGACCTTGGCGAGCAACAGTTCGATCGCGCCTGGTTCGATGGTCACGCCGAGGGTTTTGCATTCCTCGACGATAACCCCGGCGAGCGCGGAAGCATCGCCGTCGCCTCCCACGAGGGTGAAATCACCGTTCTTTTCGGCCCACTTGGGGAACGAGCGTCGCCGGTCGATCGGTGCGGCGGTGATGAGAACGGCGACGTTGGCGGGGTCGTTGTTGGTGAGTAGCTCCTGCAACGCTTCAACTTGTTTGAGCGTGCTCTCGGCGCGGCTCGTCACGGTATCGGCGAGGAAATTGACGTCCTTCAACCACACCAATCGGCGTCCGCCGAACATGGAGATGGTCTGCAGGGCCTCGCGAAACTGGTTCACGGCGGTTTCGACCTCGGCGACGTTGTTGGCAAAGCCGCTGATGGTCTCGCGGGAGAACTCGTCATCGATTTCCCGGGCGAGGGCATCGTAGCGTTCGCGACCCAGGCGACCGACGAGAAAGTCGTCGGGACCGCAGACAAAGATAAACGGTTTCGGGTCGGCCATGGCGTGGGAAAACGTCAGGCCGCCGGGGGCGCGGTGGCAAGCGGGCAGTGTGCAAAAGCGGCGGGGAAGACCCCGGCGCCAACATTACAGTCTTATCATAATGGCGTAACGGGACTGCCATGTGCATCGGTTAAGATGGCGGGGCTCCTTGATGAAAACTCGCCCTTTACCTCCTCACTCGTCCGGTTGGTGGATTCGGTTGGTATTGTTCGCGGTGACTTGGGGCGTGGGGAGGACGGTGGCGGCGGACGAGGGTGATTCCTCCCTGGCCCGGGCCAGGTCCGATGTCATGACGGAGGATCAGGATATCGAGATCCGGGGCGTCTTCGAAGGGGTGTTGCCGCGCACGACGCGCAAAAACGCGCTCCGACTGGTGCTGCATCCGCATTTTGGCGATTTTCACCGTAAGCGCTATCTGCGTGCGCCGATCGGGCTGCGTTATGGTTTGACGGACAACTGGGACGTGGCGGCGGCGGTGGAGGGGTATGTGTCGCACGGACTCGACGGAGTGGCGGCGTTTTCCGAAATGGGGTTTTCCCAACTGGAGGTGGCGACCAAGTATCGCAGCGACTGGACCATGGTGCCGGGGTGGGACATGGGCGTGCGGCTCAAATACACCCATCCGCTCGACCATCCGCCGGTCGAGCTCACGGACGGGTTCGCCCATGTCGTTCCCAGCCTCACCTTTGCCCGCGAAATTGCGGGTTGGCCGGGAGCCGAGATGTTTTGGGGCACCGGACTCGACTTGTTGCGGGAATCCTCGGTGGTCGGTTCGCGGGATGAAAACGAATTTGGAGACCACGCGAATACGTTCGTGGGCGGGCTGGTGTGGCAGCAGGGGACGCGGGTTTACACCTTTGAAGCCACCTATGCGACGACCGCGTTGATCGGCGACTTCGACAGTCAGCATCGCATCCAACTGCGACCGGGCGTGATTTTTCGCATCCCGGACCGGTTTACCTTTCACTCGCGGGGCGACTGGCGCATGGGCGTGGCGGCGAAATTCATCTACGGACCTGACGGGCCGGAGTGGGGCCTGTCGGTGAAGTTTCGCGGCAACTTCGATTTGAAAAAAATGATCCGCCGCAACTGAGCGGCTCAGGGGATTTTAAAACGCGCTCTGGTGGTGGATTACAGACCGAGATCGAATTGACTGCCGGGGGTTTCGCCGCGTGGCGTGAGGCAGGCGGGGTCGTCGTGCGCGGTGGAGTTCACGTAGGGATCGAGGGCGACGGCGGTCATGCGGTCGGCATCGAACGGGCGCATCAAAGCCGCCGCGTCGGCGGGTGCCCGTTGCGGGTCCAGCCAGATCGGGGCGGAGGTTTCGTCGAGGAGGACGGGCATGCGGTCGTGAATGCGCGCCAGCAGGGAGTTGGGCGTGGTGGTGAGCACGGTGCAGCTTTCGATCACGGTATCGTCGACCGGGTCTTGCCACCGGTCCCACAGCCCGGCGAAGGCGAAGGGTTGGCGGTCGCTCATGGCGAACAACCACGGCAGGCGGGCGCGGCCGACCTTTTCCCATTCATAGAAACCGGATGCCGGGATCGCGCAGCGTTGCCGCTGACGCCACGGGCCGCGAAAGGACGGTTTGTCGGGCACGGTTTCACTGCGGGCGTTGATCAAGGGTCCGGAGGAGGAGCGGTCTTCGTGCGTCCAACTCGGGACGAGTCCCCAATGCAGCGAGGCCGCTTCGATCGCGCCTCGATCGGGCTGATGCCGAAACGCAGTGACGCTGGTGGCCGGCGCGATGTTGAAGCGATCGACGGTCTCGCCGGTCGCTGCCAGCGGAATCCCGAGCCGCTTGCTCAGATTGATGGCGTCGCCGAGGTTGAGGGTGAAGCGGGAACACATAGGCGCTGGCGCGGAGTATCGAGTGACGGGACCTGCGGATCAAGCCGCGGAACCGAGTCCTGTTCACAGCAAGTCGAGCTGCGTGCCGCCGGGGCGACGGAAGGCCGACACGTTGGGCTCGGGCAGGGAGGGGACGAGTCCGGCCCGGCGGCGGGCGACTTCGAAAAGGCGGTGCAGGTTGTCGGCGTGCGGGCCTTCGCCGCGCATGCGGGTGCGCCACTGTGAGACGTTGAGTTCGCCGCCCCGCAGTTCGCGAACGCGTGACAGCACGCGTGCTTTTTTGGTGGGGGCGTGCGTGTCGAGCCAATCGGTAAAGAGGTCTTTCACGGTGTGGGGCAGGCGCAATACGATGCGGTTGGCGGCGGTGGCCCCGGCATCCGCCGCCGCTTGCAGCAACGACGGAATCTCGTGGTCGGTGAGGCCGGGGATAATCGGTGCGATCATCACGCCGACGGGAATGCCGGCGTCGGCGAGTTGACGCATGGTGTCGAGGCGCGTCGTCGGGCTTGCCGCGCGGGGTTCGAGTTTGCGGGCAAGATCAGGATCGAGGCTGGTAAGGGTGATGAGCACGTTGACGCCTTCCCAGCGGGCAAAGTCGCGCAACAGATCGAGATCGCGGGTGACCAGCCGGTTCTTGGTCACGATGCCCACGGGATTGCGCAGTTCGAGCGCGACTTCGAGGCATTGGCGCGTGAGTTGAAAGCGGCGTTCGCAGGGCTGGTAGCAATCGGTGGCCCCGCTGAATGCGATCGCGGTGGGTTGCCAGGTCGGCTTGCTGAGTTCGGCGCGCAGCAGTTCGGGGGCCCGGCGCTTTACGAGGATTTTGGTCTCAAAATCCAGTCCGCTGCTCCAGCCCAGGTAGTCATGGTAGGCCCGGGCGTAACAGTAGGCGCAACCGTGTTCGCAACCGCGGTAAGGGTTTACGCCAAAGGTGAACGGCACGTCGGGGCTGTCGTTGCGGGAAAGAATGCTGGCGGAGTCGTCGTCGAAGAATTGGGTGGTTGGCGCGGGCAACTCAGCCGGGTCCTCGTTGTCGGACCAGGCATCGGGATCGACTGCCAGTTTCACCGGCACGAAACGGTTGGCCGGGTTGATCGTGCTGCCGCGTCCGCGTCCGACATGACGGCGGAGTGGGTCGGGGGACGGATCGGATGACGGAGGCACGATGGCAGTATGACGAGTGGGCGGATCGAGGCAAAGGCGGGCCGCCGGAAAATCGACAAATCGCCCAACGGAGGCGTGGAGTGAACGAGCCGATGGGCGGGCGGGGGACGAAGTGCAACCGGGGGTTGCGATGGCACATGGGGGACGGCAGGATGTCGGAACTTTTCCATGCGAATTTGCCGTATACTTCTCATCCCAACCCTTTTGTCGCTGGCCGTGGCCTCGCCGGGTCGGGCTCAGTCTGCCGATGAAGGTGCCCGGGCCGAACTCCAGGCGTTGCTCGTTTTGCAACAGGAGTTGCTGGGACGGGCGGCGGCGGCGGAACACCAGGACGACGTCGACGATCTGCGTCCGCGCATGCAGACGCTGGTGTTCGATTTCGAAAAGTTTCTGCGCACTTACCCGAAAAATACGGACGGGCTCGTCGCCTATTCGATGTTGCTGGGCAACCCCTTGATCGACGAGCGCGAGCGGGCCAAAGCGTTGTTGCTCAAGGCAAATTCGCTCAACCCTGAGCTGCCGATCGTGCAAAACCAGCTCGGCAAATATCTCGCCGAAGAGGGCAAACCGCTCGATGCCCTCAACTACTTTTTATCGGCGGTCCAGTTGCGGCCGGACGAACCGCTCTACCACTTCCAGGTCGGGCAATTGCTCGGCGCGGCGCGGGACGATTTTCTGCGCAGCGGCGAATGGACCGTGACCCAGGTCGATACGGCGATGCAGCACGCGCTGGCGGAAGCGGTGCGACTCGAACCCGAGAGTCTGCCCTACGCGTATCGCTACGCCGAATCCTACTACGACCTGCACGAGACGCGGTGGACGGAAGCGCTGGAGAAGTGGGAGGAATTGGAAGCTCGGGTGGAGTCGCCGGCCGAGAAACAACTGATGCGGCTGCACCGCGCCAACGTGCTGATGTTTGCCGGGGATCTCGATGCTGCCGAAGTCCTGCTCGAGGGTGCGTTTGAGGAAGTCCTTCTGTCCCAACGCGGGCGATTGCTGACCCGGCTGGCGCGCCTGCGGGCCGATCCCGGGGTCGAGGAGGCGGAGGCCGAAGCTGTGGCGGCGGCAGCTCGCAAGGGCGAAACCGGTTCGGGGCCGGTGGTGGCCGCGCCGGAAGTGCCGGTGTTTACCGCACCCGCCGCGCCCGAAATTGGTCCCCTTAACAGCGAAACGGTGGTGACTTTGACGGAGGAGAATCCCTTCCCGGGCGAACCGGAGGTCGAAGCGCCGGTCGAGACGCCGTTGGCGGATGAGGAAACCGTCGACTCGACGCCGCGATGATTGGGTGCGGTTTGGTGTTTCCCCGAGCCCGTTGCCAGCCCTAGGGTCGTCCTTTCATGCCGTCTTGGATCAACAAAATCGAGCGCCGCCTCGAACCCTTAGCGATTAACAACATCACCCTTTACCTGGTGATCGCGCAGACCTTCGTGCTGCTCGCGGGGTTGATGAAGCGCATCGACGTGATGCAGCTCATCTTCGTGCCGGCGTGGTTCCTGCAAGGTGATTGGTGGCGCATATTCTCGTTTGTGGCCATGCCGCCGGGTTTTGGCATGTTGGTGGCGTTCGCACTGTATCTGTTCTATCTCTATGGCAACGCGCTGGAGCACTACTTCGGCACGCTGCGCTACAACCTGTTTTTGCTCACGGGTTATTTGCTCACGGTGGGTCTCGCGTTTCTTTCGCCCGGGGAACCCGCGACCAATGTCTTTCTGGGGGGCTCGGTGTTTCTGGCCTTTGCGTTTTTGAATCCGGATTTCGTGCTGCACTTGTTCTTCATCCTGCCGGTGAAGATCAAGTGGATCGCCCTCGTGACCTGGGTGTTTTACGGCTTCAATCTGGTGGTGGGCAGTATGACGGAGCGGCTCGCGGTGCTCGCGGCGACGGGTAACTTCCTGATCTTCTTCGGCCGCGAAATCGTGCAACGCATCCGCACCGGACGCCGCGCGGTGACGCAGCAGGCCAAACGCGCCAAGCTGAAGCAGGAGCTCGGCCCCATGCACAAGTGTTCGGTGTGCGGTCGCGACAGTGACGCCGAGACGGAACTGGGTTTCCGTTACCGCACCGAGGGCGACAAGGAAGTCTGCTACTGCGAAGACCACTTGCCACCGCGTGAGTGAGACGGGCCGTGTTTTACCGAAGGTAACGAAGAGAACGAAGCCACTCCTCTGCCTGCTGCTTTGTTTTCTTCGTTCCCTGTTGTGAAAAATAAACCGTCCAGGATGTATCTTCCCACGAGCGATTTGCTCACGCCCGCGCATTGGTTGGGGTGGGCGGAAACGGCCTACGCGGAGCACGAACTCGTGCTGGGGCAGGTGGCGGACAATGCCCATGACGAGGCGCTTTATCTAATCCTGCGCACGTTGGAACTGCCGCTCGACAGTCCCGCCAAGGTCATGCGGCGTTTGTTGTCGGGGGAGCAGTTGCAGCGCTTGACGGACGTCTTCACCCGTCGCGTCGCCGAGCGCGTCCCGGCGGGCTACCTCACGCGCGAAGCCTGGCTGGGCGAGTATTCATTTTATTGTGACGAACGAGTCATTATCCCGCGCAGCTATTTTTTGGAACTGATTCCCACGCTCAGCGGCTACCTGCCCGAGGGACTCGTGGTGACCAACGCGGTCGACGTCTGCACGGGCTCGGGCTGTCTGGCGATATTGTTGGCACATCAGTTTCCGTCGGCGCGGGTGGACGGCATCGATCTGTCGCCGGATGCGCTGGAAGTCGCCCAGATCAATGTGCGCGACCACGCGGTGGGCGATCGCCTCACGCTGCACCGCAGCGACGTCTTTGACGCGGTGCCGGTCCGGCGCTACGACATCATTTTGAGCAATCCGCCTTACGAACCCTCGGACATTTGCGATGACCTGCCTCCCGAGTTTGCGCATGAGCCGCGTTTGGCGCTCGATGGCGGGGCGGATGGATTGGATATCATCCGCAAACTGCTGCGGCAGGCGATGGAGCGCCTCCAGCCCCACGGAATTGTCGTGCTCGAAGTCGGCGAGCTGCGTCCGGCGATGGAGCGCGCCTGGCCAAAGCTGCGCATGAAGTGGTTGGAGACCGCTGACGGCAGCAACTGTTGTTGTCTCATCCGGGGGGATGACCTGGCGACGATAAGGGGCTGACATTGCCCGCCGGCCCGGCCGGTTCAGCGCACATCTTCCTCCACCACCGTGGCCGTTCCGATTTGCACCTCGCTGTTGAAGCGGCGAATGAGGCGTTTGCTGTTGCGTCCGAGAAAGCCTGAAGCGGTGGCGAGCAACGTGTCCACTTGATCGGACAAAGGCACGATCCCGGCTTCCACACTGACGTGCGTGCGCCAGAGCACGGGGGCGCGCTGGCCCGATTGGGCCGCCCCAAAATCGTAGGCGGTGATCACGATGTAGTTGCGACTGGAATCCAGATCGTCGTTGAGGTCTTGCCGCATGGTCTGTCCGAGAGACATTCCGGCAAATTGGCTCAGGTCATTGTAGGCCCTGGCGTATCCGAGCAATTCCGTGTTTTGTATCCAAGTCAGTCCGTCTTCCAAGCTGGGCATCACACTGAACATCTCATCATGGGAGGAAAATCGGTGCGGTGGCTGGGTGGTGCCGGCATGCACCACCAGGAGTTGATCGGCCGTGGCAGAGTCCGTGGCGAGTTCGAAGCCCTGCAGGTTTAGGTTTTCGGTCAGGGCGCGAGCCAAGGCTGTGGCGAAGACGGCGTTGTTGATCTGCGCGTCCGAAGTGAGCTGGGCCGCCTTGGCGAAGCTGATCGCATACGTGATTGGTTTTTTCTTCACGTCTGCGCGTCGGGGCACCTGATAACTTCGACTGGTTTCAGAGAAAACGGTGATGCTGGCGGAAGCGGATTTCGAGCTAACGCAGCCCTGGTTCGCGCCCAACAAGAACGCGGCAGGGAGCCACCTTAAGAGTAGGTATCTCGGGGACATCTTAGGGGTAGTGATTGCGGTTCCGGGTGATGTTCAGGGTCGAGGGACCCGGTTGACCGCCGGTGGGTTCCATCGGCCGTTCATCATTCGTGGTTTGAATCACGGAAAGGAAATAGCTTTGATCTGCGGCCATGCATCCAGCCCCTGATGACGAAGCGATCCTGGCCATTGAGCGGCCCCACCGTGATTTGTTGAAATATTACATGGTCTCTTCGTTCGTGTTGGGGCCGTTTTTCCCGGTGCTCATGATTTATGGCGCGATTCGTTTTAAAACGATGCGCTACAAGTTCACCGACGAGGGGATTTCCATGAGCTGGGGCATTCTGTTTCGGCGGGAAATCATCCTCCAGTATTCACGAATTCAAGACATTCATCTGCGGTCCAACGTGATCGAGCGTTGGCTGGGTTTGGCCAAGGTGTTGGTGCAAACGGCGAGCGGGAGTTCGGGGGCCGAGATGACGCTGGAGGGGCTCAAGGAGTTCGAGCCGGTGCGCGATTATCTCTACAGCCGCATGCGGGGGGTGAAAGACGATGTGAAACCGCCGCCCGTGCCGGGAACGGGGGCTGTGGTTCCGGCGGGCGAGGGCACCGTCGATGCCGCGGCGTTGACCGCCGTGTTGACGGAAGTGGCGGCGGAGTTGCGCGGCTTGCGCGAAGATCTCGCCGCCAGGGAGGACGTGCGTCGTGATTAAGCGCGTCGAGCAGAGTCTGTTGCGTTGGTTGCGGGTGCCGCATGAGCCGACGCCACCGGCGGGGGCGCCCGGTTCGCTGCGCGTGTTCCGGGCGGGTCGCAATTACATGCGGTTGAAGTTTGTCGCGTGGATGGGCGCGCAACTCGCGGCGATCTGGGGCTTGTTGGTGTCGCTGTATTTTATCCAGGAAGTGGAGTATCAGCTGGAGCTCGACGCGGCGCGCGAAGTCGCGGGCATCAATCCGGAGCCCGAAAAACCGAAGCTCATCGAAGTCTCTCCCGGCGTTTACGAAACGGAAGGCAAGGAGCCCGAGCCGGAGTTTACGGCGGGTGGCATCGCGCGGGAAATCACCGGTGGCGAGAAGCAGCGGCGGGACCTGTTTCATCGGTTGTTGGGCCATTTCGTGCCGCCGCCGGTCTATGAGATCGCGAAGCGCACGCCGCCGAAGGTGTTTTTCTGGATCAAGATCGGCGAGACGATCGGTTTGGTCATCTTTTTGTTTCAGTTCTTCTGGTCGCTCGCGGCCATCTGGTTGGATTTCAATCAGCGCTGGTATATGGTCACCGACCGCAGTCTGCGCCTGCGCTGGGGTATTTTGAAAATTCAGGAAACCACGATGAGTTTCGCCAACCTGCAGCAGGTCTCGGTGAAGCAGGGACCGTTGCAGCGGTTGCTCAAACTCGCCGATGTGGAAGTGCAGTCGGCGGGCGGAGGTTCGTCGGGTAATAATGATTCGTCCGAGGCCGATTCGATGCACCGCAGCACGTTTCACGCGGTGGAAAACGCGTCCGAGATTCGCGATCTCATTGTGACCCGGTTGAAGCGTTTCCGGCAGTCGGGTCTGGGCGAGCCGGACGATCCGCACCAGAGTGACGCATCAACGTCCTCCGCGCCGACGATGATCGGTGGCGGAGCGGTGGACGCGGGGTCCGTCGAAGCGGCGCGGCTGATGTTGGCGGAAGTCAGGGCGCTGCGAGCAACATTGCCGCAGGAATAATCGCTTTCGCTTTGTCACGTGGGGCGAGGGCGTCGATGGTGGCGCGCTCTCTTATGGCGGATTTGGCAACCACGCGACCTTTTGCCGGTATTGAACGCTTTGGTGATCGGTTGGCGCTCGTGTCGGCCGATGGCCTGACGTTGTCCTATCGGCAATTCACGGCGCAAGCGGATGCGTGGGCGGCCCAACTGGGAACGTCGCGGGGGTTGCTCGTGATCGAAATGTGCAATGCGTTGGAGCCGCTGCTGGCGTGGGTGGGCGCATGCCGGGCGAGGCATCCGACGTTGTTGTTGGCCCCGGGAGCGTTGGATGCCGAACCGCGCTTGCGAGAGGCGTTTCAACCGGAGTGGGAGTTTCGCCGCGAGGGAAGTGCTTGGCTGTTGCAACCCGGCCTGCCGCCGGAGCGAGCACCGGCGTCCCCGCATGCGGAGTTGGCGATGTTATTGCCGACGTCTGGTTCGACGGGCGTGCCGAAGTTGGTGCGGTTGTCGGCGGGCAATGTGGTGAGCAATGCGGAGGCGATCGCATCGTATTTGCAGATCACGCGGGAGGACCGAGCCATCACCTCGTTGCCACCGTATTATTCCTACGGGATGTCCGTGCTCACGTCGCACTGGATGGCGGGTGCCTCGATCGCGTTGACCAGTCATGCGGTGCACGAAGCGCGGTTTTGGACTGATTTTGAAATGGCGGGGGCCACGAGTTTTGCCGGCGTGCCCCTCATGTATGAGACGCTGGAATCGCTCGGCATGTTGGAGCGACCCATCCCGGGACTGCGCACGCTCACCCAGGCGGGCGGACGGCTGGATCCGGCGCGCGTGCGACGCTTCGCGCACTGGGCCCAGCAACAAGGCGCGCGGTTTTATGTGATGTATGGGCAGACGGAGGCGTCGCCGCGCATGACGTTTTTGCCGCCGGAATTGGCGGTGTCGGATCCCGACTGCATTGGCACGCCGATCCCGGGGGGCGCGGTGCGCTTGATGGATGGCGCGGGACGAGAAGTGACCGCCACCGGCGGGGCGGGAGAACTGTGCTACCGCGGTCCCAATGTCATGATGGGTTACGCGCACGATCGGCGCGACCTGGCGCGGGGATGCGAGGTGGGCGAGCTGTGGACCGGCGACATCGTGGAGCGCAACGAAGTGGGTTTGTTGCGAATCGTGGGGCGCGCGAGTCGCTTCGTTAAAGTGGCCGGTATACGGATCGCACTGGATGGACTGGAAGCCGACCTGCGCCGGACAGGCGTGGCGGCGCGGGTGGCCGGCAGTGATGAGCAGATCGTGATCGCGGTGCAGGGTGGGGGCGCGGTGGCGGCGGAACTGCGGGAGACTTGGCGCCGCCGCCTCGCGATCCCGGCGACGAAACTACAGGTGGTCGCGGTGGCGGAATTCCCCGCGTTGGCGAACGGTAAGACCGATTATGCGGCGATCGCGCATGCTGGTGGCGGAGGTGGACGCGGTCCGGGCGACTCGCTGCGGGCGGAGTTGACCGAGATCCTGGGGCGCGAGTCGCTGGTGCTCCACGAGACGTTTGTCGAGGCGGGCGGGGATTCCCTCAACCACGTCGAAGGCGCGATGGCGGTGGAGCGGTTTCACGGGCGACGGGTGCCGGGCTGGGAGAACCTGCCCATCGGAGCCCTGTGTCATGAAGATCCTGATACGAGTGTCGGCCGGGGGCGCGATGATCCCTTGGTGGTGGCGCGTTCCGTGGCGATCTGGTTGGCGATGACGGCGCACGTGGTGTTCAAGTTCGATCTGTGGCGGTTCGTGCCGGGGGTGTTGTTTGTGACCGCGTGGGCGACGCCGTTGTTGCTCACCGTGTTTGGCATGGGGCTGGCCCGTAAGTTCGGGCGAGGTGACGCACCGCCGACCGTGCGTGGTGTGATGCGATGGTGTTGGCCGGTGGCGCTGGTTTATTATGTCACGATCGCGATCACAGTGGCGGCGCAATGGATCGCGCAGGAGATGACGACCGAGCATTTCCTCAAGGCGCTCTACTTCAACGCGGATGGAGTCTACGCGGGGATCTGGATGACCTATTGCTGGATGGTGCTGCTGGCTCCCTTCATCGTGGTGCCGTTGGCCCGGTGGCGGTTGGTGGGCGCGATCCTCGTGTTGGTGGTGCCGTGGAGTTTGTGGCCCTGGCTGCGATCGGCACCGGAGGTTAACTATTTTTGGGGCCACATCGCGGGGTGGGGCAGTGTCACCGGTCCCAGTGTGCTGCATTCCACCACGATGGTGGTCCTCGGTTACATGTGGGGCAACGCGCGCTCGGCGGTGGGACGGCTACTCTGGGTGTGCATTCCGCTTACGGTGGCGATGTTCATGATGTGGTGGCACGTGAGCACGATTGGTTGGGAGTGGTTTTGGCAGCTCGTCGCGTTTCAGGAATACCGGCGCTACAGCCATCCCATGTATTTCGGGTTCGGTGTGATTGGGTCGGTGCTGGCGATCGGTCTGAGTCTGGTGGTCACGCGGTGGTGGCGGGAGTCCACGTTGCGTGACGTGATTTACAGCTTTGGGCGCAATCCGGTCTTTGCGTATACGTTTGGCAATTTGATCCTGATTTTTACCCCGGCGTGGAAACTGGACCTGCGAGGCGGCCTGCTATTTGGCGTTATCTACCTGTTGGGATTGGCGCTGATCACGGACGATGTGGCGCGGTGGGAGCCTCGTTTTTTCGGAAAACTATCCGGCGGATTGCGGTGGCTGCACTTGCGGCTGCTGCAATTGGGCAAACCGCGTTAAGCGAAAAAGTGCCATAATGGGGGCGTGGTGGTGACGTGCGTATGCACATCATAAATACGCCAATGACCCGCAAAAATGCCCCGTCCTAGCTAGAGAGATGAGGAATATTTGTCGTTTTGATAAAATCACATCATCATATGAATCAGATAGATGTGAAATAAATTCATAATACAAATTTTTCTAAACGATTGATAGTCATGGCAGATGAACTGCTAGGGCTTCGTTCGGCTGTGACTCCAAATCACGACCAACTGACGTCCAGACGTTCAAACTAAACAAACTACAAATGACTACTCCTTCGATGAAGAAGCTTGGTGCCATGGCTATTGGTGCCTCTCTCGCCCTCACGTCCTCCGCGGACATTGAGATCAACGACAACCTCAGCCTTTATGGTTATGTTACCGCGACCGCGAGTAACTTCTCCGAGGACTACACCGGTGGTGGCGACAGCGACACCGGTTTGCTCGAGGTTGACTCCATGAAGATCCAGTTGACCGGCACCTACGACAAGACGGTTGGCGTGGTCAGTCTCCACGCCTTCTCCGACTACGAGCCGGTATTCCTCGACATGTATGCCACCTACTCGATCGACGAGGCTTCGAGTCTCACGTTCGGTAAATTCCTCAGCTATCATGGTTATGAGGCCTTCGATTGGCCCAACATGCTCCAGATCTCCTACTCAAACGATCTGGCCGGCTTCATTCCCGCCTACCACTCCGGCATCCGTTATGACTATTCCGCCGATGGTTTCTCGGCCGGTGTGGCGGTGCTCGATTCGGTGTATGGTCCCACCTACTATGAGGGTGACCACGATCTGGGTGACGTCGGCTTTGAGGCGTTCATCAAATACTCGACCGACACCAGCAACTTCTACCTCGGCATTGCCAATGATGGCGACAGCGACACCACGATGTTTGACTTCTGGGCGGATACCACGATCGGGGGCACGCTGGTTGCCGCAGAGTTCATGACGGCTGATGCCAATGGTGCCGACGCCTACTTCTGGTCCCTCCTCGCGATGCCTGATTTCGGTGCCTTCACCACGACCTTCCGCCTCAGTGGTGGTGAGGACGACACCGCCGGCCCCGGCGCTGAGTTCATGAAGTATACGATTTCCCCCGGTATGGCGATCACGGACAACCTGTTCTTCCTCGCGGAATACAGCTACACCGAGTTCGACAACACTGGCGTCGACAGCGCGAGCTACCTCGCGGCGCAGATCGTCTTCACGTTCTAAGCCGGAACGTTTCGTCTGATCCATTCGGCGTGTTCCGAGCCCATGCGTGGGCTCGGGGCACCATTCTGAAGACTATTTGTTTAGTCTCCATCGGTAGAGACCCACGGATGCCTGACATCCCGTCCTGCCACCTCATACCCCCAACCTCCTCCTGAAACTTACTATGAAGTTGTCCAAATTCCTGGCGACCGGCGCTCTTGCCGTCTCCACTCTCTTCACGTCGGCCCAAGCGGCTGACACCGTCAAAGTCGGCGTGCTCCATTCCCTCTCCGGCACGATGGCCATCAGCGAAACTTCGCTGCGCGACATCCTCCTTTTCACCTTCGACGAAATCAACGCCGCCGGTGGTGTGATGGGCAAAATGATCGAACCCGTCGTCGTCGATGGCGCTTCCGATTGGCCTCTCTTCGCGGAAAAAGCCAAGCAATTGCTGGAACAGGACAAGGTCGCCGTGACCTTCGGCTGCTGGACCTCCGTTTCCCGCAAATCCGTGCTTCCGGTCTATGAGAAGAACAACGGTCTCTTGTTCTACCCCGTGCAATACGAGGGTGAAGAAGAGAGCCAAAACGTATTCTACACTGCCGAGGCCGTTAACCAGCAGGCCACGCCCGCCGTCGATTACCTACTCGAACAAGGTTACACCAAGTTCTACCTGCTCGGCACCGATTATGTCTACCCGCAGACCACCAACCTCGTCCTCCTCGAGTATCTCCTGAGCAAGGGCGTGCCGATCGAGAACATCGGCGGTGGTTTCCGTAAGGACGAGTCCGGTAAGATCATCTCCGCCGGCAAATACACCGGCTTTGGTCACACCGACTACCAGCAGATCATTTCCGAGATCAAACAGTTCGCCGCCGGTGGTGGCGCCGCCGTCGTGAGCACGCTCAACGGCGACACCAACGTGCCGTTTTTCAAGGAATACGCCGCCGCCGGTCTTTCCGCCGAGACCTGCCCGGTCGTCTCCTTCTCCATCTCGGAGGATGAGTTCCGCGGTCTTCCGGCCGACCAACTCGTCGGTCAACTCGGTTGCTGGACCTACTTCCAGTCCATCGAGTCCGAGGCCAATGAAAAATTCGTGGCCGACTTCAAGGCCTGGTTGGCCAAGAGCAACCTCACCGGCCTCGTCAAGGAAGGTCGCGTGACCTGCTCGCCGATGGTGCTCAGCTACAACGGCGTTTACCTCTGGAAAGCCGCCGTCGAAAAGGCCGGTTCGTTCGATGTCGACAAGGTGCGCGCCGCGCTCAAGAGCGGCCTGTCCTTCGACGGCCCGGGCGGCACGGTGACGACGCAGCCCAACATGCATCTCACCAAAAACGTGTTTATCGGTGAGACCAAGTCCAACGGGCAGTTCGAGATCCTCGAGGAGTTCGACGACGTCTACGGCGAGCCTTGGCTCAAGGGTAAGTTCAAGTAAGGACGCCCCTTCACTTTACGGACGTTTATTCAGTCTTCCGTCCGTGAATCTGTAGTTCCGGGGTGGGCTTTAGTCGGCCCACCCCGCTTCGGTTTTGGCACGGTTCCAGCAGAGAAGAATTCGAATGAAATTCATTCACATCATACCCCGATTGTTGATTTACGCCGGCGCGGTGCTCGCATTTCAGCCGCTCAGTGCCCAATCCGCCAAGGAGACGGTGATCGAGGCGATGTTGGCGGCCAATGATCGCGAGAAACGTGAGATCATCGGCGAACTGGCGGGCGACGGAGACCCCGTTATCGCCGAGCTTTTTGACGCTTGGAAAGCCGATGAGCTGTTCATCTACACGACCAGCGAGGGCGACCGCGTTCCCGTGCGGGTCCCGGGCGGTCGCGATGCGTTTGAGACGGCGGAGCCGTATTCACTTTTAACCGACGCGCCGCTGGTGGATGCCGCCGGTGCGGCCGTGATGCCCACCCGCGACAATCTCGATCGTGTGCGCCACAACAACCGGCTGCGTCGCGCCATGAAAGAGGTGCTCGATTTGATCGACCTCGGCTCGCCCGATCCGGCGAAGCGGCTGCAGGCCGTGCAGACGATCGGTTTCTCCCGCGACTTGGAGAAACTCCCCATTTTGCAGAAGCGGCTGACGGTGGAAAAGGACTCCAACGTCCACCAAGCCACCCGCCAGTCCATTGCCTTGCTCCAGCTCAGTCAGGACGATCTCGCGGTTAAAATCGCGGCGGTGAAGGAGATGGAGGCCATTCACAGTCTGTCCGGCTACGACGCGCTCCTGGCGGTGCAGTCCGAAGCCCAGCAAGCAAAACAACCGGAACTGGTCGCCGCCGCCACCAAGGCACTCGCGGCCATCGACCGTCACCGTTCGGTGGTGGATTTTGTGGGCACGATTTTTCGCGGACTCAGTCTCGGTAGCATCCTTCTGGTCGTCGCGCTCGGGCTCGCCATCACGTTTGGGTTGATGGGGGTGATCAATATGGCGCACGGCGAAATGATCGCCGTCGGTGCTTACACGACTTATCTCGTGCAAAACGTGTTTGGCGCGGGCGTGGTGATTCCCGCTTTCGGGCTGAGTGTGTCCATCCCGGGCATGAATCTGGAGGGCTGGGCCTATTCGCTCTACTTCATCGCCGCCATTCCGCTGAGCTTTATCATGGCGGCGTTGGTGGGCATCGCGCTCGAGCGCGGCATCATTCAATTCCTTTACCGACGGCCGCTCGAGAGTTTACTCGCGACGTGGGGTGTATCGCTCGTTTTGCAGCAGGTGTTCCGGCTCATGTTTGGAGCCAACAACGTGCAGGTCTCCAGTCCGGCCTACTTGAGTGGGAACTGGACGGTGGCCGACATCGTGTTCGGTTGGAACCGCGTCTTCGTGATCGGCTTTGCCGTGCTGATCGTCTTCGGCGTATGGCTGGCACTCAATAAGACGTCGTTGGGTTTGCTCATCCGCGCCGTGATGCAGAACCGGGGCATGGCGTCGCACATGGGCGTGCGCACCACGCGGGTCAACATGCTCACGTTTGGTCTGGGCAGCGGACTCGCCGGACTCGCCGGAGCGTTTCTCAGCCAAATCGGCAACGTCGGTCCGTCGCTCGGTCAATCCTACATCGTCGATTCGTTCATGGTCGTGGTGGTGGGCGGGGTGGGGAACATCCTCGGCACGGTCATCAGCGCGTTTGGCATCGGCGGCATTGACCAAGTGCTGCAGCAATACCTGCCGGCGTGGGCACCGGGACTGGGATGGGTGCCGCTCTTCGGCAGTTTCCTCCAAAACCTCGCGCAGGATTCGTCGGTCTTTGGCAAGATCCTCGTGCTGGCCTTCATCATTCTATTCCTGCAATGGCGCCCGGCCGGGATCTTCGCCACGCGTGGCCGCCAACTTGAGGATTAAGCCGTGATACCGCAGCCCAACAACGCTCGTCTGAAGACCGAGATCATCATCGCCGGGATCATCGCGTTTGTGATGTTGATCCTGCTGCCCGTGCTCAACGCGCAGGGCGTGATCAGCAACTTCACCATCAACCTGTGGGGTAAATATCTCAGCTATGCGCTGCTCGCGATCTCGGTCGATATGCTCTGGGGCTACACCGGTTTGCTCAGTCTCGGCCAGGCGCTCTTTTTCTCCCTAGGGGGCTACATGCACGGCATGTATCTCATGCGCATGATCGGCACCCTCGGCCAATACCAGCAGCCGATCCCCGATTTCCTCGTGTTTCTCGGTTGGAAAGAGCTGCCGAGTTTCTGGGTGCCGTTTTCCAGCTTCCCCTTCGCGTTCGGCATGGTGCTGTTGGTGCCGGGTATCGTGGCGGGAATCTTTGGCTACTTCGCCTTCCGCTCGCGCATCAAGGGCGTGTATTTCTCGATCCTCACGCAGGCGCTGACCTACGCGGCCTCGATCATGTTTTTCCGCAACAACCTGCTGCTCGGCGGCAACAACGGGTTCACGGATTTCAAGTTCATCCTCGGGTTCGATATTCTCAGCGCCGGCACCCAGCGCGGGCTCTACATTGCCACCGGCGTCACGTTGCTGGGCGTCTACGCGTTGTGCCGTTGGTTGAGCCGCACGAAGTTTGGCCTCGTGCAACGCGCCATCCGCGATGGTGAAAACCGCGTGCTTTTCAGCGGGTATGCCGCCGCGGACTACAAGCTGTTTGTCTTCGTCTTCTCGGCCTTGATCGCCTCGGTCGCGGGCGCGCTCTATGTCCCGCAGGTCGGCATCATTAATCCCGGGGAAATGATTCCGGCCAAGTCGCTCGAAGCCGTGGTCTGGGTGGCGGTGGGCGGTCGGGGCACCTTGCTCGGCCCCATCCTCGGGGCGGTGGCGATCAACATGCTCAAGAGTTGGACGACCCGCGCCTACCCCGACATGTGGCTGCTCATTCTTGGCGGACTCTTCATCCTCGTGGTCGTGTTCCTGCCGGGCGGACTCGTCAGCCTGCCGCAACGCCTCAAGCCGGTTTGGACCCGGATTCGTGGTTGGTTCGGCCAGTCGTCCTCCACTGCCCCGACCGAATAACGTCTCCCTTTACGCCGCATGTCGCACCCGATCCTCAACGTCGAAGATGTCTCCAAAAGCTACGATGGCTTCAAGGCGATCTCTGGCCTCAATTTCTACCTCTTCAAGGGTGAGCTGCGCACCGTCATTGGACCCAACGGCGCCGGTAAATCCACCTTCTTCGATTTGATCACCGGCCGCGCCAAACCCGATGTCGGCAAGATCGAGTTTGGCGATCACGACCTTACCCAACTCAACGAGTTTCAGATCAACCGACTCGGCATCGGCCGCAAGTTCCAGACCCCATCGGTGTATTCCAACCACACCGTTTGGGAGAACCTCCTGCTCTCGCTCAGTGGCACCCGCGGCGTGTTTGCGTCCCTGTTTTTTAAGCTCTCCTCCGACCAAAGCGATCGTATCGACGAGTTGCTCAAACTCATCCGGCTTGATGACAAACGCGACTGGAAGGCGGGGGCGCTCGCCCACGGGGAAAAGCAATGGCTCGAAATCGGCATGCTGCTCGCGTCCGACCCCGAGGTGTTGCTCATCGACGAGCCGGCGGCGGGCATGACCGACGAGGAAACCCATCGCACCGGCGAGCTCCTTCTTTCGCTTGCCGGTCAGCACAGTCTGGTCGTCGTCGAACACGACATGACCTTCGTCAAACAGATCGCGCAGGACACCGCCGTCACCGTGCTGCACCAGGGCTCCGTCCTGTTCGAAGGCAAGTTTGACGAAGTGCAAGCCAACCAAAAGGTCCGCGAAGTCTACCTCGGCCGCGGCAAACACGAACCCTGACCGATCGACCCGACCATGGTGGCCCCTTCCTCTACACCCGTCCTTTCCATCACCGCCCTCGAAACCGACATCGGCGGTTCGCGCATCCTGCGCGGGTTTGATCTCAAGGTCGACGCCGGCGAAGTCGTGGCACTCATGGGCCGCAACGGTGTGGGCAAAACCACCACGCTCCGGTCCATCACCGGCGGACTGCCGGTCCGCGCCGGGAACATCACCCTCGCCGGACAACCCATTCACCGCCTGTCGGCCGACGCCCGCGCTCGCCTCGGCATCGGTTACGTGCCGCAGGGCCGGGACATTTTTCCGCTGCTCACGGTGGAGGAGAACCTGCGCGTGGGACTCGTGGTGCACGGCATCAAGGGCAAGGCCGCCGCCTCTGCGCTCGGACGTGTCTACGATCTGTTTCCGGTCTTGAAGGAAATGCTCAGCCGCAAAGGCGGCGTGCTCTCCGGTGGCCAGCAGCAACAACTCGCCATCGGGCGCGCCCTGCTCACTAACCCGAAGCTGCTCATTCTCGACGAGCCCACCGAAGGCATCCAGCCGTCGATCATCGACCAGATTGGTGACACGCTAAAGAAGCTCAAAGTCAGCACCCGCACCGAAGAGGAGCAAACGTCCGAAGGCCGCAAAGAAGCCGCCGAGATCATGGAGGCGGTCCGCAAACTTCGCGAAGAACACGCCCTCGCTATCCTATTGGTCGAGCAATACGTCGACTTCTGCCGCGAGGTTGCCGATCGTTTTTACGCTATGGATCGCGGCACCATCACCGCTTCCGGTGCCATCGCTGCCCTCACCGACGAAGTCGTCGCCACCCACCTCCAAGTCTGACTGCTGCCACTCCGATGTTTTCATTTTCACAGAAGGCAACGAAGAGAACGAAGCCACGCCGAAGCTGGGTTTTACGGGAGGTAACGGAGTTAAACAGAGCCACGCCGCATTTCAGTTTTGATTCCCCTGCAGGAGTTCCAGCTATCTTTGTGCCCTTCGTTGCCTTCTGTAAAAACCATGCAAGCTGATGGCTCTGTTAACCTCTGTTGCCTCCTGTAAGAACAGCGTGCTGATCAAATCTCATCGTTTGCATCCCTAAAACTTTCCCGGCTGACCGCTCATGCATTTAACCCCTCGTGAACGCGAAAAACTCATCATCGTCGTTGCGGCCGATCTCGCTCGCCGCCGCCAGGCCCGCGGCTTGAAGCTCAACCATCCCGAGGCCGTCGCCATCATCAC
This sequence comes from Synoicihabitans lomoniglobus, assembly GCF_029023725.1. Taxonomy (GTDB): domain Bacteria; phylum Verrucomicrobiota; class Verrucomicrobiia; order Opitutales; family Opitutaceae; genus Actomonas; species Actomonas lomonigloba. Next base: position 5,494,050 of record NZ_CP119075.1, read on the forward strand.
CTACGAGATCATCGAGGGCGCGCGCGACGGCAAATCCGTGGCCGAGCTCATGAGCTACGGCACCACGATTCTCAAGGTCGACGACGTCATGGAAGGCGTGGCCGATATGATCCACGACGTGCAGGTCGAAGCCACCTTCCCCGACGGCACCAAACTCGTCACCGTCCACCAACCCATTCGATGAAGACGCCATGATCCCCGGTGAAATCATTCCCGCTGCGGGCCCGGATATTCCGGCCAATCCCGGTCTCGAAACGGTCACGCTCGATGTAACCAATTCGGGCGATCGGCCGGTCCAAGTCGGCTCACATTTTCACTTCTTCGAATCGAACGACCAACTCGGTTTCGATCGCGCCGCCGCCCGCGGCTTTCGCCTTAACATCCCCGCCGGCACCGCCGTGCGTTTCGAGGCCGGCGACACCAAAACCGTCGAACTCGTCGCCCTCGCCGGCACCCGCGAAGTCTACGGCCTCAACGCCAAAATCAACGGCCCCTTGTAAGCGCTTTTTTTAACCACGGATGAACACAGATGGCTCCACTACCGTTACGCGATGGAACCAGAGGAAATGGGTTTTTGATCTGTGTTTATCTGTGTCCATCTGTGGTTAAAAAAACAGCGTCTCGTCCCAGCCTCGTTCCAGTCACATGCCTCTCAATCTTTCCCGCCGCCAATACGCTGAGATGTTCGGTCCGACCACGGGTGACCGCGTGCGTCTCGCCGATACCGAACTGTTCATCGAAGTCGAACGCGACCTCATCGCCGAAGGCGGTGGTTACGGCAACGAGATCAAATTTGGCGGCGGCAAAGTCATCCGCGATGGCATGGGGCAATCGTCCACCGCCTCCGATGCGGAGTCGCTCGATTTGGTCATCACCAACGCCACCATCATCGACCCGATCCTCGGCGTCATCAAAGCCGACATCGGCGTCAAACAGGGCATCATTGTCGGCATCGGTCACGCGGGTAATCCTGGCATCCAAAGCGGCATCGGCTCCGTCTATGCCGACCCCAAGACGGGCAAAAAAGATCCCATGATTGTCGGGGCCGGCACCGAGGCGCTTGCCGCCGAGGGCTGCATCGTCACCGCCGGCGGTATCGATTCGCACATCCACTTTATCTGCCCGCAGCAGATCGACGAAGCTATCAGCTCCGGACTCACCACCATGCTCGGCGGCGGCACGGGACCGGCGCACGGCACGCTCGCCACGACCTGCACACCCGGTGCGTGGAACATCCACCGCATGCTCGAAGCGGCCGAGGCTTACCCGATCAACCTCGGTTTCCTCGGCAAGGGTAACTGCTCCACACCCGATCCGCTCCGCGAGCAAGTAAAGGCTGGCGCACTCGGTCTCAAACTGCACGAAGACTGGGGCACCACGCCCGCCGCGATCGATACCTGTCTCGGCGTGGCGGAGGAGTTCGACGTCCAAGTCGCGATTCACACCGACACCCTCAACGAAGCCGGCTTCGTCGAGTCGACTCTCGCCGCGTTCAAGGGGCGCACGATCCACACCTACCACTCCGAAGGCGCGGGTGGGGGACACGCGCCCGACATCATCCGCGTCTGTGGCGAGCCCAACGTTCTGCCGTCGTCGACCAACCCGACACGTCCCTTCACGGTCAACACCATCGACGAGCATCTCGACATGCTCATGGTCTGCCATCACCTCGATTCGAAGATTCCGGAGGACGTTTCGTTTGCCGAATCTCGCATCCGCCCCGAGACCATCGCGGCCGAAGACCGGCTCCATGATCTCGGCGCGATCTCCATGATGTCATCCGACTCCCAGGCGATGGGCCGCATTGGCGAAGTGATCTGCCGCACGTGGCAGACGGCGCACAAAATGAAGGTGCAGTTCGGCCAACTCCCATCGACCGCGCATCCCGCCGCCGACAACTTCCGCGTGCTGCGTTACATTGCGAAATACACCATCAACCCGGCGATCACGCACGGCATGAGCCACATCATCGGTTCCATCGGCATCGGTAAACTCGCTGATCTGGTCATGTTCAAACCCGCCTTCTTCGGCGTGAAACCGGAGCTCGTGCTCAAAGGCGGCTTCATCGCGTGGGCCAACATGGGCGACCCGAATGCGTCAATTCCCACGCCGCAGCCCACTTTCTATCGACCGATGTTCGGAGCCGCAGGTAAAGCGCTGGGCCGCACCTGCCTCACATTTGTCAGTGAAGCTTCGCTCGACTCGGCCACAGGTCCGAAGCAGCTCGACCTCTCGCGCCGCCTTGAACCCGTCAGCGCGTGTCGCTCCGTGGGCAAGGCCGACATGGTGCACAACGACGCCATGCCCAAAATCGAAGTCGATTCGGAGACCTACACCGTCAAAGCCGACGGCGTGCACCTCACCTGCGAACCGGCCAAAGTCCTGCCCCTTGCTCAAAGGTATTTCCTATTCTAAGTTCCTCAAAGGGGGACATCTGCCGCCGCAGCCTTAAGAGTGAAATCGGAGAACTGTCCCACGGGCATTCAATCCGAGGAAATGATGTTAGCTAGATAAGGCACAAGATGCTCAAAACTTGGCGACCGCGCAGTGATTCCTTTTTGAGCCTGTTGGGCTTTTTGTGGCCATGACGTTGCTTGAAACGTTCTGAGCACGCGCTTCGACTAACTAGGCAAAGCGATTCGAGGAATTCGGACAAAAAGTTGGCCGGCCACCTACCCCTAAGTGACCGGCCATTGTTTTTCTGAGTTACCTCAAAATATCCCCGCTAAGCGGGAACGGGAGAAAGCTCGCACAGCTTTGCGCGGTCGTCAAATCGAAAGTAGGGGTATTACCCTAATATTAATGTAATTTCTAGGGAAAGGGTTAATAAGATGATGAAAATAAATGAGTTATGATCGGTAAAATTTATCCGAAATTTTCTTAAACGAAACCATTCATATACGATTTTTCCGCCAAGGAGGGGTTTGACGGTCGAAATGAGATGGGTGATCGAGCGAATTTCGGACCGGAATTGAGCCGCTGCACACCCGGATTCCTACCTCTGGTTTAGGTTCCGGCCGTGGCACAGACCGTGCTTTCGCTAGCCGACCATTCGTAACACGAATCACTAAAAACGTAGCACTCGATGAATTCCACTTCTCGCTTTCTCCCCCGTCGCCTTGTTGTCGCGACTGCCGTTTTCGGCCTGCTGTTTACCACTCTTTCCGCCGCTCCCCTCAAGGTCGCTTACAGCGACTGGCCGGGTTGGACGGCTTTCGCCATCGCCGAACAAAAAGGCTGGTTTGCTGAAGCCGGCATCGAGGTGGAAATGCTTTGGTTTGAATACGTGCCGTCGATGGACGCCTTCGCGGCGGGCCAGGTCGATGCCGTCATGATGACGAACGGCGACGCGTTGGTCACCGGGTCGACCGGTGCGGCCAATGTCATGATTCTCGTGACCGACTATTCCAATGGTAACGATATGGTCGTGGCGCAGCCCGGTATCAGCTCTCTCAAGGATTTGAAGGGCAAAAAAATCGGCGTGGAGATCGGCTTCGTTGATCACTTGCTCCTGCTCAACGGCCTCAAAAAAGCGGGCATGTCCGAAAGCGATGTTGAGCTCGTCAACACGCCTACCGACCAAACCCCGCAAGTGCTCGCGTCGGGCCAGATTTCGGCCATCGCCGCGTGGCAGCCCAACTCCGGTGCCGCGCTCAAGGCGGTCGCCGGCTCCAAGCCGATCTACACCAGCGCCGATGAGCCGGGACTCATTTACGACATGGTGGCGGTATCTCCCCAAAGTCTCGCTTCGTCGCGCGCCGACTGGGTGAAGTTTATCAAGGTGTGGGACAAAATCGTCGCTTACTTGGCCGATCCCAAAACGCGGTCGGACGGCATTGCCATCATGGCCGCACGGGCGGGCGTTGATCCGGCGGAATACGCCGCGTTCATGAGTGGGACGCAGTTGGTATCGCTCAAAGAAGGCACCAAATTCATGGCCAGCAAATCAGACGGTTTTGATTCGGTCATGGGATCCACCAAGATTGCCGATGAGTTTAATGTCGCCAACGAGGTTTACGCCGAGTCGCTCGATCTGGGCTCCTACATTGATGCTTCGCTGATGCTTGAAGCCACCGGGATGTAGGCGGTTCTCGGAATGCGAAGCTGCATGATCATCCTGTCCGCTTATTACGAGACATGGGGAGGGACCGGCTCCCGCCGGTCCGCAGTAACCCGGGCCAGGCAGGGCGGCAACGATGTGGACGACCGGGAGGTCGTCCCTCCCCAAGCCTGATGCCACGCGAGTCTTGGCTAGCCGTCCAGAAGCCGCTGCCGTCCGCGCGACGGTGGCCGCTCTGGGCATTGTCGTTTCTGCTGCCTTTGGCGGTGTGGAGCGCGGTGAGCTATGTGCCTTTTCTGTGGCATCCCATGATCAAGGTGGAGACGTCGGGCGCGGTGACCTGGCTCAAACCGGGCACGCTGATCGAACGGGAACAGTTTGCTCACCAGGTGGAGCAGGCGGTCGCCCAAGGCGGCGAAGCACCCACGGGGGGGCGGGCGAATCCGATTTATCTGCCTGCGCCACACCGAGTCGGCCGCGCCCTCTACACGGCGTTCACCACCAAGCCCGCGATCCGCGCCGATGTTTGGTTACACGAAAGTTTATGGAGCAGTATCCAGACGATTTTCTGGGGATTTACGCTGTCGTCTCTCATCGGGGTTCCGCTCGGTATTTTATGCGGATCGTTCGCGAGTGTCTCGCGGGTGACGGAACCGTTTGTCGACTTTGTGCGCTACATGCCGGCTCCGGTTTTCGGCGCGCTCATGGTGGCGGTGTGGGGCATCTATCAGGAGCCCAAGATCGCGATCATTTTCATCGGCACGTTTTTTCAGCAGGTGTTGGTGGTGTCCAATACCGTGCGCAAGGTCGACCCGGCGTTGATTGAGGCCGCGCAAACTTTGGGCGCAAAAAATCGTCACTTGCTCATGCGTGTCATCGTGCCGGCGAGCTTGCCCGATCTCTACAACGACCTGCGCATCCTGCTCGGTTGGGCGTGGACCTATCTGATCGTTGCCGAGGTGATCGGCGTGAGCTCCGGCATCACGTTTTTTATCAACCAACAAGCGAAGTATCGGAACTTTGAAAACGTCTACGCAGCCATTTTCATCATCGGGCTGATTGGTCTGCTCACCGATCAAGTGCTGGGTTTCGTCGGCGCGCGCCTGTTCGGTTGGCGCACGCTCAAGCCCAGTCGCCTGCGAACGCTGTGGCAGCGGTTTTTCAGCGATCGCTACATCACGCTCTGGCCCGAGCGGGTTACTCGGAAAGGGGACGTGTGAATCCTACCGATGTAAAACTACCCGATTACCGCACGCAGGTCCCTGCGGTGGCGGCGCGATTTCAAAAACTCAAACAGCGACCGGTCGTGCTCGAGGTCGAACGGTTGGGGCGGCAGTTTGCCGCCAGCGACGGTGGCGTGATCACGGCCTTGAAAGATATCAATTTTCAAGTCCACCGGCGCGAGTTCCTGACCGTCATCGGTCCGTCGGGCTGCGGTAAATCGACGCTCATCCGACTCGTGGCCGGACTCGACCACCCAACGTCGGGCCGCATGCTCCTCGACGGGCAGGAAGTCAGGGGACCGGGCCCTGATCGCGGTATGGTTTTCCAGGGCTACACGCTCTTCCCCTGGCTCACGGTTACGGAGAACATCATGTTCGGGCTCAAGCTGCGCGGTCACAGCGAATCCAAAGCACGTCGTGAGGCGTTGCAATGGGTCGATCTCGTCGGACTCACGCGCTGCAAGGACCAGTATCCCGTGCAACTTTCCGGGGGCATGAAGCAACGCGCCGCCATCGCTCGCGCCCTCGCCAACGGGCCCCGCATCCTGCTCATGGATGAACCCTTCGGTGCCCTCGACGCCCAGACGCGCGCGCAAATGCAGGCCCATCTCATGGAGATCTGGCGCAACGTCGATGTGACCATTCTGTTCATCACCCACGACCTCGACGAAGCCATTCTGCTGGCCGATCGCATCCTCGTCTTGAAACCGCACCCGGGCGAAGTGCAGGAACTCATCGAGGTGCCCGTGTCCCGGCCACGCGAAGTGGGTCGTTTTCACTGCCCGGAGTTTTTAGCCACCCGCCAACATCTTGATGATCTCATCCATCCGCCGGTCTCGGTCGAAGCGGATCCCCTGCCCATTGTGCGCCTCACCGCCGTGGGGGATGACGTCGAGTGAAAGGCTTTCGCCGTGACAATTTTAACCCTCTCCCCGACAACCCGTGACCATGCCGCGCAAGGATACCGTCGCCCGCTTCAGTGTTTCCCTGCCTTCGAGTCTGCTCGACGAACTCGATTTGCTGGTGAAACGCCGTGGTTTTCACAGCCGCTCCCAAGCGGTGGCTGCCCTCGCACGCGAGGGTTTGGTCGAGATGAAATCCGAGGAGGGTTCGGGCACGATGGCGGGCACGATCAACTTGGTCTACGACTACCGCACGCGGAATCTCCAGACCAAGCTCATGGCGATCCAGCACAAGTATTACGTCATGGTCGTCACGAGCCAGCACGTGCATCTGGAGCATCACCATTACCTCGAGGTCCTGTTGGTCCAGGGGCCGGTGGAGGACTTGCGCAAACTGACCGACGAGCTCAGCGCCTGCAAGGGCGTCAAATACTGCAAGCTCCAGCTCGCTGCCGAAGCGCTGCCGCCGTTGCTCTGAGCGCGATCCGGGGAGGGACGACTTCCACGTCGTCCGCAGCGGAAAGGCAGCGTTGCCACCGCGGCGTGGCCTGGCGGGTGCCTGATCACCACCGCGGACCGGGTGGAACCGGTCCCTCCCTTGAAATTCTGACTTTTAAAAGTATTACGTTTTGACAAAAAAGTAATACCATTAAGAACCACTTCATATGTTTCAGTCCGGTCCAATTTTCACCCGCACACTAGACCACGCCGGCCTGTGGTCGGGCGTGATTTCGCGCGGCAAGACCCTGCGCCTGACCGACCTCCAGGGCGGTGCCAATGTGGGCGTGTTGCTCTACAACGCCGACCTCACCGTTGAGCGCTACAACATGCCCGACACCCTCAAGGGGCAGCACACGTATCAGCTCACCCACCCGCATTGTCTGCACTCCGATATGGGGCGGCTGTTGGCTTCGATCACGGCCGACACGGCCGGTTGGCACGACACGGCCTGCGGCTGTTCCGACGCGGCGCAAGTGGCGGCCAAATACGGGAAGAAATCCTATCAATCCGGGCACAACGAATTCCATCGCAACGGCCGGGAATGCTTTCTCATCGAGCTGGCCAAATGGGGTCTCGGCAAACGCGACCTCGTGCCGAATCTGAACCTCTTCAGCAAAGTGACCGCCGACGAAGCGGGCGTCCTGACGTTCGTGCCCGGCAACTCGCCCGCCGGAGCCTACGTCGATTTGCGTTTGGAGATGAACACCCTCGTCGTGCTCAACACCTGCCAGCACCCGCTGGATCCTGACCCGGTCTATCACCCCCGTCCGGTTAAACTTGAGGTCTTCCCGGCGCAGCCGGTTGCCCTCACCGACACGTGCATCAACTCGCGTCCGGAAAATCTGCGCGCCGCCGAAAACACGGCCGCCTACCACGCCCTGCGCGACTGACTTCATGGCCACCTTTATTCTCACCGAAAGTCCGCTCGTTGCTGCCGATGCAGTTTACCGCCAAGTCGTCAACGCGGGTGACCATTGGTCGCACCTCATCAAAGCGGGGCAGACGCTGCGCATCCTCGACCTTGAGGGTAACCAAGCTGCGGATACGTTGTTTTACGATGCGCACGATACCAACAATCGATACAGCGCGTCCGATACGATTCGTCACCAAGGGGCGCTCTATCTCACGACCGGCACGAAGCTGATCTCCACCGAAGGCGATGTCCTGCTGACGATCGTCGCCGACACCTGCGGCCGCCACGACACCTTGGGCGGAGCTTGTTCGCGCGAGAGCAACACCATGCGCTACGCGCACGAGAAGGAGTCGATGCACGCCTGCCGTGACAGCTTCATCCGTGGCGCGCAGGAGTGCGGCTGCGGTCACGACTTCGGCAAGCGCGATATCACCTGCAACATCAATTTCTTCATGAACGTGCCGGTCACACCCGAGGGCGGTCTCACGTTCGCCGACGGTGTTTCCGCCCCCGGCCGCTACGTCGAACTGCGCGCCGAGCGCGACGTTCTCGCCCTCATCTCCAACTGCCCCCAACTCAACAACCCCTGCAACGGCTGGAACCCCACCCCGGTGGAAGTGCTGATATGGGACTGAAGTTTTTTAACCACAGATGGACACAGATAAACACCGATCAGAATTTATAAAATGCGCGGGCAGCATGCCTAACAATAACACCACCATGATGGGTTCCATCGCGTAGCGGTAGCGAAGCCATCTGTGTCCATCTGTTCTTCAATTGCCCTAAAGGGCACCCATCTCATCACCCCTTCGGGGCGCGATCTTTGATCGCACCATCTACGCGCTTCCGCGCTCCGTGTGGTTAAAAACATGCCTTTCACTAAAGTCCTCATCGCCAATCGCGGCGCCATCGCCTGCCGCGTCATCCGCACGTTGCGCACGATGGGTATCAAGTCCGTCGCGGTTTACTCCGAGGCCGACGCCGGTTCGCTCCACGTCTCCCAGGCCGACGAGGCCGTGTGCATCGGTCCGGCTCCCGCCGCGCAGAGTTATCTCGATGCCGACAAGATTCTCGCCGTCGCGAAAGACACCGGGGCCGAGGCCATTCATCCCGGTTACGGTTTCCTGAGCGAGAACCCCGATTTTGCCGAGGCCTGCGCCGCCGCCGGCATCATCTTCATCGGCCCGACCGCCGCGCACATGCGCACGTTTGGTCTCAAGCACACCGCCCGCACGCTCGCCGCCGCGAGCAACGTGCCGCTGCTCCCCGGCAGCGAACTGCTCGGCTCTTTGGCTGAAGCGCAACGCGAGGCCGCGCGCATCGGCTCCCCGGTCATGCTCAAGAGCACCGCTGGCGGTGGCGGCATCGGCATGTCGCTCATCCGCTCCGCCGACGCGTTGCCGGCCGCGTTCGATTCGGTGGCCCGACTGGCGAAGAACAACTTCAACGAGGGCGGGGTGTTTCTCGAGAAATTCGTCGAGCGCGCCCGTCACATCGAGGTCCAGATCTTCGGCGATGGACTCGGTCATGTCGTGGCGCTGGGCGAGCGGGATTGTTCGGCGCAACGCCGCAATCAAAAGGTCGTCGAAGAAACCCCCGCACCCGGGATCACACCAGAGGCGCGCGCCGAACTCCTGGCTTGTGCAAAGCGTTTGGGCGAATCCGCCGGCTATCAAAACGCCGGCACGGTCGAGTTTGTTTACGACGACAACTCCGGCGAATTTTACTTTTTGGAAGTCAACACGCGTCTCCAGGTCGAGCACGGCGTGACCGAGGAAGTCACGGGTATCGATCTTGTGGAGTGGATGATCCAGCAGGCGTCCGGCGAGCTCGGTTCGCTGGCTGATTACGCGCCTACATCGACCGGCGCATCGATCCAGGTGCGGTTGTATTCGGAAGATCCGGGTAAAAGCTTTCAGCCCGCCACCGGTATACTCACGGAGCTGCAGTTTCCCGCCGACGCCCGTATTGAAACGTGGGTCGAGCGAGGTGCCGACGTCTCGCCGTATTACGATCCGATGTTGGCGAAAATCATCGTGCGCGGCGCGGATCGCGCGGAGGCGCTGCAACGCATGTCCGCCGCGCTCGCCGCCACGGAGGTGCACGGTCTCGAGTCCAACCTAGCTTACCTCGCGCAGGTCATCGCCTCGCCAGAGTTTCAATCCGGGCGCATCACCACGCGCTCGCTCGAGTCCATGGCTTATGCCGCCTCCACCATCGATGTGCTCGATGGCGGCACGCAGACTACCGTGCAGGACTATCCAGGGCGCACCGGATATTGGGACGTGGGCGTGCCGCCATCCGGGCCGATGGATCACCTTTCGTTCCGCTTGGCGAACCGCCTTGTCGGTAACCCGTCCGACGCCGCCGGACTCGAAATCACGGTGGCGGGTCCGACGCTTACGTTTAATACCGCCGCCATCATCGCCCTTACCGGTGCGAAGCTCCCCGCCACGCTCGACGGCGAACCCGTGCCGTCATGGCAACCCATCGCAGTGGTCCCGGGACAGACGCTGCGCCTTCCCGCCGCGCCCTCCGCCAGCGCGGGATTGCGCGCCTATCTCGCCGTGCGCGGAGGCCTCGATGTGCCCGACTATCTGGGCAGCAAAGCGACCTTCACCCTCGGCCTGTTCGGTGGTCACGCCGGTCGGGCCTTGCGCGTGGGTGACGTGTTGCGCGTCGCCGCCGCTCCGTCGACGGGCGAACCGACCCCTCTTCCCGCAGCTCTCAGGCCGAGCATCACGCGTAGTTGGGAAATTGGCGTGCTCTACGGCCCGCACGGCGCGCCCGACTTCTTCAAGGACGAAGACATCGCGGATCTGTTTTCCGCCACCTACGAAGTGCATTACAACTCAGCCCGCACTGGCGTGCGGCTCATTGGACCCAAACCACGTTGGGCTCGCACTGACGGCGGTGAGGCGGGACTGCATCCGTCCAACATCCACGACAATGCCTACGCGGTGGGCGCGATCGATTTTACCGGCGACATGCCGATCATCCTCGGCCCCGACGGCCCGAGTCTCGGCGGCTTCGTGTGCCCCGCCGCCATCGTGCAAAGCGAGCTCTGGAAAATGGGCCAGCTCAAGCCCGGCGACAAAGTGCGGTTCAAGGCGCTCACGGCCAGCGACGCGAGACAAGCGGAGTTGGCGCAGGACGAAATGATCGAGGCGTTGCAAGGTAGGGCGTGCTCGCCGAGCGCGCCAACCGTTGCCTCGACGCCTGAGTCCCGAACCGGCGCGCTCGGCGAGCACGCCCTACCGGCGGAATCCGCCATCATTCATCAGACCCCGGCGCATGGCGATTGCCCGGCTGTCTGCTACCGCCGTGCGGGCGACCGGTATTTGCTCATTGAATACGGGCCCATGGTGCTCGACCTCGATCTGCGTTTCCGGGTGCATGCGCTCTACAGCGCGCTGGTCGAGCGCGACCTCGATGGCGTGCTCGATCTCACTCCGGGCATTCGTTCGCTCCAAGTGCATTACGATCAACTCGTGCTGCCGCTGGACAAATTGATGGCCTTGCTCATCGCAGCTGAGGCCGCTTTGCCCGACATCGATGAGATGGAAGTGCCGACGCGTATCGTGCATCTGCCGCTCTCGTGGGAGGATGAATCGACCTTGTTAGCGATTCGCAAATACATGCAGATCGTGCGCAAGGACGCGCCCTGGTGTCCGAGCAACATCGAGTTTATTCGCCGCATCAACGGTCTCGATTCCGTCGACGAGGTGAAGCGCATCGCCTTCGAGGCGAGCTACCTCGTGCTCGGCTTGGGCGACGTGTATCTCGGCGCGCCCGTGGCGACACCGATCGATCCACGGCACCGCCTCGTTACGACCAAATACAATCCGGCCCGGACTTGGACCCCGGAAAACGCCGTCGGCATCGGCGGTGCGTATTTGTGCGTCTATGGCATGGAAGGGCCGGGCGGTTATCAGTTCATCGGCCGCACCATCCAGATGTGGAACCGGTGGCGGCAGACGACCGACTTTGCCGAAGGCAAACCCTGGCTGCTGCGCTTTTTCGACCAGATCAAATTCTATGAAGTGAGCGCCGAGGAGCTCGTGCGTTTCCGCGAAGACTTCCCGCATGGACGCTACAAACTCAAGGTCGAGCACAAGACCCTGCGGCTGCACGATTACCACCAGTTTCTCGCCGACAACCAACCGAGTATCGAAGCGTTCAAAGCGAAGCAACAGGCCTCGTTCGAAGCCGAGCGTCAGCGCTGGGAAGAGTCGGGCCAGCTCAACTACTCGTCCGAAACCGAAGCGGCCATCGGTGCAACCACCGACGCGGCGCCGTTACCTGAAGGTCATCACGCCGTGGTGGCCCACGTGCCGGGCAACGTCTGGAAGATCCAAGTCGCGGTCGGTGATCACGTGGAGGCCGATGCCGTGCTGGTCATCCTCGAATCCATGAAAATGGAAATTAATTCCGTCGCGCCCATCGCGGGCGAAATCACCGCCATTCGCTGCGCCGAAGGCAGCCCGGTCCAAGCCGGCGACACCCTCATCGTGATCAAATCAGACTGAGTTTTGTTTAACCACAGATATGCACGGTTAAGAAATCTATCCTATCAGGTTTCATTGCGTAACGGTGGTGGAGCCATCTGTGTCCATCTGTGGTTAAAAAATCCGTAGTTTCATCCTGTGCTTCAGCTCATATCTCACTCTGTTGCGTCTCCTGATGAATCACTCGCCGTGGTTTCGATTCGCGTGGATCGGTTGAAGTTGGCGAAGCGGCGCTGGCGGGGGCAGGCGGCCGATGGGGCGGACTTTGGGTTCGAACTCACTCAGCCGCTCAAGCCCGGGACGACGGTCTGGCAGAGCGACACCGCCCGCTATGTGATCGAGCAGGAGCCCGAGGCCGTGCTTGAGATTCCGCTCGATGTGCCGGCTTCGGCGGCAGCGGGCATTGGCTGGGCCGTGGGTAATCTGCACATGGAATTGATGTCCGAGGTCGATCGTCTTTTAGCGATTGATGACCCGGCGGTCCGGCAATTGCTGGAGCGTATCCAAGTGCCCTATAAACCCACCACCGCTGTATTTCGTCCCGGTCGCTTCGTGCGCGGTGCGAAACAGACTCCCAATCATGACCTCGGACCCAGCCATCGGCACTGATGCCGGCTGGTTCTGCGGACTCCTGCAGGCCGGCGATTCGTTTTACCCCACGGGCGCCTACGCCCATTCCTACGGGCTCGAAGGGCTGGTGCAGGAGAACGTGGTGACGGATCGCGCGACGCTTTGTTCGTATTACGAACAATCGGTGCTGCCGTCGCTGGCGCGGTTGGAGTTGCCGTTGGTGGCGCAGGCGTGGCACGCGCTGGCGGAGCCCGATTGGGCGGAGGTGGCGGAGGTGAGTCGGTTGGCGTCGGTGCTGAAGACGACGCGGGAGGTGCGCTTGGCGAGTCACAACATCGGGCGGCAACGGGCGGAACTATTGGCGCGGTTGCGGCCGGAATCGCTGGCCACGGCGTTGGTGGCGCGGGCGGCAAGTGATGGATTCCCTTTCGCGGCCACGGTGTCGGCGGCGCTGGAGGGGCGGGTGCATGGCGCGCCGTTGGCGGCCGTGTTGGGCGGAGTATTTTACGCGACCCTTTCCGGGCAATTGGCGGCGGCGATGAAGCTGCTGCGCATCGGCCAAAACGCCGCGCAATCGTTGCTCACCGAAATGCTGGCCCACGCCGGCCCGACGGTGGAGGCGGCGGTGGTGTTGCGGCGCGAAGAGATCGGTTGGTTTAACCCGTGGCTCGACATCGCTTCGGCGCGTCACGAAACCGCCAACGCGCGGCTGTTTATTTCATGAGCGTTCCTATGACTGAATCCCGTCCTCCTCGAATTGGCATCGGCGGCCCGGTGGGGTCGGGTAAGACGATGTTGTGTCTCAAACTCTGTGCAGCGCTGCGCGAACGTTACTCCATGGCGGTCGTGACCAATGACATCTATACGAAGGAGGATGCGGAGTATCTCACGCGCTCCGGTGCGCTGGGGGCCGATCGTATCGTGGGCGTGGAGACGGGCGGGTGTCCGCACACGGCCATTCGCGACGACACGACGATGAACGAGCAGGCCTGCCAAGGTTTGGCGGAGGCGCATCCCGACCTGCAACTCATCCTGGTCGAGAGTGGCGGCGACAACCTGTCGGCGACGTTTTCACCCGAGTTGGTCGACGCGTTTATTTACGTGATCGACGTCGCCGAGGGAGACAAAATTCCGCGCAAGGGTGGTCCAGCGGTGCGGTTCAGTGATCTGCTCATCATCAACAAAATCGACCTCGCGCCGCTGGTGGGAGCGGATCTCGGCGTGATGGATCGCGATGCGAAGATCCAGCGCGGGAAGCGTCCGTTCGTCTTCTGCGACCTGAAGCGCGAGCACAATCTCGATGCCGTCATCGCTTGGATCGAACACGAGGTGATGTTTGCCACGTCGGCGCACTCCACGGACTGAGGCGGGAACAGGGTGCGGTTTGTTTAACCACTTCCGAGCGAAGCGACATCTGAGAAGCGAAGCGCCGAAGCAATGGACACAAATGGCTCCACTACCGTTACGCGATGCAACCCCACGGGTGCTGTTTTAAGCAGGATTGTCAGATCCTGATTGGTGTTAATCTGTCGCGAAAAAACAGTTTCATGAGCAACATATTTGAGGGACATTTAATGTTGCGGGCGGAGGCCCGACCAGGAGGACGAACCGCGTTGGCGGGGCAGTCGTTTCGGGCGCCGTATTATGTGGGTAAGTCCTATTTGGATACGGACTCCGGTGTGCTGATGGTGCAGGTGGCCAATCCCACGGCGGGCATATTGTCCGGGGATCGATTGGAGTCGGCGATCACGGTCGCGGCGGATGCGAAGCTGTTGGTGACCACGCCGAGTGCGAGTCGGGTGTTTCCGATGAACGCGGGGGAGGCGGTCTCCCGCCAGACATTTGCCGTGGAGACGGGCGGTTGGTTGGAGATGCTGCCCGAACCGTTGGTGCCGCATCGGCGGTCCACTTATCGACAGGATACGAGCGTGGAGATCGCGGCGGGCGGTGGGGTGTTTTTTGTCGAGCAACTCATGCCCGGCCGGGTGGGCCATGGTGAGGCGTGGGAGTGGGACCGGTTGGTGCTTACGCTTGATGTGCGCGTGGACGGGGAGTGGGTGCTGCGCGAACGGTTTGACCAGAGTGGCGCGAGCTTGCGCGCCATGGCAGTGGCGGCGGGCACCGGACCGGAATCCTGTTTTGCCAACGGGTTGGTGGTTGTTCCCGGCGCGGATGCGGCAGAAACGAATCCTGCGTGGCGCGAGGCGCTGCATGCCTTGCATGGCGACGGGGTGTGGATCGGAGCGACTGCTCTCGGTGCGGGGGCGTGGTCGTTGCGAATCGTCGCGGCGAACGGAGTGACCTTACGCGCGGCCGTGCAGCAGGTGCGCGCGATCCTCGCGGAGGTGTGCCCGGCGCTGCGGTGCGGGCTGCGGAAGCTTTGACCGCGGTGTGTTCATCGACCAGTGATCGCGCCTGGTGGTGGCGGAGGTTTGGGTTGGTGGGCTGGTCGTCTGCGCGCGGTTTTCTGAGCGCGAGCGAGCTCGCGGCCTACGGGGGCGGCGGGGAGGGTGGTGTGTGGGTGTTGGGTTCAGAGGAGCGAGGCGTGGGGTAGGGACGGCTCGCCGAGCCGTCCGCGCGGTAGGCTGGAAGGCTGACGCACTGTGCGGTCACCTCGGCGAGGCGACCCTACCTTTTTGTTTGCGGGTGGTTTCCTTTAGCGCGAGCGAGCTCGCGGCCTACGGTGGGCGGTGGGACGGGGTGTGTGGGTGTTGGGTTCAGGGGAGCGAGGCGTGGGGTAGGGACAGCTCGCCGAGCCGTCCGCGCGGTAGGCTGGTAGGCTGACGCACTGTGCGGTCGCCTCGGCGAGGCGACCCTACCCTTTGTTGTGCGCGGGCGCGTTCTTTAGCGCGAGCGAGATCGCGGCCTACGGGGTGGGTGGGTTGTTGGGACCGTCAGGACGACGGGCGTCGGCGGTAGGCGAGGGCACCGATGATGATCACAACGAGGACGACGATGCCGGCGGTGGCCGGGGTGAAGTCCCATTCCAAGTCATGGCCTCCGAGGTGCCCCGGGTGAGCGGCGAGATTGAGCGTCGTGGTGAGCAGGGCGAGGGGAGTAAGGAAGCGTTTCATGGCGTGGGGGGATCTTGCAGCAAGTCATGGGCCAGCGGCGCGGTGGTGTCAGCCGCGAACTGGGATGAGAACGAAGAGCGCCATGAGCAGGACGGCGGTGCCGAGTCCCACGGCGAGTTTCCAACGGTTGCGCTGGGCGGCGATGAGGTGGAGCCATTTGAGGTGCAACAGGAGATGGCCCACCACAAGGACGCCGATGCCGTAGCCGGCCCAGGCGTGCAGCTCCCCCCAGTCGTGGCGACCGAGACCCAGGACCGTGAGGCCGTGGCCGTCGCGACCGCGAGGCAGGCGTTGGTCCATGAGCCAGCCCGTGCCGAGAATGAAGGCGCCGTTGAGGAGAAGCAGCAGGTTGAGGACGCGGTTGAGGAGGGTGCGGGTGGAAGCTTTCATGATCGCGGTGACGTGATGATGAAAGATGCGACGGCTTACGCCGACCGCGAGTTGCACACCGGCGGTGATTATTCGCCGGGCTGCTGACCTCAATCAGCGGGTTCTCAGCGGCGGCCGAGCAACTGGGTGACGGCGGCGCGGCCGGTATGACCGTGGCCTTCCACGACGTCGCGTTCGATTTCGTGGGCGAGGTCCCAGGTGATACCGGGAAACGCGTCGCGCACGTCGTCGAGACTCACCAACAGTTCGGGTGAGGCGACCGGTCCGCCGGTGGCGTGTTCGACTTGGCGGGGATGGTAGGATTCGAGCACGATCATGCCTCCGGGGCGCAGTCCGGCGGCGACACGCGGGTAAAGCACGCGCCGCAAATCCGGGGGCAAGTGGCAGAAGATGGAGACGATCGCGCTCCACGTGCCGGGTTCGATCACGAAGTCCGTGAGGTCGGCGACGACGGTGGTGAGCGTCACACCGCGGGAGGCGGCGAGTTGCTGAGCCTTGGCCAAGCCGACTTCGCTTTGGTCCATGGCGGTGACGGCATGTCCGCGTTCGGCGAGAAAGACGGCGTTGCGGCCTTCGCCCTCGGCGAGACACAGCACGGGCCCGGGGGGCAGGTGGTCGGCACAGGCCACGAGAAAATCGTTGGGGGTGGTGCCGAATACAAAGTCGTCCCCGGCGTTGCCGTAGCGGTTGTCCCAGAAGGGAGAGTCGAAGGATTTGGCCATGGGAAACTGGTGGGAGGAGGGTGGCTTATTTGACGCGTCTGACTTCGATGCGCCGATTCATGAATTTGCCGTTCATTCGTTTCCGGCCGGTTCGTCGGGGGCGCGGAGGGGGAGGTTCGCGCGGTTCCAGTCGCGGAAACCGCCGACGTTGGCGACATCGAAGCCTTCCTTCGCGAGGATGTTGGCGGCCTGACCGGAGCGATTGCCGGAGCGGCAGTAGAGGAGCACCTGTTTGTTTTCCTTCTTCGCGGTGGCGAGCACATGGCTCCATTTTTTGCGGGCGCCACGGAGATCGCTCAAGGGCAACAAGTAGGCCGGGGCCGCGACGCCTTCGCTCCATTCGGCGGGCTCGCGCACGTCGATGAGAATGGCTTCGCCCGCCCGCACTTTGGCGGCGGCCTCGGTGGGCTCGATGCGGGGGCCGCCGCCTTGCCCGAAAGCGGTGCGGACGACGGCGAGAAACACGAAGGCGAGGGCGATGAGAGCGAGAATCTTCATGGAAGGAGGCAGCAAACGACAGCGGCCTCGCGGGCGCAAGTTCGGGAGGTCGGTTGGTTTTTTCGTTTTTTGGTCACAGATCCGGAGTCTGATTCGTCCTCGTCATGAAACCCGAACGAAAAGAAACACCATGACCTCTGAACAAATCGAATCCGCCCGCGCCCAGACCCACGCCTTTCGCGATCATTACAACTACGACACCACTTATATGGAAGAAATGCTCGATGCCTCGCCGGCCGGATTTGCCCGATTCCAGGCCGTCACACAGATGGCGGGCTTTGGCGATAGCCTGCCCAAGGACGTGCCATACGTGGCCCGCATCGCGGCGTTTGCGGTGGTCGACTGCGGTCCATGTCTGGAGCTGACGCTGAAAATGGGACGCGAAGCCGGGGTCGCGGCGTCGGTGTTGCACGCCGCGCGCTGCGATGGCGCGGCGTTGCCCGCCGAACTGGCGGAGGTGCGCGGGTATGCGGCGCAAATTGCGGCCGGTGAAACGCCGGACGACGACGAAGTGCAGCGGCTGCGCGATCGTTACGGTTCGGCGGGCCTGGTGGAGCTCGCGCTCAATATCGCGAGCTCATTGATTTTTCCCGCCGTCAAACGCACGCTCGGTCATGCGCGGAGTTGCTCGCTCACGACGTTCTCGGTGTGATGGCGGACGCGATGTCGTTTTCCGAACCCGAGTGCGATACCGGATCCCCCGGGGACCGCAGTGTGACATTTGAAACCCACCGGGCGGCATTGGAGCGGCTGGCTTATCGCATGCTCGGTTCGGTGGCGGATGCGCACGACATGGTGCAGGATACGTGGTTGCGTTGGGCGGAAGTCGAGACGGCGACGATCCGCGAACCCCGGGCCTGGCTGTTGCGCGCGTGCAGCCGTCGTTGTCTCGATCATCTCAAATCGGCGCGCGTGCAACGCGAGCGGTATCCCGGCCCATGGTTGCCGGAGCCGCTGGTGTGCGATGGGGTGGTGACTGGTGAGTGGGCGGCCGATCTCGCGGGGGCCGCCCGGGTGGAACTGGATGAATCGGTTTCGATGGCGTTGCTCACTGCCATGGAGCGCTTGTCGCCGGCGGAGCGGGCAGCGTTGCTCCTGCACGATGTTTTCGACCATGATTACGCAGAAGTGGCGGCCACGTTGCGGCGAACGGAGGCGGCCTGTCGCAAGCTCGTATCGCGGGCGCGTCAGCAGTTGCGGCGGACTCCGTCGCGCGAGGAGACGACGGTGTCGGCGCAGGATCATCAACGTTTGTTGCGGGAGTTTTTACGGGCGGCATCGGCGGGGGATTTCGAGGGATTGAAGGCGGTGCTGCGCGAGAACGTCGCTTTTCACGCGGATGGTGGTGGCAAGGCCACGGCGGCGGGAAAGGTGCTGTGGGGGGCGGCGCAAGTCGCCCGGTTTTTCGTGGGTGTGGTGGCGAGGTCGGGAGCACGCTACGAGGCGAATCAGCTGCGGTGGTGTTGGTATAACGGCGCACCGGGCGTGGTGGTGCTGGACGCGCCCGGTGGTCAGCCGCGCACGGCGTTTTCCATCCGCATCGAGGATGGGCGCATCGCCGAGCTGTTCGCGCTGCGCAACCCGGACAAGTTGAAGGTGTTTGCCCGGGCAGGGGAGTGAGCACGGATCGGTGATCCACCCGCGGGGAGGTGGGCTTATAACATTCTCCAGCGGTCGCAACTTTTACTACTGATCTGGCGAGACGGGCGATTCGCCGTTGTGCTTGGAGGAGGGGATGTTAAGCGGTTTTTGTCAGTCTACCCCTCCTAGCGTCCGCTTCATTGTTTCTCTGGCCTACTGAAACGCGGCGAACTCGGTGGTTTTACCAACCCTCGTTCGTTTGTGCCGTCCGTTACGCGGAAGGTGCGTCTCATTCCAATGGCCAAGAAAACTTATATTTTAGGTGTGTTCGTCGTGCTCGTGCTCGGCGTGGTGGCGTTCCGCGTCATGGATCTTTTTCGGGTGCGTCCCGAGCCGGCGTCGATCGAAGATTTTGTCGCAACGGTGGAGGTGCCGCCCGATGCGCCGTTTGTCTGGGATACGGCGAATGCAACCTGGAGTTTCGACTTCAAGAATTACGAATATCTCAAGGGCACGTTTAAGCTTTCCCGGCTGAAGTTGAAGTTGCGCGAGCGTCTTTACACGGCGGTGGATCTCAAACACGAGGCCGCGCTGACGACGAGCTACGACCCGCAGTTGCTGGAAGCGGCGAAGACCTTGCGCGAGCACTTGGCGGCGAACTACGGCTATACGGAGGCGCCCGACTTGAGCCGGGACCTGTCGCGGGAAGCGATATTGTTTCCGACCCATCGCGTGACGACCGATCGCAGCCAAGTTGCGCCCGGCGAGCGCACGCACGAAGTCTTTTTCACGTTGAAAGGCGATGCGGTTTGGGGCGGCGGGAATTACACGCAACGGTCGGCTTTGCTCGACCAGGCTCCGGCGAGTCTCCCGGTGGCGGAAGGCGAACCGACGCCGGAACGGTGGTTTTATTATCCTACCCCGGATGACGACGATGAGCCGGGGAACTTGAACAACAACGTTTTGGCGGAACTGGTGCGAGGTATCTTCAAGGGCCGGGGCGGAACGGACGCGGCCGAAAGTCTGCCCCAGTTGCTGCTGTTGGAGGAACTGGCTGAAACGACGGGATCGGAAATACGTTACCGTGCCGCAACGTCCTTCGAGTCGTTGTGGAGGGGGGAGCCGGCGCGCACGTTTTTTGGCGGTGAGAATCAGCCCAAATCCTATTTCGACATCGATGCGGTCAATGCGCATGAAATTTTGGATACATTCGCGCAGGAAGTCAGCGATCTGCGCACCGCGCTGCATGCGCAAGCGGTTGACGAATTGAATGCGTTGGCGGCCGGAATTGAAGAGCAGCGTGAGGCGGGACGGATGCTGCGTGATCAGTTTTGGCGTCAGGTAAACGAGGAAGGTTTCGTCATCGCGCAGGGGAGTGGAGCGGACGATTTACTCATTACCTTCGAAGGCCAAAACACCGGGGAAATGCGGTGTGTGGTGGTGGCGCTCGGGGGTGAATTCGAGTCGGTCACCTACCGCTTGGATGTGGGGCTGGAAGACTATTTCGTGCCCGATGTGCTTCGTTCCCGCGCAGCGTATGATCGCTTGTTTGCGCTGTCCGTGCCGCTGGGCGTTTCACCCGGTATATCCCGGCGGTTCCCCCTCACGCCCGCGGAGCGGTCACCGGTGCGCTTGCAAGCCATGGAGTCGTCGGCTCGCCCCAGGGGCGATTCCGGGTCCGCTGTCGTCGGGGGAGACGCCATGCCGCTGGCGATGGAGTTGACCGTGACCGCCGCCGAGCCCCGCGTGCGCCTGGGCACGACCGATGGGAGTTATCAGCTCGAATTGGGGGTGGATCGGTCGCGATATTTGTCCCGGCTGAAGGCGGCGCTGGAGACTTTGGCGGCACTGAAATCCCAACACCGCGAGCAGGTGGACGGATTGGATGAGAAACGCCAGGAGTTGCTGGGCCCCATCGGCACCGAGGCCATTTTGGCCGGCACGTTCACGCCCAAACAGGGGGCCGCGGCGCAAGCGGTGTTGATGCAGGTGGTCGGTTTTGCCGAGGCGGTGAACCAGCAAGGGGTGTTTGATCTCGAGGTCCTCATGCGGGAGCCGGGCAATCTCCACAACGCGGTCGTGGCGACGGGTCAGATTGATCTGAGTGCCGATACGGATGGCATCCTGCGTCGCTACTTTGCGGCGGAGGCGAAACTCGGTGAGTTGACCCGCCACGAAAGAACCATTGCGGCGATTTTTGAGACCTTGGAGCCCGCGACGGACGGTCCGGCTACGGCACCCTGGGAACCGGATCCGGGGGCGTGGGCCATTGATCTGCGGGCATTGGCCGCCCGGGTGGGGAGCACCGAAGTGACCTCACGGGACGATCCGCGGTTGTTGATGAACATCAGCCGACAACGCCTGGCCGGGGAAACGGTGGCGACCACGCTGCAGGTCGACGCGGTGGCGGGAGAAACCAAACAGGCTTATTTTGAGGCACTGCAGAACATGGATCGCATGCTGCGCCGACATCGAATCTGGCTCAGCGACGATCGGCAGATCACGCTCGAGCTCACCGACCATCAACCCCGCCGCGGCATGTTTGCAGTCGAACTGCTGCAACTCGAACGTGGGGATACGGTTCGTCGGGCATCCGTGCGAGGATTGGCCGGTCCGGTCATTACGCCGACCCAGACGGTGGAGCGGCGAATGGAGCTGACCACGACCTCCGGGGCGCAACCGTGGCGGCTGGCCGTGAATGGCGAACAATGGTCGAGCGACGGACAAACTTTCCAACCGGCCCCGGCCGCGATACTCAATCTCCATGACCGGGAGCAGGTGGGCATGGTGCATCGGATATCAGCGCAGTGGGCGGTGGAGCCGTTGGCGGAGGCGGTGAAAATCGAAGGGTTTACGTCCGGGCTCGGCATGTTCGCCAAGGCCATCACGACGGCGGCGGTGGGCGTCATGGCGGTGAGTGGGGAGAATTCCTCCGCGACCACCGTCGCATTGCTGGCGGGAGGCGCGATGGGCGCGGCGGATGAAAGTGAGCGGCAGGATCGTTTGAAATCGGCCACCGACGAAGCGACCCGCATCAATGGTCAATTCAGCTCAATCGGGCTGGGGGGAGTCACAGATTGGCGGACGCTCGATCCGCACGAAGAGTCGTTGATTTTCGGCCGGAAGGCTTTTGATACGCAGCCCTACTTGTATCGGTTGCGGCGCAAGGGGAAGAACTACGAGGTGGCCGACACGCTGGAGTTCACCGCCGCGTTGCCGTGGACGTCACAGGTAGTTGAATACAAATTACCACCCGACCTGGAGCCCGGGCATTACTTGGTCACCACGGGACCGGTGGTGGTCGAAGGTTCGGCCTTTCCCTTCCAAGTCACCTCCAATAATTGATATCATGAATGACGAAACGAACTCCGGCGGCGATGGATCCGATCATTCCGACGACCCGCAAATGGGGGCTACGCTCACCACGCTGACCAAAATCTATAATTGGGTCGAAAACACCCACCTCATGCCCACGCGGCTTATCGCGTGGACGGCGTTTGTGAGTATGGTCGCAGCTCTCTATTTCTTTAGTCCGGTGCTTTCGCTGTTTGTGTTGCTGTTCTGCATCACGCGCGTGAACCGGGCCGGGGTGGCCATCGAGGTGCTCGGGACCCAGCTCTTCAAGAAAACCTGGGTGTCGATTTTGTGGGTGGTGATGCCGTTCACCTATGCGTTGTATTTTCTGGTGGTGATGAAGCCGTTCGAGGTCGACCTCGCGAGCATCAACCTGCGGCCTCAAAACCCCGAGGTGGCGGACTATGTTAACTGCATGGCCGGATTCCTCGTGGGGCTGGTGGTGATGGTGAGATATCGACGGGTGCGGTCGCGCATCGACCGCGTCCTGGTCCAGGAGTGATTCTCCGGCCGCCTCCGCTGAGGCATGGCTCAGGTGAAGATGATTTGGCCGCCGGCGGCCAGTTCGTAGAAATCGCCCACGGTGAGAACCTTTTCCATCTGGGGCACGAAGTCGTCGGGCGTGAGGTGGAACATGTCGACGGTGGCTTTGCAGGCGTAGAGGTGCCCGCCGGCGTCGGAGATCATTTCGACGAATTCACCAATGGGCGGGATGTCGAGCGCTTCCATTTCCTTTTGCATCATCGACGTCGCAAAGGCGGACATGCCGGGGATGGCCCCGAGCAGGGTCGGGAGCTGGAATCCCTTGGCGCTGGGCACGCGCATGGCGGAGTTGCCGACGGTGGCGATGCGGATCTTGTCCTGGTAGTCCTTCATGACGCCGTATAGGCCGAAGAAGGTGAAGAAGAGGTTGGCTTCGATGCCTTCCATGCGGGCACCGTTGGCCATGATGAGACCGGGGTAGATCCCGTCGAGGGAGCCCTTGGAGATGACGATGGAAACCTTGGTGATCGGTTCGGGAGAGGGGGGCGGGTTGCTCATGACGTGAGAGGGGAAGAAGGTGGTGATGGAGGAGTGGATTCGAGATGCGGATCAAGTGACCCTATTCCGAATTACAAGGGTCAGGGGGGAATGGAGGCGGTGTATCTTGATACTTGATACATAAAACTTGTCCCTTGCGGCATCCAGGCGCGGCTATGCCGCGTCTAGATGCAGCCGACGGGTTTCTTGATACCGGCAATGCGAGCGGCTTTTTTGGCGGGGCCGCCGGGGAAGAGCGCGTAGAGCTCCTTGGTGGGCACGCCGCTTTCCTTGGTGAGGCGACGGATCGAGGGGCCGGTGCCTTTGGCTTCGAACTCCTGGCGCATGAAGTTGAGCACAATGACGTGGCGGTCGGTGAGCTCGGGAATGCCGTCCTTGGCGGCGAGTTCCTTGGCGATGTCGAGGTTCCAGGCCTGGTAGTCGGTCATGAAACCTTCGTCGTCGAGTTCAATGGTGGTATTGGCGAGGGTGGCAGTGGGCATGGCGGGTATGGGTTGAGGGAGAGCGGATGGCGGGGAGCGCGAGCGAGCTCGCGGCCTACGGGTGATTGTTTACGATTTAGGAGGGGGTGGCTGGTGGGCGCTGAGGTTGCGCAGGAAGACAATCATGAACCCGATGCCGCGTCGCATCTCGGGTTTGTTGATCTCGCGGAAGGCCCTGAACGGGGAGTATTCCTCGACCGTATTGAAATCGATTTTGCGGTAGATCTCCAAGGCGTTGTCGACAGCATCGAGCATCTCGGGCTGGGTGAGGTTTTTCACCGTGTGCAGGATGGTGGTGGCGTTGTCGGCGAGTTGACGAACGTCCTCGACCGAAAACTCCGCCACGACGTTGTCGAGGGCGCGGAGGAGTTCCTGCCCCTTGTCGAAATAGCCCTTGTGATCGAGCTCATCGAGTTGTTCGAGGGTGTCGTGAAACAGCTTGCGGCCGAGCGGGGTGGCGTCGGCGAGCAAGGCGCGCGCACTCTCGAGTTGGATGAGCATCTCGTCGAGCGTGTTGGTGTTGCGCAGGAGGCGCTTGGCCAGGTCGGTGAAGTCGCCGGTGCGCACAAAGGGCGCGACCTCTTCGAGCTCGGTGACGGTGGTGGCGAAGAGGTCTTTGGCGACGCGGGAAAGGTCGTCCTTGAGTTCTTCGATTTCGCGGCGCATGCGGCGCACCTCGTCGACCTCCTCGAGCACGCGATCGAGTTTGGCGTCGAGGGCGTCGAGCTTGGCGTCGAGGGGAGTGGGTTCGGTGGTGGTGGTCATGACTCGGGGTTACCGGCGTTTGCCGGCCATGGTCATTTCGGCTTCGATGGGGAGCTCGGCTCCGCGGAGGAGGAGGTTCCAGTAGACCCACCGGAACATCATCTTGCCGTAGTGGTTCATCTTGGTCTCCTCGAGGAGGGAGAAGGGGCCGATGCCGGGCAGAGGGAATTTGCCGGGCAGGGGCTCGGTGTCGTAGTTGAAATCGATGAGCAGGCCTTTGTTGAAACCTGATTCGATGAAGCAGTTGGCATGGCCGTCGAACTTGGCGGGGAGGGGGCGCTCGTCGATGGCGGCGAGCATGTTGTCGAAGAGGATGTCGGCCTGGAAGTGAGCGACGGACCCGGCCTTGGAGGAAGGCAGGTCCGTTGCGTCACCGAGGACGAAAATGTTGTCGGACACCTGGGAGCGCAGCGTGTGCTTGTCGGTGGGGATGAAGTTCAACTCGTCGCCGAAGCCGGACCGGGCAATGGCGGCGTCGCCCATGTTGACGGGCACGCTGACGAGCAGGTCGTAGGGCACTTCGCGTTCGTCCCAGGAGACGATTTTGTTGGCGGCGGAATCGACGGAGCCGATGGCAAATTCCGAGGTGAGGTGGATGTTTTTACGATCGAGGAAATCGCCGAGCAGCTCGGCGGCCTTGGGCTTGGTGAAGGCGCCGGGGAGCGGCGTGACATACTCGATTTCAACCTTGTTGCGAATGCCGCGCTCGGTGAACCACCAGTCGGCGAGGAAGGCGAATTCCAGCGGAGCGACAGGGCATTTGATGGGCATCTCGGAAATGTTGATGACGAGTCGGCCGCCTTCCCAATGTTTGAGGAAACGTGACAGCGCGGTGGCGCCTTCGAGGGTGTAGAAGTCGAAGACGTTGCGCCGCCAGCCTTCGCCTTCGAGGCCTTCGGTTTCGCCCGGTTCGGGATGCGCGCCGGTGGCGATGATGAGGTAGTCGTAGCCGAGCAGGCGTCCGTCGGTCAGCCGCACTTGGTTCTTCTCCGGATCGATTACATCGATGCCGCTGTAGATCACATCGATCCCGCGGGGCAGGTAGTCGCGGCGGGGTTTGACGATGTCGCGCGGACTGTAGATGCCGAAGGGCACAAACAGGTAGCCGGGTTGGTAGTGGTGCTCACCATCGCGGTCGACGACAGTGATCTGCCAGGCGTCGCGATCGAGGGCGCCGGCCAGTTTGTTGGCCATGATCGTGCCGGCGGTGCCGGCGCCGAGGATGAGCATTTTTTTCATGGGAAGGGTGGGGGTTGGCCGGTTCAGAACCGGTAGCTATACATGATCTGAGAATTGAGCTGGCTGTGGCTCACCCCGACGCCGTAGCCGCTGACGATCTCGACTTCGGGGGCGTAGGTGACGGATACGTCGATGGTGCTGCGGTCATTGAATTGGTAGCCGAAGCCACCGGTGAAATGGGTCTCGATGATCGCGGGGAAGAGACAGTTGAGGAAACGGTCCGGGACGGGGTTGTTGCCGTAGTTGAAGCCGCCGCGGAGGGTGAAGCGGTCGTTCACCATGTAGGCGGCGCCGAGTTGGATGACGGTTTGGTCGTCCCAGTCCTGATAGAGCACGGCGTCGAGCACGGAGCCGGCGAACGGGCCGTTGGTGGCGGCGTCATCGGCGGTGAACTTCATGGAGAATTGCTTCATGGCGTTGGCCCAGAAGATCTGGCGCACATCGGCCACGAGCAGCCAGTCGGGCCGCGGGCGATAGGCGAAACCGGCGCCAAGCAGCGCGGGCCATTCGAACTCATTGACGTTGATCGTGCCGCTGAGGGATTGAGCCATCGCGCCCATGCCGGGGACGTTGAGCTGGAAGGCGAGGCTGTTGCCGGGTGCGTCAAGATCGCCGAGGTCGGTTTTGCTGTGGTAGGTGAGGCCGAACGTGACCTGCTCGTTCACTTCGTAGGTCAGACCGATCTTTCCCGCGAAGCCGTAGCCTTCGGCCTCACCGGTGAAATCGTTGTCGTTGGTGAAGTTGAAATAGGCGTAGTCGACGCCCGTGTCGGCGGGCAGGGTGGACATCATTTGATTGAAGCCCTGCACGAGCGATCCCGAGGCGTGGCCAAAGTTTTGGGCCATGGGGTTCACGAGGTCGAAGAACTGCGAGCCGCTCATGGCCATTTGCAGGTCCATGCCGGCCCACACGAAGTCCACCGTGCCGCCGATGTTGAGGCGCTCATTGACGCGGTAGGAAAGCGGAATGATCGCGCGGCCGACGGAGACTTCGGTGCGGTTGATGAGATCGAAACCCAGTCCGCGCCAGGAATCGGGTTCGTATTCGCAGCCCATGCCACCCTGACCGAACACGGCGAAGCCGTAGACGAAGTCGCCGGCCTGGCGGGTGTAGCCAAAGGCGGGCATGTAGAAGGCGGTCGCGTTGGAATCGGCGGGCACGCCGGTCGGGCTGGTGGCGGTGATATCCGGTCCCAGCACCCCGAGGGCGAGATCCAGCCGGGCAGCCTCCTGCATGAGGCTGAGCGTGGCGGGGTTGTTGATGACACCGGCGGTGCCGTTGTCGTAGGCGATCGAGGCGCCGCCCATGGCGGTGGCCACGGGGCCGTAGCCTTCCATGTTCATGCCGTTGGTGGCGAAGAGGGCCGGCGTAAAGGAGAACGCGGTCAACGCCGCGACAAGGGAGAGGGTGCGAGACGAAGGGGACATGGTGGAGTGACGCACGAGGCGTATCGAGGGTTTGGTGACGAGGAGTCGGGTTTGACGGCATTATCCGCCTAAATCGCCCGGCCGACTCTGCATCCCTTGCCGGAGTCCCTGCATAAATTGCCTATATGCGCGCCAATGCATGTAGATTGAGGCGGTTGGGGTGGCTGGTGAGGTGGGTCGAAGGGGGCGGACTACGCCGGCGAATTATGTGACCACCGTGGAGGCGTCGCATTGACCGCGCTTTCGAAGATCCGCAGGCAGGGGTTGGGAATGGTTTCGCCGTGACCCTGGCTTTTGATGCTGATTTGCATTGTCCGAAATCCTGACGGTGCGAGCCGGAGAAATTGTAACCCAGATGTGGCCGATGGACTCGACTTGAACTCGCCATTCGCCTCGAGGTTTGTTCACTTCATGAGCCTACACTGTTGGACTGGCCTCTGCGGTGAACTTGCTACCTCGCTATGCAGTTTTCTCACTTCCTATGCTGGCCACTTCGATGACGATTAGTCGCGGACTCACGATCGAGCCGTTCGCTTTTGTCGCTTGGCCGAAGCCAGCGGGCCGAAAGGCCCTGAAATCATGATCTTATGAGTGTTTTGAAATTTTTTCCGCGGGTCGGCCAAATCGCATTTGCGGGATGGGTGGCCGTCATTGCGGGATTGGCAAGTGCGCAGGATTTAACTCTACAGGAACCGATGTGGACCGATCCCGTGGACGCTCCCGATGTTTTGCCCGTGCAGGTGTCGGTCGGAAAATCGATGCGGGTGCGCGATAATCTGGGTGAGATCGGTCGGCCCTTTTACCGCGACACGCTTTATTTCGTGACGAACGACAAGAAGCGGCCGAAGGCGATGATCGCGCGGCGGGTGACAGGTTCGGCGATGCCGGTCGAAGACTTGCCCGAATCGTTGCAGGGAGTTTTTCGGTCACCCGCGATGCGGGACGGGCGGAGGGTTCCCAGTGAGGTGCGCTCGATCTTGATCTACAATCCGGAGTCCGCCGCGCGGAAGGGAAACTCGGCGACGCCGCGGTTGCTACGGGTGGTGCCGCCACGTTTTCCGGCTGAACGGGATGCGGGGGGGCGTGATAAACTCGTGGTGGAGGCGCAGTTGGAAATTGGGGCCGATGGCGCTGTGACGAATGTCGTTTGGCCCGAAAGCCTGGGGGCGGCTTTTGTTCGGCTGGGTCTTCGGGCGGTGTCACAATGGGAATTTGCCCCGGCGCGGTCGGGTGGTCAGCCCGTGGCTGGAGCCGTAACCGTCCCGGTGATTTTTCAACGCACCTTTGGGACGGAAGGGGAAGGCAAATACATCCCGCCTAAATTGGCGAAAAGTGCCCGACCGGTTTATCCGACGTTCATGCGCCGAGCCGGGGTGGAGGGTCGGGTGAAGGTTGCCTTCGAAGTGACGGTCGAAGGCCGCACGGCGAACGTATATCCGGTTGAGTCGAACAACCCAAATTTCGAAGATGCGGCGGTCGACGCGGTCTCGAAGTGGACGTTCGAACCGGCACAGGTTGATGGACGGCCGGTGCGGGTGAGGATGGGCGTGCCCGTGATATTTAACATCCAAGGTGGCGGCTCGAGCATGTATCGAGTCAAACGTCCCAAATCATTTCCCGACACGCTGCCCGAGGTATTCCACTTCGACGAACCGCCGGAGGTGCTCAATGTCGCGAGTCCGGTGTATCCGCTGTCGGCGTTGCGGGAAGATCGCGAAGGTAAGGTCAAAGTAGGATTCTACATCGGACCCGACGGTTACGTGGAGAAATCCGCGATCGCGACCAGTGGTGGGGCGGATCTGGATGGCGCGACGATCGCGGCGGTGGAGAAATTGCGATTCAAGCCGGCGATCAAGGACGGTAAACCATCCTATGCGGCATTGAGAATGGAGTTTGAGTTCAAGGCCAGCGGCCACGGTGACGTGCAGGTCGATCACCAGACCAAGCGGTTGCTGCGGCTGCTCGAAACGGACCGTGAGCAACTGCTATCGCTGGCGGAGCTCGATGAGGTGCCGGAGCCGGTTTCACGTCAGCCGCCGGTCTATCCGCGG
The DNA here is from genome assembly GCF_029023725.1 of Synoicihabitans lomoniglobus. Taxonomy (GTDB): domain Bacteria; phylum Verrucomicrobiota; class Verrucomicrobiia; order Opitutales; family Opitutaceae; genus Actomonas; species Actomonas lomonigloba. The sequence goes on from NZ_CP119075.1 coordinate 5,523,351, forward strand.
AGTTTGGGTGCAGCGCAGGCGAACGGGACCGCGCTGATCGAGTTTGTGATCGATCGGCGGGGGTTTGCGCGTCTGCCCCGCGTGGTCTCGGCGTCGGATCCAGCTTTTGGATACGCGGCGGTGCAGGCGGTGGCGAGCTGGCGATTCCAGGCCCCCCGTCGCGACGGTAAATTGGTGGACGCGATCGCCCGCATCCCGGTGGAGTTTAAGCGAGAGTAGGCGATAGCCTGGCGCGGCGGTGTTATCGCATGCCTTTGAAGCCGTCTTCGATGACGGTGGCGATGCGGGCGAAGACTTCGTCAAAGGTGCCTTGGCCGTCGATTTTGCTCACGCCGTGGAGCTGATTGTATTTTTTGATCACCGGCATGGTCTTCGTTTCGTGCTCCTGCAGGCGTTTCACGATCTTGGCGGTGCTGCTGTCGTAAGGCATGCAACCGGGAGTTTTGCTGCGTTCGTCGAGTCGACGGATCAGTTCGAGCGTCGGGACTTCGATGTCGATGATTTGGGCAATGGTGGAACCGTGTTTTTGCAGCAGGCCGTCGAGGATGTAGGATTGCACGAGGGTGCGGGGGAATCCCTTGAAGATGAACCCCTTCACGCCGCGGGACTCGGACAGACGTTTTTCGATCAGTTGCACCACGATCTCGTCGGGCACCAGCTGGCCGTTTTCGTAGAGGGCTGTGATCTGTTTCCCGATGGCACTGCCGACCTTGATTTCGTGGTCCAGCATCGGGCCGGTGGCGACGTATTCGAGGCCGAAGTGCTTTGCCAGGGCCTTGCCCTGAGAGCCGCGACCGGAGCCGGGATAGCCGAATACCACCACGTTGAAGAGGCGTTTGCTGAGTTCATTCCGGATGATGGTGGTGATCCGTTCGTGCACCTGATCGATGTCCGCCGTGCCGTCGATTTCGACATAGTTGCCCTTGTCCTTGTAGAACTGCAGGACGGGCAGGGTTTTCTGGTGGTATTCCTGCAGGCGGTTGCGAATCACGGCCTCATTGTCGTCGCTGCGACCGGAGGTGATGCCACGATTCAACAAGCGCCGGACGGATTCCTCCTCGGGCACGGCGAGGCTGATGAGGCAGTTGAGCGACGTGTGCAGCTTGAGCATGAGGCCTTCGAGGATATAGGCCTGAATGTAGGTGCGCGGGAAACCGTCGAAGAGAAATCCGTTGCTGCTGGGATTATCGGTAATGGTTTTCTCGATGATCTGCACAATGATCTCATCCGAGACCAAACCGCCGGCGGCGATGATGCTCTGGGCCTCGAGACCCAGCTTGGTCTTTCCGGCCATTTCCTTGCGCAGCAGGTCCCCGGTGGAGATGTAGAACAAGTTGTATTTCTTGATGAGAAACTCCGACTGAGTGCCTTTGCCCGCGCCGGGCGGACCAAAGAGAGCGATATTAAGCATCGGGATCGGGAGGGTTTAGGGGGGGAGGCGCTGCCGAGACGGTAACCGGGACGTTTCCATCACACCGCTCGGATCTGGCGGGGATGGCCGGTGGCCCAGTTGAGACCATTTAAGTGCGCCGTCCATCCCTAAGGGGCGGATTGAATAAGGCAAAACTTCGTGTCGGGTTTCTCTTGTTCTGGGGCGCTTGGAGAGCGCGAACCACCGCGGGCATTTCGATGCGACTCACGCCCAACCACGTGGGTCTTCCAGGGGAAGCGGGGCCGGGGATTTCTCGGTCAAAGGGAGCATTCATCCGGATAATCCCTCATTTCGCCGCAAATGAGGTTAACGGCTCGGATGAACTATTGAGCCCGGCGTTCAATTTTAGATTCAAATTTGCTAAAAATTAATAAGTTGTTAATAAACAGTATCTAAGGATTGATAAAAATTCGTTAATCAACGATCTGATGCAATTGTCTAGTGTTAGACTCAAAATGGGTGCGCAATTCACGGGTAGGTCTAAATCTTGATTTCACCCCGCTTCCCCCGTTTGCTCCGTCCGCCCCTCCCGTTTCCCCAACGATCCGAAAGCTTTGCGTTTCGTCATCTGCATCAACCCCCTTTTCCCCCTTTCCACAATTCATCGGCTTCGCGAGTTCGCTCGTGAGCTCAACGAATTGTGTGTGCGTGTGCTGACGGCGGCAACTGCCGCCTAAGCACGAGTTTCCCCAGCGATACGCCTCTCGGGCGTGTCGTGTTAGTGACCAACCAATACCATGCATACCATAAAGAAAAAAACCCTTCCCAGATATTCTCTGGCAGCGGTTGCGGCCTTTACACTGGCCGGTTCTTCGTGGGCCCAGACAACCACTGGGTCCTCTGAGATCGATGACGAAGATGTCATCGTTTTGTCTCCGTTTGAGGTAGCAGCTGAGGAGGAGCAAGGCTACACAGCCGCTACCACCCTCGCTGGCAATCGTCTCAATACTGAGCTCCGCGACATCGGTAACGCCGTTACCGTAATCACCAAACAATTCCTCGATGACATTGCGGCCACGGACAATGAGTCCCTGCTGCAATACACCACCGGCACGGAAGTGGGTAACCTCGGCGGTAACTTCGCCGGCTTCGGCGATGGCGCCCGGCTGGACGAGTCCGCTCGATTCACCAACCCGAACCAGAACACTCGCGTTCGTGGTCTCGCCGCGGCTGACAACACCCGCGATTACTTCGCCACCAACATCCCTTGGGATGGCTACTCGATCGACCGCGTCGATCTCCAGCGCGGCCCGAACTCCATTCTGTTCGGTCAAGGTTCCCCGGCTGGTATCATCAACTCCGGCACCAAGCAGGCTTCGTTCAAGAACTCGAACGAAGTTGCCTTCCGCGTCGGCAGCTACGGCTCCGCTCGCGCTTCGGTTGACTTCAACCGCGTGCTGCTTGAGGACCAACTCGCCGTGCGTGTGTCCGCCGTCAAGGACGACACCCGCTACCAACAGGATCCGGCCTTCCAGGATTCCGAGCGTATCTACGCCGCCGTGCGTTTTGAGCCGGAGTTCCTGAAGCGCGGTTCGGCTCGCACGATCATCAAGGCCAACTTCGAAGATGGTCAGATCAACTCGAACCGTCCCCGCACCCTGCCTCCCTTGGACTACATCACGCCTTGGTTCTACACCGACGGCCTGAACAAGGAGACCTTCAATGCGTTCCAGTTGCAGGACGACAACACCGGTCGCCCGAACCACGGTCAGCAGCGTCCGGCTTACAACGGCGGCCCGAATGCGGGTTCCCCGAATCCGGCGTTTGAGCCTTGGATCGGTGGTTTCGCCGGTGCGTTTGACAGCCCCTTCTTCTACTTCGATGGCAACGGCAGCGTGAGCCCATCCCTCGCCCAACAGTCCGAAATTCGTGACGGTTCCGGTGAAGGTGGCCGCAACACCGATGGCACCCGTGATGACGACATCTCCCTCGGCTTCCACCGGATGGGTGGCGTCAATCAATACTCCGACTACGCCGTTAAGGAAGGTCTTCCTTACGCTCAGTTCGGTGTCTACAAGGACCGCAGCCTCAGCGATCCCACGGTTTATGACTTCTACAACAACCTGATCGATGGTCCGAACAAGAAGGAATGGCAGAACTTTGATGCGTTTAACATCTCGCTCGCCCAAACCTTCATGAACGACAAGTTCGGTTTCGAGTTGGTGTTCAACCAGGAGAGCTACGACAACGGTCGTCTTTCGCTCCTCAGTGGCGCCAACCAAGGTCTCTACATTGACTTCATGGCCGTCTATTCCGATGGCACACCCGCCGGTATCGCCGGTGCTGGTGCTGATGGAGGCAACGAGCCGTTCGCCGACGGCACGCCCAACCCGAATGTGGGTCGCGCGTTTGTGGGTGGCACCGGCGGTGGCGGCAACAGCTCGACCGCTACGGAGCGTGACGGTTTCCGCGCCACGGCGTTCTTCACCCACGACTTCGCTCGTTCCGACAGTCCGTCGACCTTCAAGCGCCTGCTCGGTAAGCACACCTTCACCGGATTGGTCGCCAATGAAACGGCCGACAGCGACAACCGCAGCTGGATCCGCTACAACATCAACAGCGAATACAAGGACTTCCTGTCCAACCGCCTCGATGACCTGGGTCAGCAGAAGTTCAATTCGAACTTCCTGCAGCCGCACTCGATCATCTACCTCGGTGATTCGCTGTCCAACGCCTCGTCCGCCGCGGGCGCGAACATCCCTCGCGTGACCACGCAGTTCGACATGCCGAAAGACTACGCCATCCGCGTATTCGACACGACCTGGAACAATCCCAACGTCGGCTACGACGACTACTGGTTCAACCCGTATTACCCGGTCGGTTCCGAGGATGGCGACGACACGCAGTCGAACAACCTCTCCAACTATGTGGGCTGGCGCTACGAGCCGGTGACCATCACCGACTCCGAGGACAACAACGGTGCCAACCGTGATGCTCACACCACGTTTGCCCGTCTCACCTCCAGCGAGGTTGAGTCGCAAGCCTTCGTCTGGCAGGCCCACTTCTGGGACAACGCCATCGTCGGCACCTGGGGCTGGCGTGAAGACACCGCCAAATCCTGGGCGGTCTCGGCTGACATGAACAATCAGGCGGACGGCTCCCAATTGGCCCCGACTGATCGTATCAACCTCAGCCCGAGCGTCTACAAGATCGACAAGGATGACTTCAACGAGTTGATCGTCGAATCCACCAGCTACTCCGTGGTGGCTCACTTGGACCAACTCCCCGGTATCAAGAACCTCACCGAGCGCCTGCCGTTCCTCACGACCGTTTTCTACAATGAGTCTGAGAACTTCCAGCCCGCCGCCGAGCGTGTTGACGCCTATGGCGAGCCGATCGCGGCTCCTGCCGGCACGACCACCGATGTCGGTGTCCTGCTCGAGTCCAAGGACGGCCGTTTCTCCCTCAAGGTGAACAAGTATGAGACCGAAGTGCTCCGTAACTCCAGCTCCGGCCTGAACGGTGCCTGGTTCGTGGGTGCTTCCCAAGCTTGGTCCGGCAACTGGGTCAACCGTTACGAGTTCAACCTCGCCGGTGACACCATCAACACCCAAGGCCCGGATGACGCTGACGACAACGGTCGTTACAACTACGGTGCTGGTCAAAACGGTGAAGACGAAGCTGCCGCCCGCGTGCGTGAGCAAAACGTTATCGCCGCCTGGCGTGCCTACCAAGCCACGGTTGATCCTCGCTTCTACGAAGCCTGGGGCATCGACCTCGTGGACTGGCAGAACGACGGTATCAGCTCCTCCACCCCGGCCGGATTCACCGTCCCCGAGGACGCCATCTCCAAGGGTTATGAAATCGAGTTCAATGCTCAACCGACCCGCAACTGGCGTCTGACGTTCAACGCGTCCAAGACGACCGCTTCCCGCAACAACATCGGTGGTGAGAACCTCTCCGAGTTCATCGAGAACTACGAGACGGCCCTCAACACGGGTGCTGACGGCGGCGTGGGTGACCTCCGCATCTGGTGGGGCGGCGCCGGCAACGAGCGCTCCCTGTTCCAATGGAACACCAACATCGGTGCCGAATGGGCCGCTCGTAAGCTGCAAGAAGGCACGCAAGTTCCTGAGCTTCGCGAATGGCGCTTCAACGCCATCTCCAACTACGACTTCGACGAAGGCATGCTCAAGGGCGTCAACGTCGGCATGGCGCTGCGTTGGCAGGATGACGTGATCATCGGCTACCCGCCGATCCCCAACCCGGACATCCCCACCAAGGCCAACTTCGACCTCGCCAACCCGTATCGTGGTCCGGCGGAGACGAACATCGACTTGTGGGTCGGTTACAGCCGCCGCCTCAGCGAGAAGATCGACTGGCGCGTGCAGCTCAACGTCCGCAATGTGGGTGAAGGCAACAACCTGATCCCGGTCACGGTGCAGCCTGACGGCACGCCGGCGACTTATCGCATCGGTCCGCACCAGAGCTGGACGCTCACCAACACGTTCAAGTTCTAATCGAACTTCCAACGTAAGAATTCAAACGCCTCCCTCCGGGGAGGCGTTTTTTTTATGCCCGCGATACGCCCGCGGACGAGCACGCGATGACTGTGAATGAACCGAGATTTCGCAGTTGGATTTTACAGAAGGCAACGAAGAGCACGAAGCTGGAACGAGTTGCAGGCGATCATGGGCATCAATTTCTTCATCCGTAAGGTGAGTTGGATGCCATGCAGTTTACTCGATTTAACTCACGTCATTACAACGCTTTGTTAACTTCTGTGAACTGCGTTAATTAGGATGATAACGATGTGGACCCGATTGCCGATCCGGTGACGAGATCAGCGCTGAGTTTGCTGCAGCATGCTGCGGCAGATCTGCGCCAGCCGACTGTTACCCTGGCTCTCTGCCAACTCCGCGCCCTGGGCGAGCAGGTTGCGGGCTTCGCGACGGCGCTGTTGCGTCAGGTAAGCCTGGGCGAGAAAGAAACACCCGGACGGATCTTCCGGCCGCATTTCCCGGTAGTTTTCCAGAGGCGAGACGGCCTCCGCGAAGCGAGAGGCACCGAGACGGCTCGAGCCCACGTTGAGGGCCAGGTCAGCAATGGTGGAGTCCAACTCGTATCCAGATTCAAAATACTCTGACGCTTCGCCGGCGCGCTCCGCACTCAATGCGGCCATGCCTGCGCGCAAATACCACATGGCGCCCGTGCGTTTGACTTCCGGCACGCCGTAGTGGGCTTCGAGGAGTCGCATGACCAACGGGCGGGCAATCTCCAGATCGCCGGTCGACAAGTGATACTGGGCCAGAAAGGTGAGGGCGGGGGCAAACGAGGGTTGCAGGATCAACGCACGGTCAAAATGAGACAGCGCCGCCACCGTCTCCTCCTGATCGTAGCGCAACACCGCGAGGTTGAAGTTGGCTTCGGTGTGATTGGGGCTGAGTTCCAGTGCGCGACTGAATGCTTCGATCGCTGCCGGCGTGCGACCGCCGGCGCGGAGCGTGATGCCTTTCTCGACCCACAACTCAGGAGCCCGCGGATGAACGGTCAGACCTTCGTCGACGATGTTTGCGGCGGATTCGAGTTGTCCGGTTTGACGGAGAGCATTGGCCAGGCTGGCGAAGACGGAAAGCGCGGGCGCAGGTTGATCGAGTCGCCGGGCTTCCTGGAGCACGTCCACCGCCCGCTCGGGTTGGTTGAGCTTGAGATAGAGGTCACCAAGCAAGACGTGCGCGTTGGGATCGGTGGGGGCGTTCGCAATCGCCTTCTCGTAGAGAGAGACACCGCGATCTCCGACGTTGTTTTGAAACGCCTTCATGCCGAGAAACAGCAGCCGGTCGGGTCGGTAGCAAAACGCCTTCAACTCTTCGATCCACGGATCATCCGCCTCGGCGAAGCGACCGGCCTGTTGTCCCGTCCAGCGGGCTTCACGGGCGCGTTTGCGCTCGCCGCGTTCGGTCCACAGTTGGGCCAACAAATTGTGCGCCGTTGAAAATCCCGGATGGTCGTGGGTGAGCGCGAGCAGTGCTTCCGTGGCGTCTGCGCGGCGATCTTGGCGGAGTGCGATGCGAATCAATCCCAGGCGGGCGTAGGGGTCGCCAGGGACCAACTCGAGGCGGCGCGTGTAGGCGGTTTCGGCCGCGACAGTTTGGCCGGATTTATACGCGAGATCGCCGAGTTGAAGCCAGGCGGGTGCATAACTCGGATTGCGGATGACCGTCTCTCGAAGTTGTGCCGCCACTTCACCGATATCTCCAGCGTCCCGGCGTAGGTGCGACAGATAATAGGGCCAGTGCCCGTCGTCTTCGTCCCATTGCAGCAGCAGGCGCCAGGAGATTTCGGCCTCCGCAGCAAAGTCGTTGGCGTGGAGGAGGCGGGCGTAGTCCGCGAGCGCGTCGACCGACAGGTCTTGTTGCACGGCCTGCCACGCTTGATCGAGCGCGGCTTGAAACTGGGGAGAAAGTGCCGTGGCGTCCGGTGGTGCCGGGAGCGCGGACTGCACCTGTTCGCTCGCAGGCGCGGGCAGGACGAAGTAGGCACCGATGCCTGCTGCGGTCGCCGCGCCGACGGCGGCAACGATCGGTCCCGCCCAGCGACGACCCGATCGAGAATCGGTCAGTTCTTTCGCCACAGGGTGATGTTGCTCATGTTCTCGTGCGGAGGGAATGCGTGGTAGCCGCCGGTCACGATTTCCGGGATGCCGTCGCCGTCGAAGTCTCCCGTGGCGGCGGTGATCATTTGGATCGGAATCAATGCCAATGGATGGGCGGTGAACTGCTCCCGGCCGTCATTGATCCACGCCATGAGCGCCACGGTTTCGGTGTTGGACCAATCGCCAAAACCGCTGACTACGACGAGGTCGATATCCCCGTCACCATCGAGGTCGGCGGGGGAGGGCGCGAACGCTCCCGGCATGTTGCCGATGTGGTGGTAGGCGAACGAGCCGTCGGCCCGATTTTCCAACCATTGCACGCCGTGCCAGGGGCGGGGACCGCGCACGGAATAGTCGAAACCATCACCGTTGCTTACCAACAGATCGGGTCGACCGTCGCGGTTCAGGTCGGCGACCTTCATGCCGCTGCTGCCGAAATCCTCGTTCGTGGAGCCCCACAGAATTTCGTCTGCGAAACGCCCGTCGCCTTGGTTGCGAAACAGGTGCACCTCTTCCCACTCCTGCGAAATCAGGGCGGCAAAGTCCGGGCGTCCGTCGCCGTCGAAATCAGCCACTGGCGTGTGAATCGCTCCGGATTGTTGGTTCACGTTGTGACCAGCAAAGGTCCAGTCGCCGCGATTTTCGAGCCACTGGGTTTCGCCTTGATCGTAGCCGAACTGGCCGACGATGAGATCGAGACGGCCGTCGGCATGGCCGCGCAGATTGGCCGCGCGCACGTCGGTCACGCGGGCGACATCGCTGAGAATGGCGCGGCGTTCGAAACGGGTGTTGTCCCGATTCTCCAAGACGAAAACCGCGCCGATGGGATCGTTGTTGGGCATCACTTGCCCCATGCAGGCGACGAGCACATCGAGGCGTCCGTTGCCGTAAATGTCCGCCGCCCAGACGTGCACCGGACCGGGAAGTTGAGTGCCGATCGTGGACTCGACGAATTGTCCGCCCGCGATCTGGCGCACCCACCGCACCGTGTTGGTCGAGGCCTCACAATACAGCACATCGAGGCGACCATCCTGATCCAGATCGAACGCTTGCACGTTGGTCACGGTCGGTCTTCCGAGGGATTCCACCGATGCCCCGATGGCGACCGGCGTGTAGGCCAGGTCGATGGCGGGCACCGTCGCGGTGGGCGCAGCTCCCGCGCTCGGGGCGATGGATTTGGGAGCGAATGATTTTATGGCGAACCATCCGGCTGCGCCGCCGAGCACCACGCCGACGACGAGAGGCAGAACCGCAGGAGAGCGACGTTTCATGAGCGTGCCATGGTCCGATGTTACAAGCGTTCCCGCCACGCGGCCGGCAGGCGATTGATCGCAGCCGTTTCCAATTCCGGCTCGGGGAAGGGTTCATCGAGCGATCGGCATAGGATGATAAAACGAAAGAGCGTCGGCACGGAGACGGATTTCAGCCAATAGTCGTCGACTTCATCCATGCAGTATTGGACCTGCTCACGCGCATAGTCCTCTTGTTGGCCGAGCATCAACACGTTGGCGAGATTGACGCGGCGATCCCACAGCAGATCTCCGTCGCGCTCCTCTTCCACGTAGGGAATGATGGCGCGAATCGCCGCCTCAAAGCGCGGACGGTTACTCAACGCGGCCGCGATCTGGGCCTGCGCAACCAAGCCACCCAAGTCTGACGGGAACGAATCGGTCAACGTCTGCGCGATGGCGGAGGCGAACCGGGTTTGTTTGGTCTCGGCAAAATACACCCCCAATCGGCTCAGCGCAGTGGCGTTGTCCTGCGTCTCGACCACTTCAAAGACCACCGCCGACAGCGCGTCGAATGGCTCGACGTTTGGCAGGGCGACATGGACCGGACGCAGCCAGCGCGGCGGCAGCCAATTGTGCAACATGGCCACCATCGTGTGCTCGACCTGCACCGCGCCCAGCCGGGCGTATTCGTCCAGAAAGTCGTCCCACGACGGCATGATAATGTGCGAGAGTTCGCGTTGCGTCGCCAAGGCGAAGGATTCGTCGGGCGACGTCGCACTGGCGATACGCACCCCCGCCACAAAGCCGGCCTCATTCTCGCGATACGGTGAACCCAGCCCCCGCACCCCGCCGTAGTAATACAACGAAGGCGTCAGTTCGGGCGGCGCGAGCACGACCGAGTGATACTCGTCGGTGCGAGTGGACAACCAATGTGCGAGGTGCCGCTCCACCAGGCTTTGCGCGTCGGTCTGCGTGAGCTCCTGGCGGGTTTCGGCCGAAAGCTGCGGACCCCACACCGCCGCGCCGGGCAAGACACTCGCCAGCGCGAGGGCGGCGACGATCCATTGGGTTTTACCTCGTGGCAGCGCCGGAATCAGCAGGGCGGTGAGGATCGCGACGAGCACGCCGACGGTGCACCACCAGGAAAGATGCACAATCGCGAATCCCAAGCCGACGAGGACGAAGACAAACGCGGCACCAATCGCGCCCCGTTCCGTTTCCGCCAGCGACTTTCGCATCAAATGCCAGAGCGCGGCGGCCACGAAACCCAGCGGCAATGCCAGACTCCAAAATGCCGCGCTGCCGCCCGCCGACTTCAGCCAGACCGAGAACGAACTCGCGGAGCTCAGCCCCGGCACGAATCCCAGATGTTGCGCCGACGTGCCCGCGCCCAGGAAGCCCGATTGGCCGGTCACGCGCATGATGACCGGGATCGCGGCCACGACGATCAAACCGCCGACACTTTTGGCGATGTTGCGCCGGGTCCAGGCGGCCTTACCTTCGCGGAGCCAGGCCTGCACCTGCCCGCAGAGCACAGCGCCGCCCAGCCAAGCGACGGCGTAAAGTGGATGTGCTTGATGCAGACGCTGTGCCTTCCAATCGAGCCGGTCGGGCGCGTATTCCAGCAGGTAAAGACTCACCACCGCGACTGCGCCCGTCACCGCCCACGTCCACCACGGAAATGCCTTGCTGGGTTCGTTGGTTTTTCCGGTCACCAGCCACGCGGCGAAAAGACCGCCGAGACCGCTGCCGATCAGCATGGGAACGCCGCGATGCACCGAAACCCATAGCAGTAATCCGTTGGCCAAGCCCGCGACGGCAAAGAACAGGTGCGAGTTGCGTCCGCGTTGCTGCGAGCGGATTCCCGCCAGCAAGGGCAACGCCGACGCGGCCACCAGCGCAGTGGCCAAGCCGCGATCACCAGGCACGCCGGGGTAGTAGGACGCCAACACCGGCAACGCCAATCCCGTCAAAATGGCGGCCACACCGGCGGCGATCCCGCCCCATTGCCAACCGACAAAAACCGCGACGCCGAGAATCAGCGCCATGTGCAGCACCGGGTCGGCAATCAAAGCGGCGTTTTCAATGCGACCGCCGGCGGAAGACGCGTCACCCGCAAAATTCGCGACCGTGGCCAACCACCAGCGGTAGGCCGAAGGCGATTCCACGGCGCGGCCGGTGGGGGCATTGTCGTAGTCGACCTGCTTCAGTCGCCACACGTCTTGGTGCTGCATCCGCTGGGTCTGCACGACCCACTCGAAACTTTCGCTGCTGTGAGCGGGGATGATCATGCGGCGGCGTCCGCCCGCGAAACCGCTCACTGAACCGTCGTCGGGGGTCAGGTGCAGGTCCTGCGTGTGGAGCCCCGAAACGTAATCGATCCGCTGCATAGCGGCACAATCGGACCACCAAACCAGCGCGATGACGGCGAGGGGCGGGATCCACCAGGGGGCTTTGCTCAAAAGGGCGGTTAACTTCATGCTCAGGGCGGTCGCTAGAAGGGCGAAACGCGTCATGATTCGCACCCTCCCGGGCGAGGCAAGCGTCGTCCCGTTTAACGGTCGCGGAACGAAAGGCGTTCCCTTGACTCAAATGATGGAGCGCGGTCTCGTTTTCGCTCCCCTTTCTGATGTTTGCTTTCCCTCTTTCAACCTCCGCGCGACGCCGGACTTGGCGCTCGTGTCTGTGGGCCTCCCTTGGCGCGGCCGCCGTCTCGGCTCAGTTGCCGGAATCGGAACCCTTCGCGCCACGCACCGCTCCGCGCGGGGCCACCATGTTCAGCGAAATGCCGTCGTCGCGCACCGGCATCGTGACAGAAAACAACTACGCCGACCCGCGCATGTGGGGCGACCGCTACCAGGAATTCGCCCTCGGCGGCATGGGCACGGGCGTGGCCATCGGCGACTACGACAACGACGGCTGGCCGGATATCTTCGTGGTCAGCAAAACCGAGACCTGCCGACTCTTCCGCAATCGCGGCGATTGGAAGTTTGAGGACGTTACAAACTCCGCCGGTATTTTGGGCGGTTCCGGCAAAAGCAGCGGAGGGTTCTTCGGCGGCGGAGGCAGTGCCGACGCGGGCGTGGAGGAGTGGAAACAAGGCGCGACCTTTGCCGACGTGAACAACGATGGCTTCCTCGACATCTACGTCTGCCGTTGGGGCGTGCCCAACTGGCTCTTCATCAATCAAGGCAACGGCACGTTTAAAGAGGAGGCTGCCGCGCGCGGACTGGCTGTGGCGGATGCGTCGGGCGTCGGGGCCTTCGCCGATTTCGACCGCGACGGCTGGCTCGATGTCTACGTGCAGACCAACATGCTCACGGCCAATGAATCCCACGGCGGCCAGCGCGATTACCTTTTTCGCAACAACGGCGACGGCACCTTCACCAACGTCACCGATGCCGCCGGCCTGCTCGGACCCAACCTCGCGCACTCCACCACCTGGTGGGACTACAACAACGACGGTTGGCCCGACATCTATGTGGCCAACGACTTTGCGCCCGCCGATTACCTGTATCGAAATAATCAGGACGGCACCTTCACCAACGTCATCCACGACGTCGTGCCCGGCATGGCTTACTCCGCCATGGGGGCGGATTCCGGTGATGTGAACAACGACGGTTTGATCGATTTCTTCGTCGCCGACATGGCCACCACCACGCACGAGAAGGATCAGCGCGGCATGGCCAGCTCCCGCGAACTTTCGCGCGAGGACGCCGATAGTCCGACCCTCGCGCCGCAAAAGTTGCGCAATACGCTGTTTCTCAACACGGGCACGCCGCCCATGCAGGAAGCTGCCGTGCTCGCGGGCATCGACGCCACCGACTGGACCTGGTCGACCCGTTTTGAAGACCTGGACAACGACGGTTGGCTCGACCTGCACATCACCAACGGCATGAACCGTGAATACCAGAACGCGGATCTGCGTGACCGCATCATTCTGGCCGAAAATCCGTCCGTGCGTCTGCGCACGATGAAGGACAGCCCGCCGCTCAACGAAGCCAATCTGGCCTACCGCAACCTAGGCGACCTGCAGTTCGAGGAAGTCGGCGCCGCGTGGGGACTCGATCAAGTCGGCGTATCCTTCGGCGGTGCCTTCGGTGACTTGGATAACGACGGCGATCTTGATCTCGTCTGCGCCAACTACGGTGCCGGCGTCACCGTGCTGCGCAACGACTGCGACACCGGCCATCGCGTGCAGATCGCGCTCCGCGGGACCAAGTCGAACCGCTTCGGAGTCGGGGCCAAAGTCGAGGTGTTCACGTCCGCCGGTCGTCAGGCTCGCGAAGTGGTCGTTGCGCGCGGTTACCTTTCCAGCAGCGAACCATTGGTGCACTTTGGTTTGGGTGCGATTGATCGCGTCGACACTCTGCGCATCACCTGGCCCAGCGGGGCGGTGCAGGTGCATACGGATCTGGCGGCCGACCAGCGCTACCTGATCACGGAGCAAGCGAACGAACCCGCTGCGGAAGAGCAGTCCGGTCACTCTCGCCACGGGTATGTCGATGCGACCGCGGAGACCGGTCTGGATCTGGTGTCCCGCGAAGGGGCGTTTAGAGAAAACACCCGACAACCGCTGATTCCGACCCGCTTTGATCGGCTGGGGCCCGGACTGGCCGTCGGCGATCTCAACGGCGATGGCCGCGAGGACATGGTCCTGGGCGGCACCACCGCCACGCCGGCCCGGATCATCGCGGGCACGGCGTCCGGGAGGTTTGTCCATGGTTCCATCGCGCAGCTCACCTCGCATCAAACGCTGAACGACGGCCCCCTGCTGCTGATCGATGTGGACGGCGACGACGACCTGGACCTGTTGCTCACCCGCACCACCGACAGCTTGCCGGCGGGCGACGCGGCCTACCAACCCTTGCTCCTGTTGAACGCCGGTGGCGGGGGGATGAGTCCCGCGCCGGACGGCAGCCTGCCTCCGCTCCCCATCAGCGTGGGGGCGGCGGCGGCGGCCGACTTCGACCGCGACGGTCGGCTCGATGTGTTTCTCGGCGGGCGGGTGCAACCCGGCTACTATCCGGAGGCGCCGCGCAGCGCCCTGCTGCACAATCAAGGTGGCCGCCTGGCCGACGTCACGGCGACCGTCGCCCCCGATTTGGCGGCGGTCGGTATGGTGACGTCCGCGCTGTGGAGCGATGTGGACGGCGATGGCTGGCCGGACCTGCTGTTGGCGCTGGAGTGGGGCACGATCCGGGCCTTTCGCAACGACGCCGGCCGGGGTTTTACCGATCAGTCGGCGGAGTGGGGCTTCGCCGCCGCCGGAACGGGGTGGTGGACTTCGCTGGCCGCGGCCGATTTCAACGGGGACGGACGACCCGACTATGTCGCCGGTAATGCTGGCTTGAATACGCCCTACGCGGCCTCGCCGTCGGAACCGGCACTGTTGTTTTACGGAGATTTCCGGGGGCGGGGGCGCGGGGCCAAGCGTATCATCGAGGCCTACTACGAGCACGGGCGTCTGCTGCCGCGCCGGACGAGCAAGGCGATCGGCGGCGCGGTGCCGACCGTGCGGCGGGCGTTTCGGCGCAACGACGATTTCGCCGCCGCCACCCTGGCGGAAATCGTGGATCAGGAAAAACTGGATACAGCGGAACGATTCGCGGCCACCGAACTGCGCAGCGGCGTGTTTCTCAGCCAGCCCGGCGGCGCCTGGATGTTCTTCCCGCTGCCGCGCATCGCTCAGATCGCGCCGCTGCAGGGCATTGCGACGGGTTATTTCAACGGCGATGGTCACGCCGACATTTATGCCGTGCAGAACAGTTTTTCCCCCATGTCATTCGTGGGTCGGTTCGACGGCGGGGTGAGTCAGCTGCTGGTCGGAGACGGGAAGGGGGGCTTTACGCCCGTGCCGCCGCAGGATTCCCGCCTGCTCGTCCCGGGCGATGCGAAGGCGTTGGTCGTCACCGACGTGAATGCGGACGCCGTGCCCGATTTTGTCGTCACGCGCAACAATGGCCCGATGCAGGCGTTTTCCAACACGCTCCGCCCCGCCGCCGGGTTTCTCGACGGACTCGTGCGCACTGATGGCGGCGTGGCGAAGACGTGGGCGCTCGTGATTCGTTTGCGCGGTCAGTCCGGCAATCGGTCGGCCATCGGTGCCCGGGTGACGCTGCGTCTGGCGAGTGGGACGGAGCAGGTGAGTGAGGTTTACGCCGGGGGCGGGTATTTCAGCCAGTCCTCGCCGCGAGTTTTCCGGCGCTGGACACCGGAGGATGCTCCCGTCGACGTGATGGTGCGCTGGCCGGATGGGGTCACCACCACGCATCCCGTGTCGGCCGGCGAAACGGAGCTGATGATCGCGCGATGAGACGGGTCGCGGCAACGTTGGGACTGCTGGCCACTGCGCTGTCGGCGCAGGTGACGGAACAACCGCTGGCCCCGCGCTCGCAGCCGGCGGGGGCGACAATGTTCACCGAACTTTCCGCCGAAAAAGCGGGCATCAAAGTTACCAACAATTACGACGACCCGCGCATGTGGGGGGAGCTTTATCGCGAACTCACCTTTGGGGCGATGGGCACGGGCGTGGCGGCGGGCGACTTTGACAACGATGGCCGCGTCGACGTGTTCGTCGTGAGCAAGACGGAGACCTCGCGCCTGTTTCGCAACCTCGGCAACTGGCGGTTCGACGACGTGACCGCGGCGGCGGGATTGGGCGGAGGCAAAGCGAGCAGCGGATTGCTCGGCGGCCTCTTTGGCGGCGACGACGGCAAAACGCTCAAAGCCTGGGAACAGGGCGCGGCGTTTGCCGATGTGAACAACGACGGCTGGCTCGACCTTTACGTCTGTCGTCACGGCGCGCCGAACCGCCTTTACGTCAACCAGGGGGACGGCACGTTCCGGGAGGAGGCGGCGGCGCGCGGACTGGCGGTCGTCGACGGCTCGGGCATGGGCGTGTTCTGCGACTACGACAACGACGGCTGGCTCGATGTCTACGTGCAGACCAACATGATGGATTACGCCAAGTTTCCCGACGGACGCCGCGACTATCTGTTTCGCAACAACGGCGACGGCACCTTCACCAACGTGACCGACCGGGCGGGTATTCGCGGCGCGACCTCCGGGCACTCGGCGACGTGGTGGGACTTTGATGGCGACGGTTGGAGTGACCTTTATGTGGCGAACGATTTCGCCACGCCCGATCAGCTGTATCGAAATAATGGCGACGGCACTTTCACGGACGTGATCAACACCACCGTGCCGCAGATGTCGCACTATTCCATGGGCGCGGACTTCGCCGACGTGGATAGCGATGGTCGCTTCGATCTGCTGGTCGCCGACATGGCCGCGACCTCGCACGAGAAGGATCAACGCTCAATGGCGGGCTCGCGCATTCGCGGACAGAAAAACGACGAGAGTTCGGGCGTGCCGCCGCAGCTCATGCACAACGCGCTCTTCCTCAATACGGGCACCGGGCGCATGCTCGAAGCCGCGACCTTGCTGGGCGTGCGCGCCACCGACTGGACGTGGTCGGTGCGTTTCGAGGATTTTGACCATGACGGCCGCGTCGATTTGCACGTCACCAACGGCATGAACCGCGAATATCACGGGGCCGATTTGCTGGAGCGTATCATGATCTCGGAGAACCCGGCCGAGCCCGTGCGTATCATGCAGGAAAGCCCCGTGCTCAATGAAACCAATCTGGCTTTCCGCAATACCGGCGACCTTCGCTTTGAATCCGTCGGCGCGGCGTGGGGTCTCGCGCACCCCGGCGTGAGTTTCGGCACCGCTACGGCCGATTTCGACGGCGATGGCGACCTCGATGTCATCTATGGCAACTACCAGCGCGGCGTTTCGATTTACCGCAATGACAGCACCAAGGGTGGACGGCTGATCGTGGCGCTGCGCGGCTCGAAATCCAACCGCTTTGGCGTTGGTGCAACGGTGCGAATCGAGACCGCTGACGGCACGCAGATCCGCCGCATCCAACCGACCCGTGGTTACCTTTCGACGAGTGAAGCCGTGGCGCATTTCGGTCTCGGTGATGCGACGCACATTGAGCGACTCACCGTGACGTGGCCGAATGGCCGCGCCCAGATTTTCCACGATCTGCCGGTCAACCAACGCCTCGTGATTACAGAGGATGGTTCGGCCGATCCCGTTGTCGCCGCGCCGTCTTCGCGGCCATGGTTCACCGAAGTCAGCGCCGCATTGAACGCCGCCGTTCCGGCCGTGGAACGAGCCATTGAAGAACCGAACGGCCAGCCCCTGCTTTATCGCCGTTTCAATCGTCCCGGACCGGATGTTGTGACCGGTGATCTCAACGGTGACGGCCGCCCCGATTTAGTGGTGGGCGGCACTTCGGGCAGCCCTCCACGTATTCTAGTGGCGACCGCCAACGGCGCCTTTTCCAGTGGCCCGGCCCCCGATTTGGCCGAGCCCGTCGGAGTCGCCATGGGTCCTTTGCTCCTGTTTGAAGCCGATGGCGATGGACGACCCGATCTGTTGGTCACTCGCACGGGAGCAGACACGCAAGTGAGCCCCGCCGCCTACCAGCCGCAGTTGTTTTTGAATCGCGGCGGATTCCAGGCGGCGTCGGCAGGAACGTTGCCGGAGATGCCGCTGAGCGCCGGAGCCGTGGTGGCGGCGGACTTCGATCAGGACGGTGATCTCGATGTGTTTATCGGTGCCCGGGTGAAGCCGGGAGAGTATCCGCTCGGTCCGGCGAGCGTGCTGTTGCGCAACGACGGTGGCACGTTCGTTAAAGTTGATTCACCGCTGACGCAAACCGGCATGGTCACGGCCGCAGTGGCGGTGGATATTGATGGCGATGGTTGGGACGATCTGGTGGTCGCGACCGAGTGGGGGCCGGTGCGTTATTGGCACAACGAAACGGGTCGCGGTTTCAGCGAGCGTGCGCTGGGCGCGGCGGCGAGCGGTTGGTGGTCATCGTTGGCGGTGGGAGATTTTAACGGCGACGGTCGAGTGGATCTTGCGGCCGGTAATCTCGGATTGAATACCGCGTATCAAGCCTCGCCGGAGGCGCCGGCGGTGTTGCTGCACGGCAATTTCAGCCGTCGTCGTCGCGCGAGCCCCACGCTGATCGAAGCCTATTGGGAGAACGGCCAACTCTATCCGCGTCGCGAGTTGCAGGACCTGAGTCGGGAGATTCGCAGCCTCGGTCGCAGCTACCGCCGCACGGCCGATTACGCGGCGGCGACCCTGTCGGAGATTCTGGGCGAGGAAGCGATGGCGAATGCGACGCGGCTCGAAACCACCGAGTTTCGCAGCGGCGTGTTTCTGAGTCAGCCCGACGGAGCGCATCGCTTTGTCGCGTTCCCCCGCCTCGCGCAGGTCGCACCGATTACGGCGATGGTCGCGGGCGACTTTGATGGCGACGGACACCTCGATATCGCCGCCGGCCAAAACGACCACAGCCCGATCGAGCTGGTCGGCCCTTTCAGCGGCGGCATCGGCCAGGTGCTGCAAGGTGACGGCCAGGGCGGGTTTACTGCGATGGCACCCCACGAATCCGGATTCGTGGTGCCGGGTCCGGCGCGCTCGATTGTCAGAGTGGATATGGATGCTGACGGCGAAACCGAAAGTTTTTTTATTACGCGCAGCAACGCTTCGTCGCTGTTGTTCCGACGGTGGTGAAAAGCAGACGGAACTCTAAACTCTCATGAAAACGATTTTAACGCGGTGGTGGCAGTGGGCGCTCATTGGGCAGGCGGTGGTATGGGCGGTCTCGTTACCGGCCGCCGAGTTACGGCTCATTTCGACCGGCTCGGACAACGCGACCGAAGGCGGGGCGCCGCAAAGTTGGATGCTGGAGGGAGACTGGTTGGAACACGCCGAGTTGTTCTACCCGTCGCCCTCCTACCGCACCACCCACACCCGAATTGATGCCGCCACCGATCATCCCACGCACTTGCAGTGGACTGAGATCTCGATGTCGCGCACGGCGCCATGGACCGAAGCCGAAGTCGAGGATGCCCTGGCCGTGTTTGTCTGGTTTCGTGACGAACGGATCGAATGGATGGAGGTGAAGTCCATCCAACCGAAACTTCACCCCTCCGGTGCCTTTCCGGCCGACGCGGTGAAATGGGATGTGAGCGAAACCGCGCCTCCCGGGAGTCCGGTCGTTTTACTGCACAAAGACGGCAAATTCTTGCCCCCGCGACCCTGGTTCAAGAGCGTAGCGCAGCAACGGATGTTGGTGAAAATCGTGGCCGGTGCCACCGAGGGGTGGGAGCAGGAGTTGGCGCAGATCGACAACCTTGATCAAGGTGCGTCCCGTGGTGCCGGTTTCACGTTGCTGCACGTGGCGGCGGAATCGGACAATCTCGCCGCCATGGAGGCGTTGGTGGCGGCCGGGGCGGATATCGATCACAAGGATTTTTTGGGAAGTTCGCCCCTGCATTGGGCCGCAAACAAAGGGCGCGTGGCGGCGACCGAATGGCTGCTTGATCACGGCGCGAAACATGGTGGCACCCGCGACAGAGTTTTCCCATTGGAAGTCGCGATCCGAGGTGGGCACATGGCGGTGGCGGCCGAGATTTACGAGCGCTTGGATTCGAGTTATTTTCGGAACGAGATGCTCGGTGCGGCGGCGCGTCATGGTGATCGTGAGTTGAGCCGGAAACTCTTGGCGGAGTATAGCAATCTTCGCATCAAATTTATCGATACGGAGCCACTGTCGCAGGTGCTGCGGAGCGATGACACCGAGTTGTTTCAACTCATGCTGGAGCGCGGATTGAGTCCCGAACGACGTCATCGTGGAGTGCCGCTGCTGAACATCGCAGTGCACGCCGGAAACGTATTGGTAACGCGGATACTATTGGACGCCGGAGCGAACCCCAATGCGCACGACGCCGGAGGCCGCACTCCGTTGATCCAAGCCGTGCGCGAGGAAAACGAAGTGTTGGTGCGCATGTTGCTTCGCGCCGGCGCGAAAATCAATTTGAAGGATCAATCCCGGCGCACGGCGGGAGACTATGCACGGGAGAGGGACCTGACTGCGATCGCGGCATGGCTGGACACTGATCCAGCTCAGATTCCCTCCCCGTCCGAGCAGGCGGAGCCACCGGGCGCCCGGGTCCATGAAATTGGCGAGGTTGATGTATTCCCGCGTTTGCTGACGCGTCCGGATTTTGTTTTGATGCGCGGTGCCGAATCAGCACCAAGCGCACACTACCAAGGTCAGGTGATTGTGTCGTCCCCCTTGTCGGTCGGTGGAGCTGAGGTGTTGGGCGTAGACCCGTCCCAAACCATATCGAGTTCGATCGTATCAACAGAACGCACGGACCACAAAGTGGTTTGGACCGGAATCGTGGAGGTTGATGGCACGGTTTCCCGCATCCGTGAGCTGTCGACTACGCCGCGTTACTTCGCCCGCAATTTTGACGAAAAAGTGGCGGACTACCGGTTCGTTCCGGGGAAAGTCGGGGGGCAGCCGGTGCGCACGCGTATCGTGTGGCTCGAGGATTTTCGCGAATAAGCGTCAACGCGCGCCGAACTGGCGGGCGAAGGCGGCGCGGATGCGGTCGGCTTGGGCGGGTTCGATGCGGGGTTGGGCTTCGACTTTGGCCAACCATTCCTCGGCGGCGGTGCGATCGCCGGATTCGATGCTCTTGAAGGCCATGATGCCGAGGGCCGTGGGGTTGGCGGGATCGTAGACCAGCGCTTCGCGAATCAGGGCGATGGCTTCGTCGGAACGGTTTTGGTCAATCAAGGCGACCGCTAACTCGATGTAAGCGCGCGGTTCGTTGGGGCGTAGGCGAATGGAGGTGCGATACTCGGCGATGGCGGCGCCGACGCGGTCCGCGGCGCGGAGTTTGCGGGCTCGCATGAGGTGCAGGCCCGGCGAGTCGGGCACGGCCTCGAGGCCGGCGGCGAGCGTGCGTTCGGCTTCGACGTCGTTGCCGAGTTGCGCCTGCAGGCCGGAAAGCTGGGCCCAGCCGTCGGCGAAGGCGGGGTCGAGTTGAGTGCAACGGCGGTAGAGGGCGAGGGCGCGCGAGGTGTCGCGTTGCTGCACGAGTAGATTGGCCAGTTGGAAGTGGGCGGAAAGATCGGCGGGGGCGACGGCGATGGCGCGTTCGAGCCAGGCGATCGCGGTAGTGGGATCGCCACTACGCGCTTTGGTGCCGGCTTCGAGGGCGAGCCGGAAGGGGTCGTAGCAATCGGCCATGAGCTCATCCAGCCACGGGTCGGGCGGGTCGCGAAAGGCCCCGGAGGCCTCGGCACGGCCGCGGATGGCGGCGGCGCGATCCTCGAGGCCGAGCCGTTCGTAGAGCGAGACGATCAGGTCGTAGCCGAGGGCGTAGTTGGTCAGGGCGACGACGCGTTCGAGGTGGCGGCGGGCGTCGGCCCAGCGCTCGGCTTCGTAGTCGATGCGGGCGAGCCCGAGGATGGCCCAGGCGTTGTCGCGATCGACGTCGAGCGTGGCGCGGTAGGCGTCGGCCGCGGCCTGCGGTTGGTTGGACTTGAGGAGCAGGTCGGCGAGCCGCAGGCGAGCGGGCACGTAGGCGGGGGCGAGCTCGATGGTGCGTTGCCAGAGGACGATGGCGGGTTCGGCCTGGCCGTATCCAGCCAGGATGGACGCGTGACGATGCGGCCAACGTGCTTCCGTGGGTTGGATGCGAGCGAGAGCGTCGTAGGAGGCGAGGGCACTGTCGTAGTAACCATTGGCGTGATACAGACGGCTGAGTTCGGCGAGCCCGGCGACGGCGTTGGTAAGGGAAAGCGCGCGTTCGTCGGCCGCGGTGATGCGGGCGGAGAGCTCGTCGGAGGCGTCCGCCAAAGCAGGCACGGCGGGCAACCACGCGGCGACTTGTGCCTGTTGTTGGGAGGCTTGATACCACCACCAGCCACCGGCGGCGAGGCCGAGGCCGCCGACGACGATAAGCAGACGGATCACGGGTTTCGATTTCATCCTGATTTCCGCGAATGAGGTTGCGGTGGTTGTTGCGGAGGGACCGGTTCCACCCGGTCCGCATGACGTGGTTGAGGAGTAAACTGAGGGGCAGGGGACGGACGACGTGGAAGTCGTCCCTCCCCTGCGAGTGTCGCTGGATTTGTGACCGACAGTTTCGATTTCATCGGTGCCAGAGGGTGATGCGGCTTACTTCGTCAAAGGGGGGGTAGATATAAAATCCGCCGGTAACGAGGCTGGGGCGGCCGCTGCCATCGAAATCGCCGGTGCCGACGGTGATGAGGTCCTTGGGCGCGCGGGTGAGAATGTGGGGGGTGAAGTTTTGCCGGCCGTCGTTTTTGAACCACATGAGGGAGGTGACGGTGCGATTGGCGTTGTTCCAGTCGGAGTAGGCCGAGGACGCGACGATATCGATGGCACCGTCTTGATCGAAGTCGACGCCGACGGGACTGTAGGCACCGGGCAGGTCGCCAATGCGATGGTAGCGGAAGCCGCCGCCGCCGGTGTTTTCGAGCCATTGCAGGCCGTGCCAGGGACGTGGTCCGGGGGTGGCGGCGGGGCCAAAACCGTCGCCGTTGGAGTAGAGCACGTCGGGACGACCGTCGCGGTTGAGGTCGGTCACGCTGATGCCGGAGCTGCCGTAGTCCTCGTTGGTCGAACCCCATATGCGTTGAGCGGTGAAGCGACCGCGACCATCGTTGGGGAAAAAGTAGATCTCTTCCCACTGTTGAGAGAGGAGAGCAACGAGGTCGGGCGTGCGGTCGCCGTTGAAATCATCGACCACGACATTGACCGCGCCGGAGAGCTCGAGAATAACGTGGCGGGTGAAGTCCCAGGGGCTCGGTCCGACGTGTTCGAGCCACGCGACTTCGCCTTGATCGTAGCCGAACTGGGCGAGGGCGAGGTCGAGGCGGCCGTCGCCGTTGAGGTCGGCCGCCCGCATGTCGACGATGCGGGATGTGTTTTCGATGATGACATGCGGTGTGAAGGCTTCGGCCCCGTCGTTTTCGAGGATGAACGCGGCACCGATGCGGTCGTTGTTGGGAAACACGACCGACATGCTGGACACGAGGAGGTCGAGGTCGCCATCGGCGTCCATGTCGGCCGCTTCCACGTGCACGGGGCCGCGCATGGCGGCGGCGAGCAACGCTTCGGGGGCGAAGGAGCCGGGGGCGGTTTGGCGGATCCAGCGGACCTCGTTGTCCTGAGCTTCGCAGAAGACGATGTCGTCGAGTCCGTCCTGATCGAGGTCGATGACTTTCAGGTGGGAGATCCAGGCGGGCAGTTCGCCCATGGTGCCGAGTTCCCGGCGTTGAAGCAGAGTGGTGGCGTCAACCGCGGTGGCGGTGGCGCTGGTGGCCGGGGAAAGCGTGCTGCGCCGGGGAGGTGGTTTGCTGCAACTTAGGACACCCCAGCAGAATGCGCCCGCGAGCAACGGACGGATGACGGCACGAATTTGAGGAGGGGAGGGCATGACCGGAGTGAGGAGATGAGCGGGGAGTCGGCTCGAAGGCAATCGCCTGAGGGTGAAACGAATAGCGAGTGAAAGCGGTGCTGCAACCCGACAGGACTCATGGACGGGCGATCGCGAGATTTGGCAGTTTTGTTAATGATCCGCAAAAGGAACTTCCCGGGCGGATCGCGTTCTCATTTAATCACCCCCATCGTGCGATGAAACCACTATTCCTGTTCGCGGGCCTAATCCTTCTGACGGGCTGTTCGTATTACAACTACACCCCGGACACGATCGCGGCCGGCCACACGGCCCGCTTGGTGGCACCGGTGGTGAAGCCGATGGCGATCAAGAACCCCTCGGGTGGCCTGCCCTTCCATGACTCGATGGAAACGCGGGTGGTGGTAATCGATGGCAAACGGGTTTCATTCGATACGCTGGACGTTTTCAGTCGCGAGGACGACGCCCGCACCAACGGCATCCCGCTCGATCCGGGTCACCATGAGCTGCGCATCGAAGTCAGCACGCCGCCGCAGTTGGGGGTCGATGACGTCGAACTCGGCGAGCCCGGTTTTGCGAAGCAACGGCAGCTTTACCGGGTGGAGCTTTCGATTGAGGCGCAACCGGGCGTGATTTATCTGCCCGTCGCGGAATTCGATCCGGCAACCCAGGAGGTGGACGTGTGGCTGCAGGAGGAGGAATCGGCGAAAATCGTCACGGCAAAGGCGGCGGCGACCTGGTTGGGGGATGAGCGCTACGTTTATCGGGGGACACACCCGGCAGTGGAAGCGTTGACCACCAACTCGCAGCAAATGGCGGACGAGGCCTCGTGGGGGCGCGAGGATCGAAACGAGCTGCGAAACAACGAAGCGGTCAATGCCGCCCGGGCGGAGGCGGGCCAGTCGGGGAATTTATATCCCCCGCCATAGCGGGCTCGTTTCGTTCCCAGAGTGCGAACGGACTGGGTTAGTCACGGTTAACGGACTTTCTCCAAAAGCGTCTTGCGCGGGCTGAGGGCGTTAGGGATGCTGACACGAATTTTTGGTCAGACGAACGCCTTTTCCAGCCATGGTATCGCCCAACACAGACGTAGCTTACGACAGCAAAATCGAAGGAGACATCATCGTCTCGCGCCTCGACGCGGTCGTTAACTGGATCCGCACGAACTCCATGTGGCCCATGCCCATGGGTCTCGCCTGTTGCGCGATCGAACTCATGGGGTCGGCGGCGGCTCGCTTCGATATCGCCCGATTCGGCGCCGAGGTGATGCGCTTCTCCCCTCGTCAGGCCGACTGCATGATCGTGGCAGGCACGGTGACCTACAAAATGGCCCCGCACCTCCGTCGCATTTACGACCAGATGTCCGAGCCCAAGTGGGTCATCGCCATGGGCGCCTGCGCGTCTTCGGGCGGCATGTATCGCAGCTATGCGACGCTCCAAGGCGTGGACCGCATCGTTCCGGTCGACGTTTATGTGAGCGGTTGCCCGCCGCGTCCCGAGGCCTTGTTGGACGCGTTAATCAAGCTGCAGGATAAAGTGAAACGCACCAAATCCTTCAAAAACCTCAGCGCCTGAGCCTCTTTTCTGACCGACCGTTTTGACCGAACCGACCATGACCGAGACCGCTGCTGCCGACGTCACTTCCGCCCTTCAGGCCAAATTTCCTTCTGTATCGACGCGTGCGTCTGCCGATCACCCGGCGGTCAACATCGCCATCGCTGACGCCAAAGCCGCGTTGCAATGGCTGCGCGACGAGCAGGGGTTCGATTTTTTGGTCGATGTGACCGCGATCGACTGGGCCGAAGGCGTGTCGCCGCGCTTCACTGCCGTGTGGCACCTTTACTCCACCACGAACCACGCCTACCTGCGGGTCGCGGCGGATTGCGCCAGCGACGAAACACCCAGCGCGCCGTCGGTCGTTGAGCTCTGGTCGGCCGCCAATTGGCATGAGCGCGAAACGTGGGATTTGATGGGCGTCACCTTCGACGGCCACCCCGATCTGCGCCGCATCCTCATGTGGGACGGCTATCCGCACCATCCGCTGCGCAAGGAGTTCCCGCTCGCCGGCATTGAAACCGAATTGCCGGACATCGAGGTTGCCGAAGAAACCCAAGCCAAGGTGATCTCGGCCCCCATGATGGGCGGTCCGTTTGTTGCTTCCAGCAAGGGCGAGATGAACCTGACCGACGCCGAGCCCCGGGCCAAAGACGAGAGCTGGAACGAAAAAGCTCCCAAACCGGAATAACCCGCTGACCTGACTTAACTGATGGCTACCGAATTTACCGTCCCTGAGGCTGCGGCCAAGACCGCCGATGCGGCCAACCAGGAGTTTGAGACCGAAAAAATGTCCCTCGCGATGGGACCGTCCCACCCTTCGACGCACGGCGTGTTGCGCCTGCAGCTCGAACTCGATGGCGAGACGGTGACGCATTGTGATCCGGTTCTTGGATACCTGCACCGCGGTGATGAAAAAATCGCCGAGAACATGACTTACAATCAGTTCGTGCCCTACACGGACCGGTTGGACTACCTCGCGCCGCTCGCCAACAACGCCGCCTACGCAGCCGCCGTGGAAAAATTGGCCGGCCTCGAAGTCCCGGCCCGCTGCCAAGCCATCCGCGTGATCACATCGGAAATGGCCCGCGTTTCTTCCCATCTCATGGGTCTTGGCGCCTACGGCATCGATGTGGGCGCCTGGTCGGTGTTCCTCTACTCCTTCACCGAGCGCGAGAAACTCTACACCCTTTTCGAAGAACTCACCGGGGCGCGGTTCACCACCAGTTACAGCCGTATCGGCGGCGTGGCCCGCGACGTGCCGGAAGGCTGGACCGACCGCGTGCTCGGATTCTGCGACCAGTTCCTCCCTATTTTGGACGAGATCCTCAAGTTGCTCACCCGCAACAAGATCTTCATGGATCGCACCGTCGATGTCGGCACCATAACGGCCCGGGAAGCGATCGACTACGGACTGTCGGGCCCGAACTTACGCGGCTCCGGCGTGAAGAGCGACCTGCGCAAAGACCGCCCTTATTGGGGCTACGAGCAATACGATTTCGAGGTGCCGGTCGGCTCCAAGGGCGACTGCTACGATCGTTACCTTTGCCGCGGCGAAGAGATGAAACAGTCGATCAGCATCATCCGCCAAGCGATTGCGAAATTGCCGGCCGGTTCATTCTACGCCGAGGACGCCCGCCGTATTTTTGCCCCGCGCAAGGACAAGGTGCTCAGTTCGATGGAGGAGTTGATCAACAACTTCATGATCGTGACCGAAGGCCCGCAGATGCCCGCCGGCGAAGTCTATTTTGAAGCGGAAAACCCCAAAGGCACGCTCGGTTTCTTCATCGTCAGCAAGGGCGGCGGGGTGCCGTGGCGCATGAAGATCCGGGGTCCTTCCTTCTGCAACCTCTCCATCCTGCCCAAGGTCTGCGAAAACGAACTCGTCTCCGACGTCGTCTCGATCCTCGGCTCCCTCGACTTCGTCATGGGCGAATGCGACCGGTAAACTCGTTCTGATTTTTACCACGAAATACACGAAACACACGAAAATGGATTTTCAGTTTCATGATTCACCAGAAATCGCGGCATCACTTTTGCGCACGCCTGGAAGCTTACGGGCTCCGCGAACCTTTCGTGTCGTTCGTGTATTGCGTGGTTTAATCCCTCTTTCTGCTCGATGAATTTAAAGCCCGAAACCTTGGCCCGTATCGACGAGGTCATTACGCACTATCCGGAGAAACGCAGCGGCACGTTGCCGCTGTTGCACCTCATCCAGGAAGACCTCGGATACATTTCCGACGAGTCCCTCGAATGGATCGCCACCAAGCTCGAATTGGAGCCGATCAATGTCTACGAGGTCGTGACGTTTTACCCGATGTTCCGCCGCAAGCCCATCGGCAAGCGCCACATCAAGGTCTGCCGCACGCTCTCCTGCGCGCTTTCCGGTGGTTACCGGACCTGTGCCAAGTTTGAGTCCGAGTTCAACACCCGTCTCGGCGAAACGTCGCCCGATGGTGAAGTCACCGTCGAATTCGTCGAATGTCTCGCCAGCTGTGGCACCGCGCCGGTCGTGATGGTCGACGAAGTCCTGCACGAAAACGTCACCGAGGCGAAGGCCAAGGAGATCAGCGATCAAATCAAGGCCGAGGCCGCCCAACGAGGATAAGCACCATGTCCGCACCCGCTGAAACCCGCATCATTTTCAAACACATCGACGAGGAGGGCTACTCGAACGACATCGCCTGCTATCAAAAGCACGGCGGTTACGAGATCCTCAAGAAGTCGGTCACCCAGGCTCCACCCGACATCCGCGACGAGGTCAAAAAGTCCGGCCTGCGCGGTCGCGGTGGCGCCGGTTTTTCCTGTGGACTCAAGTGGTCGTTCGTCGACCGCAAGAGCGGCAAGCCGATCTACCTCGTGGTCAACGCCGACGAGTCCGAGCCTGGCACGTTCAAGGATCGCTACATCATCCACCAGGACCCGCACCAGCTGATCGAGGGCACGATGATCTCCTGTTTCGCCAACGACGTGAAGCAGGCCTACATCTACATTCGCGGTGAGTTCCCCGAGGGCGCGCGCATCCTCGAGAAAGCCATTCAGGAAGCCCGCGACGCCGGTTTCGTCGGCAAGAACATCTGCGGCACCGATTACTCCTGCGACATCTTCGTGCATCGCGGCGCGGGAGCCTACATCTGCGGCGAGGAAACCGGCCTGATCGAGTCGCTCGAAGGCAAACGCGCCAACCCGCGCATCAAGCCGCCTTACTTCCCGGCCGTGCTCGGTCTCTACCAGTGCCCGACGATCGTGAACAACGTGGAGACCCTCTGCCACGTGAAGCACATCATGGACATGGGGGCGGATGAATACCTCAAGATCGGCACGCCCAACAATACCGGCACCCGCATCTTCTGCGTCTCCGGTCACGTCAAAAAGCCCGGTTATTACGAGTTTCCCTGCGGGGCGGTCACCCTCGGCACGTTGCTCAACGATGTCTGCGGCGGCCCGCTCGAAGGTCGCACCTTCAAGGCCGTCATCCCCGGCGGCTCTTCGGCCAAAATCCTGCGCTTCGGCGAGAAGTTCACCATCAAGAACAAGGATGGCACGACCAAGGAATGGACCGTCGAAGACATTCCCATGGACTTCGATTCCCTCGCGGCCGCCGGCACCATGGGCGGCTCGGGTGGGGTCATCGTGATGGATGACTCCGTGAACATGGTCGACGCGCTCGCCAACATCAACGCGTTCTACGCCCACGAGAGCTGCGGACAGTGCACGCCGTGCCGCGAAGGCTCGTTGTGGATGAAGAAAATTTCCACCCGCATGGTCCACGGCGAAGCGCGTCCCGAGGATGGCGAACTCATCAAGAACGTTGCCGACCAAATCGCTGGCCGCACGATCTGCGCGTTTGGTGAAGCCTGCTCGTGGCCCACGCAGAGCTTCGTCGCCAAGTTCGGCGACGAATTCAAAACCTACGCCACCGACAAGAAGGCCAAGCCCGCCGACTCCCTCGAACTCGTCTGATTTAAGAGACCACGAAATACACGAAACACACGAAAATGGATTTCCTCTTTTCAAATGCACCTGCCACCGCCGGACAGACTGGCTCCGCCTTGCTGCCCGCCCGAGTCACCTCGGCACCTCGTGTATTTAGTGTGTTTCGTGGTTAATCCTTTCTCCGTTTTTTCGCAATGATTCAGCCTGCTAAACCCGAACTCGTCACCGTCTTCATCGACGGCAAAGAGATCGCTGTGCCCAAGGGCACAAACGTCATTGAGGCCGCGCGCATGGTCGGCACCGACGTGCCGCACTACTGCTACCACCCGAAGCTCACCGTCGCCGGCAATTGCCGCATGTGTTTGATCGAGCTCGGTATGCCCATGGCCGATCGTGCCACCCGCGAGCCGATCATGGACCCGGAGACGGGCAAGCAGAAGATCAACTGGATCCCGCGTCCGCAGATCGGCTGCGGCACGACCGTCGTTCCCGGCATGCACGTCAAAACGCAGTCGCAGATGGTCAAGGACTGCCGCGAGGGCGTGATGGAGTTTCTCCTCATCAATCACCCGCTGGATTGCCCGATTTGCGACCAGGCCGGTGAGTGCAAACTCCAGGAGCAGGCCACCGGCTACGGCCGCGGTTACTCGCGCTTCATCGAGCAGAAAAACGTGAAACCCAAGCGCACGCAGCTCGGCCCGCGCGTCATGCTCGACGACGAGCGCTGTGTGCTCTGTTCGCGCTGCATCCGTTTCAATCAGGAGATCGTGAAAGAGGACGTGCTCGGCTTCGTCGATCGCGGCAGTTACTCGACGCTCACCTGCTACCCCGGCAAGGAACTCACGAACAACTACTCGCTCAACACCGTCGACATCTGTCCGGTGGGCGCGCTCACCTCGACCGACTTCCGGTTCAAGATGCGCGTGTGGTTCCTCAAGCAAACCAACAGTATCGACACCGAATCCTCCGTCGGCGCCAACACCGTGGTGTGGTCGCGCGAGGGCGTGATCTACCGCATCACCCCGCGTCAGAATGACGAGGTCAACGACACCTGGATGGCCGACTCCGGCCGCGTGCTCTACAAGCAGGTGCAGGCTGACGACCGCCTCAAAACCGCCACGATCGGCGGCAAGCTCGCCTCCATCGAGTTCGCCCTCACGGAAGCCGCCAACCTCGTTAAAACGGGAGGTGTGACCGTGGTCGGTTCTGGCCGCAGTTCGGTCGAAGAACAATTTCTCACCAAGAAACTCGCCACCACCCTCGGCGCGGAAACCACCATCGTTGCCCGCACCGGCGAGGATGACGGCATCCTGATCTCGGCCGATCGCAACCCCAACACGCGAGGCGCACTCGTGACGGGGCTGATTTCCGATGTGCCGACCACCGATCTTTCGGCTCTCGGGGCCGCCATCGACGCGGGCAGCGTGACGACGATCGTCAGTGTCGGCGAAGACCTGCTCGCCGCCGGCCTGACCGCCGACCAACTCAGCAAAGTCGCGGTGATTTATCTCGGGGCGCACGGCAACCCAACCAGCGCAATGGCTCAGGTCGTGATGCCGACCCTGACGGTCTTCGAGAAGAACGGCACGTTCATCAACCAACAGTTCCGCCTGCAGAAGTTTGCCGCCGCCGTTCCCGGCCTGGCGGGCTCATTTGATGACCTCTACGTCCTGGACCAATTCATCGTCGCCGTCGGCGGTGAGTCGATCGGAGTCGACGTCAAATCGGTCTGGCCGACGCTGGCCGCCGAAATCCCGGCCCTCGCGACCGCGACTTACGCCAATCTCCCCGCCACCGGCCTGCTGTTGGACAGCACGCCGTGGGCTTCCCTCAACTTCCCGGAAGGTAAGTCCCTGCACTTCGAACCCGCCGTTGAAACGACGACCGCATGAACTGGACCTCATTTGATTCCGTCCCGGTAGGAGCCTGTTCGCCGGCGATTTCCGCTCTGATCGCGAGCAAGCTCGCTCCTACTTTTTGAGGCAACGCCATGATTGATCTCTATCTCAATCTTCCCGTGTGGGTGCAATCGGCTCTGAAGGGCCTGATCGCCATCGGGGTGCTGATTCCCATTGCGGGCGCCTGCTCCATGGCCGAGCGCAAGATCTCGGCGTGGATTCAAGGCCGTCCCGGTCCCAATCGCGCCATCGTGCCGTGGGTCGCGTGGATTCCCTTTTTTGGCAGATTCCTCCAGCGCCTCGGGGTGTTTCACCTGATGGCGGACGGCGCAAAATTTGTCTTCAAGGAAGACGTCGTCCCCGGGCACGTTAACAAGTTCTACTATTACATCGCGCCGCTCGTGGCGTTGGTGCCGGCGCTCTGCACGGTGGTGGTGGTGCCGTTCGGCGCCTACTTCGATGCCGCGACCGAAACGCTCAAGCCGCTTATTTTGGCCGACGTGGATATCGGGCTGATCGCGGTTTTCGCCATCGGTTCGCTCGGCGTTTACGCGCTGATCCTCGCGGGCTGGGCGTCCAATTCGAAATATCCGTTTCTCGGCGGCGTGCGCGCCTCGGCGCAGCTCATCTCCTATGAGCTCTCGATGACGCTTTCGGTCATCCCGGTTTTCCTCTGGGTCAATGCACCCGGTGGCAACGGCACGATGAGTCTCTTCGACGTGGTGCAGGCCCAGTCGGGTCCATTCCTTTCGTGGAGCGGCGTCTGGTTTGTATTCTACATGCCACTGTGCGCTTTTGTCTTCCTCATTGCGCTCTTCGCCGAGACCAACCGTCAGCCGTTTGACATGCCGGAATCCGAGGCCGACCTCGTTGGTGGTTTCCACACCGAATACGGCGAGTTCAAGTGGTCTATTTTCTTTGTCGCGGAGTATGCCCACATGACCATCGGTTCGGGCGTGTTCGTGCTGCTGTTTCTCGGCGGCTGGAATCCGTTGCCGTGGGTGCCGCTCGAACCGCTCATCAGCGGCCTGCCCATGTGGTTGGGTGGTCTGATCGCGGCCGGAGTGTTCCTCGGCAAGACCTTCTTCTTCATCTTCCTCTTCATGTGGGTCCGCTGGACGCTGCCGCGTTTCCGCTATGACCAAGTCATGAAACTCGGCTGGCAGAAACTGCTGCCGCTCGCGATCGGCAACGTCATCTTCTACGCCCTCGCGATCGCCGTCATCGAACTCTCCTAGCCCGGATTTTTTTAACCACGGATGAACACAGATAAACACGGATATTTGATGCCAGGAAAAGGAGTGCCGGAAGGCGCCCGGTTCCGGGTTAATCTGGGTCCATCTGTGGTGACTCTCTGAATACCTTCCCATGTCTTTCAAAACCGTAGAACGCAAACCGCTCAGCTTCGCCGAGCGCACCTACGTCCCCCAGATTCTGAGCGGGCTGAAGACCACGTTTAAACACATGGTCAAACCCAAGGAGACGCTCGAATATCCCGAGGCGCGTCCGCCCATCCCCAACGGCTACCGCGGCGTGCCCACGCTGGTGAAGGATCCCAACGGTCGCGAAAAGTGCGTGTCCTGCCAGCTGTGCGAATTCGTCTGCCCGCCCAAGGCCATTCGCATCAAGCCGGGCGAGATCGCGGCGACGTCCGACGAAGCCCACGTGGAGAAGGCGCCCGAGGCCTTCGACATCGACATGCTCCGCTGCATCTACTGCGGCCTGTGCCAGGAAGTTTGCCCGGAAGAGGCGATCTGGTTGCAGAACGTATTCTCCATGTCGGGTTACACCCGCGAGGAGATGGTCAACGACAAGGAACGTCTCTATGCACTCGGCGGCACGCTGCCCGACGATCACTTCAAATGGGACAAGAAAAAAGCCGCCGAGAAGGCGGGCAACGCCGCTCACTAAGTTTAAGAATACCTGCCGGCCATGGCTGACATCCTGTTTCACATTTTTTCCATCCTGATCATCGGGAGCGCCTTCGCGGTGGTGTATAATCACAACGCCGTAAACTCGGCGCTGGCGTTCCTCATGTGCCTCGTCGGCGTATCGGGCATGTTCGTCCTGCTGGACTCGTTCCTCTTGGCCGCCCTGATGATTCTGGTCTACGCGGGCGCGGTCGTCGCGCTGTTCCTCTTCATCATCATGTTGCTCGATATGCAGGGGGGGGAGCGGAAGAAGTTTTCCAAGGCCACGGCCGGAGCCGGTCTCGTCGGCGCAGGATTACTCGTCGTCTGCGTGATGTCGCTCATGCGCGGGCTCGGCACGTTGCACCAGCCGGACGCGGCGTCCGTCATTCCCGTGGGCGCGACGTTGAAAAACTACGCGGATCAATTGTTCACCACGTATCTGCTGCCCGTGCAGGTCGTCGGTTTCCTGCTGTTGATCGCCATGCTTGGCGTGATCGTGCTCAGCAAAAAATTTGAAGGTCTGGAGGACGTGAAATGATGACGATCGGACTCAATCAATACCTCATCGTCGCGGCGGTGGTGTTTGCCATCGGCTTCGTCGGCGTGCTCATCCGCAAGAACACGCTGGTGATCTACATGTGCCTTGAGCTGATGCTCGTGGCCTCGACCATCGCGCTGGTCGCCTTCTCCCGTTTCAACGGCACGATGGACGGCAACGTCTTCGTGTTCTTCATCCTCACCGTTGCCGCCGCCGAAGTCGCGGTCGGCCTGGCCATCATCGTGGCCCTCTTCCGCCGGCGTCAAACCGTGCAGGTCGAGCAACTCAACGCGCTCAAGAATTGATTTCTCTCGTGTCCGATTCCGCCGTCATCCCACTTGAGTTGATCCAGAGTCGCATTGTCGTGCTCCGGGGCCAACGGGTGTTGCTGGACGCGGACATGGCGAAGCTGTTTGAGGTGCCGACGAAACGATTGAATGAGCAGGTTAAACGGAATGCGGCTAAATTTCCCGAGGACTTCGTGTTCCGGCTCAGTAAGGAAGAGTTGGAACACGTGAATGCCATGCGGTCACAAACTGTGACCGATGCAGGGAACCGGTCGCAATTTGCGACCGGTTCAGTTAAACACCGCGATCCCAAGCTGTTACCTTACGCCTTCACGGAACACGGAGCCATTCAAGCCGCCAATGTGCTTCGTAGCGAAACCGCCGTGCAGATGAGCGTGCAAGTCGTGCGCGCGTTCATCGGGCTTCGCCAACTCGTGGTCAACCACAAGGCCATCGCCAAAAAACTTTCCGAACTCGATGCCCGCATCGGAGAGCACGACGAGCAGCTTGCTGCCATCGTCGATGCTCTGCACCAACTCGCTGAACCGGTCTTACCGGAGAAACGCCGTCGCATCGGCTTCAAAACTTCCTGATTTCGCCCGAATTTTTCCAGATGGAGTCCACACAACTCGCTCTTCTCACTCTGCTGACCCCGCTCGTTTCGGCGACGGTCATCGCGTTGTTCCTGCGTCGCGCCGGTGCGCTCGCGTCCTACCTGTCCACGGCGGCGGCGGGCGTGATTGCGGTCACGGGCGTCATGCTCGCGTATGGCGGCCATCGCTTCGAGGTCTCGCACGAATGGTTCGCCTTTGGTGACTTCAGTCTGTCTCTCGGCATCAAGTTCGACGACCTCGCCGCCCTCATGCTCGCGATGGTCGGTGTCGTCGGTTTCTGTATCCACGTTTTCTCGCTCGGCTACATGCACGACGACCAGGCCAAGGCCCGGTTCTTTGGCGGTCTGTCGATCTTCATGTTCTCCATGCTGGGCATCGTGCTCGCGGACAACTTGTTCATGATGTTCGTATTTTGGGAGCTCGTGGGCTTCAGCTCCTACCTGCTCATCAACCACTACTGCCACAAGCAGTCCGCAGCTGATGCCTCGAAGAAGGCGTTCATCGTCAACCGCATTGGCGACTTCGGATTCCTGATCGGCATCCTGATGTGCTACTACGCTTTCGGCACGGTCAACCTGAGCGAGATCGCGACGGAAGTCGCCGGTGGCGCCATGTTGTCCGCCGCGATTCCGTTGCTTCTGTTCTGCGGTGCGCTCGGCAAATCGGCCCAGATGCCGCTGCACGTATGGTTGCCCGACGCGATGGAAGGCCCGACGCCCGTTTCCGCTTTGATCCACGCGGCCACCATGGTCGCTGCCGGTATCTACATGCTATGCCGCATCGAAGTCCTCATGGTTGCCGATGCCCTCAACGTCATCATGTGGATCGGCACGATCACCGCGCTTTACGCGGCGCTGTGTGCGATCGTGCAGAGCGACATCAAGAAGGTGCTGGCCTATTCCACGCTGTCACAACTCGGCTACATGGTCGCGGCGTTTGGCCTAGGTTCGCTGGTGGTCGAACACGACGGACATGAAATGATGATCGCGGCCGGTGTCGGCGCGGCGATGTTCCATCTCATCACGCACGCCTGTTTCAAGGCGCTGCTGTTCCTCGGTTCCGGTTCGGTCATCCACGGCTGCCATCACGAGCAGAATATTTTCAAGATGGGCGGTCTGGCGAAGAAGATGAAGATCACCTTCGTGACCATGACGATCGGGGTGCTGGCCATCGTCGGCATGCCGTTCTTTTCCGGGTTCTATTCCAAGGATGCGATTCTCCATCTCGCGCAGGCGAAGAGTCCGAACGTGTTTGGGGTTTTGGTTTTCACGGCCGTGCTGACGTCGTTCTACATGGTGCGCATGTGGTGGATCACCTTCTTTGGTGAAGCCCGCAGCGAGGAATCCAAGACGGCGCACGAAAGTGGGCTCGCGATGACGGTGCCGCTGATCGTGTTGGCGGTCCTCGCGATTGTTGCTGGTCAAACTCACGGCCCGCTCAGTCCTTATGGTCATCACTTTGACGGCGTGTGGTCGCAAATTCCGCACGCGGAAGGCATCAGCGTTTACGTGATGAGCCTGGCGATCCTCGGCATCGGCGCAGGGTTGGCGTTCGCGCTCTACAAGCCGTCGGCGTCCGACGGACTCGCGACCAAGTCACCGGCACTTTTCACTGGTCTGACTGCCGTGAAGGAATCCTTCGACGTGGCTTACAATTACTACGTGACCAAGATCCAGGATCGGTTCGCGATGCTGTTGAACTTCCTCGAGCAGATTCTACTCGCCGGTCTCATCGTTCGTGGTCTGGCGGGCTTCGTGGGCCTCTTCGGCATCGGCGCGCGCGCGCTGCATGTGGGTAGTCTGCACGCTTACGTTTATTGGTTCTTACTCGGAGTGATCATGCTCTGGGGCTTCGCGGGAGGTCTTTTCTGATGCAAAGTTTCGATATTCTACTTTTTGCGATCGTTTCACCGCTGGCTTTGGCGCTGGCGATGGCGTTGGGCCTGCCGCAAACGCTGGCCAAGAAACTTGCTTACGTGGCGTTTGCGATTCCCGCCCTGGCGGGATTGTGCGCGTGGTATCGCTTCGGCGGCGCTCCCACGGAAGGCACCTATGCGTTTCTCACCACCTACGACACAGGCTTGGGCGCTTTGGGCATCAACCTGACCCTTGGTCTGAATGGCATCTCGCTGCCCTTGTTCGTGATGGCGGGCATCGTCGGTCTGGCGGCCGGACTCTACGCGCTGCAATCCGCGGCGGAACGGTTGAACACCTACCTCATGCTCCTGCTCATCATGCAGGGCGGCTTGATGGGGGTGTTCGCCAGCGTGGACGTGTTCTACTTCTACTTCTTTCACGAACTCGCGCTCATCCCTACCTTCATCATGGTCGGCATCTGGGGCGGACGTGACCGCAACTACGCGGCGATGAAGCTCACGATCTACCTGACGATCGGCGCGATGCTTTCGCTGATCGGTTTGATTGCGATTTACTATAAATCGGGCGCGGAGACGTTCGACATGATCGCACTGCGTGACGCCGTGGCCGCGCAGGGGCTTTCGACCGTCGCTCAGCAAAACATCTTCGGGCTGTTGATGTTTGGCTTCGGTATTCTGGTTTCACTCTGGCCGCTGCACACGTGGGCGCCGCTCGGTTACGGGGCGGCACCGAGCTCGGTGGCGATGCTCCATGCGGGCGTGCTCAAGAAGTTTGGTCTCTACGGTCTGATCCAAGTCGCGCTGCCGTTGTTGCCGCAGGGGGCCAGCCATTGGGCGCTGATCCTCGCGACATTGGGTGTGGTCGGCAACGTGCTCATCGTGGGCATCATCGCGATCGCCCAACGCGACCTGAAGCAACTCGTCGGTTACAGCTCGGTCATGCACATGGGTTACGCGTTTCTCGGCGTGGCTTGTTTGTCGGTCGTCGGCGCCGGTGGCGTGGTCTTCATGATGGTTGCCCACGGTTTTTCCGCCGCGCTGCTCTTCCTGCTTTCGACCAGCATTTATCACCGCACCCAGACCTTCGACCTCGATGAGATGGGTGGGTTGGTGAAACACGCTCCGGTGCTCTCCGCGTTTTTCGTGGCGGCGACCTTGGCCAGCATCGGTCTGCCGGGCTTCGCCAACTTCTGGGGCGAGCTCACCATCTTCGTCGCGGCCTGGGCCAAGTTCAAATGGCTCACCGTGATCGCCATCGGTGGCGTCATCATCTCGGCCATCTACGGTCTGCGCGCTGCGGCCAAAGTATTCTTCGGCCCCTCCACCGAAGCCTTTGACAAAGTGCTCGCGGAAAAGCCCGCCACCGATCTCACGTGGGCGGAAAAGGTCCCCGCACTCCTGTTGTTGATCGCGTTGCTCGTGTTCGGTTTCTGGCCGAAGGCGATGTCCACCGCCATCAACGATTCGATTTCTGAAATCTATCCCGCGGCTCAAGCGATCGTCCCGATGGACGTTGCCAGCAACTGATCACCGCCCAGCTTTTTCGTCCCGCGATGTCTACTGAACTTCTGCAACAAGCCGCCGCTTCCAACCAATGGTCCGCCATTGCGCCCGAACTCATGGTGGGCTGTCTCGCGTTGCTGCTCCTCATCCTCGAAATCACATTGCCCAAGCGGCTCTACAACGTGATCCCGTCCATCTCGATCGCCGGCTTGCTCGGCATCGTGGGCGCATTCGTGATCAACTACGGCACGGCTCCCATCGGCGCGGTGACGTTTAACGGCCTGATCAAGCACACCGGTCTCGGCCAGTTCATGCGGCTGTTTTTCCTGCTGGCCGCTGTGGGTGTGAGTATTCTCGGCGCGGTCGCGTTGCGCCGCCAGAAGATGCCCAAGGTCGAGTTTTTTGCGATCACCCTGGTGGTGGCGGGCGCGATGATGCTGCTTTCGCAAGTGAACCATTTTGTGATGCTCTTCGTCGCCCTCGAAACGGTCACGGTCGGCTTCTACATTCTGGTCAGTTACACGCGCACGAACCCGCTCTCGCTCGAGGCCGGTTTGAAATACCTGATCATGGGCGCGTTGAGCTCGGGCATTTTGCTTTTCGGTATTGTGCTGCTTTATGGCGTGGCGGGTAACCCGGCCTTTGTCGGTCACACCGCCGACTCAATGAACTTCGACGCGCTGCGCGCCTTCCTCTACGCCAATCCCAACAATCTGCTGGCCTCGATCGGCATCGTGTTGGTGATCTCGGGCGTCGCGTTCAAGATCGGCGCGGTGCCGTTCCAGATCTGGATCCCGGACGTTTACCAAGGTGCGCCGACGCCGGTGACCGCGTTTCTCGCCGTCGGCTCGAAGGCGGCGGGTTTCGCGCTGCTGCTCATCCTCGTTTCCGTGTTTGGTGGTTACGAAGGGTTGGTCGTCAAGGTCCTCTCCGTGATGGCCATGGTCACGATCATCTTTGGCAACATCGCCGCGCTGACCCAGCACAACGTCAAACGTCTCATCGGTCTCTCCGGTGTATCACACGCGGGTTACCTGATGATCGGCGTGATCGCAGCCACCCAAGTGTCGTTCGCCGTCGGCGCGATCTGCTTCTATCTCTTTGCCTACATGTTGGGCTCGTTCGCGGTGTTTGGCGTCATGACCCACGTGTCGGGTGACGACGATGCCGACCAGGATCTCGATCATTACTCCGATCTCGCCAAGACGCATCCGTTCCTCGGGGCAGTGCTGGGTGTGGGACTGGGCTCGTTGGCAGGCATCCCGCCGCTGGCTGGTTTCATGGGCAAATTGCTCGTGTTCATGGCCGCGTTCGAAGCGGGTCTGTATCCCCTGCTCGGAGTCGCCATCATCGGCGTGATGTTGTCGATCTACTACTACTTTGGCTGGATCAAGGCCGCCTTCTTCCCGCAATGGCGTCCGCCCGTGTTTGAAGGCGACGACCCGATACCCGAGCCGCCGCGTCAACCGGTGAGCATGGCGGCCGGAGTGTTGCTCGCCACGGTCGCGTTGGCTTCTGTTTTCCTCGGTTTCTACCAAGGCCCGATCGGCGCCTGGCTGGGACTCAACTAACCGTTTCGTCGGGCGGTTCCCCACGTGAGAGACGTTCCCGCGGCAACCGATTCACCGACCACATCGGGGTCCCGCACGCGGGACTTTGTGCAACGCCATCCCGCCCGACTGTGCTTCGGTCTGGTCCTGCTCCTGTCACTGGCTTGGGCGGGTTACACCGGCCACGTCTGGGAGGACTACTTCATCACTTACCGGGCCTCGAAGAATCTCGCCGAGGGCAACGGGCTGGTTTTTCAGATAGGGGAGCGTTTGCACACGTTCACGTCTCCGTTGGGCGTGCTGCTGCCGGCCCTGAGCCACTGGCTGGCGGGACGCGGCTCGGACATGGCGACGTTGTGGATTTTTCGAGTCATGGGCGCACTCGCTTTCGCGGGGGCTGCCACGCTGGTGATGTTCACGGTCCGCCACGCGGGAGGTAAATTGCTGGCGTCGGGCACGGGCGCGATGGTGGCCGCCGCCGTGGCGATTGAGTCCAAGTGCCTCGACTACACGACCAACGGCATGGAAACGCCGTTTCTGTTGTTTGGTTTTGCCTGGACGCTGTGGACATTGGTCGTCCGGCCCTCGCGGGAAACGCTGCATTTGGGGGCCTCATGGGGACTGTTGATGTGGAGCAGGCCGGATGCATGCATCTACATCGCGGCGGTGGCGCTGGCGGCTGTCATGTGGCGACCGGGCATCCCGGGAGAAGCCCGCTGGACCCCCCGATTTCGGCAGATGCTCCTGGCCGGTCTTGTGACCACGGTGATCTATGCTCCCTGGTTGTTGTGGGCCCAATGGTATTACGGGACGCCGATTCCTCACACCATGGTGGCGAAGAGTCTGTATAACGAGACGGACTTGTGGCGCTCGTTGACGAAGTTCGTGACGAACCTCTGGGAGCATCCGGAGCTTTTGTCCGCCACCTTCTTGCCACCCTATGCGCCCTACGTGGAATGGCCGGCTTGGACGCGTCTCTTCGCGTTTTCGCTGGCGGTGATCGGTATGTCGCTGTGGCTGTGGCCGCGGGTGCCGTGGTTGGCTCGTGTGGCGTCCTTCACCGGCTGCGTGGGACAGTTCTACATCGTGGGGTTGGTGGGTTTTGCAGTGCCATGGTATCTGCCGGCGTTCACGTTTTTTGAGATTATCGCGCTCGGTTTCGTCGCGGGTTGGTTGGTGACCGTGCTGCGCCGTCCGGTCTTTGCCATGACGATCAAATTTGCCGTGGTGGGGGCTCTTGCGTTTTTGGTCATCAATTCCGCCATGGCCGCGCGCCAACTCAAGTGGCAGCAGCAGTTGGTGGAGTGGGGCAACCGGCGAGTGATCGGCGAATGGTTGCGGGAGCATGCCTCGTCACCGGCGGACACCGTCTACCTCGAACCGTTGGGTTACATCGGTTACTTTTCGGGTCTGAAGATGCTCGATTTTCCAGGCCTCAGCTCACCGGAAGTGGTGGCGGCGCAGCGGGCGCTGCTTCATCGGGGCGATCCCTTTTGGTGGCCGGAAGTCATCCGGGTGCTCGAACCGGATTGGTTGGTTCTGCGGGATGCTGAACGGAACGAAATTCAGCGGCGCGACGCTGAACTGCTCCCGCGTGACTATACCTTGGCCCGGACCTTCAATGTGCGTGATCAGGTGCCTCCGATTCCCGGGCACTATTACCTGTTGGCCGACGCCTATTTTGAGGTTTACCGGCGGGTGACGCCGAAGACGGCCCGCGATGAGAATCCGCTCCTCGTGCGGCGGCTTGAGCTGTCCGATTGGTCGGAGGTGGCAGGTTGGGGAGAGGCGCCTTACCAAAGTGGCCGCAATGTGGTGATCCATGCGCCCGGTCACATGCACACGACCGCTGGACTCCCGGGACGGGCCGCTGAGTTTCACGGAGGATTTGGTCTCTTCGACGGCTCGTTTTCCGATCCGCAGCGGGCGACGGACGGGGCCACGTTTCGGGTCCTCGGCGTGAAGATCGATGGATCACTCACGACTCTCTTTGCGCGGACCCTCGATCCCGTGAATCGCGAGTCGGATCGGGGCGAGCAGATGTTTCACGTGCGGGTGGCGCAAGACATCGTCGAACTGCGACTGGAGGTCGATGCGGGGCCGCACGGTATCAACTCGTTCGACTGGACGTATTGGTCGGATTTGCGGTGGGTCAATCTGCTGTGGCCGGACGGCTACCGGGGCACATGGCAGCCGGTCGCCGGTCCGGGGATCACGACCTATGGCGACGAAGTGAACGCCCCTTAGGCGGCGGCCGAAGGCGCTGGAGTTACTCGACTTCGTAGACCTCGACGATGGCGATGCCGGTGGTGTCGTTCACGCCGCTGACGGTGGCGGTGTAGCCCCCGGGGGCGAGAGTGACGAGCACGGCGGCGTCTGCGTTTGAACTCAATGAGAAGGCGCCGACGGTTTGGGAGACTGCGGCTATGTTAGCATCGTTGTTCCAATTGTCGTTGCTGGCTACGATTTCATCGGAACCGAGCGGACGGATTATGATCTGCGGATCAGCCAATACTCCCGTAAGATTGAATCGAGAATCGGCCAGGGTCGCGCCAACGCCACGAATAAGCAGAGTTTTGGAACCAGTGCCTCCAATGACGAAACCCGCCACGAGCACGTTTGAGCCGGTGCCGACTTGATTACGCGCGGAGACGTTGACGAGGCGTGCGGTGCCTACGGCTGGATCTTCCAAGTCATACGCCTCGACGATTACAAGGCCGTTGTTTCCCTGCGTGTTCACAATCGCGGGGTGTGGAGGTCCGACGGACAAGTTAGTCACCAGCGCTGCGTCGGCCGAGCCATCAACAAGCGCGAACGCACCGACGCTATTAAACGTGTTGATGAGGCTGGCATCCCAGTTGTCGTTGGAGGCCGTGATCGCACCTTCCGTGAACACTTGCAGTGCGGGATTGGGCGCAACTCCGGTGAGGTTGAACCTAGCGTCTGTTAGGGTCGGACCGACAACCCGCATGAGGAGTGGTTTGGTGCCGGTGCCGCCGACCACCATGCCAACATTGAGAGTATCGTTGCCCGAGGCCGCGTTGGCGCGCACGGAGAGATTCACGATGCGGCTGTCGCCGGTGGGGTCACCGCCCCCTTCTTGGGCAAAGGCCGTAAATGCCGGCCCCCAGTCCATGCCGTAGTTCCCAAAGAACATGCCGCGTGCCTGCAGGATTTTGATCCCCGGCGCGGAGGGAGTGTAGTCGAAATTGGATCCGGTGATGTGCGCGCTGGTGGAGGTCGCGGTGACCGCCATGAGACCCGTCATTCGAATATCGTCGACGAGCCAACCCGAGGAAGTGTCGGTCTGGGAAAA
This sequence comes from Synoicihabitans lomoniglobus, assembly GCF_029023725.1. GTDB lineage: Bacteria > Verrucomicrobiota > Verrucomicrobiia > Opitutales > Opitutaceae > Actomonas > Actomonas lomonigloba. The sequence goes on from NZ_CP119075.1 coordinate 5,565,928, forward strand.
GAAGCTGCCCCCTTCGTGGCGGTAGGAGAATCGCACCTGCACCGCCTGACCGGCGTATGCCGCGAGGCTGATTGATTGATTTTGGTAGGATGACTCCGTCGGCGAGGAGTTACTTCCGTTGCCGGCTTTCTCGTAGACTGCGGTCCATTGTTGGCCGTCGTTGGTGGAAACCTCGGCGCGGGCAACTTGCGTCGCGGTGGCAAACCCCAGCCGGGAATTGAACGCCAGCGTGCCGGCACCGTTGGGAGGGACCAGGTAAGTGCCGGGAAGCTGGAACGACTGTGTGGAAGGTTCGGGGTGGGCGAGATAGAAGGCGCCGTTGCCGGTCGCGGCGACTCCCGTGACCCAGAGGGAGTAACTGTCACTGGTGCCGTCGATTTCCGGGTGCGAATTTATTTCTTCGGCCCCATAGCCGATGCTTCCGTTCGAATCGGTTCCCAGCTCGCGCCATTGTAAACCGCTGGCGAAGGAGGGGAGATTGACGGCGTAAGGGGTGGCCTGACCGGTGGAGGGAGTGCTGGAGCCGCTAATCGTTGGGGTGGACGAGTCATCGCCTGCGACGTCGGGGTCGAATACGTTGACCGTGTAGGAAAAGTTCTGCGCGCTGCCGTTGACGCTGACGTTGTTAATCGAAACCACGTAGGAGGTGTCGGCAGTGGGTCGGTCGTGAGATGTGAGCAGGTCGCCGGAGAGCCCGTCGTAGCGCCAAATCAGGGTGGGTTCCGGAGCGCCGCCTCCGCCGGTGGCAGCATCGATCGTCGTGCTGATGGGACTGCCGTCACGTGTCATGGAGACGGTGGCGGCGGAGAAGTCCGCATTGTTGAGACTAAACGACCAACGCGGCCAGACGAGTTGGTAGGGCACGTTGCCCTTCGGCGGCCAGGCGACGAAGTTGTCTCGGGTGGTGGGACGAGCGTCGAAGGTTCGACTGTCTTGCACCCATAGCGCATTCGCCGGAGCGAAACTTCCCTGGGTTTCCACGTCTCCCGTGCCCATTTCACGGGTCTGCGGATACAGTATCCAGCGACGGTGACCGACCTGGGTGTTTCCCGGTCCGTGGTCGCGCATGTAGCCGTCCATGGTTTCCGGACCAAACGTGCCAATACCGAGGTTGGAGGCCCCGGCGGCTTCCGCTCCCTCCGTGGTAAAATGCGTCCAGGACGAGGGGGGGTTGTGCGAAAGGGCGCTATTGGCACTCATCATGAGCGCCGCCTGCTGAGCTTTGGCGGAGTATTGCGCATTCATCGACACGTTGCCGGACAGACCGGCGAAGGCGCGGTAGAAATTTACGCGGTTGCGCACGGCTTCTTTGAACGCGGCCGTTGTCGTGCCCGGAGTGCCGCTGGCCGTATCACCGTCCCAGCCGGATGGCACGCCCTCGGAGACGCCGTAAATGGCGCGGTAAAACTGGCGGGACTCCTCGCGTGACCCGGTGTCCATGGTCCACGGTTCGCCGTCGGCTTGAACCTTGGGATTAATCTCCGACATCGCCCCGAGCCGATCGATGTCGGCAGGCGTGGGAGCGGTGGGCTGGGCGGCCAGCAGAGCGGGCAGGGCTAATACGAGAATCCGAAAGGGCAGGCGGGAAGACATAGAGCTTAGGTGCGTAATGGGAGCGGACTTGGGGCCGCGGGCGGGGAGTTTTGGTGAAGAAAACGTGCAGATGCTTTGCGACACAAGGGCGGGCTCGGTCATGGCGATCGATTTGTGGCGCGGGTGATGGGTTTTGCCTTTGCGCTCGGGGTTGAATTTTGCGGCCATCTCGGTTGATGCGCATCACCGGACTCGCCCTCGTTCCGCCCCCCACCGCTTCGGATCTGCCCCAAGTCACGCCGGAGCTTTTGGCGTCGGTTCTGGCCCGCTATTCCCGGAGTAACGACGGTATTCACGCCATCCTCGACAAGGTCGACATTGCCAACCCGGATGCGTCGATTGACCGCATCCTCAAGTTTGTCGATTACGGGCATGCGTCCATCGGCGGGCTGACCGGTGGTCTGGCCATCGCGCTCGACGACGTGTCGATGTGGTTGGCGTTAAAGATGTTCGAGATCGCGCAAATGGCCGACGGGCAGGAGTCGAGCACGCGTTACATCACGATGAACGCGGACAATCTGCCTGATCCGGCGGAGATTGGCATTCCGAAGGATCTGGTCCCGCGCTGGCGCGATATCATGGCCCGGTCGTTTGCGGCCTACGCGAGTGAATACGCTCGTCTGGACGCGCTGGGTGAGGCGGAGCCGGAGCGCATCCGACTCCCGGAGGGCGCGAAACCGGCCGTGGTGACGCGGTTGCGCAAGAACTTCGCCTTGGATCGCGCCCGTTACTTCATCCCCATGGCGACGCGCACGAATCTCGCGCTGGTGCAGACCTCGCGCATGTGGGCCACCACCGTGAAGCACCTCGATTCGCTGCCGCACCCCGAAGCTCGCGCGGCGGCGAAACTCATCCGTGAAGAACTCGTAAAACAGTCCCCGCGACTCATGCGCCACAGCTTCGCGGAAACGTCCTATCAAGCCCAGGCCGAACAGGAGCTGCAGGCGAGTCTGGCCATGGGACTGGAGCGATTGTCGACGACCCCGCTGGCCGACGAAACGTGGGTCCATGTTGATCGGGCAACCCCACCGTGGTTGCCGGACGCGCAACCGGTGTCCGAGGCCCTCAAGCATCGCGCCAATCGGTATGGTTATCAGGGCCTCGCCACCCGTCGCATGCGCGTGACGTTTGCGTGGAACAACATGGCGCTGGCCGAGCTGCGCGACCTCAACCGCCACCGCACTGGTCATAGGTGGACGCCCTGTATTCAGGCTGGTTTTTACCTGCCTCCCGAAATCGATCCGGCGGCCCACACGGCACTGTTGGAAGATCAGGCCGCGTTGACCCGCGAGCTCATGGAACGGGGATCGGCGGCCTACGTTTATTCGCTGTTATTGGGCGCACAGACGCCGTTTGAGCACGGCACGCACGCGGATAAATTCATCTACGAAGTGGAACTGCGAACCGGGATGGGCGCCCATTTTCGCTATGCCGAACACTGCAGCGCGGTCCTGCAACAGTTCCTCAAGCACGTGCCCGAAGCGCGGGAATGGGTGGTCGAAGGCATGGCCGAGCCGGAGTAGGTCGGCAAAATTGGCTTGCCGTAGGTCGTTGGCAATCAAGCCTTCGTGAACGCATGCGGCGCTTCGTGATATCATCGCTCGTGATTGCGGCGGCCTGGGGGTCGTTGCCTGGTGCCGCCATGGCCAAGCCCTTGGTGCAAACCATTGACACTCAGTCGAGTTCATCGCGTGCTCCGGCCGAGCTGGCCCAGATTTCCACCCGCGATCAGGCCCGTGTGTCCAGAGAGGTGCTGCAACCCGCCAGCACTCCCGCGGCGCTGACCCGCTCGAAGCCGTCGCTTTTCCAGGTGGTTGAGCGCGACGCCATCATCTCCCGATCGACCCGACCGTTGTCGGGACTGCGACAACTCGGAAAGGTGACGTCGCCGCGGTTGCTGAAAACCGCTCGCCCGAACCCGACCGCCCTGCGTTTTAAGAAGAAACGACCCTGATGAAGCCGTTTCGATTTCTTCAGTTCAACATGCAGTTCGGTCAGGTTTGGGATGCGGCCGATCCGGACAACGCGCCCATTGATCTCGAAGTAGCCATCGCGGAAATGAAACGGCATGACGCCGATATCATCACGTTGCAGGAGGTTGAGCGGGCTCAACCCGGTGGCGCGCAAATCGACCCTCCGCCCAATCTCGCCCGGATTCGAGCGGCCTTGCCGGACTACGACTGTTTTTTCAGCTACCCTCGACAGGACGAGCGGGAGCTGCCGTTCGGCATCGGTCTGGCGATATTGTCCCGCACCCCGCTCACGGAGACGGAGCGGCACGAGATACCTTCGCCGCCGGTGGAGTTTGAGTTCATGGGGGAAACCAAAACGCCCACCGATCGCCTGTTGATCGGAGCTCGCACCCAGATCGGCGGACGGGAAGTGACGATTTTGAACACCCATTTGCTGGCGTTTTTCATGCTGCGCAGCAGCAGCGGAACGCACGGCTCCCAGCGACAGCAAATCCAGGACCTGTTGGCGCGAGCCCAGGGACCGACGTTGCTGGCGGGGGATTTTAATGTGAGCGCGCACGCCGAACTCGTCGCGCAATACGGCAAGGTCGGTTTTCGCACCGTGCAGCAGACCGAGGTCACGTGGCTGCGACGTCCCTACGTGCTGGATCACATTTTTTATAACGAGGGATTGCACTGCGTGGGTCACCAAGTGGTCCCCTCCACCGCTTCGGATCATCTCCCGGTGGTCGCCGACCTCTCGTTCGTCGAGTGAGCGAATGCTGACATCGGTTGAGCCGATGTCACTGCCCTCGATTTTTCGCGCGCTTCACCCTGCAGGGGATTCATGTCGCCACTTTACCCTTGTGCGTCTAGGGAAGAAGCGTATCCCTAGTGAATCTAGGGAACATCATGAGCAAACTCGAATTACTCCAAGGCACCCTCGATCTGCTGGTCTTGCGCGTGCTCAACGCCGGCCCGATGCACGGGTTTGGCATCGCCCAGAAAATCCATCTGTTATCGGCTGACGCGTTGCGCATCGAAGAAGGGTCGCTTTACCCGGCCCTCTATCGCATGGAGCGCAAGGCGTGGATCGAAGCCGAATGGGGCGTCTCGGAAAACAATCGTCGCGCCAAATTCTACCGCCTGACCCCCACCGGTCGTAAACAACTCGCGACTGAGGAGGCCACGTGGGCGCGCCTCACGAGCGCCGTCAGCCAGGTGTTGGCCAAGGCGGACTAAACTGCCGGAGGCCCCTCGCCATGAACTTACTTGCCCGACTCATCCACGCCGCTCGCACCCTTTTCCAACGCCGCCAGGTGGACGCCGAAATGGCGGAGGAGATGCGGTATCATCGCGAGGCGCAGATCGAAGCCAACCTCGCGGCGGGTATGTCGCGCCGCGACGCAACACGCGCGGCGAATCTGCAGTTTGGACCGGCCGACGCCATCGCCGAAGCCGGCCGCGATGCGCGGGGCTTTTCCTGGCTGGCGCACCTGCGGCAGGATCTGCGTTACGGGTCGAAGATGCTGTTCAAGCACAAGGGCTTCACGTTCGTCGCGGTGATGACGCTCGGCCTCGGGCTGAGCGCCAACATCACCATCTTTTCGATGGTCGACATCTTCTTTTTCCAGCCCTTGGAGGGCGTAAAGGCGCCGTCGGAACTGGTTGTTTTAACGCGAGACGATCCCCGCAACGAATTTGCCTCCTCCGTGTCGTGGGCGGACTACGAGGACTATCGGGATGAAGTCCCGGGAGTGGCGGACGCCGTGGCGATTTTGATGCGTCCGGTGCACTTGGGTTGGGCGGGCAAGGTGCCGCATCGCACGTGGGTGGAGCTGGTCAGTCCCAACTATTTTTCGATGCTGGGCACGCAACCGCATCTGGGGCGGCTGTTTCTTCCGGGTGAGGGCGAGGCTATCGGAGCGGATCCGATTGTCGTAGTCTCCCATCGGTATTGGCAGGATCGGTTGGGCGGCGATCCCGGCGTGGTCGGGCGTGCGGTGCAAATCAACGGACAGGCCTGCGAAGTCGTGGGTGTGGCGGCGGCGAAGTTTGACGGTGCGCAGTGGGGCATCGCCCCGGCCGCCTGGTTGCCGGCCAAAATGGCACCGGCGCTGATTCACTGGGATGAGAATATGTTTACGGATCGCAACTGGAATGCCTGGCGGGTGGTGGGCCGGCGAGCGGCGGGCTACGACGTCGACCGTATCGGCGTGGAGCTGGCCGTGGTGGATCAGCGCATCGCGCCGCTGCATGCGAGCGGTTCCATGGATGATGTGGTCACGCGAGTGGTGCCGGAGCAACGCAGTCGTCCCGAACCCAGCGTGAGTGGATTCCTACCGTTGGCGGCGGCGGTGTTTTTGTCGCTGGTGTTGATGATTTTGCTGATCGCGTGCGCCAACGTGGCCAATCTGCTTTTCGCCCGGGCAGCGTCGCGGCAGCGGGAGATGGGCATCCGTGCGGCCGTAGGGGCGACCCGGGGTCGTCTCACGCGACAGTTGCTCACCGAGAGTCTGTTGTTGGCGACGCTGGCAGGAGTGGTCGGGTGGGGGCTCAGTTACGTGGCCGGTATCGCGATGGCGGGGCTTTCGCCGAGTGGTGACATGCCGATCGCGACGGAATCGGTTCAGGGCAGTTACTGGTCGATTGTCTTTGCGGTCGGCGTGTCGTTGCTGGCGGGTCTGGTGACGGGATTGTTGCCCGCGTTGCGGGCGACGCGCGTGGATCTGCAACAAGTGATGAAAGGAGGCGGCTCCGGCGGGCAGGGGCGTCGGCGGCACTGGTTGCGCAATGGCTTGGTGATGTCGCAGGTGGCGTTCTGTGCCGTGGTTCTCGTTGCGGGCGGCCTGTTCCTGCGCAGTCTCAAACAAGCGTCGCACCTGGAGCTCGGCTTCGATCCTCATCAGGTGGCACTGGCGTCCATCGACCTCGATTTGCAGGGCTATTCGCCCGTGCAGGGGAAGACCTTTTTGGATGATCTCACGCGCGGGGTCGGAGCGTTGCCGGGAGTCGACTCGGTGGCGTTGGGCAATGTGTTGCCGATGAGCAACAACCCCGGTTTGCGTGACGTGGCCGATGCCGCCGCGCCCAAGCTCGATGAAACCGGACGACGCGAGGGCGAGCTGCAGGCGGCCAGTAATCTCGTCGACGAACATTTCATGTCCACCATGCGCGTGTCGCTGTTGCGCGGTCGTGGTATCGAGCGTCAGGATACAGCGGAGTCACCGCCGGTCGTGGTGGTCAATGAAGCGTTGGCGGCGAAGCTGTGGCCGGGTCAGGATGCGATTGGTCAGCGACTCACCCAACGTTGGGGCGAGCCGATGGAAGTGGTGGGCGTGATGGCGACGGGCAAATATGTAATGATCAGCGAGGACCCGCGCCCGGCTTATCTGCAGCCGTTGGCCCAGGCCTACAATGCTCCGGTCACGCTCTTCATCCGCACCAAAGGCGAACCGGCGGCGGTGATCCCCGGGGTGCAGCGAGTGCTCCAGCAACTCGATCCGAGCCTGCCGGTTTACAACGTCCAGACCATGGACGAGCATTTGCGCACGACGGCATTTGGCTACATGCCGATGCGCATGGCGGCGTTCATGGCGGGGGCGCAGGGTCTGGTCGGGCTGCTGCTCGCGGTGATGGGCGTGTATGGTGTGGTGGCGTTTTCGGTGAGCCAGCGCACGCGGGAGATCGGCATTCGACTGGCTCTCGGGGCGGAACGCGGGGACGTATTTCGGTTGGTCATCCGGGGCGGCCTACGGCTGATCCTCATCGGATTGGTCGTGGGTCTGCTCGGGGCGGTGGGACTCTCGCACGTGTTGGCAGGACTGTTGGTGGGGCTCGATCCGCTCGATATCCCCGTGTTCGGCGGCGTCACGGTAGTGTTGACCGGGGTCTCCCTGTTGGCGTGCTACCTGCCGGCGCGTCGCGCGATGGCGATCGACCCGGCCGTGACGTTGAAGTGTGAGTGACGCGCGGCGAGGTTTGCCATGCCGGCCCTGCTCCGGTTGGGTGTGGAGATGAAGAGACTTCTGCTGGTGGCGCTGTTAACCTGCGGCGTGGGGATGGCGATGGCCACGCCCGCCCGGATTTTGTTGGTGCGCCATGCGGAGAAGATGGACGATGGCACCCGTGATCCGAGCCTCAGCGCCGAGGGTCGGGCGCGCGCCGAGGTCTTGGCGACATTGATGGGGGAACACCACGTGACGGATGTTTTCACCTCGCAGTATCAACGCACGATTCAAACCGCGGCCCCCGGGGTGGCGGCTCATGACTTGCGGGCGACCGTGGTGGAGGCGCAGAAACCGGCCGCCTTGCTGGAGCTCGTTCACGCGCTGCCCCCGTCTGCCGTCGCGTTGATTGTCGGACACAGCAACACGGTGCCGGATTTGGCGCACGAGCTGGGGGCCGAGGACGTTGCCCCGATGGGCGAGGACGAATACGATCGGATTGTGATTCTGCACCTCGACCCGGCCGAGGGGGAGGTGACGTCGCGCGTCGTTCGCTATCCGCCGTCGTCCTGATCAACCGCGGCGCACCGCTTCCTTCTCGTCCTCGCGTTCTTCTTCCAGGCGGGTGCGTTCGCTGCCGATTTGGGCGCGCAGCTGTTCGATCTCGTCGAGATTTTGCTCGGCCATGGCGGCGTCGAGTTTCTGTTTCAGAAAAATCTCCCGCTCGGCAATTTTGCCTTGGTAGACCGTGTCGATCTCGGCGAGGCGGGATTTCTTTTCGGCCGACAAGGGTTTGGCGGCATCTGGGTCGGAGGCGGCGAGGCGCTCCATGGCGAGTTCGTAGGCACTCTTCATAGGTGGAGTTTAATCAGCCCAAACGCATGCCGGTGACAAGCACGAGAACCAAAGCGATCGGCGGCCACCACCATGACCGCGGTCGCGACGGCCAGCCTTGCACGTAGCCGATGGTGATGATCGCGAGCATGGCCACCAATCCGAACTCACCCCATGCGGGATGGCGGAAACTGGCCGCGGTCGAGGCAATGGGCCACGCGACCGCGTGTCCCAGCAAAGCGTTGACGATGAGCAGCACGAGCGCCGCCGCGTGATTGCCCAGCAATGCCAGGGGAATCAATCCGAGCCCGCCACTGATCATGGCAATTAATCCGCCGAGAATCGCCAGCGATGCCATCGGCATGAGTGCGAGATTGGCGACGAACGCGATCGGCGTGAACCACCCGAATATGGCCACACCGCTGATCAGCCCCACCATCATCGCGGCCCAACCAAGCGCCCCAGCCATGATTAATCCTTCGAGCCGACGCCGCGCAAATTTCTGGCGACCGGTCAGCGTCGTTTCGGGCAGGTCCCGCCACGGTCGTATGCGCGATTGGAGATGCTCTCCCAGAGGCAACCCGTAGAGCAGCAACGCGAACACGATGCCGTAGCTCATTTGAAAACCGGCCGAGAAAAGTTGCAGCGGATCCAGCAACAGCACCAGTAGCATGGAACCGCCGATGGCCGCGACCGCATTGCCGGGAGCGCGCAACGCCACCGAGGCATGCACACACGTCACCATCAACCACGCGCGCACCGCCGAGGGTGTGCCTCCGACCAAATCGACATAGACGGCCAACAACAGCGTGCTGATCACAAACGTCTGCCCGGGCGGGAGGCGCATCAGCCGCAAGGCTCCGTGCAATGCCACGGCGATCACGCCAATGTGCAGCCCGCTGATGGCGAACAAGTGCATCGTTCCGCTGCGTAGGAAAACCGATTTGTCCTCCTCGTCCAACCCCGTGCGGTCGCCCAGCAGCATCGCCTGCAGGGCACCCACGAGGTCGGGATGCGCCTCCAGGTCCCGGGCCAGCTGTCGCATGGCCACGGTCTTGATGCGCTGTCGCCACACGGCGTAGCCGGACCCGCCGTTGACGACTTCGAGCAGCCGACCTCGCGTGAGGCGAAAGTTGATGCCGGCATCAATCAGATAGGCGTTGAATCCATCGCCACGGGCGGCGCGCGGCAACGGTGTAAGGTGTCCGCGGATACGAATGGTCGCGCCTCGCTCGACGGCCGTGGGGTCGTGATAACGCCATGCCTGCACGTAGAGTGATTGCCCGATGAGGTCGGAAAGATGCGGGTCGGCGGAGCGGATCATCCCGATCACGCTGAGGGGGCGCTCCAGCACGCGGGTGTTGAAAATGCGCTTAACTTCGACGATCAACTCCGCCTCGCGTTGCGGCAGGCGGTCCCAGTCGGGCAGCCGAGCCCGATGGGTTTCATGATGGATCATACCCAGCCCGGCGATCGCGACCGCGACCGCTACCAAACTGGATCGGCGTTGACGGGTGCGAAGCAGGAGACCTGCGACTGCCAGCAGGACGAGGCACCCCGCTGCCACTGCCGGAATCGGCACGGGGGAGGCGGTGGCATGAGCAATGGCGATGCCACCGGCGAAGGGCAGCGCCAGCCATAGTAGGGGGGCGCGGTGGCTGAGCGAAGTTCCAACCTGCATGCGAAGATGAAACGTTTCGGCAAAAGCCTTTCTTTCATTTTCCGCCATCTTTGTCCCAATTTAGAACCTGCCCATGGCCGAACCCGACCAATCCGATTTTTTTGGCGCCGCCTCCGCCAGCCGCGCCCCCGATGCCACGCCGACGTCCCCGGCCGCCCACCAACCCCTGGCGGCGCGCATGCGTCCGCAGTCGCTCGCCGAGATCGTGGGGCAGGAGCAACTCACGCGCGCCGGCAGCCTGTTGCCCCAGCTCATCACCACCGACCGATTCGGCAGTCTCCTGTTCTACGGCCCCCCGGGATGCGGCAAAACGAGCTTCGCCGAAGTGATTGCCCGCGAGACCAAGAGTCGGTTTGTGCGGATCAACGCCGTGATGTCCAACGTGGCTGAGTTGCGCGAGATTCTCTCTATTGCCCGCAAGATGCCGGAGGCGCGCACGCTTCTCTTCATCGACGAGCTGCACCGCTTCAACAAAGCCCAGCAGGACCTGCTGCTCCCCGATGTCGAGGAGGGCAATGTGCGCTTGATCGGTGCGACGACGCACAATCCCGGTTTTTATGTGAATCCGCCGCTGTTGTCGCGTAGTCACCTCTTTCGGCTCGAACCCTTGTCGACCGAAGCCGTGGCGACCGTGTTGCGTCGGGCACTCGAAGACGGCGTGCGCGGGCTCGGCGAACACGGATTGAGCGCGGACGATGCCGTGTTGACCGATCTGGCCGTGCTGTGTGACGGGGACCTGCGCCGCGCCCTCAACGCGCTCGAAGTCATTGCGCTTTCCCTCGACGGAAAAACCGCGATTGAGGCGACCGAGCTCGAGTCCTTCGCCCGGGAGCGGCGCATCCGCTACGACGCCAACGAGGACGAGCATTACGACACGATTTCGGCCTTCATCAAAAGCTGTCGTGGCGGCGATCCCGACGCTGCTATGTATTGGCTGGCCAAGATGCTGGGCGGCGGAGAAGACCCGCGATTCATTGCCCGGCGCCTCGTGATTCTGGCGAGCGAGGACATCGGTCTCGCCGATCCCTTCGCGTTGCCGCTGGCGGTGGCCGCCCACCACGCCTGCGAGTTTGTTGGATTACCCGAGGCCGAACTCACGCTCGCTCACGCGACCTTGCACATTGCCTGCGCGCCCAAAAGCAACTCCGCCACCATGGCGCTCGCCGCCGCGAAGCAGGCGCTTAAATCAGCCCCGGTCCAGCCGGTGCCGACGACGTTGCGCGACAAAGGCGGCAAAGCCAGTAAGCGGGTGGGGCACGGCAAAGGTTACGAGTATTCGCACGATTTCCCCGAAGGCATCTCGGGCCAAAATTACCTCGAACAGCCGCTCAAACTCTATGAGCCGTCGTCCCATGGTCTGGAGGCGCGGATCGCCGATCGTCTTGCGCGCTGGGACGCCTTGCGGGCGGAGCGTCGCGCTGAACGAGACGAATCCTAATTAACACGCTCAGCTCAATTAATCGCTGACATCGGGCAGTCGTCGACCGACGACCGCGCCGGCGATGGCGCACAGGGCGAATACGGCGAGTGCTAGGGGAGTGGATACGAGGGATAGCGCGCCCGTGATGCCGCCGGCGACCAGCAGGAGCACGCCGATTACACTGTTACTCACCGCGACATAGTCGGTGCGCTGGTTCCCCTCCGCCATATCGACGAGGTAGGTCTTGCGGCCGAGTCGCACCCCGCTGTGGCTCACCCCGAGCAGGAAGAAAACCAACGGAAAAACGATCCGAGCGACCCAGAGGGGCAGATCCAAAAAGCTCAAGCCGATGACGGTCAGCAGCAGCATGGCAGTCGCACTCATTGCGACGCGTAAAACCGTGCGACTGGACCGATCGGCCAACCGTCCCCAGATCGGGGCTGATAGCATGGCGGCGAGGCCGTCGACGATGACAAAAACGCCAAGCCAGATCGCCTTGCCGCCCAATTCGGCGTGCGCCAGTGAAATGACGAACGGAGCGGAGAGTCCCGACCCGATGGCCAGGGCCCGCACGATCACAAAGTCGCGAAAGGGGGCGTCTCGACGCAGGAGTTCCAATCGTTGCCAGGCTTGCGACCAAGCATTGGCGCCGCCGTCGGTTTCGCCGGGAAATTCGTGCACCCCGCTGTAGACCAACGCGGCGGCCACCCACGCCAGAGCGGCGAACAGCAACCAGACCGCGTAGGTCGACGGTGCCGCATCTGTTTCCTGCGACTGCAACAGGAGCAGTCCACCGGCACCGATCGCGAGCCCGCCGCTCAAGGAGGAGATCCAGCCGCGCAATCGTCCTCGTCGCTGTTTGGGGATGGTTTTTCCGATGACGTCTTTTGACGCGATCGAGCTGAGGCCGCGGGCCAAACTGAACACTCCGACGAGCGCCACGACGGCGAACCCGGCGGGGGCTCCTTCGAGCGTGGTGGCCACGACGGCGAATCCAGCCACGGCGGCGGCTTGGCATATGGCGCCCACGACCCAGAACCACTTGCGCAACGGCATTCGCCGCAGATAGCCGGCGATAAACAACTGCGGCAGCAGCGATCCCGCTTCGCGCAGCGGCACGATCAGCGCGAGGAATATCGCGGGCGCTCCCACGGCCTGTAACAACCACGCCAGCGTCGTTTTCGGATTGGCCAAGCGGTCGCCAAGGCCGGTTAGCGTCTGGGCGGAGAGAATTTTCAGAAAATTCCCTGGCACCGTTTGGCACGCCTCGTCGGAAATCGCCTTGCAGGCGCGGGCATCCTCATCCTCGGCGAGGGCGTGATAGACGTGTTCAGGCCAGTCCGCAGGTGAGGGCATCGGGCGAACTTAGCGGTAGTGGAGTGCCTCTCAAGCCTCGCGACGATGGGGAGCGGGATGGTTCATCCGCTTGCACCTCGGCGCGTGGGGCGTATTCTGGAGCCTATGAAACGTTCCCCGTGGCTGATCATTCTTTCGTTGATGTGGGCTGTGGTGGCGTCGGCTCAACCCGGCGGGACGGAAGAAGAGGAGCCGACGGTGATCGGTGTGGAGATCGCCCGGGGGGCGGCAGGATTTTTGGGACTGGCCATCGAAGGCAATGCTTTTGTTTTGCGGTTCTACGATGCCGAAAAAGCAGAGATCAACGCGGATGCGGCCCGCGCGGTGGTGAGCTGGAACGCGGTGCAAAAAGCCGGGCGGCAACGGGTTGTTCTCACTGGTGGTGGATCGGCCCTGCGTTCGCCACCTCGAGTTTTACGGCCCTACGCCTTCATTGCTTACTTGTCTCTGATAACGGAGGACGGTGAGGCGATAGAATCGCATGCCGTCAACATGCGCCAGTTCGAGCCGATTACCGAGTCGCAATAGGCTAAGCGCGCTCCGACGAGGCATTCATTCGACCCGCGAAGCGGATAGCCGCCCGGGGTAGTGATCCTCCTGAACAAAGACTCCCCCCGCCAGAAATCCAGCCTTCCTCCTAAAAAGGGACAGGTCAATAATACTTGACGGGAGAGGGTTTGGAGGGTTGGTTGGATGGAATGAGGCAGGCGCGGATAAAGGTGGATGCGGGGGAGCGGGCGGCGGTTTATCATGTGATGACCCGGACGGTGAATGGAGAACGGTTGCTGGATGATGTGGCGAGGGAGGTGCTGCGGAAACAGTTGTGGCAGGTGGCCGATTATTGCGGGTTGGAAGTCGTCACTTACGCCATCATGTCCAACCACTTCCATGTGCTGGTGCGGGTGCCGCAGAGGGCGGATATGTCCGATGCCGAGTTACTTCGCAGATATGCCGTGCTCTACCCCAAACCGACGCGTTATCAGACGGCGCAATTGGCGGTGATAAAGGGCCAGTTGGCCAAGGGGGCGCCCGAGGGATCGGCGTGGCGGGAACGTCAGCTGGCGCTGATGGGGGACCTTTCCGGCTTCATGAAGCTGCTCAAGCAGCGTTTTTCGGTCTGGTTCAATCGCTCGCATGGGCGCTATGGCACGCTTTGGTCGGAACGTTTTAAAAGCGTGCTGGTAGAGGGCACGTCCGGGGTTATGCGCACAATTGCCGCTTACATCGATCTGAACCCCGTCCGCGCCGGACTCGTCGACGATCCCAAGGATTATCGGTTTTGCGGCTACGCGGAGGCGGTGGCCGGCAATGCCGTCGCCCGACGAGGAATATCCCTCTTGGTGGAGGGCGGAGCGTCTCACGCTTGGTCGTGGTCACATGAGTCCTATCGCCAAACCTTGTTCGGCAAGGGCGGCAAACCAGTCGCCAACACGCGAAGTATTTCGACTGAAGCAGTGGCGCGCACCATGGCGACGCGCGGTCGGTTGCCATTGGCGAGCGTGCTGCGTTGCCGGATCCGGTATTTCAGCGACGGCGCGGTGCTGGGCTCTCGTGAGTTCGTGCAAAAACACCTGGCCGTTTACCGACAGCAAACCGGGCGGCGACAACGCACCGCCCCGCGACCGTTGCCCCAAGTTACCGACTGGGGGGAGTTGACCACGTTGCGCGGTTTACGTCGCCAGACCTTTGGATGAAAACAGCAATTCGCCTAAGTGTTCCTGGGAGCGTCGGCATTCCGGGCAACCCCATCATCGAGTGGAAAACAAAGGGCAGCGGCCGGAATAGGTCGCGATAGGAAAAATCATGCCCGCTGCATCGCCACGGTCACTTCGAGACGTCGGGTGGTGGTGCCTTTGAAAACACCGCGCGTAGGGGTGCAGTCGTGATAGTCGCGACCGGTCGCCACGCGGACGTGACGCTCGCCGGCGACGCAGTCATTGGTCGGATCGAGCGGCCACCATTCGCCGTTGGACAGACACACCTCCACCCACGCGTGACTTTCGGCTGCACCAATGAGCGCCCGCGGTCGGCGGCGCGGGGCCGCTGCATCACGCTGGGAATCGGTCTCAATATAGCCGACCACGTAGCGCGCCGGGATTTCGGCCGACCGCAGAATGGCAATCATGACTTGCGCAAAGTCCTGACACACTCCCGTGCGTTGCTTGAGGCTGGTCGCCACCGAGGTGTCGATCTGCGTGCTGCCCGCGGCATAGGTGAAGGTGTCGTTGATCCAGTGGTTCAACGCCAGGGTTGCTTCACCGATTTCGTAACCGGGACGAAAAAAACGATTGGCGAGTTGGTTGACTTCGGCCGTGAGCACGATCGCGGCCGAGGGCGTGAGGTATTCGTAGTAACGCAGGGGATCGCCGCGAAAAATCTGCCGGGCTTCGGAGACATTGACCTCGAGGAGCGCAGCCGCCGTGGCCGTAGGTTTGGTTTCCACCACGGCGTCACTCGTCAGCGTCAGTTTTTCGTGCCGCTGCACGATGGAAAAGGTCTGCGCGGCGTTGCCGAAGTAGTCCGTGTAAGTGTGCAGACTTGTCGCCGGCTCGATGTCCAGCTGGTGCGAGATCAGCTTCTGATGCGGCGTGACCGCCGGCCGGAGGCGTGCTTCCATGAACGACTCAGTGGCCGCGCCATAGTAGTAGTAGCTGGTCCGATGATTAATGTGGAAGCGCACGGAGTGGAACGGGCATCACGATCATTCGGAGCGAGCCTGCCAAGTCCGGAGTATCGCGGCCGACAGATTGCGTCGCCCACCCAAAGCGAAATGGTGAACTTCCCGCGTGGGGCGCAGGTCGTTCCGAACCTCCGCCGGAGCATTGATTCGCATCTGCTTGCAGCCCAACGGGTGATGAGTGGTGGCCGGTCTCGGCCGCCCCGCCGGGCGATTCGTCGCCAGTGTTGCCTTTGCGGGATTGCGGATTTCGGGTTGCGGATTTCAAATAGAGGGCCTGCGTAGTCGGTCCCGCGGGTTTCGGCTCTCCGGCCCGCGTCCATCCTCATCCTTCGTTCCAACATCACGTGAGTCTCGATTCTCCCACTGCCATTGCCGTCGATGGTGCCACCTTCAAGGTCGGCATCGTGGCCGCCCGTTTCAACCAACGCTACGTGGATGGACTGTTGGCCAGTGTGGGTGAGGTTTTACAAGCCGCCGGGGTGCCGACCGCTCACATCCGGACGATTCGAGTGCCCGGCAGCGGTGAGCTGCCATCCGGTGCGCAAATGTTGCTGGAACGCGGGGGCTTCGATGTGTGCATCGCCCTCGGCGTGATCATCAAAGGCGGCACCCTGCATGACCAATTGGTGGCCGAGGCCGCCCAGCAGGGGTTGATGCGGATCAGCCTCGACCGACGCACGCCCATCATCGCGGGCGTGGTCACGGCGAACGACGACGTGCAAGCCGAGGACCGATGTCTCGGCGAAATCAACCGCGGCGCCGAATTCGCCCGGGGCGCGCTAGAGATGGCCGCCTTGAAAAAACAATTTTCCTCATGAGCAAAGCCCTTTTCGCCCAACGCCGCGACGGCCGTGTCGCCGCCATGCAGTTCCTCTATTCGTGGAGCATCAACGAACCCAGGAATCTGGCGGAAGACATCCGCGTGTTCTTTGAGAACCTCGAGACGACCGAGAAACCGCGCGAGCACTACGCGTTTGGCGAGGAGTTGATCAACGGCGCTTTGCAGAGCATCGCCGAGGTCGATGCCCGCATCAAACAACTCGCTCACAACTGGGAGTTCGATCGCATCGCCCGCATCGACTTGGCCATTTTGCGCATGGCGATTTACGAGATGCTCTTCCGCAAGGACATCCCGCCGATCGTGTCGATCAACGAAGCGATCGACTTGTCCAAACAGTTTTCCACCGCCGATTCCAAACGCTTCATCAACGGCATCCTCGATCGTCTCAAGGATCAGCTCGGTCGCGATTCGCGCAAAGCGGAGTAAGTTTTGCCGCCCTACCGGCGGATCGCAGCGCGACGCGGTGGCAAGGGTTGCACCGTTTCGCGCTCTCCGCACCTTGGCGACTTGGCGTTAAAATCTCATGTTCGGACTGTTTAAAAAATTTAAGTCGGGATTGGCGAAAACCGTCTCGTCGATCTCGCAGACGACGCGCGGCTTGTTCAGCGGGCGTAAAATCGATGCATCCTCCCTGGAAGAGTTGGAGGAGGCCCTCTACACGGCTGATTTCGGAGTCGAGACGACGGAGGAAATCCTCGCCGAAATCAAAAAAGCCTACCGCAAGGATCCCGATCTCAAGGGGCAGGCGGCCGCCGAAATCGGAGCCGCCGTGCTCGAACGCACGCTTGCAGGCAGCGAAGGCAGCCTGACGCCCGCGGAGAATCTCCCCACGGTGGTCGCGTTGATCGGAGTCAATGGTTCCGGCAAAACCACGACGTCCGCCAAACTGGGTTATCTGCTCAAGAACGATGGACAGTCCGTCATGCTGGCGGCTTGCGACACGTTTCGCGCCGCCGCCGTCGAGCAGCTCAAATCCTGGGCCACCCGGCTCGATTTGCCCATCGTCGCGAGTCACACCGGCGCCGATGCGGCGGCGGTCGCGTTCGATGCCTGGCAGGCCGCCAAGACGCGGGGGTGTCAGACCTTGCTCGTCGACACCGCCGGTCGCCTACACACCAAGTCCAACCTCATGGACGAACTCGCGAAGATCCGCCGCGTGCTGCAGAAACACGACGAGACCGCCCCGCATCATTCGTGGCTGGTGGTCGACGGCTCGCTCGGCACGAATTCGATCGAGCAGGCCAAGGTGTTTCACGAAAAGTTTGGTCTCACCGGGCTCGTCGTCACCAAACTCGACGGCACGTCACGCGGTGGCGCGATTGTCGGCATCTGGCGGGAGTTGAAGATTCCGATTTACTTCCTCGGCCTCGGCGAGCAACCGGATGACCTCCAACCCTTCAATGCCCGCAACTACGCCCGCGCGGTGTTTGGACTGGAGGCGTAGCGCGGCGCCAGGTGCCGCGGCCGCGGTGGAAGTGGAGGGAATACTGCGCATCGGCCCGATGCGTTGGGTTGCTGTTCTGATAAGTGGTGGTTTCACTCCCTGATGATCATGGTCGTCCCCTGCCGCACCACCCTGTTTCGCATGACCGCCGCGCTGGCGTTGTTGGCACCGGCGATGGGTCGGGCATGTTGGATCACCCCACCGGATGTCGTGGTGGAAGAGGTTCGGAACGGAGCGTTCTTCGTGCGCAAACTCAATCAAGAGAACGTTGTTCAGGTATGGCGGGCGGCTGACATGACCCAAGTCTGGGCGGTGCATCTGCCGGTCTACGACGCGCTGTTTTCCCAGATCATTCTCAGTCCCGACGGTCGATCGTTGATTCACCTGCGTGGCAACCATCTCGTCAATAAACTCGACGACATGGCGGTGGAGGTGCTGCAGCAGGATGGCCAACGTAGGGTGTGGTTCGTGCACGATTTTCGGGACGACCTCCCGGTGCCCGTGGACCGCCTCAGTGCGTCACCTCGTCACGTGTGGCGTGACGAGGTGGGCGTGATCATGCACGATCGCGTGATGCTGAATCTGGCCGCAGGGGAGGGCGCGAATATCTGGTTTGCCACGCCGCGAATGACTTCTTCGTTGAAGAAGTGACGTCTGTTCGCGTCAGAAGCTCAGCCTCAGGCTGAGATGGATCGAGCGACCCGGGAGCGGGACGACCTCCTTGAGGAACGAGGTATGCCCGCGGGCTTCGGCATCGGTGAGGTTGGTGCCTTTAAGCAACAAGTCCCATGTCGTGACTCCCGTGGTCCAGCGCCAGCCCGCGTAGGCCGACCACAGGGTGTAGCTGTCGGTGGGAATCTCGCCTGGCGCCACGTGCTTCTGGTCGAAGGCGTGGCTCATCCCGGTTCCGGCACGCAGGGCTCCGCGAACCCAGTCGAGAGCGATGCGCCCGCGAGCCGGGGTCACGCGCGGCAGGTCGTGGTGATCGGTGCGATTGCGCCCGCGCACGAAGTCCCCGGCCAGCGTGAGGTCGATGTGTCCGTGTTCGTCCTCGTGCAGATGAAAGATCGCTTCCGCTTCCGCGCCGTGGAATTGCGCGTCGCGCTGTTCGAAAGCGTAGACCGCGAGGCCGTCTTCTTCGGTGCCGCGGGGATTTTCGTAGATGAAGCCGTCGAAACGGTTCGCGAATACGGTGACCTCGCCCGAGATGAATCCGGCGCGGCGGCGAAGCGTGAGGTCAATGCCTTGGGAGACTTCGGTGCCAAGGTCGGGATCACCGATTTCGTAGGCGCTGGTGCCGATGTGCGGTCCGTCGGCAAACAACTCCTGCGCGGTCGGCAACCGCTCAGTGTGGGCCAGCGAGAGGGCGACGATCCAGTCATCGCTCAAGGTGCGCACCCAGCCGGCGGATGCGCTCAGCGCGTCGCCGTCGCGGCTGCGACCGGAACCGTCGTTCACCGCAATGTCCGTCCATTCGGCCCGGGCTCCGAATTGCCACAGATTGGCTCCGGATTCAATCTCCTCAAATCCGAACACGGCGAGCTCGCGCGTGGTGGTGGGCGGTAAAAATGCCTCGGCTCCCACGGCTTCGAAGTCGGATTCCCCCAACTTGGCACCGATGGCACCCTGCAGTTCTCCCCAGGGATCATGCAACGCGTCGAGGCGCAGGTCATAGCCCTCATTGGTGAAGACGGTGCCGACTTCATCGCCTTCGAATTCGGTGTGTCGGTAATCGGCGTGCGACGCCCGGAAGCGCAGGGCCTGCCACCCCGCCGCGGGGTCGCGCCACTCACCTTCGACGTCTAGTCGGCGTTGGCGCAGGTCGATCGAAACGAGGGCCTCTTCGTCCTCGTGTTCGTCTTCGTCGTGGTGGTCGTCGTCCTCCTCCTCGTGCTCCTCTTCGTCGTGTTCGTGAGCGTGCGCGCCGGGCGGCACGCCGTAGTTGGAGTCGAAGCCCTGATACGCGATGCCGATGTAGCCTGCATCGCCCAGCCACGACAGGCCGAAAGCACCGCCCTTCGAGGTCACGAAGGAATTGGACACGAAGCCGAAGGCTTCTTCGTGGTCGTCGTCCTCCTCCTCGTCGTGGTGTTCGTCTTCATCTTCATCTTCATCCTCATCTTCGTGCTCGTGTTCCTCAGCTTCTTCCTGAGCGCGCAACCAGGCGCTTTCAGCGTAACCCGGGATTTCGATGTCGTTGGTTTCGCGATGGAAGGCGTCGGCGTGCCAGGCGAGGCGGCCGGAGCTTCCTTCCAGCACGAGACCGCCGGAGCGTTCATCGTTGCCGGTGCCGATGCGACCTTCGATCCGACCGTGGACGCCGGGATCGGGAGGGGTGGTGTGGATGCGATGGGTGACCACGTTGACCGCGCCGCCGATCGCGGAGCCGCCCTGGAGCAACGCGGCCGGTCCCCGCGTGATTTCAACCCGCTCAATCAGCAATGGGTCGAGTGATACGGCGTGGTCGGGACTCAAGGTCGAAGCATCGATGGTGTCGGTGCCGTTTTGCAGCACGGCGACGCGCGGGCCCCCGAGAGCGCGGATGATGGGGCGACTCGCGCCGGGCCCAAAGTAGGTGGAACTGACGCCGACTTCGTTGGCGAGGAGCTCGCCCAGCGATGTGGATTGGTTTTGGTCGAGCTTGGGCCCTGCGACCACATTGGTGGGTTGGGCGATCTCGCTCGCGCTGCGGGCGTAGGGGTGAGTCGAGACGACGTAGTCGTCGAGGTGAAGCGTATCAGCTTCCTCGGCAGAGTTGCCGGGCGGCAGGGCCACTTGGGCCAGCGCGAAGGAGCTCGCGCCGACAAATAAAAGAGATCTGGCGAATAGAGACATGACAAGGGACGGATAAGGCGGTCGACGGCTCGCGCAGGAGCTATCGCCGACCAAGGAGTTCAGCTGCATCCGGACACACCACGCCCCTGAAGGCGTCGGCGGAATCCGGCGTTTATTGGAGTGCTGAGCTCGCGGGAGGTCCCCGTCCCGGGGGGAGTCGCCATGTCGGCGCGATAAACTGAACCCGCGTGACGGGCTCGGTCGCACCGAGCCACAGTAACCTCACCTGACGCAGCGCCACGGCCGTAGCCGCCAACGCCACACCGGCGGCGAACATATCCACCGCGCAATAGTGCGTGGCGTGATCGCCATCCGCGTGCAACGCATCGTGCATCTCCGGCGCGACGGAAAACAGACCGAGCGCCAATACCGTCAATGCCAACAGTCCCGCCAACGCGCGGTGGCGCGATCTCAGGCGGGAGGTGGATAGGGAGAGCATCATGCGGCGTGGTATTGCGGCGAGAGTATGGCAGATCCGTCAACCCTGCAACTATGGTAAACATTCTGGCGGCCGGGAACGGGAAATTTTTTGCACCCCGGCATGCGTCGTGTTCGTGTGAGCCTAATCCATGCCAGTGCTTTCGCTGCAAAATCTCCGGAAATCCTACCGTTCACCTGCTGGCGAGAGCACCATGGTGGTGAATGTCGGCGCCCTGACTTTGGCCGCCGGGCAACAACTGGCGTTGCGCGGGGTGAGTGGCTCGGGCAAGACGACGTTCTTAAATCTGATCGCGGGCATTCTGCGGGCCGACAGCGGGTCGGTGGTCATTGCTGATACGGATATGATGGCGTTGTCCGAATCCCAACGAGATCGGCTGCGGGCGTCGTCGATCGGATATGTGTTTCAGACCTTCAACCTGTTGCAGGGGTATACGGCGCTCGACAATGTGAAGTTGGGGATGGCGTTTGGCCCCGGCGGCGCGGATCGCGCCCGAGCGCAGGCGTTGCTGGAACGCGTCGGACTCGGCGACCGATTGCACTATCGGCCGCGGCAACTCTCCACCGGGCAGCAGCAACGGGTGGCGGTGGCCCGGGCGTTGGCCAACCGGCCGAAGCTCGTCCTCGCCGACGAGCCGACCGGCAATCTCGATCCCCGCACCGCCGGCGAAGTGCTGCGACTGATCCGCGACGTCTGTGCGGAAAACGACGCGGCGCTGCTGCTGGTGAGCCACGACGACGACGTGCTCGCGCAATTTGACCATGTGCAGGATTTTGGCGCGCTCAACGGCGCGGGCTGGGAGGTGGCGTTGTGACCGTATTAGGTATCGTGATACGCAGCCTGCGGCAGCATGCGCTGTCGACGGTGGTGACCGCGCTGGCGCTGGCGCTCGCCGGCGGTTTGTTGCTCGCAGTCTGGGTGATCAACGCTCAAGCGAAGCGATCGTTCACCGATGTCGCGACCGAGTTCGATGCCGTGCTCGGGGCGCGGGGGTCGAAGTTGCAGCTCGTGCTCAATGCCGTGTTTCATCTCGAAGCCTCCCCGGGCAACATCCGCATGGCCGACTACGAGCAGGTGCGCCGCCATCCCATGGTGCAATCCGCGTTCCCGCTCGCCGTCGGCGACAACCTGCGCGGATTTCGCGTGGCGGGCACGGTGCCTGAAATGTTGGCGCACGCGACCTATGCGAGCGGAGGCGTTTGGAGCGGCCCGGAGGCGCATGAAGCCGTGCTGGGGAGTTTTGCCGCCCGGCAGTTGGGCCTGGGCGTGGGGGATGAATTCAGTCCGACGCACGGCCTCGCCGCCGGCGGGCAGCACGACCATGAGGACCACTACGAAGTCACGGGCGTGTTGGCGCCGACGAACTCGCCGATGGATCGGGTGGTGTGGATTCCGTTGCACGGGGTGCAAACCATGGACGGCCACAACGTGGCGGCGGCCGATCAACTCAGCGCGGTGTTGATCAAGCTGCGTTCGCCGGCGGGCGGGTTCATGCTCGATTCGATGTATAACCGGCAAGGGGCGACGCTGACGTTTGCGTTTCCGGTCGCCGCGATCGTGGCTGACTTGTTCGGGAAGATCAGCTGGTTCGAAAAGGTGCTGGCGTTGGTGGCCAACCTAGTCGGTCTCGTGGCCGGCGCGACGGTGTTGGTGGCGATCTACAATTCCATGTCGGCGCGGCGACGGGATCATGCGATTTTGCGGGCGCTCGGCGCGCGTCGGCGCACGTTGTTTGGCGTCATTGTTCTGGAGGCGATCACGCTCGGGGTGATGGGCATGGCGGGAGCGTTTGGTGTCTTCGCGATCATTGCCGAAGCCATTGTCGTGATACTCCGGGCCGAAACCGGGGCGGTGATCGACCCGTGGGTCTGGCATCCGGTCATGGCGTGGGCTCCCGCCGGACTGATCGCGCTGTGCGGCCTCGGCGGCATGGTGCCGGCGTTGAAGGCCTACCGCACCGACGTCGCCGAAGCCCTGTCGCCCACCAGTTGACCCACCGTAACCTTCTCGCTTCGGTGCGACGGCCTTCCCGCAGTCGTATCAGGTGCGGGTGTAATCATTGCGGGAGGTCACCGACTTGCCGCGACCAACGTGAGGGCGGCGTCACGGGCCTGAGCGGCGGCGCCTGGATCGGAGAATGTGTGGGCGCTGACAATGGCTCCTTCCACCAACAGGTAAATCTGGTGAGCGAGTCGGGTGGGATCTTGAACCTTCAGATCGCCGAGAATTTCGGTGAGCGTGGCGATGAGTTCCCGCTTAACCGCGGTGGCGGCCTGATGCACTGGTGAGGCCGCGTCTGGGTATTCGCCGATCGCACGAATAAATGCACAACCGCTGAATCCGGATGACTTGAACCACGCCTCATAGGCGATGAACAGCGCCTCCAGCCGTTTGCGCGGGGAGGTTCCGGCCTCCTTCAGCGCCTGTTCGCGTCGGGAGCTAATTTCGCGGCCGCGTCGTTCCAGCACGGCCACGATCAAGTCCTCTTTCGACTTGAAGTGATGATAGAGCGTCATCTTGGCGAGACCCGCGGTGCGGAGGATCTTGTCGATCCCGACCGCATGATAACCCTCCCGATAAAATAAGGCGAAGGCCGTGTCCATCAGATGGTCACGTTTTGGCGTGCTGCCGTGGGATGTGGATGAGTGAGCTGGCATCGACCGACAGTGGAAGGGGGAAAGGACCACATCTCAAGGTTAGACAGATCGGTATAAAAATAACTTGCCAACGATTATACAGGTCGGTCTAGTTCGTGCATCGTGGGGCCGAACGTTTCGACTCGACGAACATGCGATTATGAAAACTGCCATTGTTATTTTCACCGATCCCCAAAGTGGATCTCAAGAGTCCCTCACCCGCATGCTCAATGCGTTGGTGATGGGGCACGAGTGCCAACGAGAGGGCGACGAGACGGAGATCGTGTTCGCCGGCACCGGCACCCGTTGGCCGGGGGAGTTGAGTCAATTGGGTCACCCGGGGAACGAACTATATGAGTCGGTCCGCACCTTGATTAAAGGGGCTTCGCGTTCTTGTGCGGTGCGTAATCAAGCGGTGGAGAGTCTCCAAGCCGCGGGCATCGAGTTGTTGCAGGATAACGCGGTTCCCGGGACGGAAGGGGTTGTGAGCTTGCGGCGTTATTATGCGGAGGGCTGGAAGGTCGCGATGTTCTGATCCGATCGAAATACAACCAGATCGATCGAACGACCCAGCCATGCCGATTGCCTTTCGCCAACATTTGCAGACTCCGGCCGTCGAGCGGGCCCAACTGGAAACGCTCGGCCGCATCGCGGCGGTGCCGGGTAGGACCGACCCTGAACGGGAACCGCTGGGCGCGGAAGAGGTCCGGTTCGTCGGTGCGCGCGACAGCTTCTACTTGTCCAGTGTCGGCGAATCGGGATGGCCCTACGTGCAGCACCGGGGAGGCCCACCGGGGTTTCTCACCGTGCTTGATCCTCACCGCCTCGCGTATGTGGAGTTGCCGGGCAATCGCCAATTGATCAGCACCGGCAACATCATGACCAACGCGCGAGTCGCGTTAATCTTGATGGACTATCCGGCGCGCGAACGGCTGAAAATCATTGGTGTGGCCCAAACGTTTTTGCCGGCCGATCGAGAGGATTTGATCGCACGCCTGCGGGTTCCTTCGGGACGAAATCCGGTGCGGGTGGTGGTGATTGAGGTGGTCGCATTCGACTGGAACTGCGCGCAATACATCACGCCGCGTTACACCCGGGCGGAGGTGGATGAATTGCTTTCACCACTCCGCCGCCGCGTGGCGGAACTTGAGGCCCGTCTTATTTGACCGTGTTCAGCAGGCGGATATTGAAGAGCCACCATTTGCCGTCCTCGCGACGTTCCATGCGTGCCGTGATGTTTTGCTCGGCCTTGACCAACGGAATCACCCGCGGGTCGACTTGAAACATCATGGTCATGGCGCGCATGACCCCGGGGATTTCCTCGTGGGCGACGAGCAGGGCGTTGCGATCGGCCATGATGCCTTCGATCCGACCGCGCAACGCGTGACCGCGGGTTTCCGCTTCACTGGGACCGCAGCCACAATCGTCGAGCGTGGCGTCGGTGTCGGGGGCGATGGAGGCGATGTGCGTGGTAACGCGGCCGGGCGTGTCGCCGCTGCCTGGAACGGTGCGGGCGATGATCAACCGGGCGGGCGCATCGGAGCGGTTGTCGAGCAGCGTCATGCGGGGCACGCCGCCCGCGCGTCCGCCCGCCGCGGCGTGGTTGGGGAGATGGTGAATCGGCCCGAGCTCGTTGTCGCGATTTACGCGGCGCAGGGCGATCGAACCGTTGGTTTCCACCCACGTGGTCCATTGACTGCCATCACGCGTCACCGCGGACGACACGGCTCCACGGGTGGCTGACGCGGAGGGGTCGTCGACGCGACTGACGAAGTTCCAACTGTTGCCGATGTTGTTGGAACGAGCGGTCATGACCCGTGGATCATCGCCTTCGCCGGTAAACCACGACACGGCGACGTGGGCCCCGCGGCGGCTGAGCTTGGGGCCATTGACCGGGCAGCCGGCGATATGCCAGCCGTCGGTCGCCGGAGCAGTGGTGGTGGTCCACTCGCCCCGACTGTAACGGGCGTAGGCGATGTCGCGAATCTCGTCATCACTGCGATCGCGGTAGGCCGCGAGCACCGCGCCGTTGGGCAGCACCAGCGCGCTGATGGAGCAGCAGTCGCAAACGCGCGCATCGATCAACGTATCCGGTTCGTCGCTACCAAGCAGGCGGCTGCGCAGTTGCATGTTGCCCGCGCCGTGGTGTCCCGCGCGATCACGTCCGTCGAGCCAGATGGCGAGCCACTGGCCGTTGATGAGAGGGGCGACTTCGACGAATTCGGTCGCATGGCTCTCGGTCGAGAGTGGGGCGGGGGCGCTCCAGGTTTGGCCGTGGTCTTCCGAGGTGGCGTAGACGGCGTGATAGCCGTGGTCGTCGTCGGGATTGTTTACGGACCAGACGGCGGCAACTTTGCCCCGCAAGCCGGCGGCAATCGTCGGGGTATCCGCCCAGTTGACGAACCAGTTGGTCCCGGTCGCGATTTGCACCGGCGGCAACCAGGCGTCGTTCCCGCGATCGAAGCGGGA
The DNA here is from genome assembly GCF_029023725.1 of Synoicihabitans lomoniglobus. Lineage (GTDB taxonomy): Bacteria > Verrucomicrobiota > Verrucomicrobiia > Opitutales > Opitutaceae > Actomonas > Actomonas lomonigloba. The sequence goes on from NZ_CP119075.1 coordinate 5,592,055, forward strand.
GATCAGCAGGGTTGCGGCATGGTTGGCGGCCGATTCCGTCCACGAAACGTAGAGACTGCCGTCGTAGGCACTGGCGAATTGAGGCGTGGCCGAGCCGGAACCCGCCGCCAAATTACGTTCCTCGAACGTCACGGTCTGGCCCGGGACGGCCGCCGCGGCGAGAGCCAGGAGAAGCCCGAGGTGCGGGAGTCGGCGCAGATACATGGCGGCACAGTGAACCGGCTTGCACGACATTCGCAAGGGAGACCGAAGCAGGCGCGAGCTGCGTTGGATGGACGAAGTGATGTGTTTCACGGGTTGACGAGAGTGGCGGCGGTTTAGTGACGGTAGTCGCATTTGAACCAAATGAAGCGGCCGGGTTCGTTGACCCGGGTGGTTTGGGCGAAGCCCGCCACCGCCGCGCCGGCTCGGCTGATGTGCTCGGCGTAGGCCGTGTCGAACAGGTTGTCGATGCCGGCGGAGAGTCGCACGGCAGTGGTCGGGGCCCAACTGGCATTGATCGACACCACTTCGAACGCGGGCGACGGACCAATGTCCTGGCCGACGATGTTGCCTTGGTTGACCGCAATGCGGTGCTGGGCGGCGGCCCCGCGCCAAAGCGCGCCGACTGACCAGATGGCGCGGGAATAGGTGAAGCCCAGCCGCGCTTCCAGGGGCGGGAGTTGGGCGAGGGGAAGATCTTCCGTGACGTTGTCGCCCCGGACGTAGGCGAGGCTGCCGTCAAAGCGCAGGTGTTCGCCGATGCGGTAGCCGAGGCCGAGTTCTCCTCCGACGGTTGCCGCGTCGATGTTGCGAGCGACGGTGGCGGCACGGGTCGCCATCATCATGCCACCCATTGTGGCCCTGGGTTTGGCGACATCACTTTCGATGAGAATGTAGTCGTCGATGCGCGAGACGAACGTGGAAACCGAGAGATCGATGGGGCCGCGTTGTCGTAGCCAGCCGGCGTCGAGTTGCGTCGTTTTTTCCACGTCGGTAATGAAACCGCTCGCGGACGTCAGACTCTCGGCCGAAATCAACTCCCAGTAGTCGGGGAAACGTTGGGTGTGGCCCAAGCCGAGGTAGACGGTGGAGCCTTGGGCCAAGTCGTGTTCCACCCGGGCGAAGGCACCGGGCAGGGTTGAGGTGCGTTGCAAGTCGGCCGTGGGATTGACCACCGTGCCCCCCATCATGCCGAGGGAGACGGTCGCCCGCTTATCGGTCGCGCTCCAGCGGTCCGCCCGAGCCCCGGCGAAGGCACGGGTGTCATCAGAAAATGAATACGAAGATTCCAGGAATACACCCGTTTGGTGGAAGTTTGAGTCGGTCACGCGCGCTTTGGCCTGATACGGCATCGCATCCTGGTTCATGGTGGAGCGCGTTCGGTGGCGGTTGCTCTGATGATCCAACCCGACGTCGAGGCGCCACGCCTCCGCCGGGGTGAGCTCGAGGGCGAAACGCCCACCATAGGTTAGCCGGTCGGGATTGGCGACGGCTTGGCCCGGCATCATCATGGACGGGACGAATGCTCGCAGGGAATAGTTGTCCATGACGTGGTCGACAGCATTGACGAAAACCTGCATCTCCGCCGTGGCGATGAGCTCGGAAATACTGGTGCGGCGAACGCGGAGGCCCCCGTTTTCACGATCGAAAACCGCCCCATCCATCATGCGGTCGGCGTAGGCGGCTTCACCGTCGCTGCGCGCGCCGGTGAGTTCGATAAATGTTTGGGCGTCGGGAGTCCATGCCACGGAGGCGTTGGTGCTCCAGCGTTCGTAGGCACCGTGAACCTGGTTGCCTGCACCATCGATGTAGTCGTCCATGGAAGCGTAGGTCGCGGCCAGCCGACCTTGGACCAGATCGTTGCCGCCCCGAAGATCGAGCGCGCCGTCACGGCGACCGAATTCGCCGATGGTGGCGGTGCCGAAGGCGGTGGCACCGGTGCTGTCACGGCGTGCGAAGTCGCGCTCGAAACGCACCGCTCCGGCGGGACTGATCGGGCCGTAGCGCACCGCTTGTGGTCCCTTGATCACGGTGATGCGGTCGTAGGCGGCGGGAAAGATATACGCCGTGGGCGGATCCATGCGGAAGGAGCATCCGCCCAAAACGCCTTCGCCTTCGACGAGGATGCCGAGGCGGGAGCCCGCCATGCCTCGCAGCATGGGATCACCATCGGCACCGCCTTTGCGGATGACGGCGAAACCGGGAATGTTTTTCAAAACATCCGCGCCGTCGTGGGCGTGGGCGGGTTGGGCGGCGGCTTTGGGATCGGTGGCCACGATGAGCGGCTGCCGGGAACGAGCAGTGGTCACGACCACCGGATCGAGGTTGAGGGCGGTGGTTTGGGCGAAGACAACCGTCGTCAACGCGAGGAAGAAAACGGGTAAGCGCGGCGTCAGGGAAGCGACCCGGGCGATCAAAAACAGAAAGGCGGACATGGAATGAAAAAATAGCAATGGGTTGGGTAAAACAGGGCGCGGGCGGGCACGACAAAGCCGCGACATGCGCTGCCCCTCTCCGCGACCGAGCGTCGGCGGATGGTGTGGATCCTGAAACGAAGCGATCGCGCTAGGCGCGAGGTGGGGGCACCGGTGGTGCCGTCTGATACTTCGTCAATACCGTGAGCTGGTAGACGGACCCGACTTCCTTCTCGACCGGTTTGAGCACGAGATGACGGGCGTCGAACACGCTCAACATGATCTTTTCGGCTCCCGCCGCGATGGGCGCGGGTTGGTCGTCGTCCGCTTGTTGGGCGGTTACCACGATTTCGCACACGCCGCACAAGTTGTCGGCGGTGAAGGTCATGCGGGCGGCGTCGGCGTAGGACATGGTCTGGGCATACGCCGCGAACATTTTACCCCACGCAAACGTTTGCACCAAATCCCAGTGACTCCCCGTGGCGAACAGCCACGCGGTAAGGGTCACCAAGAGAGCACACTTTTGACGCATGAGATCTGCAGGAGTGTTGAAGCGCGCGCCCGGGCGCAACCCTGAAGGCTTGCCTTGCCGGTTTATGAGCCGCGGTTACACCGGTGTCATGTCTGCTGATAATGATTTGCCGCCTCTGCCGCCCGAACCGCAACCCGGGCGCTACCAGCACTACAAGGGCGGCGCGTATGATGTGATCGGGCTGGCCCGTCATTCCGAGACGCTGGAGCCGATGGTGGTTTACCGGGCTCTTTATGGCGAAGGTGGTCTGTGGGTGCGCCCTGCCGCCATGTGGGTTGAGACCGTGGAGATTGATGGGCGCACCGTGCCGCGTTTTAAGCGGATCTAGTTTGAGGATCCTCGACTCGTCGCAGCCATCGGGCCAACCCCCACGCTGCGAGCACCAGGGGCATGCAAGTGAACAGCATGATGTTCCAACCATAGCTGAACAGGAACCACCCGGCGGAGAGCGAGGCAATGGCCTGCGTGCTGAAAACGATGACATCGTTCAACGCCTGAACCTTGAACTTTTCGCTGGGGCGGTAGCACGTCGGGAGTAACGCGGTGCCCCCGACAAACAGGAAATTCCAGCCGATACCGAGCAGGAGGAGGCTGCCCCAGAAGTGCATCAATTCCTGCCCGAGCAGACCGATGAGCACGACCACCCCGAACATGCCGGCTCCCATCGCCATCATGCGGCTGAGTCCGAATCGGCTCATCAACCAACTGCTGGCCAGGCTCGGTGCAAACATCGCGATGATGTGCGCTTGAATCACGCGCTTGGTATCAGCGAGTTCGATACCGCACAATTCGTGCATGTTGATCGGGGTGGCCGTCATGACGAAACTCATCACCGCAAATCCCACCGCGGCCGAGCCCGCGGCGATGAGAAACCGCGGCGAACGGGCAATCACCCGCAGGGGGCGCGCCTCGCTGCGGTCGGTCGACGCCTGCCGCGGCGGTTCCTGAAAAAACTGAAACGCGATCAGGCCCAGAGCGAGTAGGCCGGCGACCAGCAGGAACGATCCGGCAAATGCCTGCGGCCACAGGTCACGCCCGAGCGCCCCCATCTCGGGGCCGAGAAAGGCGGAGGTGAGTCCGCCCATCATCATCACCGCCAACACGGTGCCGTAGCGTTGCGGGTCATCCACACTCTCCAGCGCGGCAAAACGCAGTTGCTGCCAGAAGGCGATGCCGATCCCCATGCCGTAGCCACACGCCAGCAGCAGCGGAAATGATCCGCGCACGGCCGCCGCGGCACCCAAGCCGCAGGCCAGAAACGCGGCGGCGAATCCCACCAACGTGCCCCGCTTGCGGCCCCAGGCTTGTAACAGAAACGGGACCCACAGCATCGAACTCGCCGTGCCGATCACGATCATCGCCGTGGGCAACGTGGCGAGCTTCGGGGTCGGAGCGAGCGTGGTGCCCAACAGTCCCGCCACCAAGGCCATCATGGACACCGTCGACATCCCAAACGCCTGCGTGACGGCCAGGACCCAGACATTGGTGGGGAGTCGGGGCAGCGTGGGCAAGGGCACGAGGGAGTGAACGGTCGGTCGAGCTCGCGACGCAAGGGCTCACTGCGGACGCCGTTGCAACACCGCCACCACCACGAGCAGCCCAAACGAGATGACGAGCAACGTGGCGGCGAAAGCGTGAGCCACGGGATAGTTGAGTTTCTGGACTTCGTCGTAGAGCGCGATGCTGGCCACCCGCGTTTCGCCCGGGATGGAGCCGCCGATCATCAGCACGACGCCGAACTCGCCCAGCGTGTGCGCAAACGCGAGCGTGAGTCCCGCACCGACCCCACGGCGGGCGAGCGGCAGATGCACCCGCCACCATGTGCGCCATGCGGTGGCTCCGCTCGCGCGGCTGGCGTCGAGCAGTTCCGTCGGCACCGCGCGCAGGGCGGCTTGAAACGGCTGCACCGCGAAGGGCAACGAGTAGACGATCGAGGCCAGAACCAACCCCGTGAACGTGAAAGCAAGGGACCCGCCCGTCAGCGCGATCCACCAGCTGCCCGGCGGGTGTTGCGGCGAAAATGCCACCAGCAAATAAAAGCCGATCACGGTCGGTGGCAGCACGATCGGCAGCGTCACCAACGCCTCCAGCACCGGAGCCATTCGACGGCGCGTGGTGTTGAGCCAATGCGCGAGCGGCAGTCCGATCAGCCCGAGCAGGACTGTGGTGATGCCGGCGAGCTTGAACGTGAGCCAGAGCGATTCCCACAGCGGTGCCGAGAGCAGCCAGACACCGAACACTGTTACGAGGGCGAACACGTTTCAACCGATGCACACCCGTGCGACGAACGTCGATGCTGCATGCATCGATTTTAGCGGTCCGCGACGTCGGCCGGGTCGCGATAGCCGAACTGGTGCAACACGGCGCGCGCGTCATCATCCTGCAACCATGACAGGAAAACGCCGGCCGCCATCGGCTGTTTCGCTCGTTTCAACAACAGGGCGCCTTGGGGCAGGGTGTCGGGGAATGCCCAATACGCGGACGGATTCAAGGGGCCGTCGCCGTCGAGCAATCGGAGTTGGGATAAGGCCACAAAACCGTATTCGGCGTGGCCGCGGCTCACAAATTGCAGGGCTTGGGCAATGTTGTCACCGATGACGATTTTGGGCGTGAGCTCATCCCATAATCCCGCCCTTCGCAGCACCTCGCGCGCCGCCCGGCCGTAGGGAGCGATGTCGGGATTGCCGATGGCGATCCGGCGCACCGCGGGGTCGCGGAGACGCGTCGTCCAGTCCTCCGAGGCGGCGGGGGGGCGCGGGATCAGCACGAGTTGCCCGAGGGCAAAGGTGAACAACGCGTCGGCGTCGGCTTCGCCGCTGGCGACCAGGGTGCGCGGATAATCGAGATCGGCGGCGAGCAATACGTCGTAGGGCGCGCCATGCCGGATCTGGGCCACCAGCGAACCCGTGGCGGCCGTGATGAACACGAGTTCCAGTTCGCGGTGCGCGGCGGCGAAACGGGTCTGCAAGGGGTCCAGCAGGGGTTGCAAACTCGATGCCGCCGCCACGGTGATTTTGGTTCGCGCCGCGACGGTTTCGGCGGCGGTCACCAGCGACGGCGTCGCGATTAACAGCCACGCCACGCCCAGCATCCTGCGGCAGGTCTGGACGAATGTCGGGTGCATCAATTGACCGAAAATTCGAGCACGGTGCGCAGTCGTTCGCTGCCGTTTTGGTTCATGCCGATGAAGGTGACTTTGATCGAGCTGCGGTTGTCATCGATGTCGAACACACCGAAGAATTCCTCGGTCTCCTCCCGAAACAAGGGGCCGACGTCCCACGGGCCTTCGACGTGATTGAAGTGCAGATCGATTTCACCCACTTGGAACTCGGGCAGCTGGTCGGGCGCGGCCGTGCCGGTGACGGCGGAGAGGGTGCCGCCGTTGGCGCTGATGAAGGCAATGTTGCGCAGGCCCTGATCGCTTATCCATTGGGCAATCTCGTTGCGCTCGTGGGTGTAGCGACTCCAGTCATCGGCGTAGGGCGTCCCGGAAGCATGCCACGGCACCGACGTCAGAATGAACGTCAATACGTGGTTGCTCTGGGCGCGAACCAACTCGTTTTCGAGCCACTCGCGTTGCCACTTTCCGAGCATGGATTTTTCGGGTCCCTCGGGCGTGTTGACGGGGGTGCGTTGGGTGCGCGTGTCGAGCACGATGAACCGCACGCGACCGACGGTGAACGCCTGCGTGATGGGTTTTTCACCAATCAGATCGTCGGCCAGCTCCGGTGCGCTGTCGGCTGGCAGAGGGTAGTGCGGGATGTAGTGACGATAGGTGAGGTGGGCGGGGAAGGCGTTGGGCGACTCCCGGTCCGCGCCCTGACCGTAGTCAAAGCGATCCCACGTGTAGACGGCGGGCACGCGTTGCAGGAGTTCCACGTGGGTGAACGAGTCGAGGACCCGGTGGTAGGTTTCCGCAAACACCCGGGCGTCATTCGCGTTGATCGACGCGTTGTGGAGGTTGCCCAGTTGCACAAAAAACAACGGGGCCTGGTAGCGGATTTCGGAGAACGCCCCTGCTTCCGAACCGGTCGCGGCTCCGCCGGCGACAATGAACCGAAACGAGGCTGCCTGACCCGGAATGGGTCCGGTGCGGAGTTGTCCCACGCGTTGCCTTTCGCGGTCGCGGCCCGCCACCACGCGATAGTAGTAGGTCGTGTTGGGTTCGAGTCGTTTCAGGCGATAGCGGGTGAGCAACGGCAGGTCGGATTTGCGTCGTGGCTCCTCGGGAAAGGTGAGCTTGCGCACGAAATCGCGATCACTGCTCACTTCGAGCGTGGTGAGGCGCGATTCGAACAGCACGAGGTTCACCTCCGCAGAGTAGGCGGTCACCGCCCCGCTCCAGGGACCGCGCGAAACCAACTGCGCGTTGGCCCCGGCGCTGAAAGCGAGGAGTGCGAGCAGCAGAATGAAGTATCGAGAGAAGCTCATGCGGATCACCGGCATTAGCGGGATCAACGCTCCCCCGGCAAACGATAACCGACTAGAACGGCGGTTCTTCGTCCATCAACTCACCGGCACCGGCTTCGGGTTCACGCAGGGGCGGGCCGTCGGGGTCGCCTCCGGCCGGGGCACCTTCGCCGAGACTTTCGACCTTCCAGGCGTTGAGGTTCACGTAATAGTTTTCCTTCCATTCGCGACCCCGCAGGTCGAAGAAGACTTTCACTTTGTCGCCGGCCTTGAGCGGCGCGAGCAGGTTCACCTTGTCCTTCACACACTCGAACTTGATGTCCTGAGGGTAGCGTTCCGCCTCGGTCGTGAGCACAAACTCACGTTTATTGAAGCCGCTGCCGAAGGTTTGTTCTTCAAAGATTTTTTTAACGGATCCGGAGATTTCGAACATAGGCGGCGAACTTAGCGCGATTCTCGTTATCGCGCCAAACTCCAAAGCACGTCCCGGTGAAATTGCCCGGGGATATTTGTCAGCGCTGCTGCGTCGGAGCCGAATCGCGGGTCATGTAATAATGACCACCAAAGCCCACGAGCGCGATGTAGATCAGGATGGCGATCCATTTCAAAACGCCGCCCTTGGTCCATTCGAAAACGTTGCGACGCGGGGGCCGGTAGCGGCTGCGTCGGCGTCGGGGCCGCGTCGGTTCCGTCGTGCCGCGTTGAGTCGCGGTCGCCGGGGCGGGCAGGCCGGGTTCGCGCGCGATCGTGACCAGACCTCCCGCCGTCGCCGGTTCATGGGTCATCGCAAAGGGGGCGCCACCATAGCGTAGTCGATGGGTGAAGAGGGTCGACCGGGGGCCGGCCAGACAGGCGAGCGCCCAGTATTCGGCGCTGGCCGGTTCGGCGCCATGCGGGAGAGGTTCCCAGCCGAGTTGGGACATCTCACTCTCGGTGGGTCCGCTCCACGGTTCGACGCCGATTGCCGCCGCAAAGGCGCGTTCCAAGCCGCGGGCGCGTTGGCCGATACCGATGACCGCCAGCGTGGTCTCGGGGGGAACCGTGCGAAAATCGCGACAGAGCCCCGCCGTGTAGTGGTGGGCGATTTCGTCTGCGTCGTCGCCCCAGTCAAAGTCTTCGCGGAACAGGATTTTTTCGGCGGAGGAGCGAAAGTGCAGCCCCAGGCCTTTCTTGACGGCGTCGATCAAATCACTCGAACCGGACTCGCGCCGGGAAGTTGCGAAAGCTCCATGCTCGTCGATACTTACGACAAACGACGACGTTTTACCAATCAGCCACACCAGGAAGGGTTTGCTGCGGGACATCGCCAAATGGCGGAACGAAAGCACGGCCACGAGCCACAACGAATCGACTTTGTCCGGTGTCGTTTGCAGGGAAGCAATGGTCTTTGGGGCGGTTGCGACGGTGAACCAGGCTTTCTTTTGCGCCACCGCTGCAGTGGCACAAACGGTCTTGGCGGGAGGCGTCGGTCGCAGTTGGGTCGCCCGGAATTCCTCCTGGCCGGTGGCGACAATCGTTCGCACAATCCCTTTGGGAGGAGAGAGTTTGGACTTGTAGGGGCTCAGCTCAGGCTCGAACCGAGCCGACACTCCCTGGGCCGGCACCTTGAGGGTGACGTGGGCGTGAGGCGTTCGAATTTCAAATTCGAGCAGTGATCGTGAAGCCAGAGCCATGGTTTTCGTAACCGGCAACGCAGCGTTTACCGGCGGGGAGAGTGGTAGATTTTCATCACGGCATAGCAAGCGATTGAACCCGGGGTCAACTAGGGTATAGACATTAGGCCACGTCCGATTGTGATCGGCGTTCCCTTTCATGCTTTTAAAGTCCATCTATCTGCAGCGCGTTACCAGCTCCGGTCTGGTCGAGCTCTTGGTGTCGTTTGACGACAAAAGAGCCCAATCCGTGCGTCGAGATGATGGCTCCGGCATCGCCCAAAACCTGAAAGCGCACTTGGCGATTTTCGATTTCAGGGGCATCGGCGACCTGGAGGTTATCGGGACTCATGTGCGGAATTACCGATCGGCGAATTCCTCCACCCCGATCTTCATTGTCGGGCAGAGGGATGCCATGCACGACGTGCTCAAGGTCACGGGCCTGCGCATCAAAGATTATTTCTACCTGCCGGTCACCATGAACGAGTTGGCGGGTGCCATGGTGCGGGGTTTCAGCGAGCAGGGAGAGCGCATCTCACCATACTGGATGGGCAAATCGGAACTCATTCGACTGCTCATCGATTACGTTCGCAGCAGTGATCGGTTTCTCGAACTTCCCGAGCGGCAATACCCGGTGGGAAGCGTCAAACCCGGCGTGATGGCTCCCTCCGTGCCACCTCCCGCTCAAGCCGCCTCCGCCCCGGCCTCGCCCGCTCCCGTCGAGCGCGCCCCGGTGGCCCCGCCCGAAGCGACATCAACGGAGCCGGATCAGGCCTTGGCCGGGAAACAACGTCGGCTCGCCGAACTGGAGCACCGGCTGTCCGAACAGGAAAAAGCCGTTTCCGCCCAACAGGCCACGCTGGCGGATTGCTCCAGCCGCCTCGAAGCCGCCACGGCCGTGCTCAAGCGCACCAACGGCATGATCGAGGATCGCAAACTCGAGCTCGCCCAATCGCAGGACTTCATCACCAAGGCCGTCGGCCTGCGCGCGGACCTAAAAAAAGCACAGGATGCGCACGCCGCCGCCGTCGCGGCATTTGCGGCCGAACGCCGCGAACCCACCGTCGATCCGGCCAAATCCGACGCCCTCAAAAAACAGGAACAGCTCCTCGCTCATCGCCAGGCCCTCACCGAAAAACGCGTCGAGGAACTCACCGCCAAAGAAGAATCCTTGGCCGGTGAGCATGCCCGTCTCTCCAAACTCCGCGAAAAACTCGTCGAGACCGGCACCGAACTCAAACGGCAGCGCGATGAGTTGGACCACATGCGGGCGCAGGCCGAAACCGAGCGCAATCAACTCGAAACCGAACGCCGGAACATCGCCGAGCAACGCGATCAAATCGACACCCTCGTCGCCGAGGCAATTGGCGATCGCGAAAACGCCCTGACGGAACGCGAGGCGAGCGTGGCCTCACAACAGGAGGCCCTCACCCGCCATACCGCCGAGCTCACCAGCCTCCGCGAAAAACTCGACCAACAGCAGTCCGATTCCTCCGCCTGGGAAACGCGTCTGCGTGAGACCGAGCAGGCCTTGGTCGACCGTGAAACTGCGCTGGATAAGACGGCGCAGGAACTCGACGAGCAGGGGAAAACCCACGCTTCCGAGCTGGCCAAATTTGATGCGCAACGCGCCCAACTGGCCGAGCGCCTGGCCGAACTCGAGACCCGCGAAAACAATCTTTCCGCCACCGAAGCCGATCTCGCGACCGCCCGTGCGGAGCTCGCAGAGCGCACCGCCGGACTCGAGGAAAAAACAACCTCGACCGCCGCGCGTGAACAAGCCGTCGCCACCGCTGCCGCCGAGGTCGATGCCTCCCGCGAGCAACTCAACCAGCTTGAAACCACCCTGGCCGAACGCGAATCCGCCCTGGCCGCTCTCACCGCAACCGTGGAGTCGCGCGAGGCGACCGTGGCCCAGGCCCAAGCGGACCTCACGCGTCGCACCACCGAGTTCGAGACACGGGAGCAGGATCTTTCCGAACAGACAGCCGCCACCCAAGCCGAGCTCACCCAGCGCGCGGCCGAACTCGCGGAGTTGGAAACCCAACTCGCGTCGTCCCGCGAGTCCACAACCGCTCGCGCCAAGGAAATCAGTGAGCGCGCGGCGCAGGTGGATGAGCTCACGACCGCGTTGACCGCTCGCGAGGAAGAACTGGGTCGACTTCAAGCCGAACTGGCCGCCAACGAAGCGGCGCACCAAACTCGCGTCGCCGAACTCGCCACCGAGACCGAGGCTCTCGCCGCGCGCGAACAACAAGCCTCGCAACGCGAAGAGTCGGCGACGGCCACGACCACCGCCGCCGAAGCTCTCCGCACGGAAGTCGAGGCGCGAGCAGCCACCATTGCGGCCCGGGAAGAAGAACTCGCCGCCCTGCTGGAGAATGCCCAATCCCGGGAAGCCGCCGCCGCGAAGCGCGAGAATGAAATCGCCGAACTGGAGACCGAACTCACCCGGCGCGAAGAGGAGTTTACCGCGCGCGACACGGCCGCGAAACAGCTGCAGGCGGAGCTCGCCGAACAGACCACCGCCCTCAACGAACAAGAGCACGCGCTAAAAGCACGCGAAACGGCGTCGTCTGCCCATGCGGAGGCGTTGGCTGCTTCGGACCAAGAGGTCGCGGCCCTGCGTGAACAGGTTGAGCAACAGCAATCCGAAGTGGAGACCCGCGCGGAAAAACTCGCCGCCAGCCAAGAGGCGATCGAGGCGCGTGAAGCCGAACTGCAGACCCGCGTCGCTCAAGTTGCAGCCGATGAAGCCGAGCACGCCGCCCGAGTATCGGCGCTCGAAGCCCAGTTGGCGGAAGCCGCGACCGCTCGCCAAACTCTTGATCGAGCGACCGCCGAGCTTGCCGACCAGGAATCCGCCCTGACGCAACAACTCGCCGCCGCCACCGAACGCGAAGCCGCGATTGCCGCCGCGACCACCGCGGCCGACGAAACTCGCGCGGCCCACACGCAGCGCGAAACGGAACTCGCCACACAACAGTCCGAGCTCGCGGAGCTACGCACCGCGCTCACCGAGCGCGAAACCGAACTCGCCACCACGCGCACCGAACTCGAACAGCGCCAAACCGAGCTCGACGAACGCGCCGCCCAACTCGATCAAAAATCGACCGCCGCCGCTGCGACGTTCGAAACTCAATCCGCCGAGCTCGAAACCCTCCGCGCCCAACTCACGGCGCAGGAAACCGAACTCACCGCCCAACTTGCCGCTATCGCCGAGCGCGAAATGGCTGTCGCTGCCGCGTCCGCCACCGCCGACGAAACTCGCGCGGCCCACACGCAGCGCGAAACGGAACTCGCCGCGCAACAGACCGAGCTCGCGGAGCTACGCACCGCGCTCACCGAGCGCGAAACCGAACTCGCCACCACGCGCACCGAACTCGAACAGCGCCAAACCGAGCTCGATGAACGCGCCGCCCAACTCGATCAAAAATCGACCGCCACCGCTGCGACGTTCGAAACTCAATCCGCCGAGCTCGAAACCCTCCGCGCCCAACTCACGGCGCAGGAAACCGAACTCTCCGCCCAACTTGCGGCTGTGGCCGAGCGCGAACAGACGATCGCTGCGACGACGACTGAGATCGATGCCACTCGCGAGACGCAGACCCGACGCGAAACCGAACTGGCCAACCAGCAGCGTGAACTTGATGAGCTGCAGTCCGCGCTGACTGCGCGTGAAGCGGAACTCACCGCCGCACGGGCGGAGATCGAGCAGCGCCAGGCCACGCTCGATCAAACCACCCAGGACTTTGATGAGCGGGTCACATCCACCCAAACGGGGCTCGACGAGCAAAAGCGGGAGCTGTCCGAGCGAGCCGACGCCCTGGCCCAATCGGTGGCCGCCGCCGCCACGCTGGAAAGCGAACTCAGCTCGCGGGAGGAACAACTCGCGCAAGCCGAAGCCGCCGCGAAAACCCGGGCGGAAGAACTCGCCACCCAGACGCACACGGCGCACGAGACCGCCGCCGCACTCGAACGGCAAACCGTCGCGTTGGCGGAACAGGAGGCCGCCATTGCCGAACGGGAGGCCGAGTGGGCGCGCCGCGAACAAGCGGTGGCCGAGAGCGACTCCGAACTACAAAACCTTCGCGAAGAACTCGAGCAACGCAGCGTCAAGCTGGCTGCCCGCGAGCAAAAACTCACCGCCCGACTCGCGGAAATTACGTCGCGTGAGTCCGACCTCGAAGCGCGCGAAAACTCACTGGGCGAGGGGAACGCGGCACTCACCGAGCGGGAACAATCCGTCGCGGAAAGCGAAGCCGCCATCGCCGCCGCCCGAGCCGAGCAGGACGCGCAACGCCTTGCGCTGGAGCGCAGAGAACAAGCATTGACCGAGCGCGAAACCGAGGTCACGAACCGGGAAGCCGCCGCCACGGCGATCGCGGCCGAACTCGACGCCACCCGGACCGAACTTTCCACGCAGCACGCGAAGCTCACCGAGCGCGAGACCACGCTGCGTGAACAGGAGCAAGATCTGGCGGAACGCGATACTCAGCTCACTCGCGCCCTCGCCGACTTGGACCAACGCTCGGCCGAGCTCACGGCGCGCGATGAGTCGCTCGCGGCTCGTGCCACCAGCCTCGACGACGACATCGCTCGCCGCACGACCGAACTCGAAGCCCGCGAACAAGCACTCACCACGGCCACGGCCGCCGCGACCGCCCGCACCACCGCGCTCGATGACCGCGAAAATCAACTGGCGACGGACCAAACCGCGCTGACCGAACGCGAGTCTGCGACGGATGAAAAGCAGGCTCAGGCCGAGGAACTCCGAACCCAACTGGAAGCGCGAGCGCGCGAGCTTTCCGCTCAGGAAGAGGACCTCGCCTTACGTGAAGCCGCCATCGCGACGCGTGACACGGCGCTCGCTTCCGCGCAGGCCGAACTCGACGAACGCACCACCGGCCTCGATGCCCGGGAAGCCGCCGTCAATGAATCCGCCACTTCGGCGCAGTCCAAGCTCCTGCAACGCTTGGCCGAAGTTGAAGCGCGTGAGCAAAAACTATCCGCGATTCACCGCGAGGCCGAAGCTCGCGACCAACAGGTCAACGATCGCGAAGCCCAACTGACGGAGTTGGAGTCTTCCCTCGCTCAGCGCGAAGCCCAGGTCACCGAGCTGCGAACCGCCGTCGATGCCGCCCAAGCCGAAATCGACGCGCGCACCGCGAGTCTCGAGCAGCAATCGACGCAACTGGAAACCCGGCAGGCACAACTGGCTTCCGCCGAAGCGGACCTGGCCGAAGCGCAAGCCGAGTTGGCCCAAAACGCCGCGACGCTCGATAAACAACGCGCCGCCGATGAGGCGGCGGTGACCACATCTCGGAGCGAGCTCGATCAACGCGCTCAAGACGTGGCGCAACGCGAGCAAGCTCTGGCCGATTCCGCCACGGCCGCCGCCGAACGCGCCGCCGCCCTCGAAGCGCGCGATGCCGAGACCACGCAACTCGCCGCCGCCATCGCCGAACAGGAGAAATCTCTCGCCGAACAGCGCGCCGCGATCGACCTTGCCGCCGCCGCGCGCGCCCAAGGTGAGTCCGACCTCGCCCGCCAATCCGCCGATCTCGCGCAACGCGAAACTACCCTGCGCGACGCGGAGTCCGCGCTCACGCAAACCCGCGCCGAGATCGACGAACGGGCCGCCGCGCTGACCGCGACCGAAGCGGAAGTCGCCCAAACCAAAAAGTCCTTGGCCGAGCGAGAGCAGGAACTGCGCGCTCGCATCGAGCAAACCACCGAACAGGGTGGTGCGATCACCGCCGCGGCCGCGGAGCTCGAGGAACTGAGAGAGCAAATCGCCGGCGAAAAAGCAGCGGCCGATCAAAAACAGACCGCACTGCGGGCGGCGGGCCAGGCAAACGCAGAGCGGGAGCAGGCGATCGCCGCCCGGGAGTCCGAACTTTCCCGCACCGCCGCCGATCTCGACCGCCGCGAACACGCGCTGGCACCTCGGGTGGCTGCCGCCGACCAAGTCGAGACCGAGCAGCAGGCCCGTATCGCCGCACTCGATACCCAAGCCGCCGCTTTGGCCGACCGCGAAGCCGCCTTGGCGCGTCGCGAAACGGAACAAACCCAGACGGACACCCAGTTGGCGGAACGTGAGACCCAGTTGGCGACTCGTGAGCAGGATGCCGCGGCCGCGCAACGTCGCACCGCCGCGCAGTCCGAGGCGATATCGCAGCGTGAAACAGCGCTCACCGAGCGCGAACACGCCACGGCTGCGACGCGGGAGAAACTCGAACAGGAGTTGGCTCAACTCACGGCGCAAAACGATGCCCTCTCACAGCGCGAGTCGGGAATCGTCGCCCAGGAGAAATCCGCCGCGGCATCGGCGGATGCCTTGGCTCGGGCGCAATCCGAATTCGACCAGCGCGTCGCCGCGTTCGACGAGCGCGAATCGAAGCGGAACGAGGAAGTGTCGTCCGGCCGCTCACAGGTCGAAGCCCAGTCCCACGAACTGGCGGAGCGTGAACGCGTCCTCACCGAATCGGCCGCCGCGGCCGATCGTCGGGTGCGGGAACTCAGTGAGCGGGAAGCCGAAATTCAATCGCAGGAGCAGGATCACGCGGCGCGGTCGGCGGAGTTGCGCCGGGAGCAGGCGGCGTTGTCCGCGGCGCAGGCCGATCAGGTCAAGGCGGCGCAACGGTTGGAAGCGCAAGCCGACGCCTTGCGTCAACGCGAAGCGTCCCTTTCCGGTCCCGAGCAGGAACTGGCCGCCGCACGAGAAGCACTGCGTGACCGTGAAAACGCGTTGGCCGAACGGACGGCCGAGATCACGGCTCAGCAGGAAGCGGCGGATCGGGCGACGGAGGAACTCGCCGCGCAACGCGCAGAGATTTCCCGCCTGGAAGCGGCCACGCATCAGCTTGAAGCTGCCGTGCGGGAGCTGGAAGCCAAGCTGGCTGCCCGGGAAGCCGAGGCGGGCGCAGCCCAGAGCGGGGCGGAGCGACAGTCTCAGGACTTGCGCGAACAACAAGCCGCCTGGTCGGAACAGATTTCCACCCGCGAGTCGGCCCTCTCCGCCCGCGACGATGAGCAGGCGGCGGAACAGCAACGTATTTATGACCGGGTCGCGGCGGTGGCGGATCGTGAGCGGGCGTTGGAAAAACGGGAAGCCGAAGTTCGTGAATCGGAGGAGGCATGCAAAGTTCGCGAGGCGCGTTTGGCCGTCCAGGAATCCGAGCCCAGAGCCCCGGCGAGCGAACCCGCGTCGGCTGCGGGAACGACGGAGGAAACCACCCGGGCGATGGCCGAAGCGGCTGCGGCGGCAGAACAACGCGAAGAGGAACTCAGCCAGATCGAAATCGAACTTGCTCAGGCGCGGACCAAACTCGGCGCCCGCGAGAAAAAGGTCGCCGGGATCGAGGAGGAGATCAAACGCCTCAGAGCCGAAATGG
Organism: Synoicihabitans lomoniglobus; assembly: GCF_029023725.1. Taxonomy (GTDB): domain Bacteria; phylum Verrucomicrobiota; class Verrucomicrobiia; order Opitutales; family Opitutaceae; genus Actomonas; species Actomonas lomonigloba. The sequence continues at coordinate 5,608,442 of NZ_CP119075.1, forward strand.
CCGCGCGTGAAAACGAACTCAACCAGCGCGCCGACGAACTCGAAGAGCGCCAACAAGCGATCCTCAAGGCGCATGCCGAGAACGTGCAGGAGCGCGCGAATCTCAAGCAACGGTAGGCCCGGTGCCAAGCGTGTTGCCGACGGTCTCGATGGGGGGGCGGAACCTGGCGGAGGCCGACCGGTCGGAAGTCGCCTGCTCCGGCCGTCCCGTTAGGTTGGAAAATTCATGACCGCCCCCGATTCTCATTCCAGCCGTCACCGTCGCCGGCGCTTGTGGTTGGTGATTTTCCTCACCGGAATCGCCGGGGTGTCGTGGTGGTCGAACGACGCCGCGCCCGTGTCGGACACCGAAACGTTGCCGGCGATTGACGAGGCCCCGCCCATAACGTCGTCCGCCTCCGTCCCGGCCGCCGCAGCGTCGGCGCCGTTGACTACGGTGCGACCGGCGGTTCCGGCGCTCTGGACCGTGGTCGCACCGCCGGCCAACGCCGCGCAAATCGAACAGCGTGTCGAGGCCGCCACGCGGGCTTATCATTATGTGGCGATTGATGAAGCGTTGTTGGCGGGCAAGGCCTCTCCGTTTTGGCAGTCCGGGACCGGGCGCTTGCAGCTGCCGTTGCCCGACGGCCGCCTCATCGAGGTGGTAGTGGAGCGTAGCACCGCACGGGGGCCGGATCGATTTTCGAGTGAAGGCCGCGTGGTCGGCGTGCCGACCGGGCGATTCATTCTCGCGTCGAATCGAGGCACGGTCTCCGCGTCGCTGCACGGGCTCGAACCGGGTGAATTCAAAGTGCGCACCATCGAGATCGATGGCGCACGGGCCACGCAGCTCTACGTGGTGGAGCCGGAACTCATGGGTGATTGTGAAGTGGCGCCGTCGTCGAGCCGCGACCGGGTGCAGTTGCCACCGATGGCCTTCGCGGAGGCGGGCGCACGAGCTGGAGTCGCCGATGAAACACTGGCGAGTGGCGATGCGGTGGTGGACCTGCTGATGGTCTACACTTCGGCGGTCACCGCCGCATTGGGAGGCCCGGTCAACGTCGAGACCGAGATCGATTTGTCGGTCGCGCAGATGAACTCCGATTTTGCCGCCAGCGGAATCTCCGCCCGTATCCATTTGGCGGGCACGTTGGAGGTGGAATACCCCGACGACGATATCAGCACGGCCTTTCCCCGTTGGCAGGATGAGGCGTTGGAACGTATTTCGGGGGTGACGGATGGATACATGGATGAGGTTCACGCCAAGCGAGACGCGGTCGGCGCGGATGTGGTGAGTCTCATCGTGCGTCGACCCGATTCGACGGGGGCTGGCATCGCTTATATTCTCGAGCGGGTAGGGCACTACTCCGAGCCGTTCTATGCCTTTTCAGTAATCAACTACGCCGGGATGAGTGATGCCACGGTGCTGTCGCATGAAGTCGGGCATTCGCTCGGTTGCGCGCATGATCTGAGCAACGCAGGCGCGACGCCCGCCCGCGGTTATCATGGTGCTTATCCGCACAGCTACGGGTATCGCGTGAATGCCGCCGACAGCAGGGGTTTCACGCGGCAGGTTCGGTCGATCATGGCTTACGCCCCGGGCACGCGGTTGCGGTATTACTCCAGTCCGGACACCTCGATTTCCTCCTACGTGTCAGGCAGTCAAACGGTCACGTTTCCGAATCCGGTGACCTTTGGCGTGGCCGAAGCCGACGGCGTGGATGCGGCGGACAACACCCGCACGATCGAACGCACCGCTTTTCAAGTCGCCGGATATCGCTTGTCGCCCGATCGGTCGGGAGCCGGACGACTCGTGAATGTTTCGACCCGGGCGTTTGTGGGCACGGGTTATCAAACACTCACGGGTGGTTTTGTCGTCACCGGCACGGACGCGCGTCGTGTGCTTATCCGTGCGCCGGGACCGACCATCGGGGCGGCTCCCTTTAGTGTGCCGAATGCATTGGCCGATCCGGTGCTGCGCGTGAACGCGTTGGGATCGGGCCTGATCGCGACCAACGATGATTGGGGCGTGCCCGCTGCCAATGCGACGGTGGTGGCCAGTGCGGGCCAAAGCGCGGGAGCGTTTTCATTGGCCAACGGCAGTCGCGATGCCGCCGTCGTGCTCGATCTCGCTCCGGGCAACTACACTGCCGAAGTCACCGGCGCGGGTGGGGCGGAGGGTTACGCCCTCATCGAGGCTTACGGGGTGGGCGAAGGCGGCGATTCCCGTTTACTCAATTTATCCACCCGCGCGTTCGCGTCTGCCGCCGACCCCATGGTGGCCGGTTTTGTCGTGCAGGCGGATGACGATACTCCCGGTCAGCGCAAAACGATGTTCATCCGGGTGCGAGGGCCGTCGTTGGTCAACTACGGGTTGCCTGCGGACGTCGTGATGCCCGACCCGACGATCGAGATTTTCGACGCCAACGCCGAGTTGGTCTATTTCAACGACGACTGGGATGCGCCTTCGGCGGATCTCGATGGCACCAACCGCGACGCCATTCCTCTGCTTCGCCGTGGGACCGTGGATCAGCCTTCGGAGGCCGCTGTGTTTGCGGCGGCAATGGCTGTCGGCGAAATCGACATGGAACCCGTCGAGCCAGCGGCCGTGGTCGAGTTGCCGCCCGGTCTCTACACCGTGTTTGTGCGACCGTTTGAGTCGCTCCCCGATCAACCAGGCGAGTCCGGGGTGGCGATCGTCGAAGTCTTCGAAATATCGCCCTGATTCACCGCTCGGAGAGTCTGACTCGCAATATCCAGCTGCGATCGGGCGTAAAGCCCGACCCACATGGAAGGCGTGTAAGTAACTGAATGTGGGTTGGGCTTTATGCCCAACAACGCCACCCGGCCCGTTCTGCGCGACGACTCGTCGCACCGGCGGGCGAAATGTCCCGCGTCTGTCTCACTGCTTTCGGCGGCTTTCCTCTGAGAGGGATTTGGCCTGCTCCATGCAAGGTGTGAAGATATGGATATGAACTCACTCACTCAGATGTCGCGCCAAGCCGTCACCGACGCGCAGGCGGAGGCCCGTCGTCGTAATCACCATGAGGTGGATACGTGGCATCTGCTGCACGCTTTGCTCGCGCAGGAAGACGGTATCGTGCCGGCGCTGGTGGAAAAACTCGATCTCACCGTCAGCGCCCTGCAACTCTCCACGCAGCGGGAACTCGACCGCCTGCCCGCCGTGAGCGGCAGCGTTGATGCGTCCAAAATCTACGTCACCCAGGCTGTCAACGAGGTGCTGACGCGGGCCGAAAAGGAGGCCAAACAACTCAAGGACGAGTTTGTTTCCACCGAGCACATTTTTCTCGGGATCGTGGAAGTTGCGAAGCCCGATTCCATTGCCAAAGCGATCAAATCCTTCGGCCTCGATCGCGTTCGCGTGCTCAAGGCGTTGCAAACGCTTCGCGGGGCGCAACGCGTCACGACCGACAATCCCGAAGCGACTTACAACGCGTTGAAGAAATACGGCACCGACCTCGTGGCTCTGGCCAAGGCCGGTAAGATGGATCCGGTCATCGGTCGCGACGACGAGATCCGTCGCACCGTCCGCATCCTTTCCCGCAAGACCAAGAATAACCCGGTTCTCATCGGTGAACCCGGCGTCGGCAAAACCGCCATCGTCGAAGGCCTTGCGCAGCGCATCGTGCGCGGCGACGTGCCCGAAGGTTTGAAGGATCGCACGCTCTTCTCGCTCGATATGGGCGCGCTCGTCGCCGGAGCGAAATACCGCGGCGAATTTGAGGAGCGCCTCAAAGCCGTGCTCGCCGAAGTCAAGGAAAGCGACGGCCGTATTATCCTCTTCATCGACGAGCTTCACACGATCGTTGGTGCCGGCAAGACCGAGGGCGCCATGGATGCGGGCAACTTACTCAAGCCCATGCTGGCCCGCGGTGAGTTGCACTGTATCGGTGCGACTACACTCGATGAGTATCGCAAACACATCGAAAAGGACGCCGCCCTCGAACGCCGCTTCCAACCGGTTGTCGTGCAACCCCCGTCCGTCGAGGATGCCATCTCCATCCTGCGCGGTCTCCGCGAACGCTACGAACTGCACCATGGCGTGCGTATCCAGGACGGCGCCCTCGTGGCCGCCGCCACGTTGTCGGATCGCTACATCTCCGATCGTTTTCTGCCCGACAAGGCCATCGATCTCGTCGACGAGGCCTGCGCCATGATCCGCACCGAGATGGATTCGATGCCGCAAGAACTCGATGCCCTTAGTCGTCGCGTGCTCCAACTCGAAATCGAGGAAGCCGCCCTGAAACTGGAAAAGGACAAGGCGTCCAAGGAACGTCTCAAAACCCTGCAAAGCGAACTCGGTGACACGCGTTCGCAGGCCACCGCGTTGCGCGCCAAGTGGGACAAAGAAAAGGCCGCCATCGACAAGGTGCGCAAAGTTCGGGAAGAGCTCGATGCTCTGCGCCATGAAATGGAGCAGGCCGAACGCGCCTACGATCTCAACAAACTCGCCGAGCTGCGCCACGGTCGTCTGCCGCAATTGGAAGCCGAACTGAAGCGTCTTGAAACCCTCCCCGGTGACAACGAACTCTTCAAGGAAGAGGTCTCCGCCGAAGAGGTCGCGTCCATCGTCGCCAAGTGGAGCGGGATCCCCGTTACGCGACTCGTTGAAGGAGAGAAGGAGAAGCTCCTGCGCTTGGAAGACACGCTCCACGAACGCGTGATCGGTCAGGACGAAGCCGTCACGCTCGCCAGCGAAGCGATCCTGCGTGCTCGCGCCGGCATTAAAGATCCGCGCCGTCCAGTCGGTTCGTTCCTCTTCCTCGGCCCGACCGGAGTCGGTAAAACCGAACTCGCCAAAACGCTGGCCGAAACGCTCTTCGACAGCGAAGGCGCCATGATCCGCATCGACATGTCGGAATACATGGAAAAGCACAGCGTGGCCCGCCTCATCGGCGCGCCTCCCGGTTACGTCGGTTACGACGAGGGCGGCCAGCTCACCGAAGCCGTGCGTCGCAAACCCTACGCCGTGGTGCTGTTCGACGAAATCGAGAAAGCGCATCCGGATGTATTCAATGTGCTACTACAAGTGCTTGACGATGGCCGGATCACCGACAGCCAGGGTCGCACGATCGACTTCAAGAATACGATCATCATCATGACCTCCAACCTCGGCAGTCGCCACTTGTTGGAACGGGTCACCGGTGACACGATTTCGGAAAGCGTGCGCGAGTCCGTCATGGCTGAGTTGCGGCAGGCGTTCCGCCCGGAGTTCCTCAACCGCATCGACGAGACGATCATGTTCAAGCCGCTCACGCTCGATGAAATCACCAAGATCGTCGACCTCCTACTGGCCGACTTGAACCGCCGTCTCATCGACCGCCGCGTCACCGTCGAGCTCGACGCCGCCGCCCGCACCTGGGCTGCGGAGAAAGGTTACGATCCCGTCTTCGGCGCGCGTCCGCTCAAGCGATTCCTCCAGCGCCAGCTCGAAACCCGCCTCGCCCGCGGCCTCGTCGCCGGCGACATCAAGGAAGGTGCCACGGTGAAGTTCACCGTCACCGACGGAGCACTGGCGGAGGCATAAGCCACACCGCCTGTCGGATCGTCGTTCGCCGACGATCCGACGCCGAGGCGTTAACTAATCGCCGAGCCCAGGTAGGCCGCGAGCTCGCTCGCGCTGACACCGGTCGCTGTATGCCAGCGTGCACAGAGGCACAGTTGGCGCCTGCGAACAGGCCGCCTACGCGGAGAGAGGAGGATCACCTCTCACCACACATCCACCGGGCCTCTGGGCACGGGGATGGACTCGCGCAGGAATACGGGGTCGTCTTCGTCGCGCTGGAAGGATGCGATCATCGGTTCAGGTCGATACTTCGAAAGGAGCTGCCCCGACTCGTCGCAGAACTGCTCCCGCCAAGCGATGAATTCGGCAAGCGTTTGCTCGAAATCGGCGCGGGACTTTATGCGAATGATGTCGCGCTTGAACGGTTTCGACGGTCCGAAGCGGCGGGCATACCAGGGCGCTACTTTACGGAAAAACTTCGCGCCACGTTCCTCGCCGTAAAATTCAACGTAGCGGTCGAAATGTCGCTGCAGGACGCGAATGCGTTCCGCAAAATCGGGTTCGGGTAGCAGCTCGCCCGTGGCGAGCAGGTGCGCGGTGCGTTTGAAAATCCACGGATCGTAGAATGCGCCGCGGCCCATGCTCACGCCTGTGCAGCCGGTGACGTCGAGCATGTGCTGCGCGGCCTCCGGTGTAGTGACATCACCATTACCGATCACCGGGATGGTTGAGACGGCTTCGACCACGGCCCTGATGCCGTTGAGGTTGACGCGTCCGGAAAAACCTTGGGCACGGGTGCGGCCGTGCACGAAAACAGCGGCGACGCCGGCGTCTTCCAGGGTGCGGGCGAGGTCGGGCGCGGTGAGATTTTGGTCGTCCCAGCCGAGTCGCATCTTGGCGGTGATGGGAATGTTCACCGCTTCGACCATGCCGCGCACGAGGGCGGCGGTCTTGGTGAGTTCGGTCATCATGGCGGAGCCGCCGCCGACGTTGACAACCTTGCGCACGGGGCAGCCCATGTTGATGTCGACCGACTGCACGCCCATTTCGGCGCAAATGATGGCGGCGTCGCGCATCTCCTCCGGCACGGCGCCGAACAGTTGAATCGCGAGCGGCCGATCCTCGGCGCAGGTGGCGCACAGTTTGAGCGCGGTGCGGTTGCCCTCGATGAGTGAGCGGGCGTTGACCAGATCGGTGGTCGCCCAGCCGAGACCGCCGATTTCGCGCACGGTTAGTCGCATGGGCAGGTTGGTATAACCCGCCAGCGGCGACAAAAATAACGGCGAAGACAACTCAATCGGACCAATTTTCATAGGAACAACCCGGCACTGTGCGACCGGTCTCGCCCGTGGCAACTCCCGGGGCAAGTGTAACCATAATGGTTACACTTGCCGCCGCGGGTCACAGACTTGGATCGCGGCCGGCACGGCGTTCGCCCAGCCAGTGCATCAGCATCAGGGTGGTCTCGGCGTCGGGGAGGCGGCGGTTCCCTTTGAGGAAGTCACCCACGCGTTGGCGGGGAATACCCAAGTAGCGGGCCAGGCGGGCTTTGGAGCCGTATTCGACGAGCTCGGCCCGGAGCTCCCGGACGAGCACGTTCCAAATGGGAGTGGAATCGCCCGGTCGGCGATGGATGACGTTCGAGCGGGTGCGGCGCCGGGCGACCACGCGTTGCTTGATCATTTTTGCTCCGATGACGGCCGCCTCGGCCATGCCCTCGAGGAGTCCCGACATCAAACGAACCGAGTGCGGAGTGGGCGTCACGTTCATACGCGAGTGTAACCATTATGGTTACACTTCCGGCAAGCCGGAACAGCGCGCCGGACCGGGTAGCAAAGTGTCAGGTGCGACGCCGGACTTCAGGGGCGAGTGTAACCATTATGGTTACACTTGCCGGAGGCGGAGTGCGGTGGTCGAGAGCGGAGTGGCGGTGGTTTGCCGGGGGAACTTCGGGGCCAGTGTAACCATCATGGTTACACTGGTGGTGGTTTGGGTGGTCGTGGAGGGGGGGGCTGGTCGGGAGAGTTGCAACGGTGGGAAAGCGGTCTTGTTTCGGGGGGTGCCACGTTTCGATGTCATGTCTGCCGGTCCGTTGTTGCTCTTCGATGGGGAGTGCGGGCTGTGCCATGCGGTGGTGCGGTTCTTGTTGCGACGGGATCGGGCGGAGCGGTTGCGGTTTGCACCGTTGCAGGGCGTGACCGGGCAGGCGCTGCTGCAGCGTTTGGGGCTGCCGACGGCGGATTTCGACAGTCTCGTTTTTCTGCCTGACGTGGCGGCTCACGTTCATCATCTGCGCAGTGACGGGGTGGTCGCGGTATCGCAATATTTGCCGGGGGGCTGGGCCCGGGTGGGACGACTGTTTGGCGTGTTGCCGACCCGTTGGCGCGATGCCGGTTATCGGTTGGTGGCGCGTTCGCGGTATGCGTTGTTTGGCCAATACCAACCGACGCCGTTGCCGGATCCGCGGTGGGCGGAGCGGATCCTGGACTGACAAAGTGCCGGGTTCAGCCGCGGGCGAGTCGAGCGGTCAACCGATCGCGGATCGGTGCCCATTCGTTGGCGAGAATGCTGTAGTAAACGCTGTCGCGAACAAAGCCGTTCTGCACGCGCATATGGTGGCGCAGCACGCCTTCGCGGGTGGCCCCGAGGCGTTCGATGGCGCGCTGGGAGGCGAGGTTGCGGGCGTCGGTTTTGAGCTGCACGCGTTCGGCTCCGAGGGTGTCGAAACAGTGGGTGAGGAGCAGAAGTTTGGTGGCGGTGTTTACGGCGGTGCGGCAGGCCGCGGGCTCATACCAGGTGTAACCGATTTCGACGGCGCGTTCGGGCACGCGGATGTCAAAGAGACTGGTCGAACCGACGACTTGGTCGTCGCATTGGCGGCGCACCACCAAGGGCACGCGGGAGCCGGCCAATTCATCGTGCAGCATGGCGGTCACCCAATTGGCGGCGTCGAGGGCGGCGACAAAAGCGGGCGAGGGCATGTAGCGCCAGGTGGCTTCGTCCTGACCGATCATGAACAGTTCGGGAGCATGCGTTGGTCGCATGGGCTCGAGCTGCACGTGATCGTTGGCCAGCGTGACCGGTCGCACGCGAAAGGACGGGCGAGGGTCGGTATCGGCGGAGTTCATGGGCGAGCGGCTTGCACGCCGGTGGCGAAACGGCGCAGACCTTCCCGCAGCGTCATGAGCGGACAACCGAAGTTGAGCCGCACGTAGTGTCCCGGAGGAGCGCCGAAGAAGCTGCCGTCGCTGAGGCCGATGCCGTGCGCCTCGAAGTGCGCGACCGGGTCCGGGAGGTTGAGGTCGGCGACGTTGATCCAGGACAGGTAGGTCGCTTCCTGCGGGGCTTCGAGGTGCACGCCGGGCAGTCCGCCGATCACGCGTTGAATGAGCGCGGCGTTGGTGCGCAAGGTGGTGAGCAAGCCCTGCCGCCATTTCTCGGAACGACCGTAGGCGGCCTCGCCCGCGGCGTAAGCGAGGTTGTTGACCTCGGGCAACAGGCCGCGCGACGTGCGTTCGAATTGGTGCCGCAGTTTCTCGTTGGAAATAATGGCGAGGGTGCAGCCGAGACCGGCAATGTTGTAGGTCTTGCTCGGCGCCATGAGCGTGATGGTGCGCGCGGCGAGTTCGGGGCTGAGGGTGGCGCTGGGAACATGCGGTATTTTCTCATCGAGAATCAAGTCGCAGTGGATCTCATCGGAGATGAGGAGCAGGTCGTGTTTTTCGCAAAATTCGCCGAGGCGAACGAGTTCCTCGCGTCGCCAAACGCGGGCGATGGGGTTGTGAGGATTGCACAGGTAAAACAGCTTCGTCGAAGGCGTGACGGCCGCTTCCAGAGCGTCCCAGTCGATGATCCATTGGCCATCGGACAAGACCCACGATGAGCGCACGGCGCGTCGGCCGAAGTTGCGTCCGGCGGTGAGAAACGGGGGGTAAACCGGGGTGAGGGTGAGGTAGTTCTCCTCGGCCGCAGCATAGGTGAGGGCGCACAGATTGAGGCCGCAGACCATGCCGGGCAGCCATACGATCCACGACGGATCGATGTCCCAGCCGTAGTGTTCACGATGGTGAGTGACGATGGCATCGAGGGTTGATTTGATCGGCCGTGCGTAGCCGAAGACGCCGTGGTCGACGCGTTGATGCAGGGCTTCGAGCACGGCGGGAGGCGACACGAAATCCATGTCGGCGACCCACATCGGGAGGATGTCGCGGTCGGCGTATTTCTGCCATTTCTGGGAGTCGGTATCGAAACGTTGCGGGGGCGTGGAGAAGTCGAAGGCCATGAGCGGTTCAGGTGTAAACGGACTGGGGACGGGAGAAAGCACGGATTGCGAAATCGGCGCGACGGAATTTCCCACGTGCGACGTCACAGTTGCGGACAAAATTGCGCAGTTCGCCCCGGGATGAGAAACTAAGCCGCTGATAAACAGTGGTATAGCTCCCTGGCGGGAGTCGGCATTCCGTATGCAAAACGAGAGATGTTCATCCACTCTTAACCCTCCCAAGGAGAAATAAAATCATGAGAATCGTTCGCTACACCCAACCCACCAATCGTTTCGCTCCCGCTTCGGTTTTCGGCCGCAACCCGTGGTCGGGCCTGGAGACGGAAATCGATCGGTTGTTTCAATCCGCGCTCTCCGACTTCGGTGGCGCTCCCGCGGCCGACCGTTTCCCGGTCGACCTCTACGAAGACGACCACAGTGCGTTCGTGCGCGCCGAGCTTCCTGGCTTCAAGCGCGATGCGATCAGCGTCGAAGTGGTTGACGGCTATCTCACCATTGCCGCCACTCGCGAGACCAAGCAGGGCGAGAAGACCTCGACCGCCAAGTTCAACCGTTCCGTGGCATTGCCAGACGAAGTGAAGGCCGACGGCGTGACGGCGGCCTACGAAAACGGCGTCCTCACCGTGACGCTGCCCAAGAAGGAAGAGGCCAAGCCGCGCAAGATCACCGTCGCGGTCAAGTAACCGTCGGCTGCCCGCTACCGCTTAAATCCATCAACTCCCTCAATAACGGAAAAACCATCATGAATGTATTCAACTCACTCATCCCCGCGTTTCACCGCAGCCCGGCCGTGCGTCAGGGGCACCGCGACGAAGATCTCGGTGCGACTGTGAAACCGCACTACGAAATCAAGGAAACCGACGAAGCGTTTGGCCTGACCGTGGACTTGCCCGGCGTGGCCAAGGACGGCCTCGAGATCACGGCGGAGGACGACACCTTGCGCATCGTGGGTAAGCGCGCCTGGACGCGTCCCACCAGCTGGACTTCGCTCTACCGCGAGACGTCTGACGCCGCGTTCCTCTTGGAACTCGATCACGACAACTCGGTCGATCTCGACAAAATCCGCGCCGAGCTGGTCGACGGTGTTCTGCGCGTGAGCCTGCCCAAGGCCGAGGCCATCAAGCCCCGCAAGATCGCGGTGGCCTAACGTAACCTGAGTATCGCGCCGGCGTCTCTTTTGACAGCCGAACGATATCAAACCACCTGTAACCGCGCCGGCGTTCCTCTCGAGGAGCCCGGCGCGTTTTCGTCTGCGGATTCCTCGTAAAATTCAGTCCGGGGCTGGTCGATCGAAGCGTTCCAGGTCGTTCACGCGAATCATGGAGCGCACCATGGAGATGTATTCGTGGCCTTTTTCGGAATAGCGCACCAATCCGCCCGCGAGCGCGGAGCCGGTGATCGGGGCCCCGCGCCGACGCAGGTCGCGGCGAATGGAACGCATCTGGCGGTAGGAGCCGTTGGTGTTGAGGTTGTGCGCCAGGTTGTCGATGGCTCCGCGCACGGAGTCGTAGGCGGCGACTTCCCAGGTGGCTCCGGCGGGTCGACGTTTGGGCACGATGCCGGTTCCCGGCTCATAGGTGCGCATGCCGAAGAGATTGTTGCCCTGACGTGCGAATCGAGAGGTGCCCCAGGCTGACTCGATCGCGGCCTGCGCCATCACCAGCGAGGGCGCGATGATGTCGACGCGACGCAGGAGTCGATCGACGAACGCCAAATTGTAGGTCTCGGGCGGCTCCAAATCATAGGCCACGCACAACTCGTCGAGGCGGCGGCGGTTGAGCCACCCCGGTTCGTCGTCGTCCTCGGCCAAGTCATCCCGAATCGCTTGCAACGTGGCCCGTTGTTGGAGGATCTCCTCGTTGACAGCAGTGATGTGCGGGAGGAGGTAGGTGAAGAAGGCGGCCTTTTTCTCGGAGGTGTCTTCGATGCTGCCAAAGTCGGGCAGGTGTTCCGGGCCGAAGATCCACCGACCCACGAAAAAGAGCACCACCACGACGCCCGCGACTTTGGCAATGGTGACCACGGAACGTTGGCGGGGGCGGGCGGCGGTGGGGAGGGCGCGGGGTCGGCTCATGAGTTCGGTGGGTTCCAGGGGATGAGGGGCCGCCCTGTTTCCGAGGCGGGTGGATCGCTACTGACGCACGGATCGTAGGTCGGGCGACGCGATAACGCAAGTCGCTGGCTTCGGCGGAAAGTTGACGCGTCCGGCCAGAGTCGCACGGTCGGGTGATGCATTTTTGGAAACGGGTCGGTTTTCTTATCGCGGTGGGAATCGGTTTGGGCGCCTTGCAGGGCGAGCCGCGCAACGCGAAATGGGAGCAGGAGATATCCGCCATCGAGCAGCGCGAAGCGGAAACCCCGCCGCCGGCGAACGGCATCGTGTTCACCGGCAGTTCCAGCATTCGGTTGTGGAAAACCTTGGCGGAGGATTTTCCGCACCACCCGGTCGTCAATCGGGGATTCGGGGGCTCCCAGATTTCGGATCTGATTGGTTATTTCGACCGCGTGGTGGTGCCGACGCATCCGCGTCAGGTTGTGGTCTATTCCGGCACCAACGATATCAGTGGCGGGGAATCCGCCGAGCAGGTCCTGGCTGACTGGGCGACGTTGTGTGGCATGATCGAGGTGGCCTTGCCCGGCACCAAGATCGCCTTGATTGCGGCGGCCCCGAATCCCGCCCGATGGTCGCAACGAGCGGAACAGTCCCGCTTCAACGCGCTCGCCGCCGCCTACTGTGCGCGCAACGGCTACGATTTCATCGATGTCTGGACGCCGATGCTGGGCGCAGACGGCACGCCCTCGCGTGACATCTACGTCGACGACAAGCTCCACATGAACGCGGCCGGCTACGTGATGTGGCGTGCGATCGTGGCGCCGTATTTGATCGATTGATACGAACGGACGTTAGTTCCAGGACGAGCCCCAGTTGGTTTCGACGTCGAGAATCTCGATTTGTTCGGGGTTGGAGGCGTCGAGGGTGATTTCGATGCCGCGGGTGCGTCGACGAAACGCGCTGCCGACGCTTTCATAGTAACTGTAGTAGCCGCTGCCGGTCACGCGATAGCGACCCGACCAGCCGGGCACGGGCTTGGGCGCGCTGAGTTCGAGATCGACGTCGGTCACGGTGGCGTAGCCGGAGCCGATTTTGATACTGTAGCGCAGGTGGCGGCGCGCGGCCGCGTCGGCTTTTTCGGCGATGGCCGCTTCGAGCGCGGCTTGGCGGCTGGCCACGGCGGAGGCGGACGTGTCGTATTTGTCCGGCGCGGCGACCGGGGCTTTGGGGGCGGGAGCGGGCGGGCGCTTCCGTTCGGGATTGCGGGGATATTCGGCGGCGCGGGAAGCGATGGCGTCGGTTATCGCTTCGGGGAAGAGCGACACGGGATAGGGGCGCAGGCGGTGGTCCTCGAGGACGTAAACGAGATTCGCGTCGCGGTTGAACCCGTTGATATTGGCGTTCTTGAGCACGCGGCCATTGGACAGGGTAATCCGGACGTAGCGGAGACCAATGGGGACCATGTCGGCCGATGCCATGACGGTTGAAACCAACAGGATCAGCGCGAGCAGGAGGCGATTGCGCGCCGCGTGGGGGTGTGGGGGCCGCGCGTTCATCAGGGTTGGGACCCTGAAACACGCGAAGGAGTTCCGCGAGCGGATTCAGGATCGAAGCTAGACCCGCCGGGAGTTGGCGGGCATGTAAGTGGACCCAGTTACCCCATGCATCCGCTCCTCATCGCTTTACTCGCGGGCGTCGGCTTCGTCGTCGCCTACCACACCTACGGCCGTTGGCTCGGCGGAAAGATCTTTAAGTTGTCGGCCAACGCGATCTGTCCGTCGCGCCGTATGGCGGATGGCAACGACTACGTGGAGACGAACACCGGCGTGGTTTTTGGGCATCACTTCGCGTCGATCGCGGGCACGGGTCCGATCGTCGGTCCGGCGGTGGCGATCATGTGGGGCTGGTTGCCGGCCTTGTTGTGGGTGATCTTCGGTTCGATCTTCATCGGCGCGGTGCACGACCTCGGCGCGCTGGTGGTGTCGTTGCGCAACAACGGTCAGACGGTCGGCGACATCGCGGGCCGCGTGCTCAATCGGCGGGTGCGGCTGTTGTTTTTGTGCGTATTGTTTTTGGCGCTGACGATCGTGCTCGCGATCTTTGGTTTGGTGATCGCGACGGTGTTTCGCATGTTCCCGAGTGCGATCGTGCCTTGTCTCATTCAGATCCCGATCGCGGTGGGAATCGGCGCGTGGCTCAACCGCCACGGCAAGAGTCTGAAGTTGGCGTCGGTGATCGCGTTGGGCGTGATGTATCTGACGGTGATTTACGGCGACGTGGGCTTTTTGCACACGCTCAACTCGGCGATGGCGGAGTGGTCGCTGATCAGCTGGGTGCTGTTGCTGTTGATCTATTCCTACGTGGCCTCGGTGCTGCCGGTGTGGGCGCTGTTGCAACCGCGCGATTACATCAACGCGTTGCAACTCATCTCGGTGTTGGGACTGCTCGTGGTCGGCGTGGTCGCGGCATCGTTTTTCGGTGGCGCGGGTGAGGCCGGTCCGGTGTTTGCGATGGCGGCACCAGCGATCAACGCCAACCCGGTGGGCGCGCCGGCGATGTTTCCATTTTTGTTCATCACCATCGCGTGCGGCGCGATTAGCGGGTTCCATTGCCTCGTCTCCTCGGGCACGAGCAGCAAACAGCTCAAGACCGAGCCCGACGCGCGTTTTGTCGGTTACGGAGCGATGCTGACCGAAGGGTTTCTGGCGACGCTTGTGATCCTCGCTTGTGCGGCGGGCGTGGGGCTGGGCGTGAAAGGGCCGGGCGGCGAAACGTTGGTTGGCGCGGCGGCGTGGACGCATCACTACGGCGTGTGGAGCGCCGGGCTGGGTCCGGCTTTGGGCGCGTTTGTAGGCGGCTCGGCGAATTTCCTGCAGGCGCTCGGAATTTCCGGGGCGGTCGCCATCGCGTTAATGGGGGTGTTCGTCGCATCGTTTGCGGCGACCACGCTCGACACGGCGTGCCGCTTGCAACGCTACATCGTGCAGGAGCTCGCCAACACGGTGGCTCCAAAAGCAGTCGGCGGTTTCGATGCGCTCGGGTGGTTGCGGGGGAAGCACGGCGCGACGGTGTTTGCGGTGGGCACGGCGTTGCTCATGGCCGCAACGCCGCCGTCGGGGCAGTCATGGTCGCTCGCCGCGGCGGGTCGCGGCGGCCTGATGCTGTGGCCGATTTTTGGGGCGACCAACCAGTTGCTCGGCGGGCTGTCGTTTCTCGTCATCGCGTTTTACCTGTGGCGTCGATCCGTGCCGATCTGGTTCCTGGTGGGGCCGATGATTCTCATGCTGATCCTGCCGGCGTGGGCGATGACGTTGCAGGCGTTTGTGGGGGAGAGCAGTTGGTGGGCGCAGGAGAACTGGCTGCTCGTGGCGGTGGCGGTGATCACGATGGCCTTGGAGGTCTGGATGGTGATCGAAGCGATCAAATTGTTCCCCCGCGTCAAAGGTGTGATCGAGACGGGCGCGGTGGAGCCGGTGACGACGTAGGCACGCCGCCTTCGAAGAATTCGCGGGCAGAGTGAATTTTCCTGTAACCGGACGCGTCCCAGCGGGGTGATAGAGGTAACTGAATACTCCAACCCGCGTTACAATGAATACTCGCCAAACTCTCCGTGGTGTCGCCGTCGCGACCGCCTGGGTGCTGCTCGTCTCGGGCTGCGCCGTGATTAACTCCCATCAGGATTCGCACTTCTCGGGCAACCGAGTTTCGACGGAAACCTTGAACAAAGTCCAACCCGGCGTGACCACCGAATCCTGGCTCGTCGCCACATTGGGCGAACCGTCGCGCAAGGACCAAGTCGATCCCGGCACCAAGATCCTGCGCTACACGTCCAAACACGTGACCCGTATCGACACCGAGCTGTTGCTCGTGCTCGACACCAGTTCCCGCAAGGAAGACATCACAACGGTGTTTTTCGAAATCCAAGACGGCGTGCTGAGCCGTTACTGGTCGGAAAACGAAAAGTCATCGCACCGCGGCTGACGACGCCCCTCCCCAGTATCGATGTAGCACGCGCTCGCGCGGGATTGAACGCGGCGCCTTGGTGAATTCGGCGCTAAGAGGCAGTGTGATCGCGCGCAAGCGCAGCTCCTCCATGGGGAGAGTCTCACTGGCGGCGTTTTGTGATCTCTCCGCGATCGAGGTCGCACCGGTTCGTTCGTTGATCCGGCTCGATTTTTGGGCGCTGGTCTCACAACATGCTCGGCATGTCTTCCGCCCCATCCGCGAGTCACCCCGTCGTGTTGCTGGTGGGCACGGTCAAGGGCCTGTTTCTCTTTTACGGTGATGAGTCCCGCCAAGCGTGGCGGTTGAGCGGACCACATTTTCCGGCTCACGAAGTCTTCAGTGTGTGCGCCGATCCGGCGCGAGATCGCATTCTCATGGGCACGGAAGAATGGGGGCGCGGACCGACCATTCGCATCTCCGAGGATCGTGGTGAAACGTGGCGCGAGGTCGCCCGAGATCCGAAGTTTGCGGAAGCCGCCGAGGCCAAGCTCAAGCACATTTGGCAAATCGTGCCCGGGCACCCCGACCGGCCGGGCACGTGGTATGCGGGCGTCGATGACGCGGCGTTGTTTGTGAGTCGTGATGACGGCGAGACCTGGGACGAACTGACGGGTCTCACGGCGCATCCGACGCGACCGCGCTGGACCCCGGGATTTGGCGGACTGTGTCTGCATTCGGTGGTGGTCGATCCGACGAACCCGGATCGCTTGTGGGTCGGGATTTCATCGGTGGGAGTTTTCCGGAGCGTGGATGCGGGCGAGTCGTGGGAGATGTGCAACCACGGCCTGCCGAACGTGGCGCCGGAGTTTATCAAAGATCCCGACATGGGACGCTGCGTGCACAAACTCGCGCTTGATCCGGTGCAGCCGGGCGCACTCGTATTGCAGTATCATTTCGGCGTCTACAAATCGTCCGACGGGGCGGATTCGTGGACGAAAATTTCCGACGGACTGCCGCACGACTTCGGCTTTCCGCTCGCTGTGACCGCCCGCGATTTGTTCGTGGTGCCGTTGGTGAACGACCATTTTCGCATCGTGCCGGATGGCGTGTTCAAGGTCTGGCGTTCGCGCGATCGCGGACGCGTGTGGCAGGCGATGGTGAAGGGCCTGCCGCCCAAGGATTGTTACGTCGGCGTGCTGCGCGACGCGATGGCGGCGGATGCGCTTTCGCCATCGGGCGTGTATCTGGGCACGACCGGCGGCGAAGTGTTTTACTCGCGCGACGACGGCGAAAACTGGACGCAGCTACCCGCGCGGCTGCCGCGCATCACGACTATAAAAGTCGGCCGATTTTCCAGCGGGTGAAACCGTCGTTGCAGCGCCGTCCACGCGTTGCAGGATTTAGCCAACTTCAACCCCGCTTCGAACCATGGCATTTTGGGATAAACTAAAAGGTGAGCTGATCGACATCGTCGAATGGCTCGACGACTCCAACAACACCCTCGTTCATCGTTTCGAACGTTACGGTAACGAGATTAAATACGGGGCCAAGTTGGTGGTGCGCGAAGGGCAGGCCGCGATATTTGTCAACGAAGGCAAACTGGCCGATGTGTTCACTCCCGGCACCTACACCCTCGAGACCAAGAACGTCCCGATTCTGTCGACACTCAAAGGCTGGGTCCACGGCTTCGAGAGCCCCTTCAAAGCGGAAGTCTATTTCGTCAGCACCCGCCGTTTCGTGGATCAAAAATGGGGCACCAAAAATCCCATCACGTTGCGCGACGCCGAGTTTGGGCCGGTGCGCCTTCGGGCGTTTGGCACCTATGGCGTGCGCGTGACCGATCCGGCCGTGTTTTTGCGCGAAATCGTGGGGACGGACGGACATTTCACGACCGAGGAAATCGTCGGGCAGTTGCGCAATCTGATCGTGTCGCGGTTTTCCGACGCGATCGGGGAGAGCCGTATTCCGGTTCTCGACATGGCGGCCAACTACGACGAGCTCGGCGAATTTGTGGGCAAGAAAATCAGCCCCGATTTCACGACCTACGGCTTGGAAGTCGTGACGCTGATGGTGGAGAATATTTCCCTGCCGCCGGCCGTCGAGGAGGCCCTCGATAAGCGCTCCAGCATGGGCATTCTCGGAAACCTCGATCAATACACCAAATTTCAAGCCGCCACCGCGATGGAGAAAGCCGCCGAGAATTCCGCCGGAGGAGGCGCGGCCGAAGGCATGGGCCTCGGCATGGGCTTCGCCATGGCGGGCCAGATGGCGCACGCCATGCAACCGTCCGCCGCCGGTGGTTCAGGCGGTGGTCAGGCACCGCCGCCGCCACCGCCGCCCGCATTGACCTTTCACGTGGCCGTCAACGGTCAGACCACCGGACCGTTCGACTTGAACACATTGAAATTACAGGCCCAGAGCGGCGCGTTCACGCGTGCTTCCACGGTTTGGCGCGAAGGCCAATCGGGTTGGTTGCCGGCCGGACAAGTGACTGAACTCAACCCGGTCTTTGCCACCGTGCCGCCTCCGCCGCCCCCACCCCCGCCGGGGGCCACACCACCACCACCACCACCGCCTCCGCCCTCGGCCTAACGGCATGGCCGCGGAGAAATCAGCCGAAGTCGGCGCGCACGAATTTGCCTGCGTGCAGTGCGGGGCCGATGTGAGTTACGAGATCGGGCTGAGCGCGTTGCAGTGCCCGTATTGCGGCACGCAAAACGAGATTCCGGTCATGGCCGATGCGGTCGGCGAGCAGGATTTTCGGGCCGTGCTTGCCGCGGGAGAATCGGCCGCCGGCACCTACGACGTGTCGACGGCCAAGTGTGTGAGTTGTGGAGCGGAATCGACACTCGATCCGAATATCAGTCACGACAGTTGTGCGTTTTGCGGGGTGCCGGTTGAAGCCGAGGCGCAGTCGCGCCGACTCATTCAACCGCAAGCGTTGCTCCCGTTTGCGGTGCCGCGCGACGACGCGCGCCAGTCATTCAAAGCGTGGTTGGCGAGCCGATGGTTTGCGCCCAACACGTTGAAGCGTATGGGACAGCTCGACGGCGGGTTGCAAGGCGTGTTCCTGCCGCACTGGACCTACGACACCGATTGCTCGACGTCGTATGTGGGTCAGCGCGGCATCTATTATTGGGTGACCGAGCATTACACGACGACCGACGCCAACGGGAAGTCTGTGCGCAAGTCGCGACAGGTGCGCAAGACCCGCTGGTATCCGGCGAGTGGCCGGGTGTTGAACCGCTTCGACGACCTCCTCGTCGCCGCGTCGCATTCGCTGCCAACAAAATATGTGGAGGCGCTGGAGCCCTGGGGACTGCCAGAACTGGTGGCGGCTGATCGCGCCTACATGGCGGGGTTCAAGACGGAGAGTTACTCGGTCGATCTTGAAAGCGGATTTGCGGCGGCCGAACAACAAATGACCGGGCCCATACAGCAAACGATCCGCGCCGACATCGGCGGCGATACGCAACGCATTCTGGATTACCGCGTCACCTACCGGGACATCACCTTCAAGCACATCCTGTTGCCGGTGTGGATCAGCACCTACCGTTTCAAAGAGCGGGTCTTCCGCATCATGGTCAACGCCCGGACCGGTGAAGTGCAGGGCGAACGCCCCTGGAGCTGGCTGAAAATCACCGTCACCGCGCTGGTCGGCATCGCGCTGGTCGCAGTGATCGCGTGGGCCGCCAACCAATCGTAGCGCGGCGTAAGTTATTCGTGACCAAAAGTGAAAAAATACCCCAGTAACGACACGACTCCGTCAAATCGCCCCAACGCAAATGCTGACAATGTGACGACATGCCTCCCCCTCAGAGGCCCCGCTGATGATCTTGTCAAGAGTCAAACAATGTCCCCTTTGACTGGCTATGTCCCCTTTGACTGGCTCGCATGCCCTTCTCGGCGACGTCCTGCGGTTCGGACGCAAAGCTGGTCGACACGAGCAATGTCAGAATAAACGCGGTGATCTTCTTCATTTGCCTATCGATTGAGATCAGGCATGGCCGACGGCGAAGCCGTAGGTCATTGCCTGCGTCGATTTGTTAGGATTTCTTCTCATAATTGTAGAATCCCATCTTAAGTGGTGCCGGTAAGCGAGCGGAGCAGAGCGCATTCAGACTTCGTGAAAAAGGTATCGTGTTGAATTTCCAACTATCGAGTTCGTAATCAAAATATATCACTGCGAATCCGCTTATCAATCCACGGCCTTTTTCGCGGTATTTCATTTTCACCACAACCGTCGCAAGATCAGGCCCTATCGTAGAATGTAGCGGAACAAGTTCCTCGATCTGGCGATCGGCTGCCCTAAAGTCCTCATCGAATTGACTGAATGAAACAGCCTCCCGGAACCACATCGAAGACAGCTTATAGACGGATTCAGAATCACCATCGTTCACCGCTTGTTTGATGCGGTCGAGCTCCCCTAGAAAGGGGTGCATTCCCAGCTGCGCTGAACTGGAAACTGTGCAAACGCTCGAAACAAGAATGAGGATTATCGTCTTAAGTTTCATTTCCTAACGATTCAGCTCAGAGGCGGCGACTTGTCGCCGTTCTCTGAATGCTACTAATAGGTGAATGAGGCCAAGAAAGCGGTCCCGGCAACGGGAGCGCGAGGGGTTGCGACCTTCCGCGTTTTGGTGTTACCGGGACCACGGAGTTAAGCATGAACAAACCAACGATCAATCCTGGCAGTGAGCAACTGCAAAGCCGCTGGCTCAATGTCTGCGTGGATGTCTCCAAGCAGACTTTGAACTGGGCGTTTGAATGTGATGATAAAGGCCGTCTGGAGGAGGGCATCGTGCCCAATGCCAACACGGCGATCCCGGCGTGGTTGGATCAGATCAAGGCCCGTGCTAAAGCCTTGGGATTCACTCACGCCCAGGTGATTTGCGAACCCACCGGTGGCTACGAAAAGCGCCTCTTAAAACTCGCCCGCCAGCATGGTTGCATGACCGCGTTGGTGAGTGGTGAGAGCGTGCACCAGATGCAGGTGGTGCAGAACAACGATACCGGCAAGAGCGATTGGAAGGATCCGCGCACGATGCTGCTATTGGCCAAGTGGGGCAAGACGCTCACGGACCGGGAGCTCACCAGTCGGTGGCTGGCCCTGCGCGAACTGGGAGCCTATTACGATCGACTGGAGCGTGGCTGCACGCAGACCAAAAATCGGATTCACAAGACCTTGCTGCACCTGTGCAGCGAGTTGTCCTTCAAAAAGGACTGGTTATTTAAGAGCCGCGCGGCCGGGGTCGTGCTCGAGCTCTATGGGTTCAACCCGGCCTCGATGCTCGCGCCCGGGTGGAGCCGCTTCCGCGAGCGCCTGCGCCGGCGCAAGTTGTATCACTCGACGATCGCGCGACTGTGGCACGATGCCCAAGCCTGCGAGTTGTGCGTCGATGACGAGCTGTGGCGCGAGGAACTGAGCGCGCAATTGCGTGAGCACTACGCCGACCTACGCCTGGTCCAGCAACGCATGCAAGCCTGCCGCGACCGCATGATCGGGCTCCTCGAACAACTGCAGCGACACGAGGAAACCCGGCTGCAAGCGCACCCCGGCCTGATCAGTCCATTCCTATTAGCCCGGGTGCTCGCGGAGACCGGGCCACTCAACGAGTTTGCCAGTGTCAAACAACTGTTGCGCTACGGTGGATTGAACCTGCGTCCCCGCCAAAGTGGCTCGCAACGTGGACAGGATCGGCAAAGCAAAAAGGGACGCGCCCGCTTGCGCCACGTGCTCTCACAAGCGGTGCTCAAGCGCGTGGTGCGAGGGCAACTCTACGGCGAGTATTACCACGGCAAACGCGCCGAGGGCATGTGTGGAGCCAAGGCCATGACCGCGGTCGCGCGCAAGTTCCTCAAACTGCTCTACGGCCTGGAACGCAGCGCCACGACCTACGATCCGCAACGCGTGTTTGCCTGTGAATCGGCGACCCGGGCGGCGGCCTGAAGCCGCCTGACATCCTCACCTTTCCCACCCCACCCATGATCGAACCCTTACGCTAAAAACCTTTCCGGGGCCCGTCGGCAAGAGGGCCGCCAGTCGTTCGTCACGGCTTCGGCCGATGACCACCTGCATGTTCCCACCGCCCCTTCCGGCGGGACCCCGGTCACACCGCCGTTAAAGTATCCACCAGACTGGTCGACTACAGGCCAGATCATCGGATGAAGATCATCGCGGGTGCCCGGGATCCCCAACCCCACAAACCACTCCCGTGAAACGGGCGGTGAATGGCTTCGCCCTCCACCGCTGGTCCCCGCCAGGGTTCCTGCTAAATAACGAGTTTTATCACTTGATACTACCTAAGGAAGAGCGGCTGGTTGGCCTCTTTTCTGGAACTATCGAAGTCCATATTCGAGCTTCAAGTCCAGCAGCCGATGACCGGCTACTTGACGCTTCTGGAGATCTAAAACCACGGCCATAAACACATCAGGATCTTCCTTCGTGTCGATCAGCACGTGCTCGAATCGGCCATCATCTCCCCGCCACACCCACTGAACGCTCCCTTCGGAACAATCATAACCTTGGAAATCTTCTTTGGGGATCGTGTCCGCATAGCTCCAGAAAGGGAACGGAACATCACCGGACGCTGCGACTCGCTGCATCTTCTGTCCGAAGGTGCTTCGAAATGTGACTTCGTCCATGATCGGCATAACAGCTATGGCCAACGATTTAAGTCAGACGGGAGCATCCAGAAGATGAATACTCATACACCAATTTTGTGTGACTGGTGCTCCTTGTCTGCACTGGCTGGTTGGACTTTCTTCTCGGTGTCATGTGCGGTGAATTCGTGCAATCGCGAAGACGACGAGGATGGCCGCGACAAATGCGAATAGTAGCCTCAGATACCACCTCCTATATTTCAGACCTTCGATCGTTAAGGAATCAGGTCGGAAAGGTAAGCTGGCCCAACTGAAAATCAACCAGTCACCGAATGGCTCCAAATCTTCGGTTGTCTCACCAATCATCAAATAGCTCAGAACCGTCATGCCTGCCACAGACAGAAAGCCCACGCCGATGCAGAGGGGTATTAGAGCTTCTGCGATCATGTCAGTCCAACAGTGTTATTAGCCTGCATTGAATGCAGCATATCGCGCAATGGGCGATCGGGACGATGGAAAGGCGGGGGGGCGTATCTTTCTGAAGATCATGGGGTAAGTGTTCCTCTAACGCAGCCAGCGTTGATCCGCAGTTTCACGAAAAGCGGCGTTCCGGCGAGTCGGAAATTACATCGGCGAATTTCGCACGCTGGTGAATGCCGCATATCGCGCATCCGGCGTTTTTAGTCTCCGTGAGTAATCTTTCGCAAGTCTCTCGCTAGTAATCTACAAGCGAATCGTAGCTGTTCAGGGGCGTAAATGCCTTCCGTGTTCGTGCGGCGTGAAAATGCTCGAATTTCGCCGATTTTATCAACCGGTTTAAGCCGATGCAGTTGAATGCCGCATTTCGCGCATAGCGCCGCGGCGACCGATAGGGCTAACGAGGATCATAACCTGCAGGTAATCAGACTAATAGGAATTATTGAAAGAATTGAGACGTTTTCCACGTTTCATCAAAAGCGACATTCGACGGGTGGAGCCCATCGAAGCAACTAGGTCATCTCATTATGCCCAGACCCGCCCTGAGCCAAATTCAGCATGAACGACGAGTATCTCGATTTTAAGGCGTGGAAGGCGCGTCTGCAGAGTTCGAGGTTGCCGAGCAACCGCCGAAAACTGTTCGAAACTGAGATCCACGCGGTTCTGAGAGTCTGCAAGACCACCCGTCGCCGACTTTCGGTGGGATTGATGAAATGGTATGTCGAGGCGTGTGAGCGGCGGGATGGCTCGCGTTATGAAATCAGACGGGAGGCATTGCGTTGGTTGGTGAGAGAAGCCCGGAAAACAGCAAACACTCAGCCTGCGTCGGGAGCATTTATTCCACCGTCGACGGGTCTACCGGCGGAGGATCTTAACGGCCTCAATGCTACCGGTCATTCGCAGCCACCAACGCTTCGAGCGGTTGATTTGGGTGACTCGGATTGGGAGCAGGCGCTGGTGAAAGCGATCCGGGAACGCGGTTTTTTATGGCGCACGGAACAAACGTATCGTGGGTGGGCGAAGCGTTTCGCACGTTTCCTGACGCCTCGGTCGCCGTGGGTGGCGGCGAAAGAGGAGGTGGGGGCGTTCTTGAGCCAGCTGGTGGTGAAGGAAGGTTTGAGCAGTGCGAGTCAGAAGCAGGCGCTCAACGCGTTGGTTTTTTTCATGCAAGAGGGGCTGAAAATCGAACTCGGCGATATGGTGTTTGAGCGATCCAGGAAGTCGGGATTTGCGCCGTCGATACTGGGGTGGAATGAGCTCAAGCGTCTGTGGCGAGAGCTCAGCGAAACCGAACGACTGATGGCTGAGTTGATGTATGGTTCCGGGATTCGCTTGATGGAGTTGCTGCGGCTACGGGTGAAGGATCTCGATATGGAGCGAGGGCGGTTGAATGTTCTGGCGGGCAAAGGAAACAAGGATCGGGTAACGCTGCTACCAGATGTGTTGAACCAGAGACTTGACCGTCATTTGAACCGGCTTCGCGCGCTTTTCGAGAAAGACCGAGCAGAGGGTTTGCCCGGCGTATGGCTACCGGAGGGACTCACTCGAAAACTCAAACGAGCGGGCGAGGATTGGCCATGGCAGTGGTTGTTTCCGTCGCGAAAGTTGTCGGTCGATCCGGTGAGCGGCGTGCGTCGAAGACATCATTTGCTCGACGGCACGTTTCAACGGGCAGTGAAGGCGGCCGCCCGGCGGGCCAACATTGACAAGCGAGTCTCTCCTCACCTGCTGCGGCATTGTTTCGCCACGCATTTGTTGGAGGACGGGACCGATATCAGAAATGTGCAGGATTTAATGGGTCATGCCGACTTACGGATGAAGTGGACCCCATCGGTTGGACAGGCCGGGCGGATTTTTAGTTATGGTTTCTGGGTTTGCTGACCAAGGATAAAAGTAAATGGAGGGGTGCAGGGGAGGAAGCTCAGCTTCCTCCCCGCTCTGATTGCCGCCGTCAGGCGGCTGCGACGGAGGGGGCGTTGGCATGGTAGACCTCGGCTGGGGTTTGACGTCCGTGAGCGGAGTGCGGGCGTCGGTCGTTGTAGAATCGGAAGTAGGCATCGAGGTGCGCGTGGGCCTCGACCATCGTCTCGTAGCGACGCAGGTAGACCTCTTCGTATTTGACGCTGCGCCAGAGGCGCTCGACGAAGACGTTGTCCAAGCAGCGACCTTTGCCGTCCATCGACAGGCGCACACCGGCCGCCAGCAGCGGATGGGTGAATTCCGCGCTGGTAAACTGGCAGCCTTGGTCGGTGTTGAAGATCTCCGGCGTGCCGTAGCTCGCCATCGCCCGCGCCACCGTCCGCACACAAAACGACGCGTCCAGCGTGTTCGACAGTTCCCACGCGAGCACCATCCGACTGTGCCAGTCGATCACCGCGCACAGATAAACGAACCCGCCTCTCACCGGGATGTAGGTGATGTCGGTCGCCCAAACCTGGTTGGATCGTTCGACCGTCATGCCGCGCAGCAGATACGGATAGATCGGATGGGCGGCGGCCTTCTTTGACAGGCTCGGCCGGCGGTAAATCGCCGTCAGTCCCATGAGTCGCATCAGCCGTCGCACACGCTTGCGGTTCACCTCATACCCTTCGCGTTGCAGCCACCGGGTCATCTGCCGGCTGCCGAAGAACGGGAACGCGAGGTAGGTCTCGTCGATCACGCGCATCAGCGTCAGATCCCCTTCTGGCGGTGGCTTCGGGTGGTGGTAAAAAGTCGAGCGAGGCAGCTCCATCAGCTTACACTGCCGCGCCACGCTCAACTTTGGGGAGCCGTCGGGGTCATGTCGTCACATTGTCAGCATTTGCGTTGGGATGGGGGATTGGAGGCACACGAATTGGAACTCCCCGGTTAGATTTCCGTTTCGAAGGACACATGTCCGTTCCACGTAATCCAACGCTATCCGCTGTTCTGTGGGATCTGCTGACAAAGTGACGAAATGACGCCATCCGTTTGCTCAAAGCGTCGGGTGGTGTGCCTTGTGTGGCTATCAACATTTCCTCCGACTTAATTCGTGGGTTAGTCACAAAGAGGCGCGAAAAATCGCAACGGTATGCGGGGCTTTGCGTGCGCCTAGGCGCGTGAACGGTAGGCATGGAGCGGAATGTGTTTTTGGAGCAATGTTTCTGGCGGAGAGACTGGGCCGTTGGGGGGCAGGCGGGGATTTTAGAGGTGGTGCGCACGGTTGGTTGATCACGGTTGAGCGCGAGCGAGCTCGCAGCCTACGGGGCAGGGGCGGAAGACGTGGAGGTCGTCCCTCCGCGAGTGCTGAGGCGGTGGGCAGGTTGGGGGGGGCGCTCAAATCGAGCGTTGCGCCGGAATCGGGGGCGACGCGACGATGGCCGGTCATGAGTTCTGAGCGCCGCGTTGTTACCTTTCACTACACTTTGCGCGATCCCGAGGGTCGTTTGATTGATACTTCGGCGGGCAATGAGCCGATCGCCTACTTGGAGGGTGCGGGCATGATCATCGATGGTCTCGACGAGGCGTTGCGCGAGGTTGCTCCGGGCACCAAGACCAAGGTCGTGGTGCCGGCGGCCAAGGGCTACGGCGAGCGCGATCCGGCGCAGGTGCGCAAGGTGCCGCGCAGTGCGTTGCCGGTCGAGGGCGAGATCAAGGTGGGCGACCAATTCCAGACGGGGCCCGATCGCGCTGATCCCGTGGTGACGGTCGCGGGGGTGGAGGAGGATGGCGTGGTGCTCGACGCCAACCATCCGCTGGCGGGCGTGGAGTTGGCGTTCGAAGTCGAGCTGGTGGCCGCGCGCCCGGCGACAGCCCAGGAGCTCGAACACGGCCATGTTCACGGTCCTGACTCAGACTGTGCGTAGGGGAGGTTTTCTTAACCACAGATTTCACCGATGAACACAGATACGGGTCAGTCTGGTGGGGTGCATCGTGAGTTGAGTGGAGCGGTCATCGGGGCCGCGATGAAAGAGCATCGCGTGCTGCGTCCTGGTCTAGATGAAAAGATTTATGAAAACGCGTTGGTGGTTGAGCTGCGAAAGCTGGGGCATGCGGTCGAACAGCAACGGTCCTTTGACGTGCGTTACGAAGGTGAAAGGGTGGGGCGTTTCATTCCTGATCTGATCGTGAACGGAAAGATCATCGTGGACCCCAAGGTCGTGGAGAACTTCAACGATGCTCACATCGCTCAGATGTTGGGCTATCTCGCGATCACACAGCTGCCTCTCGCGTTGTTGTTGAATTTCAAATTGGGAAAATTACAGGTGAAGCGCGTGTCGGCACCCATTGCTTAGCCATCTGTGTTTATCGGTGAAATCTGTGGTTAAACTCTCTGGCCGGAAATTCATATGAACACGCCGATTCAAATTGTGGGGCAGGGGGTGGCGGGGTCGTGGTTGGCTTGGGAGTGTGAGCGGGCGGGGGTGGGTTTTCAGATCATTGATCGCGGTCACGCGGAGGCCGCGTCGCGGGTGGGGGCGGGCTTGGTGAGCCCATTGACCGGGCGGCGGCTGGCGCCGACGTGGCGGTTTACGGAATGGCGGGATAGCGTGCTCGCGGCCTATCGCGAGATCGAGCAGGAGCTGGGGTGCCCATTGGTGCGGGAGTTGCGACTGCGGCGACAGTTTCGCGACGATCGCGAGCGCGTTCGTTTCAAGGAGCGGGTGGCGGCGTCGGATGCCGCGCCGTGGGTTGAGTCGATCGATGACAACGGACTGTGGTTGCGCGGCGCATTTCAGGTCGAGACGGGTCGCCTGATAGCGGCGTTGCGCGAGCGTTGGATCGCTCAAGGGAAACTGGACGTCAGCGAGGTTGAGCCGGCGCGCGTGCCGACGAGCGAGGGGCGCACGGTCTGGTGCATCGGGGCGCGCGCGGTCGGGGCGATTGATATCGGTTGCGATTGGGAGCCGTCCAAAGGCGAGCTGGTGCGGGGGCGGATGGATGGGCTGGAGCCGGATGTGGTGCTCAATGATGGCCAATGGTTGCTGCCCCTGCCGGACGGGCATGTGCGGGTGGGGGCGACGTTTGAGCGTCATGATCTCAAGCTGGAAGCAACGGAGGCGGCGCAACAGACCTTGCGGGAGGCGGCGGAACGGTTGGGCGGTCAACCCCTGCGCGAACCGGAAGCAGCGGTGGGCCTGCGGGTCACGGTCAAAGATCGGCGGCCGGTGGTGGGGTGGCTCGATGCCGAGCGGAGGGTCGGCGTGTTCGGCGGGCTGGCCGCCAAGGGGGCGCTGTGGGCTCCGGCGTTGGCGAGGCAATGGTTGGCGGATGGGTTGAGCGGTGGGCAAATTGAGGCGGAAGCGCGGGCGGATCGTTTTTGATGGGCCGGTGATTGAACGAATCCGCGATACCGTTCGTCGCACGCAGAGGGCGTTTGATCGCATTTACTTTCTCTTTCGCCTCAAATCGGGCAGCCCAAAGGATTGGATTAAATGATTGAATCTCGCTACACGAAGTGGATCGCCCTGATCGCCGTTTGGACGGCGGTTGGTCTCATTCTGAGCACGGAGGTCTACTTCACGGTGCGGGTGACGCGGCCCGAGATTCAGTTCTGGGATGTATTGGCGTCGCAATACGCGCGCGTGTCGCTGTGGGCGCTGCTCACGCCGGTGATCCTGTGGCTGCGACGCGTGCTGCCGCTGAGCACCTGGCGATGGGTCGGTGGCGTGGGGTTTCACCTGACGTTGAGCCTCGCGGTGATGTCGGGCTACTATCTCGCGCGCATCGCGTTTGTGATGATCAAGCAAGGCGAGCCGATGGCTGATTTCTGGGAAGTGGCCTGGGTCAATTTCTTTGGCCGTAACCTCATCGACGTCGTCTTTTACTGGGCGATCATGGGCGCGGGTTACACGTTTGAGATCTACCGCAAATACAAGAACGAGCAGATCAAGGCGGCCCAGTTGGAATCGCGCCTGGTGCAGACGGAGCTGAGCTCGCTCAAGCAGCAGCTGCATCCGCATTTTCTGTTCAACACCATGAACACGATCGCAGTGCTGGTGCGCGAGGCACGCAACGAGGAGGCGGTCAGTCTGTTGTCCAAACTCAGCGCGTTGTTGCGCATCTCGCTGGATACCTCGCGGGTGGAGGAGGTCACGGTGAGGCAGGAGATGGAGTTTTTGGAGCGTTACATCGACATTCAGAAAATGCGGTTCGCCGACCGGTTGTCCGTGAGCACGGATATTTCGACCGAGGCATTGGAGGCGCGCATCCCAAACCTACTGCTGCAGCCGCTGGTGGAAAACGCGATTCTGCATGGTGTGGCGCCGAAAAGTGGTCCCGGTCTGGTGCGAGTGCTCGGTTCGGTGCTGGAGGGGCGTCTGCACCTGGAGGTGATCGACAACGGCATGGGCATCGACAACGCCAAAACCGATCGGTCGCGCGAAGGTATCGGACTCACCAATACGCGCGAGCGGTTGAATCGCATTTACGGCACGCACAGCCAACTGGTTTTAAAAAGTGAACCCGGGCAGGGCACGACGGTCTCCATCGTCTTGCCCCGCCGAGTCTGACCCCCGGTTTACCCGCTGCTTCATGCCCTCCTCCAACTCCACGCCTCCGAATATGACTCCCTGTCGGGTCATCATTGTCGACGATGAGCCTGCGGCCCGGCGCGGCTTGAAACTCATGCTCAAGCCGGAGGCCGACATCGAAATCGTCGGCGAAGCCGGCGATGCGGAGACGGCGGTGAAGCTCGTGCGCAAGGTCCGGCCCGACCTGATGTTTTTGGATGTGCAGATGCCGGGTGGAGATGGGTTTTCCGTGGTGAGTGCGTTCGCGCCCGAGGAACGCCCGATGGTGGTGTTTGTCACCGCCTACGATCAACACGCGCTGCACGCGTTTGAGGTGCATGCGATCGACTATCTGTTGAAGCCATTTGAGGACGACCGGTTTCAAGCCGCGTTGGTGCGGGTGAGGGAGGCGATGCGCACGCGGGAGACGACGGCGTTGAACGCCAAGGTGGATGCGTTGATCGCCCGTTTAGCCGACGGTGGCGGCGACGATGGCTTCAATGACCGTATTTTGGTCAAGTCATCCGGCGAGATCTTCTTTCTCAAGCCCTCCGAAATCGACTGGATCGAGGCCGATGGTGACTACATGAAATTCCACGTCGCCGGTAAATCCCACCTCATGCGCGAAACGATGGGACGGTTGGAGGCGCGGCTCGACCCCAAGCGCTTTGTGCGCATTCACCGGTCGACAATCGTCAACCTCGATCGCGTGCGAAAACTCAGTCCGTCCTTTGTGGGTGAATACGCCGTCGTGTTGCAGGACGGCACCAAGCTGAAGCTGAGCCGCGGCTACCAGGACAAGCTGCAAACCCACTTGAAGGGCTTGTTGTAGGGTAATTCCTGGTATGGTCACGCTTGCGTGGCGAGGCGGCCTGCCGGCAGGCTGCCCCCATTACCGACTGTTGCCATGAGGTCGGGAGTTCCCGGGCAGGGGCGACTGATCCGCGGATAATGACGGTGTTTCGATTTTGGGACGCGCCGATTCGCTGCTGGGAACATGGCGAAAACAGCACGATTTCAACCGGTTTGGGAATCGGGGTGGTGGTCGCAAATTCCCGGGCATTGGTCGCAACCTGGCGGCGGTTGATCGCATAGTGAGCATCGTGGAACCGGCCTTGCGTGTGACGGGAGTATGCACCCCGTTCGGCTCGGCCTTCTTTTACTTTGTCTGCTGTCTGTAACCCCCTCCCACGCCGCCTCGCGACGGGAAAAGGCCGACGAATTGGCGGCCCGGCAAGCCCACGCCCTGCTCGACCAAAGGTCATGGGCGCAAGTGGTGCGGATCGATAACGCCGACGCGTCGCGACGCCTGCCCCGGCAGACCTGGGCCACGGTGTTTGAGCTGGGAGGCCGTCTCTGGATCTACCTGCCGCGAACCGGCACGAGGAGTTTGTCTTACTACGCCGGGCACCTGCGTCGGGACAAAACGGACCTGACTGCAGTCCTCGGGCGAGTGCATGAAGGATTTCACGCCTACCGCACAATTGTGACCGATAACACCGCGGCCGTTCCCGAGGCGATGGAGCCTGCGGCGGGCAGTTTGCCGGAAGGCTGTTTCGTGGAAAGTCTGGCCAAACTCTGGTCCCTGCAAGCAGAGGGTGAGACCGTGATCGATGCAGATCTGGTGCTCTACTACGGCGGCTACACAGCGCGCGGGTGGGGGCATACCGTGCTCTGCTACCAAACGCCGGAAGGATGGTTTTCATGGGATTCACTGCGCCCGAGTCGCATCAACAGGTTGGACGGTGATCCACCGGAGGATGTGCTGACGTTGGCGCGTAGTCTGGCGTCGCCGCGTGTGGCGTCGCGTGTATCCGATGCGCGGCGACTCGACATGGTGTTACCCGACGGACCGAGACTCGCGGCGCAGCGAAAATCCGCGCCACCGCGCTCGAATGACGGGTAGAAAAGGCATTCGTCGACCCAACGCGGGGATTGGTCCCGGCCGTCCCGCCAGTGGTCGCAACGTTCGTCGCGTGATCCCAAAATCGGGAAGTCATTGAGCGCAGTGACGGGCGTGCTCGTCGTGACCCCGCCGTGATTGGTCGCATTGCGATTGTGAGTCCGTGCCGGTGGCGGAGTTTCGCCGCAGAGCCACCGATCAGCACGGTCTGCCGTCCGGGAAGCTCTGACTTACAAACACAAACTAGATCATGAAACTGAACCTGTCCGCCCGCGCGACTTTGTCGCGACGGAGCATAACGGCGTATGCATTTGGCTGCGCCCTGACGGTGGCTCCGGCCGCCTTGGCCCAGGACTCCAGTGAGTCCGGCGAAGATACCGTAACCCTCGGCGCTTATGTCGTCACAGGATCCCACATCCCCACCACGGAAACCGCGTTTGATGCGCGCACCATTCCGGTTGAGATCATGAACCGCGCCAAGATCGAACAGGCCGGTTACACCACCGCCGGCGAACTGTTGCAGCGTATGACGGCGTCCAACGCCGGCTCGGTGCCCATCGCCAACAACGCCACCGGCTTCACGCCTGCCGCCTCCTCGACCTCGTTGCGCGGTCTCGGGCCCGACGCGACGCTCGTGCTCATCAACGGCTCGCGGGTTTCGCCATATCCCATTGGCACGGGAGGCACCACCGCGTTTGTCGATCTTAATTCCATTCCGGTCTCCGCGATCGAACGCGTGGAAGTGCTCAAGGACGGTGCTTCCGCCACCTACGGCGCCGATGCCGTCGCGGGCGTGGTCAACATCATCCTGCGTCGCGACTTTGAAGGCACGGAAGTCTCCCTCGGTTACGGCAACACGTCCAATCGCGACGCCTCCGAAACCACGGTCAGCGTGATGACGGGTGTGACCGGCAAGGACGGTTGGATCACGGCGGGCTTCAACTTCTACAACCGGGAGGCGATCTTCGCGGCCGACCGCGACTACTCCGCCGTGCCCCCGTTTCTCTCCAGCAACTCGAGTCCGATCAACATCCAGATCACCCGCGAGGCGGCGAACGAAGCGCTCGGTCAAAATTCCGATGCCACCATTCCGGGCGTGCCCGACGGTTCCGATCTGTTCTTCACGAGTTCGTATTCCGCGCGCGAGGGCAACAACGGCGATCTGCCGGCTTCGGCCTACGACTATGGCAGTGGACGCTCGTCCTCCTACAACTTCAACGAGTCGGCCGGCGCTTACCCGAACTACGAGCGCGCCGGGGCGTTTTTATCCTTCGAGAAAAAGGTTTTCGGCTCCGACAACCTGCGCGCCTATGGCGACTTGATCTACCAAAACACGCAGGCGGTGAATGAGCTCGCCCCATCCGCCACCGGCAACTTTGCCAATCCCGGCGGGGTCTCCATCGTGATTCCCGCGCGCACGGCGAACCCGTTCCTCACTCCCGGTGAAACCGCGGCCGGTGGTCGCTCGGCGGCGGCCGGTGCCTACAACCCGTTCAATCCCTTCAATCAGGATATCTCGGGGGCCTCGCGCGCCCGGTTGGCGGAGTTTGGCAACCGTATTTACCGAGAGGATACGGACTCGATGTTGCTCACGCTCGGGATCAAGGCCGACTCGATCGGCAACGACTGGACGCTCGACATGGGACTGCGCTACAGCCGCATCGACACGGCCTCGAACGACTCGCTGGTCTCGATCTCGCGCCTCAACCGCATCCTCGACGCGAACGATCCGATCTTTGATCCCAGTTCCAGCGAATACATCGGCACGACGGTGCCCTACAATCCGTTCGGCTACTACCGCAATCCGATCGCCAGCAACGATCTCGTCGTGAGCTACGCGTCGGTGAACCTGCACAACCAAAACGAGTCCGACATGGGCCTCGGTTATGTGCGACTGGGCAAAGGCAGCCTCTTCGAAATGCCGGCCGGTGATGTCGGTTTCGCGACCGGCATCGAGTATCGCATTGAATCACTCACCCAGTCGCCCGACGCCCTCGGCGTTTCCGGCGACGTGATCGGCAGCTCGACCGCCAACATCACCGGCGCCGATCGCAGCATCGGCGCGATCTATGCCGAAGCCGAGCTGCCCATCGCGCGCGATGCGCCGGGAGCCCATGCTTTGTCCCTGACGCTGGCCGGTCGTTTTGAAGAATTCTACACCAGCCACCTCAATACCTTCGTGCCCAAGGTCGGGGTGAAGTGGTTGCCGTTCAACGATGAGTTCGTGATCCGCGCCACCTACGGCGAAGGATTCCGCGAGCCGTCGTTGTATGAATTGTTTGCCTCGGGGCTGACCTACTCGCTGTCGCCCGTCACCGACCCGTCCACGGGACTCACCGAGCCCGAGCAGGATGTGACGATCGCCTCCAGCCCGGCGCTCGCGCCCGAGGAGACCAAGAGCACCAACATCGGCTTCGTGTGGACGCCCGACGTGCTCAAGGGCTTCACCTTCTCGATGGATCTCTGGAAGATTGAGCGGGCGGGCACGGTCACGGTCGACCATCAGGACGTGATCAACCGGGACTTCGCGGGCGAGACGCTCCTGCCCGGTGAAAGCGTGCAACGCGACGCCGGCGGCAACGTGATCCTCGTCAACGGGGTGTTCCGCAATCTCGGCAATACCGACATCCAAGGCATCGACTTCGCCACCAGCTATGTGTTGCCCACCGATGCGATGGGGCGTTTCGATTTCTCGTTCAGCGCGAGTTATCTCGATTCGATCAAGATCCAGCAATTCCCCGGCGCGCCCTTCTTCGAGTATGCCGGTGAAGCCGATGACATCCTGTTCGACAACGCCACCGGCGACGTCTCCACCCCGGGCCTCGGCGACGATGCCTACGTGCAATGGAAGGCGCAGGTCATTGTCGATTGGAGCCTGAACGCCTGGTCGGCCAGCGTCACGGGGCACTTCACCGACGGCTATCGCGACTTCACGGGCAATTGGGACCCGTCCGCGCCGGCTGATCCGACGACCATCACGGCGGTGGATTCCCGGATCACCTGGGACACGCAGCTCAATTACACCGCCTTTGCCGGTTCCGACCGGTGGTATGGCGACGCCAAGCTCACGCTCGGGGTGCGCAACGTGCTCGATGAAGATCCGCCCTTCGTGAGCGGATGGGGCGGCAATACCAACGGTTATCCCGGCTTTCTCTACAACGCCGAGGGTCGCTTCTACTACCTGTCGCTGACCAAAAAGCTCTGAGCGCCGCGGAAGGAAGGGCGACCGCCTTTCGTCCCTTCCCGCCGACCATCCATCCCGGGTGGTCGGCTTTTTTGTGCTCCGGCCCGCCACCGTTCATCCGGCGCGCGCATCCATTCATCCAAACTTGCTGCAACTTTCCCCGAAATTGGGGTGTGTTGAGTGCATGCCCGCCATTTTCGATGACTTTAACCAATCGACGCGTCCCTTGGTCGCGTATTTCGACCGGTTCATCGCTTGGGCGTTCTCTGTTTTTCGGGTGTTTGTCATCCCATTCCCTGTTCGTAGTTATCAGTTGTGTTGTGGAGGAGTCTTTCGGGGCTCCTCCACGATTTTTTGGCAGGGAAGCCACCATGACGTTCACTCGGTGACGCTTGCCCCGAAGGGCAATGCTCGCGCAACCTGTCACTTCCTTCACAGCTGCTAACCATGGCCTCCTCCGCATCCTCCCCGTCGTCGTCGGCTCCCGCCGCCAAAAAGAAAAAGAAGTCCAAAACCCTTTGGTGGGTTCTCGGCGGAGTCGTTCTCGTGCTCCTCCTCGCCGTTCCCATCGCCATGAAAAACCGCGGAGCCGACAAGGGCACCAAGGTCTTCGTGGCCGAAGCCGCGCTCAACGACGTGACCCAGTTCGTCACCGCCACCGGTAAGATCGAACCCGAAGTCGAGGTTAAGATCGCCCCGGAAGTTTCCGGCGAAATCGTCGAGCTCCCCATCGCCGAGGGCGACAAGGTCAACAAGGGCGCGCTGCTCATGCGCATCAAGGACGACAACTACCGCTACCAGGTCGACCAACGCGAAGCCGACCTCGCCGCTTCCCGCGCCGCCGCCGTGCAAAGCAAGGCCCAGCTCTTCAAGACGGAAGCCGATTTCAAACGCACCGAGGACATCTACGCCAAGAAGCTCGTGTCCGAGGCCGACTTCCTGAGCGGCAAAACCTCCGTCGAAGTAGCCCAGGCCAACTACACCAGCGCCCAAGCCCAGGTGCGTCGCGCCGAGGGCCTGCTCGCTCAAGCCAAGGATCAACTCGATAAGACCATCATCTACGCGCCGATGGACGGCACCATCAGCCGTCTGCCCGTCGAGATCGGCGAACGTGTCACCGGCACCGGTGGTTACAACGCCTCCGAGGTCATGCGCGTCGCCGACCTCACCAACATGGAGGTGGTCGTGCAGGTGAACGAAAACGACGTCGTCAACGTCAAGGTGGGCAACAAGGCCCGCATCGACATCGATGCGTTTCCCAAGCGCGAGTTCACCGGCAAGGTCACCGAGATCGCATCGACGGCCATCACCACGGGCCAAAACACGCAGTCCGAAGTCACTAATTTTGAAGTCCGTATCCGCGTCGACACCGACGGCGAGACCATCAAACCTGGCATGAGCGCGCTCGCCGACATCGAGACCGCGACCGTTACCCAAGTCGTCACCGTGCCGATCCAATCCGTGACCGTGCGCAGTCACGAAGACGACAAGACCATCGACGAACTCGCCGAACAGCGCGAAGCCGACAAGAAAGCCAACAAGGGCGAGGGTGCAGCCACGGCCGAAAACCTCACCGAACAGCGCGAACGCGAACGCAAGGATAAGGAAGACCTCCGCCGCGTCGTGTTCGTCGTCGAAGGCGGCAAGGTGAAGCTTATCGATGTCGAAACCGGCATCGCCGACACCACCAACATTGAAATTAAATCCGGCATCGAAGCCGGCCAGCAAGTCGTCAGCGGCAGCTACGCCACCATCACCCGCGTGCTCAAGGACGACATGGATGTGACCATTCAAAAACCCCGCGGCCAAAACGAAAAGAAGGACGACGAGTAATCCTCCTCGAACCTCCGTCGCCATGACTGCACCACAACCCACCGCCACCCGCGGACCGCTGCGCGAGCCCGGTGACATCGTCATCGATATCGAAGGCGTCTCCAAGCTCTACCGCATGGGCACCGAGACCGTGCACGCCCTCCGCGGCGTCACCATGACGATTCATCGCAACGAATATCTCGCCATCATGGGACCGTCGGGCTCCGGCAAATCGACGCTCATGAACATGCTGGGCTGTCTCGATACGCCCACCGCCGGACACTACGCGTTCGCCGGCGAGGACGTTTCGGACATGTCCGACGACGACCTGGCCGACATTCGCAACCGCGAGATTGGCTTCGTCTTTCAGAGTTTCAATCTGCTCCCGCGGTCCACCGCGCTGCACAACGTCGAGCTCCCGCTCATCTACGCCGGCATCCGCGCCCACGAGCGTCGCGACCGGGCCATGGAAGCACTGGAACAAGTGGGTCTCGGCGACCGCACACATCACCGGCCCAACGAACTCTCCGGCGGCCAACGCCAACGCGTCGCCATTGCGCGCGCTCTCGTCAACCGCCCGTCGATCATCCTCGCCGACGAACCGACCGGCGCGCTCGATTCCAAGACCGGCGTCGAGATCATGCAGCTCTTCGAAGAGCTCTACGAAAAGGGCAACACCCTCATTCTCGTCACGCACGAAGAAGACATTGCCCGCCACGCCCGCCGCATCGTTCGCCTCCGTGACGGCCTCATCGAGTCCGACGCCCCCAACGACTAGGGAATCACGTGAAGCGCTGGTTTTATGAATTCAACGAGTCGGTGCGGATCGCCTTTGCGCAGATCCGGGCCAACAAGATGCGATCCTCGCTCACGGCGCTGGGCGTGGTGATCGGCATCGTGGCCGTGACGCTCATGGTCACCGCGATTCTCGGCATCAACAAGGGCGTCGACGACAGCTTCAAGGGCTTCGGCGACGACGTGTTCTACGTCGGAAAATGGCCGTGGAAGGACACCGAGGAATGGTGGGTGTATCGGAATCGTCGCGACATTCGCACGACCTACTCGGAGCAAATCAACGCGTGGATCAAGCGCAGCCCCGACACCGCGCTACTGCGGGCGGTGCCCAACGACAGCACCGGGGTCAATGTCGTGCGCGGCGATCTCCGCGTGAGCGGCATCTTTCTACTGGGCACGTCTCACCAGCTCTCGCTCATGTCCAAATCGGACATGGCGGAGGGACGTTTCTTCAACGAATTCGAAGATCAACAGGGATCAAAAGTCGCCGTCATCGGTTTCGACGTGGCCGACGCGTTGTTTCCCAACGAATCGCCATTGGGCCAAACCGTGCTGGTGCGCGGCGCGCCATTCCGGGTGGTCGGAGTCTCGGCCCGGCAGGGCAGTTTTCTCGGTATCTTCAGTTTCGATTCCAGCATCATCATCCCGATCAAAGCCTATCGGTATAACATCAATGGCCGCGATGAGGGCGAGGTGCGGGTGCAATACGATGTGACGCGGAGCGACGAGGCGCGCGATCAGTTGCGCGGCCTCATGCGCCGCATCCGGCAACTCGATCCGGAAGAGCGCGACGACTTTGAGATCAACGAATCCTCCACTATCCGCGAGCAGCTCGATCCGATTAAAAACGGCATCGCGACGGCCGGTTTGGTCATCACGGGACTGGCCCTGTTTGTCGGCGCGATCGGCATCATGAACATCACCTACGTGAGTGTGAAAGAACGCACCCGCGAGATCGGCACGCGCAAGGCGCTGGGGGCCCGGCGTCGTTCGATCCTGCTGCAATTTCTGGTGGAGGCGGTGTGCATCTGTCTCGTCGGCGGACTTATCGGCCTGGCGCTGACCTGGGGCTTGGCCGGCCTCATCGCGATGGCTGCACCGTCGTTTCCGATCGTTTTTTCACCCACCGTGGTGGTGGTCGCCATGACCCTCGCCACCGCCGTTGGCGTGGCCAGCGGCTTCCTGCCGGCGTTATCCGCCAGTTCCCTCGATCCCGTGGAGGCGCTGCGTTATGAATAAGATGAAGCGCCCATTAAGCATACCAAAACACAGGAAAATTATGACTTCTGGGTTTAGAGTCTTTTCGTGTGTTTCGTGGGCAAAAAATAGCATCGGAGTGGCTTCATGATCTTTTGGGAAATTATCTGTCTCTCGTTTTCGTCGCTGAAGGCGAACAAGCTGCGCTCGGCGTTGACCATGATCGGCATCGCCGTGGGCATCTTCACCGTGATCGGCGTGATGACTGCCGTGAGTGGCGTGCAGTCCAAGATTGAGGATGGTTTGAACGTGCTCGGCGCGAACAGTTTTCAGGTCTCGAAGTATCCACCAATCAACTTCAGTGATCCCCGCGAGCGTTTCGCCAACCGCCGGAATGTCGATTACCGGCAGGCCCTGCGTTTTAAGGAGCTCATGCAGTATGATGCCCGCGTGAGTCTGATCATCCAGCGCGGCGGTCGGCGGGTGTTTCACGGTCAGGAGAACACCAATCCCAATGTCGGGTTGATCGGCACGGACGAAAATTATCTCACCAGCTTCAATTACGAAGTGGGCGCGGGTCGTCCGATCTCGGCCGACGACGTGAATCTGGTGCGCTCGATTTGTTTGATCGGCGAAGATATCCGCACGCGACTGTTCCGGGACAAAAATCCCATTGGGGAGCAGATCCGGATCGACGGCGCATCGCTCACGATTGTGGGCGTGTTGGAGGCCAAGGGGTCTTCCTTCGGCCAGAGCCAGGATAACATCGTGATCACGCCGATCTCGAAGTGGTTCAACCTCTACGGCCGGGCGAACCGTTCCATCGGGATCAATGTGCAGGCGCCTTCGGCGGAGACGTTGGAGGAAGTGCAGGAAACCGGCATTGGCATGATGCGGATTGCGCGCGGCCTCCTGCCGGAAGATCCGAATGACTTTGAGACGTTCACAAACGATTCCCTCATCGAGACCTTCAACAAGGTCCTCGGCACGGTCGCCATTGGCGCGTTCGTGATCAGCGCCATCGCGTTGTTGGCCGCCGGGGTGGGCGTGATGAACATCATGCTCGTGAGCGTCACGGAACGCACCCGCGAGATCGGAGTGCGCAAAAGTCTCGGTGCGCGAAAGCTCAACATCCTCACGCAGTTCCTGCTCGAAGCGGTGGCGTTGTCGCTCTTCGGCGGTGTGATCGGGGTGTTGCTGGGCGTGGCCGGGGGCAACCTGGCCGGTCAGTTGCTCAGCGCCGACGTGGTATTTCCGGTCGGCTGGGCGACCGCCGGCATGGTGGTGTGCAGCGGCATCGGCATCATCTTCGGCCTCTATCCGGCCTGGAAGGCCGCTTCGCTCGATCCCATCGAAGCGTTACGCTACGAGTGATCGGGTTTTCGAATTTGGATTCTTGAGTGTTGAATCCATCTCGCAGGAAAAGCGCGAGCAAGCTCGCGGCCTACCTTTGAGGCGTCAAAAGGGTTCGTGTAGGCTGCCCGCTTGCGGGCGCTGCGATCGTCGAGAATCCCGAATCAAAATTCAAAAATACGCTCAGTTGCCGCGGCGGATTTCGGAGCCGTTGAATTTGACCGTGATGCGGAAGACCTTCTTCACGCGGCAGGTGATGTGGCCGGTTTGCAGGTCCACTTTTTCCGGCACTTCAATGCGATGCAGGTCGACAACCGCGTGGTAGCCGCGTTCGGAAAACACGTCGATGAGGATGGCCAGCGCGAGGGGATGATGGAGGAGCTCGGCTTCGGTATTGATGTGCGAGCTACCGGAAATCGCGTGGCGTGACACGATCTCCATGATCTTGTTTTCCACGAAGCCGACGACCTCGGTGAAGAGTTCGCGGTGTTCGAATTGGTAACCATCGAGGCGCTTCACCAACTCCTGGCGGGCGTGGACGATCAGTTCACTGGCGACGGGGATATGACGCAGCGTGTCATGGGTCGCCGGGTCGAGCTCGAGGGTGCTCTGGTATTGGAGCTCCTTAACGATGTTGGCCTCGACCTCTTTGATGGAACCCTGCGCGTTGACGAAGTGGTAGTGGAAGATCGACTTGAGGGATTGGAGGGCGTCCCAGGTTTTTTCTTTGAAAACGTGGTAACGGCGGCGGGCGAGTCCCTCGTCGTAGTCGGTCGGACGTTCCTCCCACAGTTCACCATCGCCGGTGCGACGCACCTCGTCGTTGTGCTCCTTGGTGAGGCGACCGCGCTTGAGTTGGCGTTCGATGGAGACCTTTTCCTCCACAAACAATACCATGATGTGGACGGTGGGTTGACGGAAAAAGCGGCCCAGCGGTGTGTTGTAAAACTCCCGCCGCAGACCCTGCATGTGGGTGACGAGCAGTTTGAGCGACTCGACCTGCACCTTCGTGCGAGGGAAACCGTCGAGGATGCAACCGTCGCGGTATTCGGGTTTGAGCAACTCCCGGAGCAGGATGCCGATCACCTCGCGGTCGCCGACCATCATGCCCGCATCCTTGATGCGTTGGGCTTCGGGCGTATCGAGCAGCGAACTCACGACGACCGGAGGGCAGGTTAGTCCCCGGGCCTGCAGAATAAAACCGGTGTTGGTGCCTTTACCCGAACCGGGGGCACCGCCCAAGAGAATGATCTCCTTGGGAAAGCGCAGGTTCTCGCGCCCGTATTCGACCTCCAAGTCGAGCCAGACATCATTGAAAATCAAAGTGGAGTCCTTGATCTCCAAGTCGGCGTGTTTGGCGGGGGCGGCCGGAGGACCGGGTTGTGGCGTGGCGGGCGAAGAAGAGGCAGAATCGGTCGACATCAGAAAAGGCTAGACGACACAGACATACCGAGATTGTCGAGTCACGGTGGTGCTAGATTTCCCCCTGTCGTGGAACCTGCGTGTCATCATACGGTCCTAAAACATGCCGAATGGCCCTGGGAGAAACCCTCCCGGGAGTTAGTTGAAGCTGGACCTGACGGGGTCGCCCACAAGGCGGCCCCGTCTTGGTTTTCCGGTGCCGGAACAGCCTGATGCTCAGGCGCATTTTCCGGCGCGAAGCCGGGCCCGGTCTTGTTTCTTCGCGGATCCGCGGGAAATTTTCATGCGCGACGCCCCGATCGATCACCCCGTCGAGCGCCTGTTTTCCCGGGCCCGAAACGAGCGGGGCGATTTCGTCGGGAAAATGGGAAACTTCGAGAACCTTTGGCCTGAAAATACGGTCAAATCGCCACCTTTTTTCGCATGAAAACGTCGTTATTCTTTCGGGTCCTGGTCTCCTCGGGAGCGTTGTTCCTCCTTGTTTCAGCCGGTGTGGCGGCGTCTTCCACGCGGCTTTTTGAAATTGGCGTCACGCGCTTTTCCACCACATCGGGTATGACGATCATCGAGCGTGGTCGTCTCAATGCATTGGGGCAATTTGACTTGGTCAGCAGCAATCCCGTGGCCGTAAATCCGGGGAGCGCGGCCAACCGGTTTCTCGTCTACACCGAGGCGTGGTCGGCGTATGCGGACCTCGGGACGGAAGCGCTGGCCAATTTCGAGAAAACGACGGGCGCGCCTCTGGTGGTGGGCGGGTTGATCTACTACGAAGTTGCTGCGCGTGAGGATGCGAAGTTCGACGTGGGTGAGGTGGTGAACCTCTCGACGCGCGGGCGCATGGAGCTCAGCGCGACCAATTCGCTGGTCGGCGGTTTCGTGGTCACCGAACGGCCGCGTCGGGTGTTGGTGCGCGCCATTGGGCCCGGACTGGCGGCGCATGGCGTCACTGGGGTGGCGGCGAATCCGTTTCTGACGATTTACGAAAACGGACTCGGGCTCTACTACAATGACAACTGGGGGAGCCGTCCGGACGCAGCGGAAATCGCGGCCACCGCGCTGCAAGTCGGGGCGTTTCCGCTGGATCCCGCCAGTGCGGATGCGGCGCTGTTGGTGGAACTGCCGCCCGGGCTTTACACCGTGCAGGCGGTGGCTCAGGACGCGGCCCCCGGGGTCGGCTTGATCGAGATCTATCTCGTGCCGTAGGCGCCGCATCCGACCCCGTGACGGTCTGCGCCGCTTCCGGTGGAGGTTCTACTTGTGTTTCCCGTGGCGGACGATGTCCCACACGATATAAAACCCCACCATGGCCGACATTAAGTAGCCGATGATGCCCAGTGCGGGGTAACCAAACA
Organism: Synoicihabitans lomoniglobus; assembly: GCF_029023725.1. Lineage (GTDB taxonomy): Bacteria > Verrucomicrobiota > Verrucomicrobiia > Opitutales > Opitutaceae > Actomonas > Actomonas lomonigloba. Next base: position 5,650,795 of record NZ_CP119075.1, read on the forward strand.
GCAAGGGGCGGATACCGGTCGTCACGATCATGGACGAGCCAATGATCAACGAACCGGAAACGACGCCCAGCGTGATGCGGTTCGAAGCGGTTTCGATGGAGTTGTCCAGATCGTCGAGCCCCTTGTGCTCCAGGTTGATGGTGAGATCGTCCTGTTCGAAACGACGCACCAAACGGTGGATACCGGTCGGCAGATCCTGCAATCCCGCGAGGGCGCCGCGGATGAACTCCCGCGAGCGGCGAGCCATGGCGCGCGGGCCGGAGCGTTCCTTGTAGAGCTGGCGCAGCACGGGGGCGGCTTGACTGCGCAGATCGAACTTGGGGTCGAGCACGCGGCCCACCTCTTCGATCGCGAGCACCGATTTGGCCATCATGGCGTAGTCGCGGGACAGCGGGATGCCGTGGTCGCCGAAAACGAATAACAACTTGAGCATCGCGCGGCCGATTTCCTGGCGGCCGATGGCAAAGTTGAGCTCTTCGCGCAGCGCGAGGGTGACGTCTTTTTCCATGGCGCGCAGATCGGTGCGCGCCCCGGTCGGGGCGAGGTCGGCGGCGATGCGCACGACGCGTTCGGCATCGCCTTCCACGGCCGCGACCCAGAAGTCCGCCAAGGCGTAACGCAGGCGGCGGGTGAGGTGGCCACTCAGGCCCCAGTCCAGAAAACACAGGCGCCCGTCGGTAGCGATGATGACGTTGCCCGCATGCGGGTCGGCGTGGAAGAAACCGTCGATCAACACCTGGTGCACGATCGAGCGGGCACCATGGGAGGCGATCTTGCGCGCCTGTTCGGCCGGCACGGCATCCGGCCCGATGGGCGTGCCGTCGATCCGCTCCATCACCAGCAGCTTGTCGGTGGTGTAGTCATCATACACTCGCGGCGCGAAGACGTGATCCGGCACCGGGTTGATGGTATTGAAATACGTCTGGTTGCGGGCCTCGTAGCGAAAATCCAATTCGCGTTCGACACCCTCCTGCACCGCTTCGACGACCGAAGGTAGATCGTAGGGTTTGAGGCCGTCGATGCGTTGGTGCAGTTGGTGGGCCAGCCATTTGGCGAGATCGAGATCGGCGCGGATCGAGCGGGCGATGCCCGGCCGTTGCACCTTGACCGCGACCGAAGACCCATCCTCGCGCAGCTTGGCGAAATAGACCTGGGCCAACGAGGCGGCCGCGATGGGCACTTCGTTGAATTCGGCAAAAACGGCGATTGGCTCGCCCTCAAGTTCCTCGGTGATGCGCGCGCGAATACTCGCGAACGGCATGGGCGGCACCGCGTTTTGAAGTTTGCGCAGTTCGAGAATGAGCGGGTGCGGAATCAGGTCCGGCCGCATGCTGAGCAACTGGCCGAACTTGACCCAGGCGGGCCCGAGCTCTTCGGCGGCGAGGCGAATACGTTCCCACTTCGAGCGCTGGGGCACGCCCTCGGATCGAAACCGGCGCGTCAGGGGCGCCGGCAGATCGAGTTGGTTGATGAAATCGGCGAAGCCGTGTTTGGCGAAGACCGTGAAGATCTCCTTGGCGCGGACGGCGTTGCCCAGCAGGTCGAACGGTTTCACGGCTCGCCGGAGCGCGTGGGCGGTTCGGCCAGCTTGGCCTCGAGCACTTTTACTCGTTCCTCCAGGGCGGTGATGCGGGCGTTGGCTTCGGCGCTGCTGCGGTCGAGCAAGCCGCTGATCCGGCCGTTGAGGTCGCTGGCAAGTTCGTCGAATTCGCGACGACCCTGTTCGGCGATCTTGTCGGCCATGATGCGCGCGTCCTGGGCATTCACTTTGCCCTGGCGCACGAAATCGTCGAGGGTGCCCTCGATCTTGTCTTTGGTGATCACGGCGGCACCCACGCCCGCCAGGAGGGTTTTCTTCAGCAGGTCGATCATTTCAATGAGAACTTAGGCCCGCCCGGTGGGTTCCGCAAATGCAATCGCGCAGTTGCGGCAGGGCGTTCATCGCGTCGGGTCGTCGACTGCATTGGCCGCGGGCCCGGCCGACGGAGGCGTGGCGGCCGCGACGTGGTTGGTGGCGGGATTGCGCGCGGCGAAGGGGGCGATTTGCCGCAGGCGCCAACCGAGCCATACCGTGATGACAAAGGCGGTCAGCGAAACATAGCCGGCGCGCGGATAGCCCACCAGACGTCCGTTCGCGCTCGTCGATACGAGTAGACCGGCCGTGATGCTGGCGACGCCGGCGGCCGCCTGTTGCACGGCACTGATGACGGACATGAAACCGCCGCGGTAACGGTCTTCGACGGCATTGGTGATCATGGCCATAGTCGGTGGAAAACGTCCGGACATGCCCACGAAAAACAAGGCCGCCACCGCGAGCGCGATGGGCAACGGAACGGCGGGGAGATGCGTGAGAATGAAAACCGAGAGCGCGGCGGGAATCGTGGTCACCAGCAGCACATGCCATTTGTCGAACCGATCGGTCATGCGCCCGAGAAACGGCATGGAAAAGAACGTGCACACGCCGCCGGCGAGGTAGATGAGCGGCAATTGCGTTTCGGACACGCCGACGTTGAGCACCATGGAAGGGGCCATGAAGGGCACGATGCTGGCCCCGGCGAAGACAAGCATGGCGCCGAGGGCCAAACCGCGCCGGTGAATGGGGTGAAACAAGATGACCCGCATTTGCGCGAGTGGCGACTGGGCGGATTTGTGGCTGGGCACGGCCGGGAGAACGCGCGCGGCCACCGGCCAGATGATCGCGCTGCTCGCGGCCAATAACATGAATGGTGCGTGCCACTCGAAGGCGGTGGCCAGCATGATGCCCACCGGCACGCCGAAGATGGAGGCCAGGGGGAACGACGACATCACGACCGACATGGCTCGTCCCCGGCGTTCCGGTGGGATGACGTCGCCCACCATGGCGGTGAGAATCGAACCGACCAAACCGCCGCAGGCCCCGGCCGCGACACGGGCGAGCAACAGCGTCAGATACGTCGGGGCCAACGCACAGGCCAAGGTGGCAACGGCAAACGCGGCATACATGACCATGAGCGCGCGTTTGCGATCGAACCGGTCGAGCACGAAACCGCCCGCGAAGCCCGAGGTCGCCGCAGCCAGTCCGTAAGCCGCCACCAAGCGACTGAATTGCGTGGGGTTTATGGCGAACACCTCCATGAGCTGCGCCCCGAGTGGCATCATGATCATGAAATCCATGATGTTGGTGAACTGCACGGCCGCCAAAGTGATCAGCATGGTGCGCTCTCTCCGGGCGGGCAGGATGGCGACGGGAGCAGCAGGGTCGGAGTTCATAGGCGGCGTGGTTAAAACGTCCACGCTCTCCCGCGTTGCAACGGGGATTGCGGCTTTGTGGGCAATTAGCGGTTTCAGGCGTCGCCGAAACTGCGAAAGGTCGACTGCAACAGCTGCAAAAATGCCGCCGCACCCTGACTTTGATAACGCTGGAGATGGCGAATGACCGCGATTTCGCGGGTGGGAACGGTGCCGCTGAGCTGCCGATACACGATGGTCTCATGGTCATCGGGGTTTTGGGCCAGCCGGGGCAGGATCGCCACGCCGAGGCCGAATCCCACCAACTGCTTCAAGCTCGCGACCTGGGCGCATTTGTGGCCGATGCGCGGCTCGAAATTGTGGGACCCGCAAAACTGCTGGATCTGTTGCGTGAGCGTGCTGCTCTCGCCCAACATGATGAACGTCTGCTCGGCCAGATCGCGCGCCGTGAATCGCCGGGTCGAGGCCAGCCGATGCTTTCGGCCCACCGCCAACACGAGCGGCTCCGTAAAAATGGGCTCGATGGAAAGACGGGGGTCTTCCAAGGGGGTGACGACCAAGGCCAGATCCAGCTTTCCCTTCGCGACATCCTCGCGCAATTCGCGGCGGAAGGCTTCCTTGGTATTGATGCGAACGTTGGGCAATTCCTTGGCGCAGCGTTGGATCAAGGCGGGCAAGACGTAGGGGGCGATGGTGGGAATCGCGCCGATGGTGATCGTGCGATCCACGGTCGGATCGTCCCGAATTTCGCGTGCGGCGTTATCGACTTCGAAAAGAATGCGACGGGCACGCTCGATAAACACGGCTCCCGCCTCGGTGGGCACGGCCCGGCGCCCGAGGCGGTGGAAGAGCTTGTGGTTCAGTTCGTCTTCGAGCTTGGCTACCTGTTGGCTTAGCGAGGGTTGAGAGACAAAAGCCGCCTCCGCCGCCCGGGTGAAGTTGCCCGTCTCAGCGATGGCAAGGACGTAGCGGAGTTGTTGTAATTCCATAGGTTTAAACTATGAGTATCATAGAAAAGATGTATTTCAACTATTGGAGTTCATGGGTTATTGTCCGGCTGTCGGATCGATTAACGGTTCGGCGCAAAGAAAGAAGAAACCATGAACAACCAAAATATTCTCTACGCATTGATCGGTGGCGCTGTTGTCGCCCTCGCGTGGATTGTGTCCATTGCGGTCTCGGCTCAAGCCGTCGCAATTGCCTTCACGGTTTTCGTCGCGATCGCGTTCCTCGCCCTGTTTGTGCAGGACTATCGCTTGACGGACAAACTGTTGAAGTAACCCCCCTGGCGATCGATTGGATCGCCTGATATTTTTTAGTTAGTAATCCAAACGCGGCCCGGAGCAATCCGGGCCGTTTTAATTTACGAGGCGGGGGAGAGAGTCGGGCATAAAGCCCGACCCACGGGGGTGACCGTTTGCTGTTGGGCTGCTGGGTGGTCGGGCTTTACGCCCGACGCTGAAGTTTGGCGCGAGTGAGGCTTAATTATGGGAGTAGAACAGGGCGGAGGCGAGGTCGGTGGCGGGTTTATCCGATTTGTGGATTGGCCGGGTGCGAGAGCAGAAGTGCGATAAACTGTCCGGCCGTAGGTGGCGCGACCACAGTTCGACGCGCAGCTGGTTGATGAGCAGGCCAGTCGTGGCGCGGCGCGGGGGTTCACGACGTCGCCATTTGGCGAGGGGCACCGAGGGCGGCAGTCGATTCGAGCCGTAGGTTTTGTGCCCGGCGAGCAACAGGAGCGCATACGCGGCCACCGCGCAGGCGGGCTGGCGGCGCACCGCCTCGGGTTCGCGCAACTGCGCTTCGCTGACACCGAGCAGGTCCTTTTCGTCCTTGAAGTTGACCTCGATGTCCCAGCGCCAGAGGTATTCCTGCAAGATCTCTGCGAGCGGCACGTCCGCATCGGTGCAGATCAGGTAGGCGGGCTGCCGGTAGAGCAATTTGCCGCCTGTTTTCAATCGGTAGCCCAGGGGCGCGATCACGACCACCTGCACCAGCGTATCGACTCCGGTGATACGGGCGAGCACCGGCCCCTGGGTTTTGATCTTAAAGTCGTGACGCTTTGCGGCCGCAAAGGCCGACACCCGGGTCCACCCGACGGTGTCGTCCACGCGCAGCTGTTCGGGCGTGGGCAAGGTGTCGCCATACTTGCGGGGGCGGCCGTTCTTGCCGGGCTGCGCTGCGTAGGGCGCGTAGAGTTTGGTGTCCTTGCGCACCCGGCCGATCAGCACGGTGTTTTCCGGCAGTTGGCGCAGGAGGGTGCGGTTGGTGAAGCGCCCGTCGCTCACCCAGTGGATGGGCCGTTGGGTCGCGGTGCGCAGGTGCGCCATGCGTTCGGCGGCGACTTTGTTGATGTTGGCCTGTTTGCGCGCCTCCACATACGCCGCCTGCGCCTGGGCGTCGGCGTGACGCGAGGGCTTTTTGGGCAATGGAGCCTCTTGCCAGTCCACCGGCACCAGCCGGGCGGAGCCGTCGTCGGCGGGCATCGCGGCGCTGAACTGGAGCACGCGCTGGCCCCAGATGAAGTTGACGTTGAAGGGCGGACCGAGGGGGTCCTTGCGCCAGCCGCAGCCGGGGATGCACCGGCCGGTCTTGCGTGTGATGGAGTCGTCCAATGCGACCACCCAGGGCCGGGTGGCATCGGTGGCAGCCAGTGCCTCGGTGCGCACGTGTGCGAAGATCGGCTCGACCGGCAGGCGTTGCAGCAACCGATAATCCGCCGACCAGTCCCGGTGCTGGGAGCCAGCGGTGCTCAATGCACCGGTCACCGTGTGGCGGCCCAGGTTGAGCAACCCAGCCAGCCATTGCGTGCGGGCGCGCGCAAAGTCCTCGGGCAAGTCGAAGACCGGCGCGAGACCATCGAGCAGGGAATCGAACGCTTCGCTCAACGAGGCGTTTTTTTTACAGGGACCCTGTCGGGCGGGACTTCACGCCGGGAGACAATGAGGTGGCCCTTGTCGTGGATCGTCCACTCGACGGTCTCGCCTTTGGCGAAGTCCATCGCTTGAGCGATGGGAGTGGGGAAGTTGATATAGAACTGGGAAGTTTCCTTCCGCTGAATGCATTGAACTTTAGTTGGATAGCCCATGAAGATAACTAGTTTAATTACTAGATTAATGACAAGCCCTTTCCTCCCAAAAAACTAGTCGGTGCCAAACTTCAGGGTCGGGCGTAAAGCCCGACCCACGGTGGTGGGGAGAACGTGAGTTGGCTTTTTTCACCACAGATTACACCGATTGACACAGATTTAAGCGAGGGAGTGGTGGGTGTTTTGGTGATTTTTTGCGGTTTTTTGTGGCGATTAATTCCGTTCGCCTGTTTCCGGTGTGCTCCGTGTCCTCAGCGAAATCCGTGATTTAACTTCGGTGGCGTGGGCCGAGCTGGAGCTCGGCGTTCCCAAGGGAGGCAACGGCCGCTGGGGGGCGTTTTCGGTGGGGTGAACTTCACTGCGGACGACGTGGAAGTCGGGGGCTGGTTACGGGACGCGGTAGACTTCGATGAGGGCGATGCCGGTGGTGTCGGCGACGCCGGCGAGTTCGACGGTGTAGGAGCCGGGCTCCAACGAAACGAGGAGCGCGGCGTCGGCGCTGCCGTTGGTGAGGGCAAAGCCGCCGACGGTGGAGGTCGTGGCCGTGATCGCCGTGGTGTCGCCGGTGCCCCAGTTGTCGTTGGTGAGGAGGAGGCGCGCTGCGCTGCCGGGCACGGGTTCGTAGAGGCGGAGGATCGGGTTGGCGAGGGTGTGGGGCACTCCGAAGCCGCCGAGCGTCGGGCCGATGCCGCGAATGAGCACTTGCTGCGGCACGTCGCCTGCGATGACGAAGCCGGCGACGAGTTTGTTGAGGCCGGTGCCGACTTCGCCCCGGGTGGAGATGTTGACCATCTCGACGGGTGCGCCGGTGGCGGCGTCATAGACTTCGACAATGGCGAGGCCGGTGCCGTCTTGGGCTCCCGCGATTTGCACGGTGTAGCGGTCGGGTTCGAGCGAGAGACGCACGGCGGCGGACTTGGTGTCGGTCTCGAGGGCGAAGGCCCCGAGGGTGGCGAAATCGGCGGCGAGGTCGGGGCTCCAGTCGTCGTTTTCCGCAATGGGGTTGATCTGGTCGTCTCCTTTAAAAATGCGGATGCGGGGATCGGCGAGGGTGCCGGGCAGGCCGAACTCGCCGAGCTGCGGGCCGACGGCGCGGATGACGACGTCTTTGGCCGCGGTGCCGTTGATGACGAAGCCGGCGACCATGATGGCGGCGCCGGTGCCGACGCGGCCGCGCGTCGAAATGTTGGCGAGTTTTTCGGTTTGGGTGCCGGGGGCACGCACGCCGATGGTGACGGAGCGGGTTTGCACGGAGCCGTTGGCGTTGGTGGCCACGGCGTGATAAGTAGCACTCTCGACTACGTCGGTTAGCGAGATGGTCGGGGTCGTGAGCGCCGTGGGAGTGCCGTTGCGATACCAGGTGACTGCCGGTGTTGGGTTTCCGGATACAACGGTGCTGAGCGTGGTGCTGCCGCCGGGGGCGATGGTGGTGCCGAAGGGTTGGGTGACGATGGTGGGTTGGTCGGGGGACGCGACGTCGAGGGTGACGCTGGGGGCGGCACCGTCGGAGGTGAGTGTGATCGTGCCGGTGGCGGTGGTATCGCCGTAGACGACGGTGTAGGTGTAGTCGCCGTTGAACGCGCGCACGGCGGCTTGTCCGTTTTGGTCGGCGATGAGTTCGGTATCGGTCCACCAGTCGCCGAATACGAGATTGCGGTAGGCGATGGCGGCGGGTTTGGCGGTCCAGTCGAGGGCGAACAGAGCGGAGGCGGGCCGCCAGTGCGCGCCTTCCCAGAAGCCCCAGAATTGCACGCCCTCCATTTGCGGGTGGCTCATGCAGATGGTGATGAGGTCGCGGTAGAAGTCGGCCTGGAGCTCCTCGTCGTCGGTGCTGATATCCAGTTCGGTGATACGGAATTTCATCTGGGGAAACTCGGTGGCGTAGCGTTGGAGGAGGGTCCAGATGCGGGGGATGCCGGTGGGCACGGCGCTGAAGTGGCCTTGGAAGCCGATGCCGGTGATGGGGGCGCCGCCGTCGAGGAGGTATTGGACGGTGTTGGCGTAGGCGTCTTGTTTGGCGGTGTTGGTGCCGCCGCCGGCGAGGATGGCGTAGTCGTTGATGTAGAGGTCGGCGGTGGGGTGGTTGGCGCGGGCGCGGTTCCACCAATCGATCATGTGCTCGTAGCCGTAGGTCTCCATGATGTCGTAGTTGTCGTAGGGCTCGTTCATCACATCCCACTCGGTGAGGTAGGGCGTGGTGGGCTCCATGACATCGTCGATGTGATCGAGAATGACTTGGGGAATGGTGGGATCGGCGGCTTCGATGCGGGTGGTGAGGGTGTCGGGCATGTTGCGCACGGACGGCCAGACCAGCACGTGGCCGCGCATGACGATGTTTTGGGTCTGCAACCACTGGAGGGCGGCCACGGTTTGGGTGCGGGCGAAAGCGGCGCCCCATGCGCCGTCCCAGGGTTGCCATTTGAGATCGTTTTCGAAGGTCCCGGCGTTGAAGAGTTCGAGGAAGGTGTCGACGTAGGGGGCGTCGGCGGTGCCGGGATTCATGAGGCGGGAGGCGACCACGGCGGTGCCGAATTCGAAGGCGTGACGGGTTTGGCGCACGCGCACGGTGGCGCCGGGGAGGGGATCACCGGCGGCGTCGCGCACGGTGATGGCGAGGTCGCCTTTGCGGTGGGTGTCGATGCGTTGGGCGGCGGCGGCGCGCCACGGGGCGTCGGTGGCGCGACCATCGTATTGAAAGGACGTGCGGGGCATCTCTTCGAGGGTGCGGCTGGTGCCATACCACAGCACCTCGACGCCGCCGAACTCGAGGACCTGGGCGCGGGCGGGACCGCCGAAGCCGAATTTGATGCCGGCGGCCCCGGCGATGTAGTTGCCCTGCACGCGGAACGGCAGGAAGTATTCGGTCCAGGTGGTATTGGCAGTGGGGCGGACGGAGAGGGAGCGGGTGTAGGCCGGCGGCGGCCCCTCGAAATAGGCCTCGAGCACGACGGTGCCGGTTTCGTCGGTGGTCTCGATCGCGCGCATGAAAAAATGGAGCAAAACGATGTCACCGTCGGCCACGGCGCGGTTGGTCGAAGCGGTGATGGCGCTGGAGTAGAACTGGCCGGTGGGGTTGAGCGTGGCGACCTGGGCGGCGGTGGTGAAAGACTGGCCGGTGACCGTGACGGCCGTGCGGGTAGCGACGGGACCGTTGGCGGTATCATTGGCATAAAAGCCCGCCTCGGTCGCGATGTCGGTGGGGTTGACGAGAGAAACGCCGCCGGAAGGGATTTCCTGCGCGGGTAGGGTGAGCGCGAGCGGGCTGAGAAACAGGAGAAACGCCGACGTGAGCCGGGCGCGAAACAGCGAGGAGGGGAAACGCATCAGGGTGTAAGGGGTTGGGCGGTCCGGAAACCGACCCGACACCTTGGCGTATGTTGGAGGATAATTCCACCCCGGATTGCGTTTCCGGAAACGGTCCGGGCGGGTGGGTTACGGCTGCTCGGGCTGCTGCAGTCGCAGCGTTTGAGCGTCGTTGGCATCCGCGGTGCGGATACGCACGGCCAGCTCGAGCTCATCGAGGTTGGCCGGATAACCGGCACGCATCGGCTCGAGGGTTTGGCGGGCTCCGGGTTCGAGGGTGAACGTCTCGGGCACGGGCACGAAGTTACCCAAGGCGGAACGGACCTCGGCGACGCGCAGCTCGACGGGCGTCGCCGAGACGTTGGTCACGGTCACGGTGAGGGATTGGCGCAGCATGACTTGGGCGCCGCGCAGGGGACGGCCGCCGGTGGAGCCGCCGCCGCCCTCGCCCGCAGGAGGTGCCCCGCGCGGACCGCCGCCGCCGGGGCCGCCCATGGGGCGTCGGGGCCGGGAGTCGTCGCGTTCCTCGTCGTTGCCGGTGTCGGAGGGCGGTCGGGGGCGTCGAAAGGGTCCGAGCTCGGCGTCGACGCGGAGAGAGTGGTCCACAAAATAGGCCTGCGCGGTGATGATGGGCTGGGGTGGCAGCCGCTCGTCTGGGCGACCTTTGGGCGAGCCACAGCCGCTGAGTAGAGCGACCGCCAGGGCGAGAGAAACGGGTAACGTGGAAAGACGCAGGTGACGGGACATGTGACGTCGGGAGACGTCGATGTCGTCGGTCGGGTTACGGCGGTGCGCGGAGATGGGCGGACTGCTTCACTGGATCGGCGCGCTCGGCGAGCACGCCCTACCTCGTATGAGGTTCAGTCGTTCAGGCTTTCGATGAAGGGCTCGCACTCGGCGCTCCATTCTTCCTCCAGCGGCGTGGTCCAGCGGATGGGGCTGTAGAGGGAGACCTTGCGCAGGGGTTTGCCATCGGGGCCGTCGGGGAGGACTTCGCCGCGGGTTTGCCAGAGAATGTTCTCGGCTTCGGGGAAGGCCGCGCCGGCGATTTGGTCTTCGAAGAGGCGGTGAAGAATGGCGTCGGGTGGCATGGCGGCGGCGATGCAGCGCACGACGACGGGCTCGGGGATGAGCTGGGTGGTGGGCGCGGCGGCGAGGTCGTCGAGGTAGGTGTGGGCGGCGGCGTTGAGAGCGCGGAGGGTGATCTCGATCTGGTTGATCTCGGGTTGGGGCGTGGCGGGGAAGGCTTGGTGGAGCAGCACTTGGGCGTTGAAGATCGCCTCGTGCAGCGTGAGGTCGGCGTATTCCTCCCACATGCGATCGCTGGTCATTTCCTCGGCGAGGTTTTGGGTGCGGCCGGGATTGAGCTTTTTACCGATGGCGAAACCGAGCAAGGCGGCGGCGGCGGCAACGTCCTCCTTGTCCTGCAAGGCCATCACGGCGTAGTCGCGACGTTCGGCAGGGGGGAGATCGGCCGCGCCGTCGAATTCGAGATGCCGGAGCAGCTTGAGGCAGTCGTCCTCGGACCACGTGCCGGGCAGTTCGGAGACAACGCTGACGGAGAGGATTGAGAGCTCAAATTTGGGTTTCATCACCCCCTAACGTAGATCGTCGCGGGGGATTAGCCAGATATCTTGCGCAGAGCACGCTGGCACGGGTGGGTTGGTTTGTTCCCGCGGAAGCGCTGGGTTTGGTTGACCCGCTTTTGCGCGGAGCTGATAGGACGGTTTCAGCTTAAGGGAGTTCGTAAACTTCGATCAACACGGTGCCGAAACCGAGCCCGTTGCTGACGTTGCGCACGGTCGCGGTGTAGGGACCGGAGGGCAGATCGAGGATAAGCGCAGCGTCGCCGCTGGCCGGGTCGAGCAGCGGAAAGGCTCCGACCGACCCGAAGGCGGCGTTGAGCTCGGAGTCTCCTGACCAATCATCGTTGGTGGCAATGACTTCGCCGGTGACGAGGGAGTGCACCACGAGTTGCGGATCGGGCAGCGGTTCGCTCACGCCGTAGGTGGTGAGACCCGGACCGACGGCGCGAATGAGGAAGCGTTTGGGGGAGTCGCCCGCGTAGACGAACCCGGCGATGAGTGCATCGTTGCCGGGTTGGAGCACACTGCGGGCGGAAAGGTTTACCAGCCGAGGGGAAGCCGCTCCGTCGAGATCGTAGACTTCGACGAGCGCGACGCCGCTCACGTCGAGTGAGTTGCTGACCTGCGCGGTGTGCGGCTGGGGGGGCGCGTTGAGCACGAGCGCGGCGTCCAGGCTGTCGGGGTTGTCCAAGGGAAAGGCTCCGACGGAGGCGAAGGCATGGGACAGCGCAGATGCGCCGCCCCAGTTGTCATTGGTCACGGCGGGGGAAGATGCATCGAGCGGAGCGACGGCCAGTTGAGGATCAGGCAGATAGGAAACGAGACCGAAAGGCTGCAGGCCGGGGCCGATCGCGCGCACCAGAAGTTGCTTGGTGGCGGTGGTGTCTGAGTCGGTTCCACTGATCACGAAACCCAGCGTGAGGGTCTGGTCACCGGTGCCGGCGAGCGTGCGGACCGACATGTTGGTCAGGCGGCCAGGGCCGGACGGAGTATCCAGGTCGACGATACGAGCACCGGCGGCATCGAGCACGATGCGACGGCTGGTGGTGGTGCCGACGGCGTTGGTGATTTGCAACGCGTAGGCGCCGTGGTTTTCACTGGCGAGCGGATCAGCGAGATTGAGACGGGGAGAAATCTCCCCGGCCAAGTAGCGGCCGTCGCGGGTCCATTGGTAAGTGAACGGCCCGCCGCCATCCACAGCGGCGCTGAGTTCGAGCGCGGAGCCGGGCGTGTAGTCGGAGGGGTCGGGTTGTGAGGTGATGATCGGAGGGAGGTCCGATTGACTGAGATCGAGCGCGTGGACGCTCAAAGCAAACGCGCGGAGATTGACGGCACCCCAAGCGCCGTTCAACGAACGCATTTTGGAATCATAAGTGGGGCGATAAGCGCCGGTCGCACGGTAGTGGCTGCCTTCGAACGCGCCGATTGTTGCTGCAGGGGTTTCGGGGGAGCCGGGAGTAGGCAGCGGAGTCGAGGGCGCGACGAAGGCGGACCACGGCAGCGTTGCCCGTTGGGCGTTTTGCGTGCTGTTGGGAAACTCGGATGGCGGGTGGAAAGGGATCTGAGCTTCGTCGACGTATTCGTCGGCCAGTCCCGCGAAACTGTGGCCGCTCTCGTGGAGGAGGACGTTCACGGACGAGACGTTGCGGGTGAACGTCAGGGGAATGCCGCCCGAGCCGCCGTAGCGGGTGGAGTTGATGATCATGACGGCGTAGTCGTATTCCGGCACGTGCTCGATGAGTAGGTCATTGGCTTTGAGGCGGTCCGCTTGCTCCTGCATGTAAACCAAACGGCTGTTGGTCTCGGCGGTGAAGGAGGCTCCAAAGTAGGTGTCGGGGGCGAGGTTCTCGGCGGGAATGCCAGTGCCGGATTCAGCGCTTTCGGTGAAGATCGCCGTGCCGTTGATGTAGGCGGCGAACGAGGAGAGCGATTCGTCGGTGATGATGGTAACGAGCGCAGCCTCGGCGGCGGTGAAAAAGTCGTTCTCCTCGGCGGCGGTGAATCCGTCGCCGAGGATGGCGACGTTGATGCGTTGGGAGCTGGGGCCGGTGTCGCGCAGACTGCGGACGGCCACCCGCTGCGCTTGACAGGCGAGGGTGATGAGCATGACGGCGACACCCCAACGGATCATGGTGATCGCGGTTCTGGTGGAGAAATTATCGATCATGGTTTTGGTATTTCAAAGGTCGCGACAGCCTTCCACGGATAGTCTGCGGCGTTTGACCTCAGTGAGGCCGATCTGGTAGAACACGAACCGGAAGCATCAGGCACCGGGACTGCCGTGGGGCGGGCTTTGGCGGAGAGCGAGAAGGGCGGTGCGGAGGTTTTCGGACCGGGCGAAACTTGTTCAGTCTGACGGTCGAGTGGCGGATTTAACCACCAACCCGCGAGCCCGAGCAGCAACAGTAGCATGACGAAAAGCCATCGACAGGGCGTGGGCCGGTGCGGAGGCGGAAAGGACACGATCGTGCAGGATTCGAGGCGAAGACGGATTGAGATTAGCGGACGCGATTGCCGCCGCTACTACGTCGACTCATTGCATCGGGCGGAGTTCCCTGACGAGCGCGTATCGGGCGGTCAATAGTTTCCCGGTCGGCCTGGGGCCCGATCGGCGTAACCGACTTCGGCGGCCCGAGAACTTCCGTGTCGAATACCACGGTCTTGAGGCGGGCCGGACTACGGATGGCGACCGATGCAAGTAAGCAGGTCGTGCTCGGTCAAAATCAGGCTTTTTTTATACACGGCAATACGACCGGGACCGTTGGCGGGTGGTGGCGAGGACGAGGCTGTCGTCGGAGTCTGGGTATACCGGGAAGACGCGAAACTGATCCCCTGATCGGACGATCCGCAATGCACGGCTTCGGGCGGACGAAGTCAGTGATGCAATGACGGCTGCACCAAAGGGGCAACGCCAAGGTTAAGCGAGTCGGTTTATGAACACGGAAAACGACGTTTGCGGGTTTGGCTACAGGCCAGTGAAGTCGAAGGCCTCATCGTGGACGCAGACGGCTTCATCGAATATCACCGTCTTGGGGCGAAGCAGATTGGTCACGGTGGCGGGCGGGTTGTGCTCGGTGAGGATCAGGCGGGGCTTGTGGTCGACGGCGATGCGGCCGATGGGGTCGGCGTAGGCGAGGCGGGCGGCGCTCACGCCGGTGGCGGCGTTGAGGACGGCGTGGGTCGGCAGGCCGGCGCGTTCCATGAGTTCGAGTTCCCACAGGAAACCCAGGCCGTGGGCGACGCCGACAGAACCCGCATCGCTGCCGGCGATGATGAGCACGCCCTTCTCGTGGGCTTTGACGAGGGTGCGGGCGTGGTTGTCGAGGATGCGCTGGAGGTTGCCGACGATCTGCTCGTCCCAGCCCAAAGGACGCCGCGGTGCCCTGCCCATCACTCGCCCCACGCACACCCAACTGCCCGGCTACGGTAACGACGCCGCCTGACGGGGTGAGTTTCTGCAAGTTGTTCCGCCCGGCTTCAGCGAAGTAGACATTTCCCTGCCGGTCGGCGACCACGGACTGCCATAAGTGATTCCTGGATTAGTCCCCTTGGTGACAGGGTTGAAGCGATAGAGGTTTGCGGGTTGAACCGGAGTCGCGGCGAAAACTGAGAGGCAACCGCAAGAAGCGGCGACCAAGGTGAGAGGAGGCAGAAAGGCCGAAAGGCAGGCATGACGGAAGTGATGTAACTCTCATCGCTGGCACCCTTGGTGCCACAACGCCGGATTGGAGAGGGTTCAATCGGGGCTCCCGCCTTCCGCCCTCCAGAGAGCACTGGATGACAGTTGAAATCGCGATATCAAATTGCCGGATTGGAGGGACTCGGTCCGGTCGGGGCCAAAGGCCCTTGGGTAAGCTCTATCACCTCGACTGACAGGCAGCCGGGATCGCGCAGCCGTTAATTCGTTCCTCCCATTGCAGGTCCTCATTTCCAGCAGACCAGATATAGGCGTGGTCCTGCGGTCTGTCGCGCGGCATATGCGTGAAGATGTCAGTAGTATCCTACGTGGTCGAAGAAAGTGGATTTCTGCCGCTGCATGACGGCAGTGCGTCGGCGGAAATCCAGGCGGGGTGTGGTGTGAGCAAAAAGGCCTTCAAGCAGGCGATTGGCGCGCTCTATCGGAACCGCCGCATCGTGTTCGAGGACTGCGGGATTCGGCGCGTGCCAAATTGCTGAGACCACGTGGGTGGCTGCGGTTGCTACTAATTTCTATGGCAAGGCGAATAGGTTCATTACCTCGCCTATTCAACTCAAGTATATCATTTATGACGAATACCTTTAATTCCGTTGACATAGCGGAGGGCGGCTGAGGCCATACCCTGTAATTGCCAACCTTACCCCTCGTTTTGTAATTACTGGCCTACGCATTGCGGGAAAGCCTGTCCCCACTTTCGGGACCTGAACTTTCGTGGAGCCAAATAATACCAAACCTGACCCGCGTCCCGGCTGCGTCTGCGCAGCGGTCCGACCCCCATGGCAAGCGTCAGACGGGACCCGTGCGTCCGCATCTCCCTGTGGGACTACGGCGCACGTCTTCCCTTTATCAAACTGTCCCGCGAGGAATTTCGTATCCACGCGCCATCCCCCAGCAACCCCAAAGCTTATAGAGAAAGGAATTATATATATTATGTCAATCAAACCCCTGTGCAAAATCGGCGCGACGCTGCTGGTTTGCGCCCTATTCGCGATGCCGGCGACCGGGGCCCGTCCGGAAGCGGCCAGCGCCTCCAACCCTTCCGTCGCCTCCCGAGCGGTTTTCAATCTGCCGCGACTGGCGGGTGGGCCTACTGCCACCGACTCACTTTCGCCCGGGCAATACCGGGTCATCAACCTCGCCGCCAGCGGGGTCGGATTACCCGGGGTGACCCGCACGGAGCGCAAGGAATTTGGGGTCGAATTCCTCGACCTCGGGCCAGAGCGCTCCTGGAGCTTCCGTGCCGGCCATGGCTCGAGCTACTACGTCTTCACCCTCAACGCCTCTCTGGGCACAGAGATCGATCTGCCCGGTTTGTCCCTCCGCTTGGCCGCCAGCAAGCATCCGGGGTTTGGTTCGCTGGAGTCCTCGTCCGATGGACGCAACTGGGAGCGACTGGGCTTTGAGATCGCATTGGTCCCATTCGGTAACAATCGCATGATGGCCGGTTTACGAAGTCTTACGGTGCGCCTCGATCGCTCGAGTAAGGAGGGTGCTGTCTTCCTCGGCCCGGGTATGTTGCTGGCCGCGCAGATACCCCTTGGCCGGGTGGACCACGCGAAGCCGGTGCGGGTGGTTGCCGGTGAAGCCGGTGCCTGGGTCTACGGAGCACTGGAATCCGGCGAATCCCCTCTGTTCGTCGATGCGAACGGCAATGACGTGCCGGACACCTTTGAACGTGAGGTGGTCGGCGGTCTGGCGGCGGCAGACTCGCCCGCCGAGAATCGGGCGATACTGGTGAAGATCTGGCGCGAAGTGCAGTTGGAGACGCCGCGGCATACGCGGGGCAACCTGGTTTCCCGACGACCCTTGTCGGAAACCAACCTCAACAACCTGCGGCAATTGCAGCAGTCCCTTGCGAACCCCCAAACATAATAATACCTTCATGAAGTTTTTATTCCAAACCTTATGGGCTGGAGCGATATTGTGTCTCATTTCTAACTTCGGTCGTAGCGGCGTCTACGTTACTAACAATGATGAGTGCACGGACGTCGATGTCGTCGTTTGCGTGGTCGATATGCAGGGTGGCGTGGTCGTTAATATGACAATGCTCTCAATGCCGGTAACGCCTTCTCAGCCGGCTTATTTTGTGGATAATTGGACCAATCCTCAAACTGGCACGGGAACGATTTATAATGTGCATGAACTTCACGAGGAACCGGTAATGCCCGAGAATTTGGGTATCGCCGGGTTGCCTCACGTGACGGTGGGGTGCTCCTCGGAATATAGCTCTAGTATAACAAGTTCAGAGTTTACCTATGAGTGGCGCACGGATCAGCAGCCGGAGTGGATTGAGTGGGGCGATTCCAGGTATTACACACCGGTTAGCGCCGGAGCCCACTGGATTGAACTACGTATCACGGATGAAAATGGCTGCGACACTGTGGCTCACAAGGACATCACCGGGCACAACGTGGTGGAGGATATCGACCCCAATCCGAACACCACTGAAACCTACCCGGACAACTACGTTGTATTGACACAGTATGTGGCGACTCAGGCCATCCCCTGGAACGCAACCATTACCGATACTTGGGAAGCTTCGGTCACGAAGGGCACCGAGACCAGTGCTAGCATTGACTTGGAATACCTTGGGCAGGCGATCGGGTTCGAGGCCGCGATCTCGCAAACCTCCACGCAGTCGGTGTCCAACAGCATCTCCAATCAAGTCGGACCGATCAATCTCTCGGCCGGACAGACGGTGGAGGTGCGGGCCTTCGGTGGTGTGAATGTCCGCTCGGGCACCTTCACCCATTGGACCTGCCCCGGGGGAATCTCCTTGAACCAGACCTACGTGCACCGGCACTCGCCGTTCGGTGCCTACACGGTGGCGGTCTTCTGATCTGATGAGACCGCAAAGCTCGATTACCGCCCGCGGCCGTGTGCTCCTGCTCTGCCTGTCGATACTGCCGGTGTCGCTGGAGTCGCGGGTCGGCGCGGAAACCGCTTCCGCTGAGGCGGACGCTCTGCTCGAGTCGGCGGTGGTGCTCGACCGGATCGCGAGCGAACGGCAGTTTCGCGGCCTGCAGGCCGGGGAACGCATTCGCACCAGTGTCCGCGACTTCGGCACCCTCGGCGGCGATTTCTTCGACTCCGTGCGGTCGATCTATGTCGCCGAGCGGCAGGTGCTCGCGGAACTGACTACGCAGGCCGAGCTGCTGGACGAGGGGGCCCGTGAAACGGTGAGCGAGTTGTATCTCCGCATGGCCGCCTTCTGCGCCAACACGCGGTCGGCGGCTAAGCTGGGGGTCACGGTCGAGGACCTGCTCGACGCCGCTCTGAAGTTCAACGAGACCAACGCCGCGGCCACCTATCTCCTCGCAATGCAGGCGACCGAGGATGGTCCGCGCGAAGAACTCCTGCGGCGGGCGCTCGATCACGAGCGCCGTTTTCCGGAAGCGCTGCTGCAGCTCACCCTGGTGCGCCTGCGCGCACAGGACCAGGCTTCGGGGGATCGCCTCCTCCAGGAGTTCCTCGACGCCTTGCCCGCGTTCAAGCCGGAGCTGCACTACTTCGACGAGGGCTACCCGCCGACGCACGTCTCGATCGGCATCCCGGACGGCATCTTGGAACGGCAGACCTACCGGGCCGATGAATCGCGTTTTGACCTCTCTTCCACCGATGAGAGTCCGGACGATACCTAGCAGGCCGGCCTGGCTGATCCTCCTCGGCCTCGCGGTCGTCGCGGAGATCTGTCGGGCGGGCGAGCTCTCGTGGGAGCCCCGCGAACTCACGCTGGACGTCGCCTTGGAGCAGCAGGTCGTGCAGGCCGACTTCAAGGCGACCAATTTGGGTGCAGATCCTGTTCGTATCGAAGAAATTGTGACGAGCTGCGGTTGTATGGCCGTCGAGTGCGAGAGCTACACGGTGGCACCTGCGGAGACGGTGACGGTGTCCGTGCTGTTTGACGTCAGTGACACCGTCGGATCCCCGCAGCGGCGGCTGGTGGTCAAGCACACCGGCCGTGAGGCCCATACGGACGCCCTGAGCGTGCTAATTCGGGTGCCGCCGGGCGCGGACCTGTCGCGCGAAATCCTCACGTGGGACGGGCCGAATGACGTGACGGAGAAATCGCTCGACATCACGACGGCGGCGGATCTGCCGCTTTCGCGGGTCTGGATCGAGGAGCCACTCGCCACCGGCCGGGCCGTGGAACTGCGGTTGACCGAAGTGGAGACGTCCCGGCATTACCGCCTCTACGCCCGGCCAACGGATATGGCGGACGGACAGATGCACCCGGTGAAGGTGTGGTTGAATTACGTGAACGGTGCGAAGAAGCCGCGCTACGTCTACCTGCAGATGTGGGGCGGCTAGACCCGTCGCTGCTCAGAGGTCGGCGACCCCGGCTACAGCGGGGTGGTGTTGCGACTCAGAGGCCGGTGGGGTCGAAGTCCGCGGTGTGGTGGACGACTTGATTGTCGAAGATGACCGTCTTGGGGGCGCGGAGATGGGTGACGCTGTCGAGGACGGGGGCCTCGGTGAGGATCAGGCGGGGCTTGTGGTCGACGGCGATGCGGCCGATGGGGTCGGCGTAGGCGAGGCGGGCGGCGCTCACGCCGGTGGCGGCGTTGAGGACGGCGTGGGTCGGCAGGCCGGCGCGTTCCATGAGTTCGAGTTCCCACAGGAAACCCAGGCCGTGGGCGACGCCGACAGAACCCGCATCGCTACCGGCGATGATGAGCACGCCCATTTCGTGGGCTTTGACGAGGGTGCGGGCGTGGTTGTCGAGGATGCGTTGCAGGTGGCCGATGATTTCTTCGTCCCAGCCCATGCGCTCCGCTTCGTCGACCTGCTTTTGCACGGGGGCGAAGGTGGGCACCCAGGCGATCTGGCGATCGCGGAGTTTGGCAAGTTGATCGTCGCGCAGGAAGAAGCCGTGCTCGATGGAGTCGACGCCGCCGTCGATGGCGTGGTCGATGCCGAGGTCGCCGCTGGAATGGGCGAAGGTCTGGCGGCCATGGCGCTTGGCGGCGGCCACGATGGCGGTCACCTCGGCGGTGTCCATTTGGGGCTTCGCGGTGACCAGGCCCTTCTTGAAGTTGATGATACCTGTAGGGAGAAGCTTGATACGGTCGGCGCCTTCCGCGACGCGGGAGGCGACCGTGGCTTCGACGGAACCGTGGGCCTCGATGGTGCCGCCCATGAACTTGCCATAGCGGCCTTCGTGGTGGATGGCGGCGCCCGGGCTGTCGAGGTAGGGCATGAGCGGGCGGGAGGGAGCGCGAGCGAGCTCGCGGCCTACCTGAGAGGCAGAGCTAGATTCTTTGTATTGCCGGCTGAGGGCTAGACCGACGCCGTCTTTGTCGCCGGCGTCGCGCACGGCGGTGATGCCGAGGGTGACCAGTTGGGCGAGCCGCGGTTGGGCGGCGGCGAGCAGTTCGTCGGGAGATTGCTTGAGGTAGGCGGAGCGTTTTTCGAAATCTAGTTCGCCGCCTTCGAGGAAGAGGTGGGCGTGGGCTTCGATCAGGCCGGGCAGAAGCGCAGCATCAGGGGCGACGACATCGGGGGCGGTTTGGCCGGAATTGATCGCGTTGGCGGGCGGTTGTTGTCCGTTTGTGCCGACGAAGTGGATACGGTTGGAATCGTAGACCACGTGGGCATCGCGTGCGGGCGTGGTGGAGGTGCCGTCGAGCAGCGTGCCCACATGCAGCCAGACACGACGAGAGGGAGAAGCGGAAGGGATATTAACTACAGATTTCACAGATGAGCACAGATGCCGTGAGGGTGTTGTTTTTTTACAGGAGGGAACCGCCATCGCCGTGGCGAGGGCGGTCAAGACAGAGGGGAACGGAGCGGTGAGGCGGAGGTGTTTTACAGAAGGAAACGAAGAGAACGAAGGCGGTGGGATGGCTCTGTTTTCTTTGTTATGCCCTTCGTTGTCTCCGTGTGAAACAGCGTCGGAGTGGGGCGGTTGTTATCGGTGGAAAACTTCGGTTCTATAACGGGGCGAGGTTGCCGAAGGAGTAGACGTGGAATTTGGCGAGGTTGGGGTGGGCTTTGAATTTTTCTACGATGTAGCTGGGATCGAAGCCGGTGACGAATCGCATGAGGTTCATGGGATTCGACAGGAAACCTTTCACTGAGTTTTCCATACCACAGACTTTGGCGAAGCGGATGAGTTGCTTGGTGGTGCAGTGATTGGGCACGCCGAGATAGACCGGCAGGGGCGCGTCGTCCAAGAAGCGCGCGATTGCTTTCTGGTTGAGTGACCACTGGGTGACGACGAAGGACGCATAGGTTGTTTTGGCTTGGAGGAGTTCGATGCCCTCCTCGTAGCTGATGGGGCCGTTGCCGTCGGGGAAACCGCCGACGCCGATTTCGAAATCGGCAAACGCACCGGTGGCGATGAGTTCGGCCACGGTCGGGAAATCGCCTTCGCATTCGCCGCCGCCACGGATGAAGAGCGCTTTCTTCGTATAGGGGGCGAACGCGTCCGCTAGAGCGTGGGCGTCGGCCACGTCTTTGATTTTGTGGGACGCGATGTGCGGCACGGGTTTGAGCCCGAGCGCGTGCAGCTCGGCGACCTTGGCCAGTAGCGCGTCCTGGGACTCGGTGGGTAACCACGTGATGAATACTTCCTCGTAGTCGAGGGGCAGTGTCACGGCGTTCCTCGTCGTGATCTCGATGCTCATACTCATGACGCGTAGACGGGTTTGTTTTTTAACCACATATGGACACAGATGGCTTCGCTACCGCTACGCACTGAAGTCCGATGAGGGCTGGAGATTGATCTGTGTTCATCTATGGTTTTCAAAATAGTGTGACAGGGAGGCTCAGTCGTCCCAGTCGTCGTCATCGTTGGATTGGCCTTGGGCGCAGATGGCCATGATGGCTTCGGCTTGGCGGAAACCGGCGGTTTCCTGGGATTCGTCACCTTGGCGGCGGCCTTGTTCGAGGGCGGCGCGGAGTTCGTCCACGAGCGGATCATCGGCGTCGAGGGGGACCGGGTTTTTCTCCGGGTTGGCGAGGGCGTAGTCGAGGCCGAGTTGGCTCGCAATGGTGAGGTAGGCGTTCTCGAGTTTCTCGCGAATGCCCTTGGGGGTGCCCCAGGCGAAATTGGAGAGACCGACGACGAAGTGCACGCCTTGGAGATCGGGGTCGGCGGTGATGAGTTTCATCGCATCGAGGCCGATGTTAATGAGGCCGTAGGTGTCGGCGCCGACGGGCGCGAGGCCGACGTCGACGATGATGTTGTCGGGTTTGCGATCGGCCTTGTTGATGAGCAGGTCGACGAAGTGTTTGGTGGCGGCATGCGAGTCTCGAGCGTCGAGGCACTGGGCGCTGCCTTCGGGGGTGAAGTGCTCGGAGGCCATGACGATGACGTTGGTGTCGTAGCCTTTCACCAGGTCGATCATTTCGTCCAACCGTTCGCGCGAGGCGGCAAGGGAATTGATGATGGGCTGACCGCTCTTCTCGCGGTCGTAATGCTCGAGCGCGATACGGTGGTAGTCGACGGCCGGGTTGTCGAACGCGAGCGGCGTGGAGCAGACCTCCTGCAAGGCCGGGATGACCTCGGGGAGGAAGGCAAACATCTCCTCCTGACGGACGGAAATGCGCTGCGTGCCGTCGAGGTTGACCGTCAGGTAGCGGGCGCCGAGGTCGGCCTGGGACTTGGCGAGTGCTTGATAACCGGATACGTCGCGATCGGTGAATGCGCGGCGGGCGCGGGCGTAGGAATTGTTGATGAGTTCACCAATGATGTTGAGGGAAGGCACTTTGTATTTAGCAGGAGGAAACAGAGGGAAACGGAGCGAGGGGGCAGAGGTTTTTTTACGGAAGGAAACGAAGAGAACGAAGGTGGTGGAGTGGCACTTTTATCTTTGTTTTCTCCTTCGTTTCTTCCGTGTAAAACGGCGGCGGCGTGGTTAGCCGGCGGCGGCTTCGAGTTCGGACTGGACGGCGGCGGCGACCGTGGCGGCATCGCCGTCGCGTTCCTGTTCGTCACCCCATTTGAACTGGGCGGCGTAGGTTTCGGCGTCGGTGAGGCCGAGACGTTGGGCGGCGGCGTCGATGCGTTCGACGAAGGCGACCGGGAGTTCGATGCTGACCTCGGTGTATTCGTCGGAGGCTTTGATCTGCGAGGGCAGGTCCTGCCAGTAAAGAATCTGGTAGGTCGTCTGGGTGCCCTTGGGCTGGTCGGCGGCGGGAACGGCGTCGGCGGCGGGCGCAGCTTTGGCTTTGGGCGCATCGCCCTTGCCCATGAAGTGGAGGAACAGGTCGACCGCGCTGGAAGCGTCCTGACCGTAGCCGTCGGCGCCGATCTCGTCGGCGAACATCTGGCTGATGGGCGCGCCACCGATGGCGAATTTTACGTCGCGACCATCGGCCTCGAAGCCGTCGATGACGGTCTTCATGTAGGTCATGGTGGTGGTGAGCAACGCGCTCATGCCGATGATGTCGGGTTTGCACGCGTCGGCGGCGGCCATGAATTTTTCGACGCTCTGGTCGACGCCGATGTCGACGACTTCGAAGCCGGCGCCCTCGGCCATCATGCAGACGAGGTTTTTGCCGATGTCGTGGAGGTCACCGCGGACGGTGCCCATCATGAGCGTGCCGGTCTTGGAGGATTCGCCGGACTCGGCATCGCCCGCGGCGAGGAGGGGCTTGAGCACGGCCATGCCGGACTTCATGGCGCGGGCGGCGATGAGGACTTCCGGGACGTAGAGGATGTTGTGTTTGAAGTCCTCGCCGACGACGGACATGCCGGCGATGAGACCTTTGGAGAGGACCTCCTGAGCGGTGATGCCCTCGTCGATGGCGGCCTGAGTCATCTCGGCAATTTTAGGTCCGTTTCCCTCGTAGAGGTATTGGTTCATTAAGGCGTAGTCGGTCATATTAAAATATGTATTCAGAATTAAACCACGAATGGTGTTCAGCCTGCTGTCTTTTTAACCACAGATGGACACAGATGGCTTCACTATCGTTACGCACCGCGGCGGAACTGAAGGCTGAATTGATCTGTGTATATTTGTGTTCATCTGTGGTTTAAAAACAGCGTTGGGTGGGATGGTTAGGTGCCGTTGCGGGCGGCGTTGTATTGGTTGAGGGCGGAGAGCATGGCCTCGATGTTGGCTTTGGGCATGCCGGGGCTGGTGCCGCCGCCGACGGAGAGGATGATGCGTTCGCCTTCGCTCTTGTTGAGGACGTCCATGGTGGCGGCGTGGACTTCCTCGGGGGTGCCGCGCACGCCGACTTCGAGCGGGTTCACGTTGCCCATGAGCGTCATGTCGTCGCCGATACGGAATTTGACGTCTTCGATGTCGGTTTGCTTGCCCCAGTTGAGGACGTTGAATCCGACATCGGGGAGATGGTCCATGCAGGCTTCGACGTCGGCGTCGTTGTGGTAGAGTTTCACCCAGTCCTCGGGGAAGGCATCGCAGATGCGCTTCAGGTAGGGGTGGCAGAACTCCATGTAGTGGTCCTCGTTCACGAAGCCGACAATGTCGTCGAGGATGAAGATGCCTTCGACGCAGTCGCCGATGGCTTTGTGCTGAGCCTTGAGCCAGTCGATGATGAGGCGGGTGGAGAGGTCGAGGAGCTTGTGCGCGTATTCGGGCTTATCGACCAGATCGAGCATGAAGTCGGCGGTGTTGCGGACGAACCCGGCCGTGCACATGGGGCCGCGCGCGGTGACCATGGGCATGATGTAGCCGGCATCGAAGACCTGCTGTTTCTGCATGCGGATGCGGTGCAGGGTCATGGCCATGAAGGCGTCGGCCTCGACCTCGTATTCGTGGAGTTTGTCGACGTCCTCGATGTGGAAGAGGCCGTGGTATTCGGAGGGGGTGTTGTCCTGCCAGAACTTGATCTTGGCTCCGAGGGCGGAGGGTTCGGCGGCCATGCCGTATTCCATCCAGAAGCCGGGCACGAAGATAACGTCGGGGAATTCGCGGTGGATCTTGAGGTGGCAGTCGAGCCAGACCTGCGGATCGAGGAAGAAGTCCATGTGTTTGACTCCGCAGTAGCCGGGGATCCACGGGCTATCGATGATCATGGCCATCGGGATGTTATCGAGTCGTTCGCCGTGGGCGGCTTTCTTAAAAATTTCCCATTGTTCGGGGCGCATCAGGTAAGGGTGGGTTGAGGTGGGGGTGGTTGGTTAGGGGAGAGGTGGCGGAAAGGGGGGAACCGCCGAGAGTAGAAATAAAACGATACGAAGGCGGATCAGGCGGCTTCGACCGGGGGTTCGAGGTAGACGCCGTCGTCGCGGATTTCGATGGTGGCGCCGGCATCAGCGGCGGCCTCTTCGAGGGCAAATTTGAGCATGGTCTTCACGTCGGGGCCGTGTTCGAGGCGACGGAGGAGTCCCTCGCCCTTGGCCTTGTTGACGCGGAGCATGAGCTTGAGGCCGCGGCGCTTGCACATGACCTTGGTGCCGTCGTCGAGCTTGGTGGTCAGTTGCTTGATGAAGGCGGAGACGTAGTGCACGCCGACGCCGGATTTATCGGAGAAATTCTCGGGGAGTTTTTCATCCGTGGCGGGATCGATTTCACAGAGTTTGATCATAGGATTGGGAGGGTTTTCAGCCTGCTGTTTTTTTAACCACAGATGGACACAGATGGCTTCGCCTACCGGCTACGCCCTGAAGCACTTTTTGTTGAAAGAGCTTCTGCTGTATGGATTCGGATCTGGGTTTATCTGTGTCCATCTGTGGTTAAAAATCGGAGGTTATGATTTGGGTTTTTGGCTCAGAGCGTAGTGGAGGGTTTCGAGAGCGAGGCCCCATTTGTGGGCGCGGGAGGTGGCGTCGCAGTAACAGCCGCTTTGGCGGGTTTCGCGTTGCCAGGTGAGAATGGCGTCGAGCGGTTGGCCGAGGATGGGGGGCGGTTCGGCGATGCTGGCCATGGTGTCGTCGGCATCGCGGAGGTAGGCGCATTGTTGCTGGTAGCCGGTGTCGCCGGGGGCGGGGTCACAGGCGGTTTCGAGCACGCGGTGGGCGTCCCGCGCGGGGGCAAGCACGATGCGGTAGTCGAAGGCCAGCGGATGGCCCATGTTGGAACAGGTGCTGCCTTCGAAACGGAAGCGGGCGCTGATCCGGCCGTCGTCGTGGGTGTCGATGTGCAGGCGTTGGTCAGCCCATTTGCCGAGCGCCTTGCGGGCGACGGTGTATTGCGCGTTGGTGGTGAGCGGGGGAGGCTCCGGCAGGGCGACGGCGGCGTGGATGTAGTTGGCTCGTCGATACTGGCACGGTTCGAAGGCGCAGCGTTCGCAGGGGATGAGGCCGGGGGTGGCGAGGGCTTCGGGAGTGCGTTCGATGAGGCCGAAGACGCCGAGCAGGGATTTCTTGGGCTTGAGCATGCCACTCGAAAGGACTTCGAGCGATTCGGGCAGGGCGTGGCCGAGGTGGCCGGTGATGAGATCGAAGAGGCGGTTTTGCTCGGAGACATCCCAACCGGCGTAGCCCGGGCTGTAGTGGGGGATGGCCATGAGTCCCGCGGGCTCGGCGAGGTCGCAGATGCGGCCGGAGAGGGAGGCGACGAGGTGTTCGACGACGGCGGAGCCGTAGACTTCGGCGAAAAAGTATTCGTCGGGTTTTTGATCGCGCCAAAGATTCGCGGAACGGTCGGCGATGGCGGAGCCCGCCCCGACGGCGGCGAGCATGACGCGGGTGGCGCCGGCTTCGCGCAGGTGGGCGTGAAGTTTGGGTGAGTTGAAGGTGACGCCGTCGATGACGAGGCGGTCGTCGCTGAGATCGAGGGTGGCTTCGCGCAGGTAGATCCAAGGCTCGCCGTGGGTGGCATACCACGCGGTGGTGAGGTGGATGAGCGCGTCGATGCGTTCATCGGGCTGGTGGCCGGGTGGGTAGCCGAGCAAGCGATGATACTCCGCGCGCGGCACGTCGACGGTGAAGTCGGTGAGCAGCGTTTCAGGAACTTGCGAGGGAGAGCTCAAAGTGAGAGGAGGGCTGTTTTTTTAACCACGAAGGGGAACAGGGCATTGGCCGGTCAGCCTGCTGTTTTTTTAACCACAGATGGACACAGATGGCTTCGCCTACCGGCTACGCACTGATACTGTTTACTTAAATAAAGCTCCTGCCTCTTGGATTTGGATCGGTGTTTATCTGGGTCCATCATTGGTTGGAAATCCGGGGGTTCAGGCGGGGGTTTCGCTGCCGATGGGGGCGAATTGGCAGCCTTCGACGAAGACGTCGAAGAAGTTGGGGTCGGTTTCGAGGCGGCAGTGTTCGACGCGACGGACGAGGGCTTCGAGTTCAGCGCGTTTGGTTTTCGAGAGCAGGGCAATGCAGGCGCCTTCGACGGCGGCGTTGCCGACTTGGCGGATTTTTTCGAGGGGGATGTCGGGGATGAGGCCGATGCGTTTGGAGGCGTCGAGGTCGAGGTGTTTGCCGAAGCCGCCGGCGAGATAGAACACGTCGAGTTCCTCGGCCTTGATGCCGTATTGTTGGAAGATGATTTGCAGGCCGGCGACGTTGGCGCCTTTGGCTTGGGCGAGGTTGTTGACGTCTTCTTCGTTGAAGGTGACGTCGCCGGTGACGGTGAGTTCGTGGTCGTCGTATTCGAAACGACCGAGGCGGTTCATGCGGTCACCGCGCACGAGTTCGGCAAGCAGGGAGACGAGGCCGGAACCGCAGAGCCCCTGGGCTTCGCCGCCGCCGATGACGGAGCAGGTAAACTCGTCGTCGTCATCCATGACGACCTTTTCGATGGCACCGGGGAGACCGGGCATACCGCAGGAAATCTGGCCGCCTTCGAAGGCCGGACCGGCGGGGCAGGAGGCGGCCATGACCTTGTGTTTGTTGCCGAGGATAAGCTCGGTGTTGGTGCCGATGTCCATGATGGCGACGAGGCGGTCCTCGTTGCCGATGTCGGCGGCGAGCATGCAGGCGGCGGTGTCAGCACCGACGTGACCGCTGATGATGGGCATGCCGTAAACGCGAGCGGCCGGATTGACCGGGAGGCCGAGTTTTTTGGCGGTGGCGGTGAGCACGGTGGTGTCGCGCTTGCCCGCGGCCATCTCGTGTTCGGTGAGCGATTGGTAGGGGCTCTGGCCGATGGTGTAGACGGACAGGCGGAAGAACATGTCGCGCATGGTGGAGTTGCCGGCGATGACGACCTCGTAGATGGAGGTAGGATCGACGGGCAGTTCCTCGATGGCGTGAGAGAGGTAGCCGGAAAGGGTGCGTTGGAGGGAGCGCGACTTGTCTTCGGTGTCGTATTGGATGCGCGCCATGACGTCGGACCCGCCGAAGCGTTGCGGGTTTTCGAACGAGGAGGAGGCGACGAGTTCGCCCGACTCGAGATTGAGCAGGCGGATGACGACGGTGGTGGTGCCGATGTCGATGGCGAGGCCGTGCAGGGCGTCGGTTACCGGTCGGCGATCGATCTCGTGGCCATCGAGGAGGACGCGTTCGCCGTCGCGCGTGACGGTGGGATCGGGCGTGAAACCGTCGGCGTGGACGGGAAGTTCGTAGGCTTGGTTTTCGACGACGAGGGTGCCCCGCCGCATGGTGTGGCAGTGGATCTCGCCGTCGCTGGCGGCGATGCAGGCGCGACAGGAGAGGCGGAAGCCGTCGGACAGGTGTTTCTCTTCCTCGCCGGGAGCGGAGAGCAGGTCGGCGCCTTGGGTGACCTCGACGATGCACTCCTTGCACTTGCCCTGTTTGCGGCAGGACGTAGGCACCTTGACGCCGAGCTTTTCGGCGTAGTCGAAGAGCGTCGCGGTGGAGTCGGCGGCGACATCGATCGAGTGGGTGTTGAGGTGGAGGCGGGGCACGGGGCTTTTTACAGAAGGAAACGAAGGAGGGTCGTGGTGGGGCAGGACTGTTTTACAGGAGGGAACGCAGGGAAACAGAGGGTGGTGGGTGGCGGTGGGGTGGCTTTGTTAACTTCGTTAGAGTCTTTGTTTCCTCTGTGTTAAAATGCGGTGAGGCGGGGCACGGGAATTTTTTACAGAAGGAAACGAAGAGAACGAAGGCGGCGGGGCAGGGCGGCAGTGAGGCAGGGTTCTATTTTTACAGGAGGGAACGGAGGGAAACAGAGGGTGGTGGGTGGCGGTGGGGTGGCTTTGTTAACTTCGTTAGGGTCTTTGTTTCCTCTGTGTTAAAATGCGGTCTGTTCGTGATTATTTGAGGGTTTTTAGGCCGGCCGCCATGAAGCCGAGGGCGTAGGCCATGCCGGCGTGCCAGGGGGCGGCGCAGCTCATTTGGGGGGCGTGATCAGGGATGACCACGCCGTCGAAATCGCAGTCGTGGAGGATGCGCATGACGCGCAGGACATCGATGTCGCCGTCGTCGATGAAAGACTCTTTGTAGGTCGGCACTTTGCCCACGACGTTGCGCAGGTGGACGTAGCCGAGGCGGTTTTGGCGGGCGTAGGTTTCGACCGTGTCGTAAATGTCGCCCTCGGTCATCTCGGCGAGGGAGCCGACGCAGAATTCCAGGGTGTTGGCCGGGCTCGGATTGATATCGATGAGCTTCTGGTAAAGTGACGGCTGGTAGACGAGACGCGGGGTGCCGCGCACGGTCGGGGTGGGCGGGTCGTCGGGGTGGGCCGCGAGTGTGACGCCGGCAGCTTCGGCCACGGGGAGAACCTCGTTGAGAAAGCGTTCGAGCCGGTCCCAAAGCTGGGCGGGGGAGATCGGGGCGATGGGCTCGGGAGGAGCGGTGTCGTCGACGACCATGTTCCACGCCATGCCTTTGGTCATGGGCAGATCGTAGGGGCCTTCCATACCCACGGAAGGAGCACCGCCGCGAGCGTAGGGCCCGGTGGTGCGACCGGCGACGCCGGCGATGGAAAAGTTGTAACCGATGATGGGGATGCCGGCTTCGCCCACATGGCGGATGAGCGTCTTGACGTTCTCGATGTGGCGCTCGCGGAGGGGGCCATCGAGGAGGATGTCGTGCCAGTGCGCCGGATCGAAGTTTTCAATGGCTTCGAGCTTGAGGTCGGCGGCCTCCACCTCGCGGCGGATTTGGGAGAGTTCGGCGACGGTCCAGAGGGCATCGGGATCGCCGGCGAGGCCCCAGCCGCGATCGGTTCCCGTCGGCTGATCTTCGGCGTGGGCGTGTTGGCCGCCGCGAAAATAGTCGACCATGTGACCCACGATGTGGGTGGCCCCAGCCTGTCGGGCGAAGGCGAGGTTTTCGGGCGTGAGCATGTGCCGGTAGAGGCCGAGACCGAGTTTCATGGACAATTATGGGATTCCGAGACCGAGAAGAGTCGGCCCGGGAGGGGGCAAGGGCTGGCGAGCCTAGGGCGTGCTCACGGCTCGGCTAGGTTTGTTGTGATCAACTGTTGACCACAACGGGGTGGCCGAGTCCAATCAGTCGAGCAGAGCGCGCATGGAGTTGGCCAACGTTCTGCGATCAAAGGGCTTGGCGATGAAGGCGAAGTCTTTTTCTTCCAGAGCCTCGGCGTTCATGATTTCGGAGCTGTAACCGCTGGAAAGCAGGACTTTGAGCTGGGGTTGGCGTTCGCGTAGGCGGCGCCCGAGTTCCAGCCCACTGTAACGGCCGGGCATGACCATGTCGGTGAGCAGGAGGTCGAACCGGCCGGATTGCACGTTCCAGAGTTGAAGGGCTTGATCGGCGTTGGGGGCTTCAATCACGACATAGCCGAGGCTGCGAACGATGGAGGCGGAGGCTCGACGCACGGAATCGTCGTCTTCGACGAGCAGCACGCGTTCGGTTCCGGTTCGGATCGGCTCGGGGTTGGCGAGCGCGGTTTCGGCCGGAGGGAGATCACATTGCGGCAGGTAGACGCGAAACTCGGTGCCTTTTCCCACGGTGCTATCGAGTTCGATCCAGCCGCCGTGTTGCACGATGATGCCGTGCGATGAAGCCAATCCGAGTCCGGTGCCGTGGCCCGGTTCCTTGGTGGTAAAAAACGGTTCAAAGATGCGATCGATGGTTTCGGGCGGCATACCGTGACCGTTGTCCGCTATGCGGATGCAGCAGAAATCGCCGTCGCGGGATTCCGGGGCCTGGTTTCCGATCGCGGTATGGTAGTTCACGAGGCTGGTGGACAGGCGCAGACGTCCCCCCGCGGGCATCGCATCGCAGGCATTGATACAGATGTTGATGACGACCTGATCGATCAGGGACGCTTCGGCCGAGACCCGTAGCTCGGTGGGGTGGAAGAAAACGGCAAAATCAATATTCTCCGGGATCAGCCGTTGCAGCATGCGGGCGCATTCCTGCAACGAGGCATTGAGCTCGAAAACCTTGGGTTCGATGTGGCGCCGACGGGCGAACATCAGCAGCTGTTCGGTCAACTTGGCGGCGCGTTTGGTCAAGGCGCGCAGATCCGTCAAGGTGGCGTCATTTTCGTCCTCGGGCGGCAGATCGATCTCGAGCATTTCGAGGTTCAGCATCATCGCCGCGAGGATGTTGTTGAAGTCGTGGGCGACGCCGCCGGCAAGTTGCCCGATCAGTTCCATCTTGCCGGCCTGTTGCAGCTGCGCCTCCAGGTTCTTGCGGTCGGTGACGTCGACGATGGAGCCGGCGAGACGGTGAGGGCGTTCACCTGGATGGCACAGTGCGGCCGCCCGCATCGTAAACCAGCGCGCTTCGCCCGCCCGTGGTATCATCCGCAAGTCGACGGAAAACGGGGCCGTGGGATCGGCAAAGTGGTCTTCCATGGCCGTGAGCATGGTGCCCAGATCGTCGGAATGGATCAGGCTCTTGAAGCCCCCGTAGTCCCGCGGAAATGCATCGGCGTGTTCCGGCCCGTAGTCCAGCAACTGCCGACAGCGTTCGGACGTGTAAACGGCCCCGGAAGTGATGTCCCAATCGAAGATCCCGGCGGAGGAGCCTTGGGCGGCGAGCGCGTAACGCTCTTCGCTCTCGCGCGTGCGCGCCTCGCTTTGGCGTTGCGCCGCGTAGACGATGGCGGGGAGCAGTCCGACGAACGTGAAGACACCAATGCTGACCAGCATCTCGGCGCTTTTTTCAAAGTCGCTCAACGTGCTGCTGCCGATCGCACCGTAGCCATGGGTGGCATACACGTGGGTGATCGTCGCGGCGACCAGAATGACCAACGTCGCGCCATGGCGGCCGAAACGGATCCCACTCCAGATCACGAATGGCATGGCCAGGTAGATCGACTCCGCCTGCTTGGGCCAGGAATAGAGGAACGATGCGCTCAGGGTGATCAGCATGCCCGCCATGAGCGCGAGTCCCTCGACCCAAAAGCGCGGGCCAAAATCCCGCGACCACGTGGGGCTCGATCTCGTCCAAACCAACATGAGCGGCGTGAGCAGGATCACCCCCAGCAGATCCATCGCATACCACTGCAGCCAACGCACCCCGTAGCTTTGGCTCGGATTGGCCAGGACCATGAGCGCCGCACCGATCGAAGCCGAAATGAGCAGCGCAAGCGCGCCACCCAGGATGATGGTCCAGCCCAGTTCGCGGATTTTGGCAAACGTTGGCGGTCGAGCCACGAAACGCTCGATGAGATAAGCCCCGAGGACCGCGGAGGCCGAATTGCCCAAATGCCCGATCAACAAGTAGGAGAGAGGCCACGGGTTGCCCATGACGTTGAAGACCGCGTCCGCGAGACCGGTGGCCACCACCACGTGCAACCAATGCCGTTTGGGCGTGATGATCAGCAAGCCCAGATACCATCCGGCGGGGAGCCAAAAAAACGACCACAGCCCGGCCCACGTCGCAAAGTATCCCGAGACGCTGGCGCACAGGAAGTAGCCCAACCCCGCGCAGCAGAGTTGCAGAGGGAGCGAACGAGGCCAGTTGCGGGAGACCGGTGAAGTCCCCAAGGGCTGATCAAGATCAGGCACAGAGCGGAGAATGCGCGTGGAAATGTGAAGTGGTGGAGGGAGAAGCTCGGGCGGTCGCCCGTGAGCACATGCCTTCGATTATCGGCTCAGTTCCGGCAGACCTTACGTATTTCTTCGGTTCGCCAATCGACCGGCGGATCGTTGGCGTGGCGCAGCGCCCGCTTCACCTCCGATGGACGAAAACCAATTCCGAACCTACTGCCATCTGCTGCAACTGCCTCCGGATGCCAACGCCACCGACCTCGAACGGGCGTGGATGCGTCAGTCCGTGGCGTTGACCCGGGCCGACGACCCGGAGTTAAAAGCGCGGACGCGGGCGGCCTACGATGCGCTCCGCCCGGTCATGGCGGCTCGTGATCAGTTGCGGGCGAAACAGGAGGCGGCGGCCGCGCGGGTCCGCCGTGCCGACCGGGAGGAAAGTGAACTGGCGGCGGCGTATCTCGCGGGAGAGATCACCGGTGCTTCACGGTGGGATCCCCGTTCCATGACGAGTCCGTGGGTCAATGCGCTGGCGCTGCCGGTCGTGATCGCACTCGCGTGGGGGATCAACCACACGCCGGTCGCGTTTTTTCTGCAGGCCTTCAAGATTTGGATTCACGAGTTTGGCCACGCGACGGTGGCTTGGATGGCGGGATTCAAAGCGCTGCCGTTGCCCATCGGGTGGACCAACATTTCGCCCGCGCGGGAGGATTTTGTGTATTGGGGCATCCTGTTTTTGCTCGGGGTGTTTTTTGTCGCCGGGTGGCGTGAGCGCCGCCTGGCCCCGCTGTTGATGGCGCCCGTGATCGCGGGGGTGCAGTGGTGGATGACCTGGCGGGTGCCGGACTGGCAAGTCGAGCAGTGGATTGATTTCGGCGGCGTGGGCGGGGAGTTTTATCTCAGCGCGTTGATGATGGCCGCGTTCTTTTTGAACCTGCCGGAAAAGTTTCGCTGGGGCACCTGCCGCTACCTCTTTCTGTTTTTCGGTGCGGCCGGGTTTCTGGATATCTACACGACGTGGATTCAGATCCAAAACGGTCACGAACAGATTCCCTGGGGCTCGATGATGCACGGGGACGACGATGAAGGCGGCGACATGAACAAGCTCCATTACGGCTGGGATTGGCCGATTCACATCATCATCCGCCGGTATGTCGGCCTGGGCCATGCCTGTGTGGTCGGCGTCGCGGCGGTGTATTTGTTTTTCAATCTCCGGCTTCATCAACTCATCCCGTGGTTGATCGGCGCGGGGCAGCGTGACGACGAAGACGACGAGACCGGCTAGCGCGTCATCCGCGTGACAATTAGAACCATTTAGCCGGGTTACGTGGTTGAGGATGGAAGCGAAACCGTTCATGGTTTCAGGACCATGTGTGCTACCCC
Source organism: Synoicihabitans lomoniglobus (assembly GCF_029023725.1). Taxonomy (GTDB): domain Bacteria; phylum Verrucomicrobiota; class Verrucomicrobiia; order Opitutales; family Opitutaceae; genus Actomonas; species Actomonas lomonigloba. Next base: position 5,684,813 of record NZ_CP119075.1, read on the forward strand.
GGTCAGTCGTCGCGATGTTCTAAAAACGCTGGCCCTCGGGACAGCCGGTGCGGTGTTTTTGCCGCGGGGGTTGCGGGCTGCTCCTTCGGACCAACTGCGGTTGGGCTTCATCGGCTGCGGGGGGTGGGCACGCAGTGCGATCGAGGGGCAGGTCGATCAACACTACGTCGCGTTTTGCGATGTCGATGAAGAGAACGCCGCTTCGAACTATGCCAAGCATCCGTCGGTGCCGCGTTACCGCGACGCCCGGGAGTTTCTCGATCGTCATGCGCCCGAGCTGGACGGGGTCATCATCACCACGCCCGATCACAACCATTATCCGCTGGCCATGATGGCGATGGAGGCGGGCCTCAATGTGTATCTGGAAAAACCCATGGCGACGACGGCGTGGGAGTGCCGGCGCATCGCGGCCGCCGCGGCTCACACCGGGGTCTCGACGCAGCTCGGCATGCAGGGGCATAGCATGGAAGGGACCCGGCTGTTGCGCGAGTGGATCGAGTCGGGCGTGGTGGGGCCGGTCACCGATGTGTGGCTCTGGACCGACCGCACGCAGCGCAACATTTCGATTTGGTCGGAAACCCTCGCGGCGGCGGAACCCCGCCGCGACACCCTGGACTGGCGGTTGTGGTTGGGCGACCGCCCCGATCGACCCTACAGTTCCCTCTACGCGCCGCAACGCTGGCGGAATTGGTGGGGCTTTGGCAGCGGTGCCATCTGCGACATCGGCATGCACATGTTCGATGCCGTGCGATTTGTGCTCGATACCGGCAATCCGGAATCAGTGACGCCTGAAGTGTCGGGGATTTCCGAATACACCATCCCGCGCTGGGCGAATCTCAACTTTCGCTTTCCGGCGCGCGGTCGGCACCCCGCGTTGAACGTGCATTGGCGCAATGGCTGGAAAGACGATGAGCAGAATCATCCGCGCGGCATTCCCCACTTGCCGGATGAGATGGTCGCGGGGGTGACCAACGGCATGGCATTCGCCGGACCGGAGGGCACGATTTTCATCCCCGACATGCGGGTCAGTCGCAGTCCCAAAATATTTCCCGCATCACGCATGCAGGATGTGTTGGCGAACCGGCCGGGCAAGTGGTTGCCTCGCATCAAAGGCGGGCATTTCGGCGATTGGTTGGCCGGCATTCGCGCCGGGCAGAGCGGCGGGGCCGACTTCGCCTACGGCGCGGCGCTGACTGAGCAGGTGCTGCTCGGCGCGCTGGCGGAGCGCACGGGCGAAACGATCCGATGGGACGCTGCGACCATGACCGCAACCGATTCGCCCCGGGCCACGGCCCTCGCCCGGCCGGAGCGACGCGACGATGCGTGGCAGCCCTCGGGCGACTTGGCCAGGATGTTGGCGAAACTACCGGCATGAGTAGTGAAATCGGAGCGAAGGTGCTCGTCTCTCTAGACACGCTCATCAAAGCACGGTGCGATGATGAGCGAGCCGGTAATTTCGTGGCGTCATGCCGTGGGCCTGCTTAAACAGCGCGTAGAAGTGGGACAAGTTGCTGAGACCGCAATCGAGGGCAATGTCGGCGATGGGCCTTTCGGTCACCCGCAGTTCCCGGGCGGCGTGGGCCATGCGCACGCCGTTGACGAATTCCGATGGCGTGAGATTCAGCGCCGTCCGCATTGTTCGCGCCACGTGTTCCGCACTGCGACCCGCGGCCCGCACCAACCCCGGCGCACCCAGCGCGAAAACCGCCGGTTGCTGCACGTCGTCACAAGCCGATTGCAACCAGGCGGGCAGGGGAGGGCGCGCGGGGGAATCTCGGTCGCTGACTTGTGCGATCAAGTTCAGTAAAAACGCTTCAGCCGTCACTCGGGAGCGAGCATTGGCACCCAAGGGGTCGAGGCGTCGTCGCCACGCTCCCAAGGTGGCCGCCGAAAGTTTGGCGCGATGCGGAAGCAGGCCGCCCGGATCGAGTAACGGTTTGATCTCCTCGGGGTGCCGCTTGATCAATTCCTTTCGAATGTCGGGCGCGTAGGCGACGTTGATCAGGATGAAGCCTTCGGCGTCCACCGTTTCCAATACGTGCCGATCGGCGGGGCGCACAAAGATCAAATCACCGGTATCCAAGGACCGACGCTGTCCGTTGATGTGATGGCGGCCTCGTCCCCGCTCCAACCAGAAGATCTCGGGGAAGTCATGCGTGTGCATTCGGGCTGGACGACCAGGAAGAAACCGGATGATGGCGAGATGGTGTGCCGTGTCGGCTGGAACCAGCCGCCTCCATCGCTTGTGTTCAATCATATCAATATACCATAATAAAATGTCACGGCGCGGCAAGATTTGCCGCCGCCGCCGTGATAGCTTGGGGCATGAGCACTCACCCCCTGCCCAGCGGCCCTCCCTTGGCGGGGCTGTGCACTCACGAAGCTGCGGCGTCGCCCGGGATGCCGGTGGATACGACGGTGGAGCGACTGCGGCGCTACGTCTATCTCGAGACCCAGGTCGTGCGGATGATCGCCGCTGACTTTAATCGCCTGCCGGAGTGGGAGGTTAAAGGCGCGCTCTCGCTTCACCTGTGGCAGGACGCCGAGCACAACACGTGGTTTCGCAAGCGGATCCCGGAGATGCGCACGCCACCGCATCACCTCGACAAAGTGCCTGATCCAGCGCTGGAGGCATTTGTCGCGGAGTTACGACGGGCGGAGACCACGGCGGAATTTTTAGTCGGTGTCTATGGTGTGCTGAAGCCCGCGATGGCGACGGCCTGGCGCGACCATCTGCGCGAGTCGCATCCCATCGCGGATCACCCGACGCGACGACTGCTGCGCATGGCGTTGACCGAAGAGGAAGAGCAAATCGAGTGGGGGACTGCCGCGATTGCCGCCCAACACCGCGACAACGGAGAGCAGGTTGACGCCGCCGCGCTGGCGGCGTGGTCGGATCATTTGCGCGCTTATCTGGCGGCGGCGGGTGGTATCAATGGAGGGGATACGCGGACGGATGCCGCGGCGCTACCGCCCTCGCGGGTGACGGGGCCGGTGGAAACCTCCCACGTGCCGGCCCGGGACCGGCGGTTTACGCGGGTGTGGGAGTCACGCGGGCAAGTGCCGGATGCGACGCGCCCGATCCATGAGCGCTTGTGGTGGATGATGAACGTGCGGCTCAATGAGATGCATGTGTCCGAGCTGATTGCGACCGTCATGGCCGACTGGACCGATCAACCGTGGGCGTTTTACCATGACCTGGCGCGGCACCTGTGGGATGAAACCCGTCACTGCATGCTGGGCGAAGTGGCGTTTGTTTCGCAGGGGGTGGATTTTACGAAACTCCCGACTCACATCGGGTTTGCGGCCTACCCGAACCAGGCTCTGCCGGCGCCGGAGCGTTACGCGTTTCTGTGGGGCATCGAGCAAGGTCTCATGACCAAAACCGGCAAGCAGGCGGAAGTCGGGCTCGCCCGCGCGAGTGGCGATGAGCGGGCGACGGTGTTTCAGGATTTCGATTGGGCCGACGAAGTGCTGCACGCGGCGATTGGTCGACGCTGGTTGGAGCCGCATTTCCAAACCCGGGAAGCCATGCTCGATGTCTACGCCCGCATTCGCCCCGCGTATGATGAGATGAAGGAGGCCGATTTGAAGCTGCCCGGGCGGGACTGGTGGCCGGAGTTTTACGCCCAGCATCTCGCCCCCTTGGACCCGGAATTAGGCCAGGCCAATGAGTGGGGAGGTGTCTCGTGAAGCTCTGGTTGGCGAGCACCGAGCCCGACCGGGTGGCTCGGTGGTCTGACACCGGATTGTTCACCGGGGTGCTCACAAATCCGGCGACCTTGGCGGCCGCGGGTTGTCCGGCGGCGCAAACCCTCGCCGACTTGTGCGCTGCAACGGAGGCGCCGGTTTTCTATCAATTGGAAGATGGTCCGGTCGATCAGATGAAGCGTGAGGCCACCGCGATGTTGGATGGTGGGATGAGGAATCTGGGTATCAAGGTAGCGGTGACGCCGCCAGGTCTGGCGGTGCTGGGGTGGTTGCGACAGGAGCGCATCGCCTTGCGATTGGCCACCGCAGTGACAGGAGTGGTGCCCCTACTACTGGCCGCGGAGCTCGACGTGCCGTGGGTGACTCCGGCGGGTTCAGCGTTGGAAAAGCAAGGAGGTCCCACCAAGCTGGCGCTCTTGACTGAAATGCAAAAAGCCCTCGATTGCCAAGGTGCGACGACTACGCTGATCCCGAGTTTGGGTTCGCCGGGTGAAATGGCGGCACTGGCAATGGCGGGCGTGCGTGCGGGTTTTATGTGGGACACCGCGGTGGAGTCGTTTCTGGATAGTAACTTAGTGCGTGAAACGGTGTCCAATTTTGACGATGCTTGGGCGAAGCTGCATGCGTTAACCGTTGACGACGTGTAATCCCGATGGCGCTTCACATTATTGGAGGCACGGTCGTCGATGTGATCTTGCCGCGCGTGTCGCGTATCCCCCTCTGGCCGGAGCACACGGAGTTCACCTCATCGAATCTCACCCTGTTGCCGGATGCGCCAATTACGACATTGGGCGGCAATGGGGGCAACGCGGCTTACGTGGCGGGACGCTGCGGCGCGAAGGTGATTCTGCACACCCGGATCGCACGTGATGCGATGGGACAACTCGCACGCGGGTGGTTGACTGCGGCCGGCTGTCGGGTGGTAACGAAAGGACGAGTGAGCGCGACAGCCGTGAACGTCACGGCGGCGAATCAACGACTCGGACGCGCGACCTTTTTTTACCCGGGCGAACCCGTCGAACTCCCGGGGCGTCTGACCGCGTGTTCGCATCTATTGGCCTGTGGTTGGCCGCATCCCGCTCCGGACAAGTTGGCCCAACAACTCGCGTCGGCGCACCGCGAAGGTGCCCGCACGGCGATCGATATCGGACCGATGCTGGGACGCGTGCCGAGTTTGGTGGCGATGACCTCAGTCTGGGCCGTGTTGGATGTGCTGCTGGCCAATGAACATGAATTGGGCCGTTTGACACGGGGCGGCGATCTCGCGACGGCCGTGCGGCGATTGCGGAAACGGTTTGCCGGACACATTGTGGTCAAACGCGGCGCGGACGGCGTGAGCTGGTGGCCGGAGGGCGAATCGGTTGCCATGGAGTTTGCTCCTCCTCGAGTGGTCGCGGTCAATACGGTCGGGGCGGGAGACAGTTTCAATGGGGCCTGGATGGCGGCGTGGCAGGCGAGCGGGGATTTTGCGACGGCGCTGCGCTACGCCAACCGTGCGGCCGCTACCGTCGTGAAGTCACCACAAGGGGTGTTGGGCGTGCGACCGCCGACGTTAAGGGCCAGGTGAATCCAACCGCGATGAGGCAAAATCTAATCCAGCCGGACATAGTGATGACCGCGAATCTGTGGACGCTGGAGGGACATCCGGCTACGGGAATGAAATGGTCGCTGGCACAGAAAGTAAAGGCGGTGAAGGACGCGGGATTTGACGCGGTCACTGCGCCGCCGACACCGGAACTCGCAGCGCTCCTTCGTCAACATCGCCTCCGCTATCTCGGCTTCTTTTCAAGTAGCGATCTGCAGGAAATTCCCGGGCGGATGGCCGAACAATGCGAAGCCGGCGCGGAGGTGGTGAATGTCCAATTGGGGGATGATTTCACCCCGGCTGCGGAGACGTTGGCATTGGCTTTGGCGGTGCGACAGGAGAGTCGACGCTGTGGGATCTATACCGCCATCGAAGTGCATCGCGACACGGCCACGGAAACGCCGGAGAAAACCTATCAGTTGGCCGATGCCTATGAACGTGCGACGGGTGAGTTCTTGCCGGTAACGTGGGACCACTCGCACTTCGCGGTGGTCAAGCATTTGAAACCTCATCTTTATACCGAGGTGTTGTTGCAGCGCTCGGAGTTGATCGAGACGGCGCGATTGATGCATTTGCGACCTTTCAACGGGCAACATGCGCAGGTTCCCGTGATGGATTTACAGGGGCAAGTCACGGTGGAGTTTCGCCAATGGTTGCAGTTTGCGGACACACTTTTAGCGCGGTGGTTGGCGGGCCCGCGTCCGGGCGACGAGCTGTGGGTGTGTCCGGAAATCGGCCCCGTGGGTGTTCATGGTTACAACTTGAGTGTATTTCCGAAGAGTTGGGACCAGGCGGTGCGCTGTGCCGAGGTGCTGCGTCGCCGATGGACGCGATTGATAGCGGAAACGAGCCGGACTTGAACGTGGACGCCGCGATTGCAGCCCTGCTGAATGGCGTGAGCTTTCCGCCATGACCACCGCCTACGTTTCGCTTTCCGTGCAGGTCGCTCAAGTGATCACCGCCCATATTGAGGCGGGTCGTTGGGTCGATTGGTTGCCGGGCGAGCGCACCCTCGTCACCGAATTGACCGTGAGTCGCAAAACGGTGCGCAAGGCGTTGGCGCTGCTGGAGCACGACGGGATGATAGTGGCGGAGAGCGGCAAGGGTCACCGGATCGTCGCGTCGGGGGGGGCGGCCGGGGAAGTTGCCGCGGGAGGGAGTGTGGGGTTGCTGTTGCCCGAGTCGGTCGAAGTGATGCGCACGTTTACGAATTTGTGGATCAATGATCTGCGGATTTTTCTCGCGGCACACGACCTGCGGTTGCGGGTGTTTTCCGGGCACAAGTATTACTCGAAATCACCGTCACGGGCACTGGAGAGAATTTGCCAGCAATCGCCTCAAAAGGTGTGGGTCCTGTCGCATTCGACCGAAGTCATGCAGCGGTGGTTCGAGCGACGAGGACTTCCCGCTGTAGTGGCCGGTTCAATACATGGAAGGGTGAAGCTACCGAGTGTGGATTTGGATTATCAAGCGGTGTGTCGTCACGCGGCTGGCACCATGTTGCGGGGAGGCCACCGACAGCTGGCGATCGTGGTGGGCCAGCCTGAACGTGCCGGCGACCGGGAGAGCATTACAGGATTTGAGCGTGCGATTGATACGCAGCGTCACCCGGACGCCTCCGTGAAGGTATTCCGCCATGATTGTTCACCCGGGGGAGTAAATCGGTTGGTTCAGCGCATGCTGCGAGCGGTGACACCGCCCACCGCGATTTTAGTGGCGAACTCTGCGCACTATCTGGCGATTCATACCGGACTCGCGGCGCAGGGCAGATCGATTCCGGGTGAGGTATCACTCATCAGTCGGGACGATGATCCTTATCTCGCTTTTGTGCATCCTGAGCCGACGCGATATGGGTGTCCGCCGGCCCACATGGCTCGCATGATTGGTCGCGTGCTGCTGCGAATCGGCAGTGAGCAAGGGCTGGACATTCGGGCGGCGACGTTGATGCCTGAAATGATAAAGGGTGCGTCCTTCAAGCGGTTGGTGGGTTGAGAAATTCGGGCCCCAAAAAAAGCCCCCACCAAGGTGGGAGCCATTTGGTGTGAACCCGCTGCCGAGTGAATCTAGAACTGATATCGAAACGTAAGCCGAGCGGCGCGGGGCATGGCCCGCATGGCGAGACGATCGGTCACGGCGGAGAGCGTGGAATCATCATTGAACACGTTGGTGATGTTCAGCTGCACGCCCCATTGGTCCCGATTGTAGGCCAAGAAAGCGTCAACTTGATCGTTGTCCGGGAGGAAGTAGCTGTTGCCCGAATCACCGGGTGCAGTGCCGTTGTGTTTCCAGGACCCGCCGACCACGAGGCCGGAAAGGGAATCCGTCTGAAAGGCATAGCGACCAAACAAGGCGTAGTTGGCATCCATGGGCACGCCGCGGAAGAAGCGGCCATTCGCATCAGTGGAGGTGATGTTGCTGTAGGACGCTCCGACGTTGAGCCCGGAGGTGACTTCGGCGGTGAGATCGAATTCGATGCCGTCGGTGGCCTGCAGCCCGACGGGCCGCAATACGACCCCGCCACCCAGCTCGATCGGATTGACCACGGTCAACAGCACGTTGGTGAGCTCCATATCGAAGTAGGAAATGGTGCCGACCATGCGACCGCCGAGCATGTTCACCTTTACGCCCACTTCCTTCATTTCTCCTTCTTGGTTCGGGTTCTTATCCCCGTTCTCGTCCAAGCTGGTGATGGGCGAAAATGTTTGGCTCACTTGTCCGAAGACACTGACGTTTTGCGAGGGTTTGCCGACCACGCCAAACTTGTAGGTGGAGTCACTGTTGCTTGAATTGACCGTCCTGCTCGGATCGACCACGAAGCGACCGGCGGCAATGCTATCGTTTTGGTCAAACGACTGATTGGTGGCATCGAGACTGTCGTAGCGCGCGCCGAGTGCGAAGATCAGTTTGTCCTCCCACATGCTGATGTTGTCCTGGAAGGCGAAGGCAAATGAATCGCCGTCAACATGACCCTGGAAGGCGTTGAAGTTCGTGGTGGACGAGGCCTGAATCGAAGCGGCATTTACCCCGTTGAAATTAGGGGCAACGGCCGAGAAGGAATTGGCTACGGCGGTGGTGTTGGCCGGATTGGACGCGGCCCAGAAGAAGAAGGCGCGTTCGCGTTCACTACGGGTGAGTTCACCACTCATCACCAACTTGTGAGACAAGGGACCGGTCTCAAAATTGCCGACCAAATCGAGAAAACCACCGGCGGATTGGTTGTAACCGCGGAAATCGCGCAACGTAACGGAGGCCCGCCAGTCGGCTACCCGTGGATCGTCGGCGGAGACGTAACGGTTGTCGCCGTTGGTCGTTGCGCCGCTGGCGTTGACGTAGGTCACAATATTGCCCGAGGAATCTACCGGCACCGGACGGCCTTGGGAATAGGACGGAGACTTGTCACCTTCGCCCTTGGAGAAACGGCCAATAAGGCGCAGCGTCCAGTCTCCGTTCAGTGGACCGGAAAATGCTTGTTCGTAACCCGCTTCAAGGGCGTAGATCTCCGCTTCGGAGACGTCGTCTTCGGGCACGGTGTTGGCATCGAAGGCCAGAGGAAATTTGGAGTCGCGGACGGTGGGAGCGGCTGTTTCACCCGGCGTCAGATACCCCGTGATGAACTGCCACCCGTTTTCGCGATCGAGGGCGAAGTCGAGGTATTGAAGCCGCCCCCAAATTTTCCCGCTGTCGTTCTTTCCGATCAGGTGGGTGAGGGAGGCGGTGGTGTTGAACACATCATTGGGAGCGTCGCCCTCGTCGTAGTAGCGATCTCCCTTGCGGGCGGAGAGCACGACTCGGTAGGCGGTGTCTTCGGAGAGCGGACCCGTGGAGTCGACCATGGCGCGGAGAAACTCGTCGTAGCTTTGGGCTTGCAGCTCAATTTTGGTCTCAGGCTGAAACTTCGGCCATTTGCTAATTTTGTTCACGATGCCGCCCATGCTGGTTGAGCCATACAACGTGCCGGCCGGTCCCTTGATGATTTCAACGCGTTCGTAGGCGGAGCTTTCGTCGAAAGGATTGTCGGCGGCCGACATCGGGTCCGGCAAGCCATCGCGCAAACTCAAACCACCCACGGCATAGCCCCGGAGGGTGAATTGCTCTTGGCCGGGGAGAAGGTCGGAGGTGCGTTGCACTCCCGAAACCAAGTTCAATACTTCCATCGTCGAGATCGCGCCGCGATCGGCGAAGACCTGTTCATTGAGGGAGACAACGGAGGCAGAAATATCGGCCACATCCAATGCGATGCGAGATGCCCCGAGTGAGGTGGTGGAGGCGTAACCGCGATCGCGGTCGGAATCGATTTGGAAGGGAGAGAGGACGATCACTTCATCGTCTCCCGCACGGGTAGCGGTCGTTTGCGTTGGTGCCGTTTGAGCTAAAAGCGGGCTGGCGAGCAAGGTTGCTGCGGATACCCAGGAGGTGAGTCGATTAGGGGACATGGGTGGGGTTTGGATTTGTGGAAGGGCAGAGAGACTGGGCAACCCGAAGGTCAACCCGTCGCCATCAGGAGATGAGCCAAATGGGCGTTAAGAGAACGGTCTTTTCCCGGTCCCCAAAGGGAACCAGGGCTGGATGCTCGTAGAGTTCGGCGGATCAAGACGCACTGGTTGCTCTCGTTCGTCCCTCCCCTTTTCCATTTCTATGAGTATCCAGCATCGTTCCAATATCGCCCTAGAAAAAATACGCGCTGGCGAAGTCGTTCACGTTTATGTGATGGGTAATTTCGCCTCGCCTCGCCACGTGGATTTCGTGGGGCAAAGCGGATGCTTTGATGCCCTTTGGTTTGATCTCGAGCACTTCGATATTCCCACGGCCGAGCTGTCGACACTCAACCTCGTTGCTCAAGCCTGGCCGGTAGCGACATTTGCGCGTATCTACATTGGCGATTACCAAACGGCCGCGCGAATTTTGGAAACCGGTGTCGCCGGCATCATGTGTCCGATGGTGGAGACCGCGGAGCAGGCCCGCGCCATCGTCGGTTGGACCAAATTCAATAATCCCTCGCCTCAGGGAGGCGAAACCATCGGCCTGCGCGGTTGGAACGGCGGGGGTATTGATGCGCGCTATGGCGCGTTTCCGGCGCTTGATTATATCGCACATCAGAACCGCGAGACGGTGTTGTTGGCCCAGATCGAAACCCCGTCCGCGCTGGAAAACTGCGAAAGCATCGCGCACGTGGCCGGAATTGATGCGCTCTTTTTTGGACCGGGCGACTATGCGCACCGAATTGGTAAACCGGGTCAACTGGGGGATGCGGAAGTCGGATCGGCCATGAAACGCGTGGCCGATGCGGCGGCGGCGGCGGGCAAATGGTGGGGCACGGTGGCTCCGACCCGCGAACTCTATTTACAGGCCAAGGCGTGGGGGGCCCGATTCATCAGCCCGGGCGGGGACGTGAAGGTGATGACGCTCGGCCTGCGGCAATTGGCGCAGACAATTACTGGAGCGTCTGATGAAGCAAAATCCTCCTCGGCCGGTTCCGCTCCAAAAGTGGACTCATGAGTCGCGGCAAGCGTCTTTTGACATGACTGCTCCAAGTAAATCAATGCGTGCCGACGTGGTGGTGGTCGGTGGCGGGGTGGGTGGCTGCGCCGCTGCTCTGACCCTGGCCGACCTGGGCCACGACGTGATCATGACCGAAGAATACGTTTGGATTGGGGGCCAACTCACCTCGCAAGCGGTCCCCCCGGATGAGCATGGCTGGATCGAGCGTTTCGGATGCACGGCTACCTATCGCCGGTTTCGCGAGGCGGTGCGGTCCTACTATCGGGCACACTATCCTTTGACCGCCGCGGCCGCGGCCCAGCCGTATCTGAACCCCGGCAACGGCTGGGTCTCGCCCCTGTGTCATGAGCCCCGGGTTGCACTGGCCGTGCTCGAAGCAATGCTGGCGCCCCATGTGAGTAGCGGTCGCTTGGTGGTATTGCGGCAACATCGACCGGTGGCGGTTTCCCTGGAGGGATCGGACCGGGTGGCAACGGTCACGGTGGTGAACGATGCCACCGGAACGACCCGATGCCTTACGGCTGACATGTTTCTCGATGCGACCGAAAACGGTGATCTGCTGCCCCTGGCGGAGGTCGAGCATGTGACCGGCAGTGAAGCGCGCGCGGTTACGGGCGAGCCCGGAGCGGCCGAGGTGGCGAACCCGCACAATATTCAAGCGTTCTCCGTTTGTTTTGTGATGGATGCCGCGGGCGAGGCCGCGCATCGGGATCATTTGGTGTCGCCACCAGACGGATACGAACGGCATCGCGTCGATACGCCTCGCATGACGCCGCCCTGGCCCGGACCGATGCTGAGTTGGCGGGGGCTCAATCCCCGCACGATGGCAGAGATGGATTATCGGTTTCATCCGCACGGTGAAAAGCCCGGATTGTTTTCGGGGCTGTGGTCGTTTCGACGGATTGTCGATCGCTCCTTGTTCCGGCCCGGATTTTTTCCGAGTGACGTCTGTTTGGTGAACTGGCCGATGATCGACTATCTCGACGGCGATCTGTTGACCACGACCGCGGCGGAGCGAGAGCGGCATCTCCGCGGCGCGCGCGATCTCAGTCTCGCGATGATGTGTTGGTTGCAGTCGGAGGCCCCCCGTCCGGACGGCGGGCGGGGCTGGCCGGAACTGCGTTTGCGACCCGATTTGACCGGGACCGCCGACGGTCTGGCGATGGCGCCCTACATTCGGGAATCACGTCGTATTCGAGCCCTGCATACGATTGTCGAATCGGAAGTGTCCGCCGACCAACGCCCGGGCGAAACCCTGGCGGAGCGATATGACGATTCGGTCGGCATCGGTTATTACCGCATCGACCTTCATCCCACGACGGCGGGGGATAATTATCATGACGTGCCATCATTACCGTTTCGCATTCCGTTGGGAGCGATGGTGCCGGTGCGCATGGTCAACCTGCTGCCGGCGTGCAAAAACATCGGCACCACTCACATCACCAACGGCTGTTACCGACTGCACCCGGTGGAGTGGAATATCGGGGAAGCGGCCGGACTGCTGGCGGCCACCTGTCTGCGTGACGGCATCGCTCCCCAAGCCGTGGCCCAACGGACGGACCGACGGACGGCGTTGCAACAGGCGTTGACCGCTCGGGGTGTGGAGTTGGCCTGGCCGGAGAATCTGGTGCTCGACGACGGCGACCCTCACGCGCATGCCCGATGAAAACGTCGCGGATCAATGCATTGATTTATCGGAAGCTGCCCGAAGGGACGTGGGATGCGCTGCGGGCGGAGTTTCCGGGCGTGGATTTTCGTCTTGCGGGTCCCCCGGATTTGACCGCCGTTGACATGGCATGGCCCGAGGTGGTTTGCGGTAACGTGCCGACGGCGTGGGCGGTCGAGGCCTCCTCACTGCGTTGGCTGCAGATTGTCTCCTCGGGGATCGACGACTATATGGTCATGGCAGATTCGAGCGTCGTGGTCACCACGGCGCATGGCATTCATGCTTCGATCATCGCGCAGCACGTGCTGATGACGGTATTGATGTTGGAGCGAGGCCAACCCTTTTTCGACCGCGCCGCGCAGGAGCGGAAATGGACGCGACGACCGGATGTGCCCCGACGCATCGAAGGACGCACGTTGGGGTTGGTGGGGTTTGGCGCCATGGGGCGGGAAATCGCCCGGCTGGCTGCGCCTTGGGGCATGCGGATTGTGGCGACCAAACGCACCCCGCCGGAGGTTCCCGTGACCGGCGTGGAAAGGTTTTACCCATGGGATGAGCTCGATTCCCTGCTGGTGGAAGCCGATCACGTGGTGCTGGCGTTGCCGCTGACCCCAGCAACGCGCGGTGTGCTGGATGCCCGGCGGATTGCTCGCTTAAAGCCCGGAGCCTTTGTGCACAACCCGAGTCGCGGTGGGTTGTTGGATGAGGTGGCACTGCACGCGGCTTTATTGGCGGGACGCGTGGGGGGCGTGGCGTTGGATACATTTGGTGATGAGCCCCTTTCTCCGGAAAGTCCGTGGTGGAGTGCGCCCCATGCGATCATCACCCCGCATGTGGCAGGGCATCACGCTGAATTGGGTGAACAGGTGCTCGAACGATTCCGCCGCAATCTGCATCGCTATATTGCCGGAGAACACGTCACGCCGGTGGCTGATTTCGCGCGAGGCTATTGATGGACTCATGAAAATCACCGGACTCACTACGCGCCTGCTTAAAATCGATGCTGCTCCACGGTTTCGTGATGGCGTGGTGCCGCCCGGGCGTCCGTCGCATTGGCATTTTCCGTTGATCGTGCTGCATACGGACGAAGGGCTGGACGGCTACAGCATGGCCTACGGTCCCCATGGGGATGGCGCGGCGTTGACAGAGGTGTTGCATGAGTCCTTTTGGCCGTTGCTGCGCGGTGCCGATCCATCGTGCAGTGAAGCCCTGTGGCAGCAGCTTTGGACGCGGCAGCGTCACCTCTACAATCAAACGGATAGTCTGGTGGGGGTGATCGACGTGGCCGTCTGGGATTTGCGCGGCAAGCGCGCGAACCAGTCGATTGCGTCATTGCTTGGCCAATACACTGACTATCGCCGGGCGTATCTTACTTCGCGGGACGAGACAGGATCGGCGGAGGACATTGCGCGGGAAGCGGCGGCCGCGCGGGAGGCCGGTTATCACGGCTACAAGGTGCAACTCCGGGCCGGTCCCGCGAGTGACATTCCCCGATTGCGGGCGGCGCGGACGGGCGCGGGGGACGGGTTTCGGTTGATGCATGATCCCAACGCGAGTTATTCGCTGACCGAAGCCTTGGCGGTGGGGCGTGAGCTCGATGCGCTGGATTTCCATTGGTATGAAGAACCGCTGCCCGAAGCGCAGCTGGATCATTACCGGCATTTGGTGGAGACCTTGCGCACGCCGGTGGTGGGAGGGGAGACGGTGCGCTTGTCTGACTTGCCCAATTTTATGACGCGGCGTGCGCTTACGATCGCCCGGGGCGACGTGTTGATTAAGGGGGGCATCACCGGGCTCCGTAAAGCGATGGCGGCGTGCGAGTTGTTTGGCTACAATCTGGAGATCCACACCGCCAATACCCCTCTGCTCGATGTGGCCAACCTGCACGTCGCTTGCGCCAGTGCGAATACGAACATGCTCGAGGTGCATCATCCGGTCTTTCGCTTCGGTTTAATCCAGCATCCTTTCGACGTCGGTCCCGACGGTTGTGTTCGCTTGCCCCCGGGAACGGGATTGGGCGTGGAACTCGACTGGAATTGGATCGATCACCATACCACCCAAATCCGTAAAACCCCCTGATTGGCCCCTTGTCATGACCAAACCCCATTCGCTTCTTTTTGCTCTTTCATTGCTGCTTGGATCGACCCTGTCGACGACGGCGGAGGTCTCCTTCAACCGCGATTCACTGGTCGTGCCAGAATCGGCCAAAGTCACCGTGTCGGCTGAGAATTATCCGGGAATCACCAATCCCAATCCGCGGGGCGGTTGGTATTACAAGTGCGCCAACATCGTGCTCGCGGCGGACGGTTCACTGGTGGCGAGTTGGCAACTGTCGGACAATCACGTTTCCTTGATGAGTCACATCATGGTGGCTCGGTCCTCCGATGGCGGACGAACTTGGGGGGATTATCAATCCATCGCCCAAGCCGACGTGTGGCTCGATCACAGCGTGTATGTGGTGCCGCAGATGAGTGTGCTTCGCGACGGTCGAATCGTGATCATCAGCGATTGGGGCAAACGCCATCCCGGGCAAAGTTTCCCGATGCTCGCGCATTGGCAGAAGCCCGATCGCGGGATGGCGAATTTCATTTTCTGGAGCGAAGACAATGGGAAAACCTGGACCAAGCCGGAGAAGATCGACGACGTCGGCGGCGAGCCCGGCTACATTCTTGAAATGAGTGACGGCACGCTCGCCTACACGCGCACGTCCTCCAATACAACCGACCTGCTCAAGAACCCACCGTTGCCGTGGGGCGATATCTATTACCGCAACGAAATCGTGTTTTCCGACGACCGAGGAAGCACGTGGGGACGGCCGACCTGGGTGTCGGACAGCCCGTTCTACGGGGATTGCGAAGTGGGCTTGGTCGAGCTTTCGCCGAACCACCTTCTCGGAGTGACGCGCATCGGTTTGGGCAACGGGCAATTCGGTCACCCTAGTCGACTGCTCTACAGTGATGATGGCGGCCGGTCGTGGCCGCGGGCAGAGTTGGCGCCGTTTTATGGCCAACGTCCCCATATTCGCAAACTGCAGTCGGGTCGCTATCTGGTGACGTATCGCAATCGTTGGGGCACGCCCGGCACACGCGCGTTGGTGTTTGATCCGCAGGAGGACAGCGGATTTCAGCCGAACTCGTGGATTCTGGACGAAGAACGCTGTGAACTGACCTCGAACCAGATGACGTTGCGCACCGAACACGGCCAGCGCGGAGCGGTGACGTTTAACTTGTATCCCGCTCAGGATGACCAATCTCGCGTGGAGATGGAGGCGACCCTGCGCGTCGATTCCACGGCGACCAATGGTGTCACACTCAGTGCTGGATGCTGGGTGCACCTAGCGAATGACCGGGTCTATCTGGGAGATCGTCCGGAGACGGGGTTCGCGCTCGATACCAAGAAGTGGCACGACTACCGCATCGTGAGGGAAAACGGATCCATTCGCATCGACGTGGATGGAAGGGAACGTCTGCGCGCTGATATTGCCGACATCTGGGTGCGGCCGGTGCGTTTCGGAAATCGGGCGGTGTCAGGCCCGGTCGAAGCGAAGCACGGTCACGTTGAACCCTATTCCCAGAATCGCAGCGTGAGCCACTGGAAAAACGTGAGCGTGAAGGTTGATAACGCGACCGATTACGACATCAAGTGGAGCTGGCAATCAACGCAGGGTTACCCTGACCAATTCCGGCGCGACCGCACCGTTGTGCTCGACTATTCGTATCCGGGGGACTGTGGATACAGTTCATCGACGCAACTCCCGGACGGTCGAATTGTCATCGTCGATTACACCACGGGAGGTGATCTCGACAGCTATTCCTGGGGGGCGGAAGGCCGCGGCACGGCGCCGTTTGTGCGCGCTTACCATGTGACCGAAGCGGACCTGGTGCGTCCTTGATGCGCTGCGCAACGCTTTCCTCCTTACTGATGTATCTTGTGCTATCAGCCTCCGTTGAGCGATCGATCCGATGGCTAAGTCTGGCGGCGCTAACTTCCTTTCTTGTTCCCTTGGTTACTATGTCCGTTGCTCTCGCTGTCGAACCCGACTCTTCGAAATTGTTCCAATGGGAACGATGGCCCGATCTGCCCGATCCCGTCGGATTGAAGGGCATGGCGGCAGGCGTCAGTAACGGGCACGTGGTGCTTGCGGGAGGCTCCAATTTTCCGGTGCCACCGCGGGATGGCGGGCCTAAAACTCTGGCGACGGCCATCTATGTGCGGGCGGTCGGCGCGAACGCGCAAACGCCCTGGCGACGCGTGCCGGCAGTCTTGCCCGCCGGGTGGGCCGAAGGTGCGGCGGTGACCACGGAGTTCGGGGTCGTGGCCCTTGGCGGTTTGGCGACGAACGGGGCCCAGGCAGGAGTATTTTTGTTGGGTTATAGTCCGAAAATACGAGACGTGACGCGACGCCTTTTGCCGGACCTGCCCGTGCCGCTGGCGAGTCTGGCGGCGGTTTATAGCGGCGGAGTGATCTATGTGGCGGGAGGCGACACCGGGACATCCGCTTCGAGTCAGTTTTGGGCACTCAACCTTGCGGCGGCGGTGGACGATCCCAAGGGGCCGCATTGGCAATCGTTACCCAGTTGGTCCGGTCCCGCCCGGTTCGGTGCGGTGCTCACGGCGCTGGGCAAGGCGGATCATACGCGGCTGTATCTGCTGGGCGGACGAATCAAAACCGGTCGCCCGGTGAGCGAGTCGGATTATCGGAATGACGCTTATCGGTATGACCCAAAATCGAATACCTGGGAGGTGCTGCCGGAGATGCCGCATGCGGTGCTCTTGGGCGGAGTGTTGCCCCTGGATGAAAATCGGCTGGCGGTCGTGGGAGGATCGGACGGACACGATTTGGACCGCATGGCGGAACTGGGAGCGCGGTATCGGATCCCGGATCGGGTGATGGTTTTTGATACGCGTCGAGACGAGTGGGAATTGACGGATCCGATGCCTCTCGGCGTGGTGGGCGCTCCCATCGTGCCGTTGCCGAATGGAGGTTGGTTGGTGGTGGGCGGCGAATATTCACCCGGACTACGAACCCCTCGGGTTTATGAGGTTACCGTCGCGTCGGAAACCACGGGAGCGTTTCGATGAGCGGATTGGATTACATCATTCTCTTTTTGTATCTCGGGCTCGTTTGCGGCATCGCAGCGTTCTTTTCGGGGCGACAGAAATCGCTGAAGGACTATTTCATGGGCGATCGCAATATCCCGTGGTATGCGGCGGCGTTTTCGGGCGTGGCCACGATCGCGAGTGCGGCGTCGTTTCTGGGAGGCCCGGGCATGGCGTTTTCGGGTAATCTGCAGTTCCTGCAATACCGGTTGGCGATGCCGCTCGTGCTGGGTATCATTTGCGGGATCATCCTGCCGATGTTCTTCCGCCTGCAGGTGTATTCGATTTATGAATATCTGGAGCGGCGTTTCGATTTTCGGGTCCGTTTGGTGGCGAGTGGACTGTTCCTGTTGCTTAAGGCGGGTTATCTCGCGATCTGCATCTATGCGCCCGCGCTGGTGTTGTCCCGGACGCTCGGCGTCTCCATGACATGGATCGTGATCGGGGTGGGCGGAGTGACTGCGCTATACACCATGGTGGGCGGCATAAAAGCGGTGATCTGGACCGACACCATGCAGTTGGGTATTTATCTCGGTGCGATCGTGTTGGTGATCAGTTTGATCGCAAATCAAGTTGATGGGGGCTTGGCCGGGGTGATTCAGATTGCGGGCGATCACGGCCGGTTGAGTTTCTTTAATTTCTCCACTGACTTTTCCGAACGTTACACGTTCTGGGGTGGGCTGTTCGGAGGGACGGTATTTACCATCAGTCAATTTGGGGTGGATCAGGCGGAAGTGCAGCGGTTTCTCACCACCGCGAATGTGCGGCAGTCCAATATTGCCATGATCAGCTCCATGATCGCGGCCTCACTTGTGGGCGTGGCGATCTTCTTTATCGGCGCGGCGCTCTTTGCCTTTTATCAGACGCACCCGGAGAAGATGGGGGAAGCGGTGATCAGTTCGAATGGCATCTTTCCGAAGTTCATTGTCGAAGAGTTGCCGACCGGGGTCAAAGGCCTGCTCGTGGCCGCTATCCTAGCGGCGGCGATGTCGACGATAAGTTCGATTCTCAATTCGATGTCGACCGTGGTGTTGTCGGATATCTGGCCACGGGTGAGAGCGGATGTCCCGGGAGTTCGAGCCGGGCGTGGGTTTACCGTCGTGTTTGGTGTGACCGCGACAGTGTTGGCGAGTTTCGGTTCTCGTTTCGGCAATATTCTGGAAGCGGCGGTGTTGGTTTCGAATCTATTCGGGGGCAGTCTGGTGGGCACGTTTTTGCTTGGCATGCTGGTGCGACGAGTGACGGCTCGGGGGGCTTTGATTGGAATGTTGAGCGGGTTCGCGACCGCGATCGGTTTGTGGCAAGGCACATCCGTCGCGAGTCTGTGGTATGGCGTGTTTTCGCTCGCGGTCGTTTTTGTCGTAGGCCTTTTGGCCAGTCTGCTCGAAGCTCCGCCGCCCGCGGAGAAATGGCGTGGTTTGGTGGTGGGCACGTCTCCATTGCCGGATGATTGAGGACCGGGCTTCGGGGGCGACAGGCGGTATCCTGCGGAGGCGTTTGAAGGGCAGGCTGCGGGGAATTCGGTTAAGCCAGGATGCGGTGTTCTCGCCGATAGGCGGCGGGGGTTTGGCCATGACGGGATTTGAAAGCGCGGTGAAACGCAACGACATCGGAGAAGCCGAGGCCAGCGGCGATTGCCTTCATGGGTTCATACGTTTCACTCAAAAGGCGGCGGGCCTCTGTGTCACGAACAGAGCGAATGAACTCGCCCACTGGGACGCCATGTTCCGCGAGAAAAACGGTGCGAAAGCGACTGGTGGAAAGGTCGAAAGCCTCGGCGAGTTCGCTGACCCGGGGGAGTCCTGCCAAGCGATCTTGAATCCATGCGGTGAGGGGAGGCAAGGGCAGGCGTTGCCGTGGGTGCGTGAGGTTGGTCGTCAATAGTCCGCCTTGAGTCAGCACGACCGTGAGACGAGCTTCACGCTCGAGCTGCGCCCTGGGAGAGGGGGCGGATGGGAAAGAACAGCTGCACGCGAGGCTGAGCTCGATATCGCGAATGAGGTGGTGTGGATAGGCGGGGTCGAGGGGCGTCCATCCTTGGCGTTGAGCGAGCAAGGGGGCGAGGGGCGAGGGCACTCCAGGGCACACGGTAAAGTGTTGAATGGATACGCGTGCATGATGGCTGATCACGTATCCCGAAAAGGCGGTGTAGGGCCAAATGAGCACGCCCTCATGGGCGTCGAGTTCCAGATCATGGTCGGTCGCAGGAAAACGCAGGAGGATCTTTCCTTGGTGCACCACCAGAAGGTCGTGGTGAGGCCAACTGGCGGGACCGATCGGGTGGTCTCGATCAAAGCGACCGTATCCAGCGCGATGGAACGCATAAAAAGACATTGAGATCAATAAAGAGGCGCTTCGGTCAATTGTGCGAGTCCCTAGAAAAAGATAGGATGATCAATGTAACCTCTTTGCCTATGACTCTGCCTGAATCGACTGTTTTCCCTCCCGCTGCGCTGCGGTCTCATCAAATCAACGGAGCGAAACCGGAAAGTTGGTCTTCCCAGACCATCGCCTCGGGAGTCACGCAGTTGACGACGTTGTTCGCGTTACAGCGTGAATTGGTGCGGAGCTCGGCGGCGTGGCTGGCAGGCGTGCCTTACTGGGATGCGAAGGAGCAGCTCGCGCGACACATTCTCGCGGATGCGCGGGCGGCGGAGGCCGTCCTGCAACGGTTGCACGAATTGAAGGCCTCTGGCGTGGAGCACCAACAGGTGGCCGGGGTGCAGGCACTGGGCCATGACCTCGCGTGCGCCCCGCATGGCGATGCGTGGTTGCGGGCCCACTATCGCGTGGTGAAACCGGCGTTGATCGCCGAGCTGACATCGTTTTTGCAACGTAGTGATCCGGTGATGGACGCGCCCACTCACGACGTGATTCGGCACGTGCGGGCGGTGTGGCAAACCCAGGTTTCGTGGTTCGTCGAATTCACGCCGTCGTATTCAGCATGGGAATACGCGGACGACGAAACGGCAAACTGGGAGTCCAGGGTCAAAGCGGTCATGGCTTTGGTGAGTTTGGATGCGGCCGATTTTTACCCCCGCGATGCGCGCCTGTCTCCCGGTGAACGCTCGGCGGATTTCGAGGGAATCGCGAGAGTTCGCCGCGACAAGACCTGCCGATTGGCGAATGATACGGGATTCCCACGGGAGGGGGCGACTTTTGAACAGAAGCGATTTCTGGTGTTCTACAATCACACCCAAGAAATGCAGTTTGCGGAGTCATTGGGAGAGATTCTGTATGAGACCGTGGAGATGCCGTGGGCCTTCCATCTCGATTTGGCGCGGCACCTGGCTGATGAGGTGCGCCATGCGGGCATGGGGGTGGAGCGATTGCGGCAGCTGGGGGTGGAGCTAACCGAGATTCCGATGCAAACCCAACACTACAAATTCCGAACGAACATGAGTGCGATGGAGCGGTTTTGTCTCATGACCCTCGTGATGGAAGCGACGGCGTTTGAGCGTAAACGAGCCAATGTTGAACTTTTTGAATCTCATGGCGACGAGGTTTCGCTCCTCTACGAAACCTACGATATCCGCGATGAAATGCTGCACACAAACCTAGGTCACGTGTGGGTGCCTATTCTGTTGCGAGTCTACCACGATGCACGCTCGGTCAAAGCCCTGACTGAGCATTGTCGAGGTCTGATCGCGCAGGTCATCACGACCTACCCCGCGAACGCCGCTAACATGGTGAGACGGTAACAGTGGCGCGAAATCAGTAGCGCACCTCGAGGGTGACGTTGCCTTCGATGTCGATGAAGCCGGGTTCGACGGCGGGGGAACCGCCGGACGATTCCAGGGCGGCCATCTGCATCATACCGCGCTGCATCGGGCGGACGGGCCCGTTGCTGTTGACGTGGATGCGCACGACTTCGTTGATGCGGTGGTCGAGCGTGGAGAGGACGGCTTCGGCCGTGTCGCGGGCTTGGCGAGTGGCCGCTTGCAGGGCTTCAGTGCGAGCGTCGTTAATCGCGTCATCCGATGCGATGAAATCGAAACGGGTCACGCGGTTGGCTCCCGCTGCGATCACTCCGGCCGCGAACTCACCCGCTTTATCGGCGGGCACCGTGAAGGTGGCGTTCCACAACGCGGCGTAGGCGACGACGTCGGATTCATTGTTTCGCAGGGAGCTCGCCTTGTTGCGACTGTAAATGGGGTTGAGCGTGAGCGCACCGGCCTGGATGCGGTCGGCATCGTGGTCCTTCAGATAGGCCAGCACGGCTTGCGAAGGTTTGATCACCGCCTGACTGGCCGCCGCGGAGGTTTCCTCCTGCGCGGCAATAACGATCGAGATCTGAGCAAGGGTGGCCGGGATGCGCACGCTTTCCTGTCCGGTCACCGTGAGGATGCGCGGCGCCGAGGGGTCGACCGGGGAGGTCTGGGCGGAAGCGGCGGGCACGAGAAACGCGACGCCGAGCGCCAGCGCGGAGAGGAGTGAGAAACGGCGAAATCGGGTCATGAAGGGACGCATGGTTCCTCCGTGGACACGGACGCGGGCGTTAGGTTTCGCCGGATGGTTTCAATCAGACCGTAGCGCGACCATGGGATCGACCCGGGAGGCGCGACGGGCCGGCAGGTAGCCGGCCAACAGTGCGCAGCCCAACACCGCGCCGGTCATCACCACATACGTGCCAGGGTCGAACGAA
The DNA here is from genome assembly GCF_029023725.1 of Synoicihabitans lomoniglobus. Taxonomy (GTDB): domain Bacteria; phylum Verrucomicrobiota; class Verrucomicrobiia; order Opitutales; family Opitutaceae; genus Actomonas; species Actomonas lomonigloba. The sequence goes on from NZ_CP119075.1 coordinate 5,707,019, forward strand.
CTCACCTCGTAGAGCAACGTCTCCATCGCCCGGCCGGTGGCGAGTGCGGCCATGAGCCCTCCCGCGATGCCCGCCAGCGCCAGGCGCACGGTCCGGCCCACGATCTCGCGGCGGACGACCGAAGCGGTCGCCCCGAGGGCCATGCGAATGCCGATCTCCTTGGTGCGTTGGGCGACGGTGTAGGAAATCACCCCGTAGAGCCCGAGTGCGGCGAGCCCCAGCGCCATGGCCGCGAAACCGGCGACGAGCGAGGCCATGAGTCGACGCGGAGAGTTGGCATGATCGACGAGTGACGTCATCTCACGGGCTTGAGTGAGGGGCAGTGTTGGATCGATGGCGTGCACCGCTGATCGCACGCTCGCCATGAGGGTGTTGAGTGGCAGGGCAGAGCGGATCATGAGGTCCCAGGAACTGCCGCCGAGGGAACGGGTGGAGAGATACATTTCGTTGCCGGGATTTACTTCGGGACCGCGATGGTGGACATCCTCCGCGATGCCGATCACGCGATAAGGCTGACCATTAACGCTCACAAAACGATCAATCGCGCTTCCCTGCGGCCAGAATCGGCGGGCCAAGGTTTGATTGATGATAATGACCGCCTGGTCGCCGCCGTCCGTGCGTCGGAAATCGCGACCGGCGACGAGGCGTGTGCTCATCGCGTCCATGAGTCCGGTGGAGACCACGCGTAAATGAGCGCTGGTGAATTCGCGGCGCTCATCGATCTCGGGGTTATCGACGGCGGCCACGCCCCAACTGCGATCGCGTTCCACGGGCAGGCAATCCGTGAAGCCGACCGCCGTCACGCCGGGTAGAGCGCTCACTTGGTCGACGATACTGTCCAGAACCACGGGTCCGGTTTCATCGTATTGCAGCACATCGATGCGAACTGCGGTGAGGTTCTCCGGATCATAGCCCAGATCGATTGCCAGCACGTTGTTGAGACTGCGCACGACCAGGCCCGCCGCGATTGCCAAGCCGCACGCGAGGGCGACTTCGAGCACGACCAGGACCGAACGAGTGCGCGCCAAACCGCGACCGGTCGTGGAGCCGCGTCCCTCTTCCTTCAGTGCGGCAAACCCCGGCCCGCGGCCAAAGCTCGACCGCCACGCCGGAGCGATGCCGCACAGCAGCGCGGTCGCCACACACAGGGCCAGCGTGAAGCCCAGGGCCGCGCCGTCGAAGTCCACGCTTTGGAGCAAGGGAATCGCGATGGCCGAACGCACGGACAAGTAGTGAATGAAACCCGCCGCGAGGGCGACGCCGAGGGCCGAGCCGATGGTGACGAGCACGCAGCTCTCGGTGAATAACTGCCGCAAGATGCGTCCGTCGCCCGCGCCCAAGGCGGCGCGCAGCGCGAGTTCCTTGCCGCGAGCCGCGCCGCGAGCGAGCAGCAGCCCGCCGAGGTTGAACGCGACGATCGCCAGCACGAGTCCGGCCGCCACCCAGAGAAAGAGCAGCGGCTGCTTCAGGCCGCCCGCAATGTGCTCGTGGAGCGAACGGGCGTTGGCGCGATGATACTCGTTGAGGTTGCGTTGCTCCCGGGCCAGCGCCATCGCGACGGCGAGATCGGCGGAGGCCTGCTCGACCGACACGCCCGGTTTCATGCGACCGATCGGCGCGAGGGTATTGCCCCAATTGCGCCGCTGGTTGTTGACCAGCACGAAGTAGCAATCGATGCGCACCGCCGGATAAAAGGTGGAGGCAAAGGCATCCTGCCGGGGCGTGATGCCGAGCACCTGCACCGGCACGTCGTTGATACGCACGATTTGCCCGACGATGCCCGGGTCGGAGTGAAACCGGCTTTGCCAGAGTTGATGAGTGAGCAGCACGACCGGCGGGCCGTTCTCCACGGCGTCGTCGGCGGTGAACAAACGCCCGCGATGCGCGGTCATGCCGAGCATGGGAAACAGCCCGGGCGATACGATGATCGTATTGATTGTTTCGGCGGGTTCGCCGGCACTGGATAGGCGATAGGTCTGGCGCAGCGAAAATGGATCGAAGACCTCGAGCGCTTCGAGCGTTTGGTTATTTTCCGCCAACGCTTCCCACGTGTCGACCAGGTGAGCGACCGCCGAGAGGTCCTCGGTCGTCGCGGCTGGGTCGCCGTTGGCGATCAGGAGCATGCGCTCCGAACCGGGGAATGGCAGCGGGCGCAACAGCACGGTGTTGACGAGACTGAACACGGTCGTGTTGAGGCCGACGCCGACCGCGATAATTAGTATGGCGATGAAAGTGAATCCGCGTTCGCGGCGCAGCAGGCGCACCGTGTGACGCAGGTCTTGCCCGAGTTGTTCGAGCAGCGGCAGACCGCGCGTCTCGCGATGGAGTTCACGGGTTTGCTCCACCCCGCCGAGCGCGATGCGGGCGCGGCGGCGGGCCTCGGTCGGGCCCATGCCCCGGCCGATGTTTTCTTCGGTCAACAGGTCGAGATGATGGGCCAACTCTTCGTCGAGATCGGCGTCGAGTCCGGGTTTGCGAAACACCGCGCGGAAGCGGGCGTTGAGACGGTTGAGGAAGGGGCTCATGGCATCGCCCTCTTGCCGCCGGGCGCGGTGCCCAGAAAGCGGTCCATGACATCGGCGACGCGGCGCCAGTTCTTTGCGTCGGCCTCAAGACGTTTGCGACCCCGCGCGGTGATGGCGTAGAACTTGGCGCGGCGGTTGTTGTCGGACGTGCCCCAGTCGGCGGTGATCCATTTGCCCTGCAACAGGCGCACGAGCGCGGCGTAGATGGTGCCTTGGTTGAGGAGTAGATCACCGTCGCCGACCTGTTCGATGCGGCGGGCGATGCCGTAACCATGGAGCGGTCCCATAGCGTCGAGAGATTGCAGCACCATGAGGTCGAGAGTGCCTTGGAGGAGATCGAGTTTTTCGGGAGGCATGATAGCTTACGTGTGGTTAAGCCACATGAGTAGGAAACACATGTGGTATGTCCACATAAAAAGGCCAATCGCGCCGCGAGCGCGGAAGGGTTGGAGCTGATCAACCGGCCGTCACTTGCACGCTGGTGATACCGCGCAGGAACATATAAAGTGCCACGGTGCCGCCCATGATCAGGAGATGGAGAAACATGGCCGCGAAGCCCTTGATGATCGTCATGACCCACGACGCCCCGACCATGCCGCGGAGGCTGGCGACCACATAAACAAGTGGTAACACCTCAGAGATAAATGATGCCGCCCCGTCGATGATTTGGCGAATCGAGCCCGGCTCGATCGGAGCAGGTCCGATGAGCCAATCGATGATGAGGCGCAGCCAGAAGAGAACAAACCAGACCGAGTGGAGGTGCACGGCCATGACAAGGTATTCGACGTAAAAACCGTTTCGCTTGCGGTGCAGCAAGTGGAGGATGGCGGCGAATGCCGGCACCAGAAAAAACATGAGGTATTGCACCAGCCCGAACACGGCCCCCGTGTTGCCATCATCGACCCCGAACGAGATGAACATCACCCGATTTTGGCCGATAAGGGAGACGGTGAAAAAGTAGATCACACTGATCGACAAGTAGAGCCGTAGCGGGGGCACGTAGGCGGCGCGTTTGCCGTCATTGTAGTCGCGGGTGAGTTTTCCGGGATGGCGGAACAGGTCCCGCAAGGTGCGCCACCACAGACCGTCGAGATTGAGAAACGTCGCAATCGCCTCGCCCAGAAACATGCGCAACGGGAGGCGAGTCGGCTGCGTCTTCTGTCCACAGTGCGGACAGAATTTATCCGTCACCGGCGTCCCGCAATTGAGGCACGATGCAGGGTGAGGCTCGGGTGCGTTGGTCATGGGGTTTTCAGCCTGAATTTTTCAACCACAGATGGACACAGATTAACAAAGATTTAGATCCGGCAAACGAAGGTGTTGTCTGATAAATAGGTTTCAGTGCGTAGCCGGTAGGCGAAGCCATCTGTATCCATCTGTGGTTAAAAAACAGCCGAATGATCAGGGTTGCTGGCGCAGGGATGGGCCGTCGACCCATTCGCTTTCGACCATTTCGACGCGCGGGGTTTGGGGGATGCCGAAGTCGCGGTTGGCAATGCGGGCAGCGAGCAGCTCGACCGCCCAGGCGCCCATGAGAGCCTGGTTTTGTTGCATGCCGGCAAAGCCCGAGCCTTCGACGGTGTGCCCGAGCACGGCGACACCGAGGTCGTCGGGCGGACGGATGCCGTTGAGCTTGAGCACGAGCTTGAGCTGCCCGACGGCGGCCGAGGAATGCACGAAGATGATGGCGTCGGGCTGGTGCGCGCTGCGCCATTGCAGAAACGGTCCGGCCTCGAACTCGGTGACGCGCAGCACGGGCACGGCGCGCTTGATGCCGACGTGTTGCTCGCACCAGCCGAGGTAGGCGGCGGCGTGGGAGTGGTGGGTGCGGGCGTCCTCGTATTCGCTCAGCACGAGCCCCGGTCGGCGGTAGCCGAGAGCGCGCAGTTGGTTCAGGGCGTTGAGCGTGTCGATGTAGGGTCGACTGGTTACGCGATGCAATTTGGTGCGGATGCTGAAACCCACCGTGACGACGGCGCAGGCTTTCAGTTCGGAGGGGAAATCCTGCTCCACGTCGGGACTGCCAAAGGAGAGTAACCCTTCAATGCCGCGGGCCTCCAGAATCTCGCGGAAGCGGCGCAGGGAAAGTCCCGGCGCTTTCAACCACAATGGTTCGAGGCGGTAACCCACCTCGGTCGCGCGCCGTATCATGCCTTCGTAAATACGCGTGAGGTGCGGGGACTTTTCCCACGGGCGTTGATGGTCGTAGAACGAGATCACGCCGAAACACGCCCGCTCGCGTTGGACGCGCGGTTTGCGCAGGTGGCGCATCATGTCGACGATGCGGGCGTCGGGGGCGTAGCCGTGTTCCGCCGCGAGGGCGCGAACGCGTTCCTTGGTCGCGGCGGCGATGCGCGGACTATCCCGCAGCGCGAGCGAGATCGCGGAGGGAGACAGGTCGGCAAGTTTGGCCAGTTCGCGCAGCGTCATGGGAGGTGGCGCGTCGTGCGGTCAGCCTGAAGTTTTTTAACCACAGATGGACACAGATAAACCCGGATAAGGAGCTCAAGCTAAACTGTTGAGCAATGCGGTTGCTAACCGTGGTTTTACTCGATTCCGCCGCGCGGGCTCTCGGGTGGGCCGAGGTAGCTGGGGAGGACGCCTTGGCCTTGGTTGCGCCAGGTGGCGGGGTTGCCGAGAATGAGGCGTTCGAACACGACGCCGGGCGTGACGCGCCAGAGCTTGATCGTGTGCACCCCGGGATGGTCGATGGTGACTTTGGTCTTCACGCGGGTGACGCCATCGCCGACCGCCTTTTCCCAAGTCTGGAGGGTTTTCCATGTATCCACTTTTAGGATCTCAGGCTGGCCGTCGTCGATCGACACGGCGAAACGCAGGCCATCACCGCTTTGATAATCGAGCGATGGTGCGGTGTGGATCTCCAGATCGATCTCGCCGGTGGTGCGGGCGAAGATGTCGTATTCGAGGTGGGAGCTCTGCCCGCCCGGTTTTTCGTGGTCGGCCCGGACGGGATACGAGGCAACTCCGCCGAGGGTGCGGCCGAAGTCTTCGAGCACCTGCCAGTAGGTGTTGCCGGAGGAGACCGCTCGGGAATAGTTCGGCGCTTCGATGGCGATGTGACCATTCACCTCGATGTGACCGTCAAAGGCGCCGGGGCGCAGGTCGGACGGATTCACGATGGGCACCGTGACGCGAAAGCTTTGTCCCGCGGTGGTGTTGATGGTGAAGCCGGTTTCGGTGGTGTCTTCGGGCACGCGGGCCCAGTCGGCGGCGACCGTGAGACGGACCATCTCTTCCACGGGTCCGCCGGCGGGTTCGACTTTAAGCCAAGCGGCGTCGGGGCGGACGGTGAAATCGAAGGCGGTATCGCCGCGATTGAAGAGCTCCACCCAGCGGGTGCTGGCGCTGTAGACGTCGATGGCGGGCACGGTGGGTTGGGGCACGCCCCAACGCGGGAAACCAAACGGGCTGCCCTCGACGGCGAGGCCAGGGCGCGCGCCGGGGTTGGGCCGCAGTTTCTGCACGGCGGGCATGACTTCGGCGGGCGGCGTTTGCCAGTAGGTGTAGCCGAAGTTGGCTTCGGCCATGGTGTGGTTCCACTTGCCGTCGAGCAGGCTGTGATATTCGTCCACCAGCGCGGCGTCTTGGTCGAACATGGCGTGGGCGTGGGCGGCGGCGGTGTTGGCGGCCGCACGGCCTTGTTCGGCGTAGAGGGAATTTTTGGCGGCGGCGATGTGCACTTCGCGCACGGTCGCGCTGGCCTTCACCGGGTAGAGCACGAGTTGAAAAAAGGCGGCGCGAGCGTCGTCGGGCAGGGCGGCGTTGACGGCTTCGGCGCGGGCGACGAGGTCACGCCATTGGGTGAGGATGCGCTCGGCTTCGTCGTAGTTGACGAGACTGTAGGTGTCGGGCGCCATCATCTCGGGGGTGCGATGGCGGTTGAGTTTGGTGTAGCCGTCGATGAGCGCGGCGATTTCGTCGGCGTGCTCGGAGCCGAACTCACGGGCGGCCCATGCGGGCGTGTAGGCGCGCATGGCCTCGTAGTCCATGCCGGCCGGGTCCCAGGCCATGGTGAGGAAAAATTCGATGGGAAACTCCATCGGTTTGAGGTCGCCGACATTGACGATCCAGATGCGATTGGCGGCGTGTTGCCAGGCTAGGTGCATCTGTTCCCAGACCTTGCTGATGGGCTGCACGTTGAGCCACTTGTAGTTGCGCGGTCCGCCCACGTAGTCGAAATGGTAATACACGCCGGCGCCGCCGGGACGCTCCATCTCCTCGGGCGTGGGCAGGCGGCGAATGTTGCCCCAGTTGTCGTCGCACCAGAGGAGGATGACGTCGTCGGGCACGCGCATGCCGGCTTCGTAGTAGTCCTGCACCTCCTTGTAGAGCGCCCAGAGCTGGGGGATCTGGGGATTGGGGCGGCCGAGGGTTTCCTCGAGAATGGTGCGTTGGTCGGCGACCACGCGTTCGAGCAGGGCGGTGTTGGTGTCGGCTGACATGGCGGAGTCGCCATCGCCGCGCATGCCAAGGGAGTAGATGCTTTCGTAGGGTTTGGCGCGTTCGACGGCTCCGGTCCAAAACTCGCGCAGTTTGGCGTCGTTCTTGGTGTAGTCCCACGGACCCTCGCCGTATTTGTCCCACTCGGCGTGGGCGCGCATCAGGGGTTCGTGGTGGGTGGTGCCGATGACGATGCCGTATTCGTTGGCCAGTTGAGGGTTGAGGGGATCGTCGTCGGAGAACGCCCGCGGTTGCCACATGGCGGGCCAGATATAATTGGCGCGGAGACGAAGCAGCAGTTCGAAGACGTGGACGTAAAACGTGTGGTCAAAAGCGCCGAATTTTTCGCCCACCCAACCCGTGAGAGCGGGAGCCTCGTCGTTGATGAAAATGCCGCGATATTGGACGCCAGGGCCGTCGTCGGTGATGCCCTGGGCGGCGACGTGAAGCTCGGCGGAGGTTTTTACGGGCACATCGGCCCACCAATACCAGGGGGAGACGCCGATTTGTTCCGAGAGCTCGTAGATGCCGTAGATGGTGCCGCGCATGTCGCTGCCCGCGATGACCAGATCGTTGCCCACTTTTTGAATAATGAAGGCCTCCCACAGGCCGCCGATTTTGGAGACGTCGAGTTGGCGGGACTCGATGAGGTGGTCGATCATCTTGCTATGCCCGATGGTGCCGATGACGACGCGCCAGCCGCCGGCAAGCGGGTTCTTCGAGATTGAAGGCGCGAGCGAAGTCACGCGCTCGACGTCGGCGCGGAGATCGTCGACGGCATGGTGGACGCCCTTGAAGTCGTGATCGTCGATGATGAGGGTCGCGGCCTTGCCCTTGGCGACGAGAGGGAAAGTGTCGGGGCCGGCGGTAGCGGAGACGATGGCGTCGTGAGTGAGCGCAGACGTGACCGTGGCGGTTGCGAGCGCGAGCAAGGTGAAGAGAAGGGAGCGGGGACTAAACATGGGAAACTTTTTGATAACCACGAAACACACGAAAGACACGAAACCGTCAGCATGAATGGGTAAGACGGGGAGGGGAGTCAGCTTACCGTAGACGGCCATGAGGTCAAAAGGTGCCGTTGCGCTAACATTTATCGGCAGGCGCCGTCAGCCTGCCGTCGGCGGCCAGATCTAGCGGTCGATGGCGAGTTGTCGGGAGAGGGCGTCCGCAAGTTTGTTGGCAATTGGTCGCACGTGGGACAGGCGGGGGTTCCATGCCAGAGCGAGATCGCGGTGCAGCACGGCGAGTGCTTTGTCCTCGATCATCAGATATCGAGGTTCTTTCAGGTCGCTGGTGGCTATCTTGGGCAGGATCGCGGCGAAGCAACCTGTTCTCACCGCACTCAGGCTTTGGGGGAATGATTCGCAAAGAAGGGAAGGGGTGAGATCGGTCCCGCTGGCGTTGGCTATCTCTCGTAGTCGACGAATGAACTGGCCGTCGGATTTCTGCGATGCGATCGGCAGATGGGCCAGAGCATGAGCGAGAGTGACCTTCAGGCGCGGCGGTTTCAGTTCCCGAGGAACAACCAGGGTGTATTTCAGTTTCCCGAGTGGCTTGGACTTGAGCGTCGCGGGCACCGCGTTGCGTCGAAGTATACCAAAATCAATGCGGCCGTCGCTCAACTGCTGGACGATGTCGTTCGTGCGAAGATTGGCGGTTGCGAGACGCACGTCGGGAACGGTGGCCAGAACGTTGCCCACGCGCGGAATGACCAGCCATTGAATGATGCTGTCTCCGGCGGCGATGGTGTAGTCCACACTTTCGGCGCGGCATTCCGCGCGAAAGTCCTCGATGCTTTGCAGGTGGCTGCGAGCGAGTTGAGCCAGACGCGCGCCCTGTGGAGTAAGGCGCAGCACTTTCCCGCTTCGTTGCGCGACGTCGCAGCCGAAGTATTCCGAGAGTTCGCGAATCTGACGGCTGTATTGGCTTTGTCGCACGGGGTCTCCCGGAACGGCGGCGGCGATGCTGCCAGCGTCATGGACCTCCACCAATACACGCAAGCGATCAAGGGAAAGACCGCGCTCGGAGAACAGATTTTCAAACATGATTAACCAGTCAGGTAACCTGCGCGAAACGACATGGCAAGGATTGGGCCCGCGTGGTAGACTCCGCGGCATCAACCCCTCGCCGGGCAACTTCTTGATAAAAGATGCGATCCGCTCTTGATCAGCCTGCCTGCGAATCCGTTGTAGTTAATCGAACCTTAAAAACACACTCTCCGCTGTCATGATTTCCACCCGACCCTATGAACCCAGATTATCCGCTTCAACGGCGCGGGGTTGGTCGTGTGCGATCAAGGAACCGCATATGCCGGAGCAGAATGATCCGGGTGATTTTCGACTCGTCTATAACAGTTTTAAGGAAAGGGGCGCGACCTAGCGTTGAGGAGATTTTATACCCTCATGTGCCCGCTTTCCGCCCGGAAGCGGGCTTTTTTGTGTCCATCACAAGGCCGCTTCCGGAACGCAGAGCTTCCCAAGGCTCTACCTCATATTCCGTAAGTGGCTTCACCGCTGAGCCCAGCCAATCAGCCAATGTCCGCGCAATCCAGCGGGTGTCCAATCCGGCGAGAGCCGAGAGGGGCGGGGTGGTTCTTTGGTTTATTGGGGTCCCGGCACGTGTGTCGGGCGTCGATCGGCAACGCATGCCGAAATCTTCCGGTTAGGGTGCGCGTCATCACGTGTTAAAAGGCGATGCTTGCCGCGCCGGAGGTTCATTTTTCACCGGGTCGTCTAACCGATCAGGACCCTGGCCTTTCAAGCCAGTGAATGCGGGTGCGAGACCCGTCCCGGTGACCATTTTTTGCGCGCATGGCGTAGTAGTAACGCGGTGGTCTGCCAGTCCACAGTCCCGAGTGCGATTGACTCGCTGAGCTCGGGCCCGGTGGCCCAGCCATGCTGGCTGCCCATCTTCGCTTCGCTACGTCTCGGTGCGCGCTCCACAGGAGTCGTGGTGTAAAAGTAGCACAACGGACTTTTAATCCGTTTAGCGTGGGTGCGAATCCCGCCGACTCCACCACTACTTTCCGCACGACGAGGAAGCCAGTGAATCCGGCCGCCTGCAAAGCGGTGTCCTGCCCGGGGCGGCACCGGGGTCGTTCTCCATTTTTTGAATACGTTGGGGACTTAGCTCATTCAGCAGAGCGGCTGTTTTGCACGCAGCAGGCGGCGGGGGCAGAGCCCGCAGTCTCCACCACTTTCCCGAACGGCGGGATGCGGGGCCTTGGACGAGGTTGTCGTATCCCGCCGTTGGAGGTGCGGTTCCCGGCTTGTAGCTCAACAGCAGAGCACCCGGTTGATAACCGGGCGACCACGGAGCATCACCGTGCGAGCCGACCACGCTACGGTCCATTTTCGTGTATTTATCCGGCCATGTTCCAAGCGGCGACAGAGACTCCAAACCTCAGTGTGGTGGGTGCAAGTCCCACGCCGGATGCCAGTTTTTTCGATTCGAACGTTTGGTGAAGCAAGTGCTCACGCTTGGTTGAAGCCCAAGAGAATCCGGCGCGATACCGGGAGCGTTCACCATTCTATTTCTGCAGGGAGCCAAGCGGCCAAGGCGTCTCATAAGCGACCTTTCCCGGGGGCAGTTCCCGGCCCTGCATCCATTTTATCAGAGCGTAGCGTAGCAGTTAACGCGCTCGGTTTGGAACCGAGGGATCGCAGGTGCAAGTCCTGCCGCTCTGACCATTTTTACTCCGCGTGTAGAGCGAAGCAGCAAACGCATCCCGCTGTAAACGGGCCGGTCCATCGACCTTCGCAGGTGCAAGTCCTGCCGCGCGGACCAATATTTCAGGTGAGCGGCCCAGACAGCGGGGCACCGGTTTGTGATGCCGGCGAAGAGAGTGCGACTCCCTTCCACCTGACCACCTTGATTTGTGACCGCGTAGCACGTTTAGAAGTGCAGCCGCCTGTCGAGCGGAAGGCAGGGAGTGCAACTCTCCGTGCTGGCTCCAAAATTTTGCTCAAGTGGTGGAAGAGAATACACGGCGGCTTCAAACCCCGCTGCCCAACGTGGCATGAGGGTGCAAATCCCTCCTTGAGCACCAGATTTTCGCGAAGTGGTGACGAAGCGCGAAGCGCGGAGATGGCGTAGCCCTGAGATTCGCGAAGGGTGAGCGCAGCGGGTGCCCTTCGGGCGGCGGCGCGAACAAATGAGTATACACAGCAGGCTTAAACCCTGCCGGGCTTTGGCCCGTGTCGGTGCAAGGCCGACCTTCGCGACCATTTTATTCGGCGTGTGGTGGAACAGTATACACACGAGTTTTAGAAACTCGCGGGCGAAAGCCCATGCAGGTGCGACCCCTGTCACGTCGACCATTTCCACCGTGATGCCTCTCAAGCGTAGTGAGCGATGCGCGGCCCTTGTAGTGCCGTGAGGTCGGTGCAATTCCGACGGGAGGCTCCATTTTTATGGACCGTGGTGAAAAAGATATCACCCGACTTTGCGAAGGTCGTATTCCCGGTGCGATTCCGGGCGGTCCAACCAGTTTAGCTCCGAGTGCCCGAATAGAAAGGGACCCGTTTTCTAAACGGAAGGATGCAGGTGCGAGTCCTGCCTCGGAGACCATTAGCCCCGGTCGGCAACCGTAGAGTCAACCGCGCTTCGAACGCGGATTAGTGCAGGTTAAAATCCTGCTCGGGGCGCCATTTTCGCGCAGACGGTATCTTCAGTGACGGCGGATTACCTGTAGGGCCTCACCTTGTGTGAGGCCGCATCCTGCGCCTCCCGACCCCACTCCGCTGCGGCTCGACGCAAGGTCGAGCCCTACCTCTTTCGCACCGCAATCATTGGCAGCGATGTCCCGCGCTCGTAACGCGGCGAGGCCGGTGCAACTCCGGCGCGGTGCTCCAGTTGTCTCCCAATATTTCAAACCAAAGAACCCCGATTTTTCAGATCCATCCTCATTCCCAATTTTAACAACCAAAGAACCATGAACCAAGACATCACCAACAAACCCATCGTGCTTTCGCTCAACCGCGTTTGGCAGCCCATCGGGCACCGCACGGTTCGGCAGGCGCTCGTTGCGCTCGCCGGGGGCAGCGCCGGCAACCCGCCGGCGTTGGGCTTGGATATCGATTACCCCCGACTCCCCGACGGGAGCTGGGGCTTCGAAAGTCCGAGCCAGTTGCGACCCGTGTCCTGGGACGAGTGGCTCGCCTTGCCGATCCGCGATTTCGATCTCGTGGTGCGCGCGCCGGGCCGGACCGTGCGGGTGCCGACCGTCATGGTCTCCACCCACTACAGCCGGATGCCGGTCCACCAACCGAAGCCCAGCCGCGAGGCCATTTTTTCCCGCGACGGCGGTGTCTGCCAATACACGGGCGAACGCGTCGGCAAGCGGGGTGGTAATCTCGACCACGTGGTGCCCCGGCACCGCGGCGGACGCGACAGTTTCGAGAACCTCGTCTGGTCCAAACGCGAAATCAACACCCTCAAAGCCAACCGGCTCCCGCACGAAGCCGGGCTGCGTCTTATGCGGCGTCCCCAAGCGCCCGCCGCACTCCCGGTCGCGGCCACGCTTCGCGAGGCCCGACATCCCGACTGGCGACACTTCCTGGCCCCCTGACATCCGCTCGCAGGTCAGGGAGGCGCCGGTCTTCACGACATCACTCATCCCCTTTGCGGGCGGATTCTTCCCATGACCTGTATCACTCCAGTTCCGTCTCCGGTGGTCGACTTTCTCGACCTCGTGGACACGGCTGTGGCGTCGGTTTCCCGCCGACTGCCGTCGCACGTCGCTCGCGATGACCTCGCGAGCGTGGGCAAGCTCGCCCTTGTCGTTGCGCTCGAGCAATGCGACGGCCCGCGGCGCGAGATGCGTGCCTATTGTTACGTGCGCGTGCGCGGTGCGATTCTCGACGAGCTGCGCCGCCTGGATCCGCTGACCCGCCGTCAACGCGCGCTCGCTCGCACGATTGCCGAGTCGCGGGTGCGCCTGGCTCACCGCGGCGGGGGAGACCCTACCATCGAGGACATCGCGCGCGACACGGGCCTGAGCACGTTTGAGATCGACGCCGTGCGCGCCGCGCAACGCGAGCCTGAGGAGCCGGAGTGGGGAGCGCTGCCCGACACCGATGGCATTTGCCCGGCAGTCAATGCTGAGCAAGTCGACCTGTTGGCCACCCTGCTCGCCGCGTTGGAACGTCTTCCAGCCAACCAAGCACTCGCTCTGCGTCGTTACTACCTCGAGGACGGCACGCTCGACGACATTGCCGCCGATCTGGGCGTGTCGCGCGAACGAGCCCGCCAAGTGCGTGAAGCCGGCCAGAAAAACCTGCGCGGTGACCTCATCGTGCTCGCGGCTTGGGAAGCGCTCATTGCGGGCGGGCAGCGCTGAACAGCGCGAGCCCGCCATTTCATCACGTTCAAAATTTTAGTCATGAAATCCCTTTTCACCAAAACCGAATCACCTCCGTTGCACTACATGCAAACCGCGCTCTGTGGCACCGAGATTCCCTATCCGGCGCTTGAGCGCGGCTGGCTGCATGGTCGCCAGCTCAAGGCCGCGTGGGATGCGCAGAAAATCGCGCACACGATCGGCGATCACTGCTGGCTCAGTCATTACGGTATGGATACAGCAGCCGAGGACGATCCCTCGACGGTTCGCCTTTACGCGCTTGCCGGATTCTGGCCCGGGCACGGCTTTGTGGAGCTCTTGCTGCGCAACGCCAATCCACTCGACGATCACCCTCGCGGCTCGTTGATGGTCTACGCCGGCACGCCGGCGCAGGCTGCGAAGCTGCTGGAGGAGCTCTACGCCCACTATCGTTGCACAGACATCGAGGAACCACCGGCGCACCGCATCGGATTGCTCAACGAAAGTTACGGCGATCTGGAAGTGCGTCGCGTGCCGATCGCGGCCGACCAAGTCGTGCCCCGGGACCGCACCCACCTCTACTACGGAGAGGCCGTTCCCGCGTGGATCGAGCACTGGCTGGAGCGCATGGACGCGCGGCGCTACGGGTTGAGCCTGCTCACCGGCGAACCCGGCACCGGCAAGACGTCGCTGCTGCGCTCGCTCGCGCACTGGCTGACGGAGACCCACCAGTTCTACGTCATGTCGGCCGCGCGGTTCGTCAAACTCGATGCCGGAGAGATCGTGTCCTTCTGGGCCGAGGAAAACCGCACCTCCAATCTGCGCAAAGTGCTTGTGCTCGAAGACGCCGAAAGCGTGCTCATGCGCCGCGCCGAGGACAATCGCGAGCGGGTGGCCCTGCTACTCAACCTCACCGACGGTATGACCGGCGACGCGCTTGGACTGCACGTGGTGTGCACCATGAATGGCGAACTCGCCGATCTCGACCCGGCGCTGCTGCGCCCGGGCCGCCTGATCGCACATCGTGAGTTTGGACCGCTGACCCCGGCCGAAGCCCGGCGCCTCGCCGCACATCTCGAACTCACGCCCCCGGACCATGATCGTCCGGCTACTCTGGCCGAAGTGACCAACCCGCCGATCCCTGATGGTCCTGTTAAAGGCACAGCGATCGGCGGCCCACGTCGCTCACTCGGCTTTCATTAAAACCTGACTCAATAATCAGGAAACCACCGGCAATAGCGCTATCTCCGATTTAAGGAACGTGTTAGACTGCCGCCGAATTAAACCAAGAAATCAAAACCCGATCGGGTGCGGGGGCGACAGGCCCAGCCCGGTCCACCAAGAAGAAAAACAATCGTCATGAACATTGAAATCAAAGCCCGCGACCTGATCGCGGAAGGCTGGCACGAAGGAAAACGCCTGGGCGCTACGCTGCGGCGTGCTCGTCAGATGGAGGCCGAAGGCGTGGAACGTGCGACCTTGCTGGTGCAGCTCGAGGAAGAATTCCCCAAGCAATTGATCGTGGCCCTGCCGCGACACGAGCCGGCGCCGCTGGCCGAGGCCATCGAGGCCGAGGGCGACGAGGAAACCGCCAATGTTACCGCGGTGCGTCGTCGTATGCACGAGATGCTGCGCATGCCGGTGGTGCAACGTGGGGCCATCATGCCCGATGCCTGCCCGACAGGCCAGGCCCCTGCCACCATCCCGGTGGGCGGCGCGATCGCCGCGGAGAACGCCATCATCCCGGGCGCGCACTCGGCCGACATTTGTTGCTCGATGTTTGCGACCTTCTTCCCGGCCAATCACCCGACGACCGAGATGATGGATCACCTGCAAAAGGTGACTCACTTTGGTCCGGGCGGACGCCCGCGGGGCGACCAGTGGACCTCGGCCGTGCTCGGAGAGCCGGTGTGGGACAATCCCTACCTCGGCGGCCTGCGCAGCCGCGCTCAGGATTTCCTGGGCACGCAGGGCGACGGCAACCACTTCTCCTACATTGGCCGTGTCGATTTCACGGATACGCAACGAGCCGCCCTCGAGGCAGCCGGTTACAACGACCTGGCCAAATCGATCGAGCGTCGTGACGGCGCGTTCAACGTCTTGGTGACCCATCACGGATCGCGTGGACTGGGGGCCGATGTCTACAAGCGTGGACTCAAGGCCGCCAAGAAATGGTGCCGCGAGAATGCCAAGGACATCCCGGATGCTGCCGCCTGGTTGCCGTATGATTCGCCGGAAGGCGCGAGCTACTGGGAAGCGTTGCAATACGTGGGCCGTTGGACGCGCGAGAACCACGCGCTTCTCCACGACGCCTTGCTGCGTCGGCTGGGTCAGCGCGCGCTGGTGCAGATCGGCAACGAGCACAACTTCGTGTGGAAACGCGGTGACACCTTCCTGCACGGCAAGGGAGCGACGCCAGCGTGGAAAGACGCCGAAGGCCGACCGTTGCTGGGATTGATCCCGCTCAACATGGCGCGAGAGATCCTGCTCGTGCTCGGGGCGGACAATGACGACTACCTGTCGTTCTGCCCGCACGGAGCCGGCCGCAACCGCTCGCGCACGGCGACGATTGCGCCCTACAAGAACGACGACGGTGAGCTCGATCCGGGCCGCGTGAAGCAGGTGCTCGACGAGACCACCGCCGGACTCGACATTCGTTGGTTCAACGGAGGAGCGGACCTGTCGGAGTCGCCGCTGGGCTACAAGGACGCGACCAAAGTCAAAGCGCAGATCGATCAGTTTGGTCTGGCCCACGTGGTGGGAGAAATCCAACCGCGCGGCTGCATCATGGCCGGCGAAGCAGACGAGCAGCCCTGGCAACGCGCCCGTCGTCTGAAGCGCGCCCGCCACAAGGCGGAGCGCCAGGACGCCGCGCAGGAACTCGACCAAACCTGAGCCCGTTAGTCTGCTGTTATTTTTAACCACGTCTATGAACGAAGTGAATGGCCTGAGATGGACACGAATTGCTCCACTACCGTTACGCTTTAAGACACCACTCCACGGGTTTTTATTAATAGCCCTGAGTTCCTCAGTTCCGGGACGAAGCGGTAGCGAAGTCATTCGTGTCCATTCGTGGTTAAAAACAGCGCGCTGACGGCCTATATATTTTCAACCCTTTGCTCCGGCGCCGTAAGGCCGAAAACCACCATCGCCCGCACTCTTTGAACAGATTGCCGCGGGCCAATCTGACCCGGTTTTTCCGACCACATGGACGGCGCTTCGGAGCATCCAATTTACAACTACAGTCATGCAAAAAGACATTATCATCAAAGACACCCATCGCGCCGTTTGGTATGAAAACGGAGTGATGAGCAAAGTGCTGGGACCCGGTCGTTACCGGGTGCCGCGCAAGCCGTTCTTTCGGCGCACCAAAAACCATCCGGTGGTCGAACTGGCTTTCGTCGATGTGCGCGAACGCGACCTCACGATCAAAGGCCAGGAAATCCTGACCGCGGACAAGGTCGCGATTCGAGTGAGCATCATCGTGCAGTTCAAAGTGACCGATCCGGTCGCCGCCCTGCACCATGTGAACAACCACGACGAACGCCTCTACAGCGATGTGCAGTTGGCGGCCCGCCGTTCGCTGGCATCGATGTCGCTCGAACAGATTCTGACCAACCGCAACCAGCTCAGTGAAGACATCCTGGGTGAAGTGACAGCCGCGGCCACCGGTTACGGTGTGAGCATTCTGCGGGCCGACGTAAAGGACCTCATGTTCCCGGGCAACCTGCAGGAAATCATGAACAAGGTGCTGACGGCGGAACGTCTCAGCCAGGCGCAGCTCATTGAAAGCCGCACCAAAGCGGCGCAGCGGCAGATTGATGCCGAAGCGCAGGCGGCGAACCAGCGTCTGGAGGCCGAACTGACGGCGGAAATCGAGACCCAGACCGCGGCGACGCGGGCGGCGGCGCGATTGAAGGAAGCCCACGCGGAAGCCGAAGCCCTGCGCATCAAGAACGATGCGGAAGTCGAGGCCCTGCGCGAGCAGACCAAGGCCGCCGACGCCTATACGAAACACCCGGCGCTCCTGCGTCTACGCGAACTGCAGGCCCTCGGCGAAGTCGCCACCAACGCCAACGCCCGGATCTTCGTGGGATTCGACAAACACACGGAGCCGGGTGAAGATTTCAAAACGATCATGAGCTGATGCTCGGTTTTATTCCGTCCTACGATGACCCCTCAACTGACCCAGTCCATTGGTGCGCTTTACGATGCGTTTGAGTTGGTGCCCAAACCGGAATCGATAGCAGCTTGCCCGTGTTGCCTCTCTGATGAGGAAATCGCGATTCTTCTAACCAAGCCTTTGCGCGATATCTCAGAGGGCGAGTTGTGCACTTACGCCTCGAAAGCACTTTTGACCGTGGGCGAGGAATCAGATTTCCGATATTACCTGCCTCGAATCCTGGAGGTGTTGGTATCGGAACCGGGGTGGTGGCCTGATCCGGAAGTGGTGGGGCGAGCATTGTTGAATGCCGGTTGGACTGGTTGGTCATCGACGGAAAAACAGGCCGTTTCGGGAGTATTCGAAACTATGGTTGTTGAGTCTTTGGTTGATCCTGAAGGTTCGGACCTCGACTCGTGGCTTTGTGCGGTGGCTCGATGCGGAATGGACCTACCGTTGTTCTTGCGGCGAGTAGCGTCGTCAGATGAAGCGGTTTTAGCCCTCTACACGCAGAACGCGGGTGCCATCATGCAGGGCAAACTTGCCAATGAGTTTTGGGAAGATGTTCCAGTGGAAGCCAAATTGATGCTGGAGTGGTTTTATTCCACCGAAGTTAGGCTGCTGATTCTTGAATCTTACGGGGTCGAACTGAACCCTCCGATTGCACCGCAACCATGAACTCCGAACCTCAACGTCCATCAGCAGGCACCCAGGTGGTCGTCCAGCAGGAATCTGTGGGCAGCAATGGCCGTGCGATTCACCCGGTGGGGGCGGTGGGTATCATCGTGCGGACACCGGTGGGAACAGAGACCGGCTATGCGGTTCGATTTCATGACGGGTTCGAAGTCACCTTGCCCCGTGAGGGCTTCGAGATTCTCAAACACTTCAAGGATCACTTGCCGTCGTCTGCGTCGGCAGAGGAAGTCTTTGATCTGGAATCGCTGGTTGTTTTCTCCTGCGTGGTGGGCTCGCGTGCCTACGGCTTGGATACAGAAGAATCCGACACCGATGTGCGCGGGGTCTATGTTGCGCCGGCGGAGATGCTCTGGTCTTTGTTTGGCGCGCCCGAGCAGTTTGAGGACGGTGAGGCGCAGTCCTGCCATTGGGAATTGCAGAAGTTTCTGACGATGGCGCTCAAGGCGAATCCCAACATCCTGGAGTGTCTCTACTCGCCGCTGGTCGAGAAGGTGACGCCGGTAGGGGAGGCGTTGCTGGCGTTGCGCGAGCGTTTTCTGTCGCGCGTGGTTTTTCAGACCTTCAACGGCTACGCGCTCAGTCAGTTCAAAAAGCTGGAGCAGGACTTGCGCAATCAGGGGAGCATTCGCTGGAAGCACGCGATGCATCTGCTGCGGTTGTTACTCACCGGGGCAGCGACGTTGCGCGAGGGGCGGGTTCCCGTGCGGGTGGAGGCCCATCGTGAGCGTCTGTTGGCGGTCAAGCGCGGTGAATTGGCGTGGTCGAAGGTGGATGATTGGCGGAAGGAACTGCACCGGGAGTTCGAAGCGGCTCTCGCGTCAACCCGCCTACCGCCACGGCCGGACTATGAAGCGGTGAATCATTTCCTGATCGAGACGCGTCGTGATCAGGCGCGTAACGGCCAGACACTCATCGGATGAGGGCACTGCAATATGTGGAGCGTGTGGCCTGGGATCGTCTTTGGGGCCGCTGGGGCGTGGCCGCCAACACAGATGTTTGGTTTGCCCGGATCACAGCCGCTTACGGAGAGCCACGGCGTCACTATCACAACCTGCAGCATGTTGACGCTTGTCTGGAGCAGGCGGAGGCGTTGCAGGAAACGGCCTCCGATATCGACGCCGTGCGGGCGGCGTTGTGGTTTCATGATGTTGTCTACGATCCTAAGTCGCACACCAACGAACAGGATAGTGCGCTGCTCTTTCAGGAGTTTGCGCAGGCGGTGGGTTTGGGGGCCGACCGGGTGTGCGAGGTGCAGCGCTTGATTGAGCTTACCGCCGGGCATGTCGTTGCGGTGAATGATCGAAATGGCGCGGTGATGGCTGATGCAGATTTGGCCGTGCTGGGTGCGTCGGCGGAAGCCTATCGCGACTATGCGGACGCAATCAGGTCGGAGTATGCGTTTGTAGAGGAAAGCAACTATGCCCGTGGGCGTCGTGAGGTGCTTGAACGTTTCCTGGAGCGGTCCGTTATCTACCAAACCTCGTGGATGCGGGACCGTTATGAGCAGCAAGCCAGACTCAATCTTCGCTCCGAAATCGAGAAACTCTCCCTTTTGCCATGACGCTTGATCCCAGACTACAACAGATTGCCGATGCGCAACCTTACCCGCTGGTGTTTGCGACCATCAGTGGCGCGCACCTGTATGGCTTTCCGTCACCGGACTCGGACTTCGATCTGCGGGGAGCGCACGTGCTGCCGCTGCCGAAGGTGGTGGGGCTCACTTTGAGCGACGAGACGGTAGAGGACTCGCGCGTGATTGACGGCCTGGAGATGGACATTGTCAGCCACGATGTGCGGAAGTTTTTTGGCCTGCTGCTCAAGAAAAACGGGTATGTGCTGGAGCAAGTGCTGTCGCCGTTGGTGGTGCGCACCAGTGCAGCGCATGAGGAGCTGCGAGCCATTGCGGATGATTGTGTGACGCGGCATCACGCCCATCACTACCTGGGCTTCTCCGAAACGCAGTGGAAGCTGTGGCAGAAGGAGTCGCCGCGGCGTATCAAGCCGTTGCTTTATGTGTATCGCGTCCTGCTCACGGGCATCTGGCTCATGCGCACCGGAGAGGTGCAGGCCAACGTCACGGTGTTGAACCGTGAGTTTCGACTCCCCCAGATCGATGACTTGGTGGCACGCAAGACCGCGGGCGCTGAACAGCAGACCATCGAAGATCAGGACATGGCCGTGCACGAACGCGCCTACGGTTCTTTGAGTAGTCAATTGGAGGAGGCACGAGACTCAAGTAAGCTGCGCGAACGACCCTCCGAGGCGACGTTCGCGCAGCTCGACGACCTGTTGGTGCGATTGCGAACGAGCTCGGGGAAAGGAACGTGAATTTGAAATGAAACGTCGTCAGATGAATTCCTTGGCCAGTTCGCTTTGTGGATACCTGTGCTCCCGTAACAACGATATCGCCGGATATTGGGGTATCGGAAAACTCTGTCTGGTTGCGCAACGTCGCCGAGTTGCGAAGTTCAGCTTCAAGATTCGGCCAGGTGAAACTCTACGAATCGATGGCTATGAAATCACCGGATCAAAAGTCGTGACGGATAAATTCGTTCGATTTGGTCTCGATACGATCGAGGGCAGGTTGTCGTTCTTCGAGGATGGTCGCTATCCTTATGGCGCGCGGAAATACATTTGCGGAATTGCCATTGCAGTCACGCAAGATGGCAGGACCGGGCTTGGTCTATATCACGTTGCCTGTTGGGCACATGATGCCTCAAAGGAATCTCGTCGCGGGAATTGGGTGCAACCCAAGGGTGTTTTTTAATCACGAATGAGAACAGGAATTGAATTACCAGTCATGCCTACGTTGATTCTTAGCCCACGCCAAACCGAGGATGCCCAACTCTTGTGGCGGGCTGCGATTCGTGCGGGTTGGGCGATTGAACGCGCGTTCGGCTGGAAGTCCCCCGCGAAACCGGAAGATGATTTCACAATATACGGGGAACCTGTTTTCGTTCAGGCGATCGCCGAGAGTTGTGACGTGAAGGTGGTGGTGCCGACAGATGACTGGTTGGCCACATTACCTCTGCGATGGTCGGGCCGAAACGTGAAACTGATGTCGTTGGAGGATGCTCGTTTGATTGGCGTATCCCGTTTCATCAAGCCCTGTTCGGATAAGGAGTTCGCTGCGGGATTGTATGGCAAAGGTAGGTCGTTGCCCGATGAGCAATTGTTGCCGAACGACCTTCCCGTCTTGGTGCAGGAACCGGTTTCATGGGAGACAGAGTTTCGTTGTTTCGTCGTCAATCGTCAGGTGAAAACCTGTTCGGTTTACGCGCGCGGTGGAGAGCTGGCCCAGGCAGAGGATGGTGCGTGGCCTGCCTCGGAACAGGAAGTGACTCAGGCCGTCAGGATATGCGAAGCGGTTTGTGCGGATGCTGACGTGGCGCTTCCCGTCGCGGTGGTGGTCGACGTCGGACTGATTGCAGGTCGCGGCTGGGCTGTCGTTGAGTGTAACGCCGTCACATCCTCCGGAATCTACGGCTGCGACCCGGCGAAGGTCCTGGAGGTATTGAAGCACGGACTGGCATTATAGGATTCCCAACGACTTCGGATTCCAGTGGGACCTCGCCTCGTGTGAGGCCGCGTTTCCTATCCACTCTCTTTCCCGGCGGCCCACGCTCACTGCGGCTCGACACAAGGTCGAGCCCTACATCCACGAGCAATCAGGCGTTATACGATACTAGCTTGGTCGCGGATGGACGCGGATGTGCTGGATCCAGCCGGTGTGGGGTTCGGGATCTGTGTTTATCTGTGGTTAAAATTCTTCACTCCAGTGGTGCCAGGAAAGTGATCAGGTTTGCAATGTGGTCGGGGATGGGGATGGCGAGGTGTTCGCAGCCTAGTTCTATGACGCTTCGATCCACTTTGGCGGCGAAGCTGGGCTCTTTGAACTTCTTGCGGAGGGATTTGGCCTTCATCTGGCCGTAGGGCACGGGATTCAGCTTTCGGTAGGCGTAGAAGATGCCACAGAGTTCATCGCAGGCGAGCAGCGCTGCGGCGAGGCGGGTGCGGGGCAGCGTCTTGTAGTTGTTGTAGCCATACGCGTGGGCTTCGACGGCGTGGATGAGCTCCTCGGGGTAGCCCCATTCGGCGAACCATTTGAGCGATTCCGTGGGGTGCGTTTCCGGGAATTGCTCATAGTCCAGGTCGTGGAGCAGGCCGGTGAGATACCAAAGGTGTTCGTCCTCGCCGAAGTGGCGGGCGTAGCCGACGAGGGCGGTGCCGACCATGAGCGCGTGGTGGCGCTGGTAGGGGTCCTGGACCTGGCGTTCGAGCAGAGCGTGGGCGGCGGCGCGGTCGGGCAGGGGCATGCGGGAATTTTCAAGCCATGGTCCGATGCGTCAATGGTCCGACTTGAGAAAGGGACCCGGCGGGTGGTTTGACTCACGATGGGGTCAACGTATTGATTCGGCGGAGGGACAGGCGGCGCCGGGACGATGCGTGGCTCCGGTCAGGCGTTCGATCACGGCTTCGAGACGGGGCCAGAAGGCGACCCTTTTCAGCAGGGGGTTCATCAGGTGGGTGATCGGACCGTTTTCGGCGCGCGTCCGGCGGGAGAGTTTGTGCGCGTGGTTGGCGTTTCCCGTTCCCGTTCCCGTTTTAGCGGTAGCGGTAGAGCTTGATGCGCTGGATATCGATGCGACCCGGTTCGAGGCGGAGGTGGCGGCCTTGGTGGGTTTGATCGCCGTTGAGCCAACTGAGGTTGGTCCACTCGCCGTTGTCGTCGTATCGACCGGTTTCGCATTCGAGAATGCCCACGATTTCGCCGGGTGTTTCGGAGTGAAAGGTGACCTTGGCTCCGATGCCGGCGAAGACGAACTCGTCGGGACCGGTGGCGATGACGAGTCCGCCGGCGGGCAGGCGGGAGCTGCCGCGCGTGTCGCCGGATTCGTTGATGACGCCGTCGGCGAGGGAGGGGGCCGAAGTGCGCTCGTAGGTGACTTCGAGGATCACGTTGTTGAGGCGCACGCGCTGCGGCACGCGTTGCTCGGCGGGGGTGGGAGGCAGCAGCCCGCGCATGGTGCCCCGACCCTGGTGGGCGGTGAGCAAGGGCGTGAGTTGGCGAATGGCGTCGTAGCTGTCGCGGAGGAGGCGTTGGGCGTGGCCGCTGATCGACTCGATGCCGAAGGGAGAAAACCCCAGACCATCGTGCTGACCGACGGCGTAGAGCGCGTTGACGGAGGCGTCGGTATTACGCAGGGCCTCGGGCACGAGCAGTGGGTTGCCCACGCGGTGATAGAGCCCGGTCCAGTGGGCGAACTCGGGGAAGTAGATGTCGGGAGAGTAGATATCGATGGCGGGCGCGGCGGCGCGCCAGACGTTGATGAGATGGGGCAGCGGACCGGCGCTGGGGTATTGGCCTGGTTCATACAACGTGCGAATGAGGGCGGCGTTGACCAAGACGGGCAGGTCGATTTCGGCGCGCCCGGCGGTGGCGAGTTCCTGCGTATAAGCGGCGAAGGCCCAGGCCATGAAAATTTCGGCGCTCGCCGGTTCGGGGCCGAAGACCTCGGTCCAGCTGCCGCTCATGCGGCGGCCGTGGGTGGACCAGAGTTGGGCGAACTCGGGAACGAGCAGGCCGGCTTTTTCCTGAGCGGCGAGGGAAGTGGTGAGGGCGGCGGGCACGGGAGCGTTCCACGCGGCCTGGGCGAGAGCCGCGTGGTCGCGGGCGGAGGGAATCATGCCGATTTCGTTTTCGATCTGCACCATGATGACGGTGTGATGATCGCTATCGATCTCGCGCAGGTGACGCATGAAGGCCACATAGGCGGCGCGGTCGGCGGCGAGCACGTTGGCGCTGAAGGGGGAGAGGATTTCGACGGCTCGACCCTCGCGGTCGCGGGAGCGTGGAAAACGTTCGGTATCGAGCTTCACCCAATTGGGGGCGTAGCAGGACATGCTGTTTTTCCACGCGCCGAACCAGAGTAGCACGAGTCGCATGTCGTGCTCGCGGGCCTGCGCGATGAGACCGTCCAT
This sequence comes from Synoicihabitans lomoniglobus, assembly GCF_029023725.1. Taxonomy (GTDB): domain Bacteria; phylum Verrucomicrobiota; class Verrucomicrobiia; order Opitutales; family Opitutaceae; genus Actomonas; species Actomonas lomonigloba. The sequence continues at coordinate 5,731,164 of NZ_CP119075.1, forward strand.
CAGGGTCCAGTCGAAGACGCCTTCCTGCGGTTCGCTGCGATCCCAGTAAACGGGGGCGACGACGGTGTTGAGGTTGAGATCAACGAGTTTGTCCCACGTTGCGGAAAGCGGATCCAGACCGCCGGCGACGGAATTGCCGAGTTCGCCGCCGCGCATGATGAACGGCTGACCGTCGACGATGAGCTGGGTGGCGTCGCCCTGCGCGGCGAGGTGAGGCGTTTCCGCAGCGGTCAAGGCCAACGGAGCGAGCAGGGCGAGGCAGAAGGGGATTATTTTGAGGTGAGCCACGGTGGTGAGGAAACCCCATAGTGACCCGTTCGGAAACGTCCAAATGCGGTGGTGGTTGGCCAACAATAGACGAGGCGTGAACGCCCCCCCCCTCTCTCTCTGCCGCTCACTAGGCGAGGAGGAGGCGCAGGGCCGTGGTGAGTTGTGCGTCGATGCTGGGTTCGCTGAACGCGACGCTGACCTCGTATCCGCCGGCGGGATACTCTGACGCGGTGGGAATATACCAGGGGCCGCCATCGCCGTAGGCCGCGACGAGGACGGGGCGGTCCGGGCGCAGCGCGCGAGCGAGGAGTTGGTATTCCACGAATAATTCCCCCGGCAGGTGCAGGAGCGCGCACGCGTTCACTTGCAGACAGCTGAGGCTTAGCGGGATTTGGCGGGCGACCCGGTGTTCCCAACTGGTCCAGAAGGCGTGTAACAATGTGCCGATCTGCTGGGCCTCGGGGCCGGCTTTGGCGCCGACTTCCATGCCGAGGGCGGTGGGGGCGGGCGCGGGACGGGGTGTCGGCAGGATTGATTGCGAGCGCCATGTGATGGTGGTCAACGGGGTGGGGACGAGGGCGGCTTCCGAGGCCACGATGCCGTCGTAAACGCGTTGGGTGAGGGCGCTACGATCGGCGGGGGAACCGTCGTTGTATTTACCGGCGGCGACGTTGCCCGCGCAACCGGTGAAATACAGCTGCGTGCAGCCGGGCTCGTCGTGTTGACGTTGCTTGCGGGCGAGTCCCACGAAGTCGCTGCTCACGCGGCCATCGCGATAGTAGCTCATCGGATGGGTCGCGTAGTAGTGACACGAAACGACTTTTCGGGCCCCCGCATAGAAAGCGATTGTCTGCAGTGTCGGATCGATCAGGCCCTCGGGCATACTTCGTAATTCGGGGTCGGTGCACGCACTGCCGCGCATGGAGCGCACGCGTCCGGAGGCATCGCGATCCATGCGTCGGTTGGCCGCGACGTTGTGCACGGTGGCCTGGCCGTGGGCCACGTGGGTGATGGGCTGCGGTCGTTGCAAAGCGTGGCGAACGGCGGTGCGTGCGCGATCGAGGCAGCTTTCGAAAAAGGGGAGTTCGAATACGGGCGGCAGCTCGGGATGAGTGGCGGCGATCGACCGGGTTTCGTGGCAGACGAATGGAGTGTTGTGTTGATGCACGCAGTGCACCGCCACGCGGTCCGGAGTCGTCCCGGCAGCAGCGGCCAACGCGGTGCGCCAAGCCAAATGGGATTCGTTCAACAACCCCGCCCAGTCGACGGCGCACACCACGATCGGCGCGCCCGCGCCGAGCAAAACGTAGCCGATGGCTTCCAGCGGATCGTCGTAGTCAATGGCAGACATCACCAGTCCGCCGAGCAACGCGTGGTGCAGCGGCGGCGTGACATCGAACCGGAAGGGCGCGATCGCAAACGCTGTTTCCGTGTCGTCGATTTGCCCGGTGCTCATGAGGCCGAGCGTCAGCGCCGGCGCGGCGCCCACGCAAGCTCTGGACGTGTCGAAATGCGCCGCCGAGTAATTTTCATTTCGTTTCATTTTGTGTAACTCCGGCGATCCGTTGCATTGCGTTCCCCGTTCACGCTGCGGGTTGCCGCAGACCGATCTTTTTGCCGCTGACCCAACCGCCTTTCATGAATTCCTCCGTCGGCACTACGGCCGAAACTTCTTCGCAACGGATAATTCCCGCACCCTGTTTGGGTTGGTCGCTCGTGGGGGCGGAGGAGGAGCAACTCGTGTTGGAGGTGCTGCGCAGTCAGGCGCTGTTTCGCTACTATGGCCCCGACCCGAAATCACCGCCGGCGATGGTGGCGACCTTGGAGCGAGAGTTCGCCGCACTGGTCGGCACCCGGTTTGCCCTCGCGGTCACGAGTGGCACGGCGGCGTTGCAAGTCGCGTTGGGCGCGCTGGGCGTGGGGCCCGGTGATGAGGTGATCGTGCCGGCGTGGAGTTGGGTGTCGTGTTTTACGGCGGTGGTGCGCGTCGGGGCCCGGCCGGTGTTGGCCGAGGTCGATCAATCGCTTTGTCTTGCGCCGGGTGAAGTCGCGCGGTTGGCCGGACCGCGCACCAAGGCGGTGTTGGTGGTGCATTTCCAAGGCGTCGCGGCTGATCTCGATGCCATTTTGGCCGAGGCCGAAGCTGCGGGCATCGCGGTGCTGGAGGACTGCGCGGAGAGCCCCGGTGCCCTCTACAAAGGGCGGCGAGTGGGCTCGCTCGGCGACATTGGTATTTTTAGTTTTCAACATCACAAGACGATCACCAGCGGCGAGGGCGGCATGGTGGTGACCAACGATGCGCGGCGTTATGAGCGCGCGGTGCGTATGCACGACGTGGGGCAGTTTCGGCCCTTTCATGCGGCGCAAATTGAACCGACGGAAACGGCGTTCTGCGGCGAGCAAAGCCGCATGTCGGAACTCACGGGCGCGGTCGCGTTGGCGCAATTGCGCAAGGTGGATCGTATCCGGTCGCATTGCCGGGGGCTGAGTCTGCGGCTGCGCACGCATCTCGCGGATTTGCCGGGAATCAGTTTGCGGCCGATTCCGGATCCGGAGGGCGAGTCGGGTATCGAGACGTATTTTTGGGTGGCGACGCCGGAGCTGCGCGATGCGTTTCGGGCGGAGTTGGTGGCGGCGAAAATCCCGTGCGACCAAATGACCGGCACCTACGCGCAATACAACCGGGCCTATGTCCATAGCGGGCTGGCGCACGCGCCGGGGGCGACGCCATTTCGGCCTGGTCCGGATTGGCCGGACGCCGCCTACCGGGCGGAGAGTTTTCCGCGCACGGAGCGTTTGATTCACCGGTTCCTAGTGATTCCGGTGGGCATGAAACACACGCTGGCCGACATGGATCATATCGGCGCGGAGGTGCGCCGTATTCACGCGCAGTTGCAGCTCGGTTAACTCTCTCTGGCCCTGATGGAATTCCTGGATTACACAGTCATCGGGCTCTACTTCCTCCTCGTGGTCGGCATCGGGGTGATGTCGTATCGCAAGGTCAAGGGCTCGCGGGATTTCTTTGTCGCGGGAGGCAAGATCCCTTGGTGGCTCGGCGGCGTGTCGCATCACGTTTCGGGCTACAGTGGCGTGGTTTTCGTGGGTTATGCGGCGATCGCCTACGAGTATGGTTTTACGCTCTACGTGTGGTGGGCGGGTTCGATCATCGTGGCGTGTGTGATCGGCGCGCTGGTGTTTGCACCGCGGTGGGCGCGACTGCGCATGGCGTTGGCGATCGAGTCGCCGACGGAGTATTTGGCGATGCGATACGGCGTCGCGACTCAGCAGGTCATGGCGTGGAGTGGCGTGCTGTTGAAGTTGTTCGATGTGGGGGCTAAATGGGCCTCGATCGGCATCCTGTTGCACGGGTTTACGGGACTGCCGCTGACGACCGGCATCCTGCTCTCGGGAGTGGTGTCGCTGTGCTACATCACGGTCGGCGGACTCTGGGCCGACCTCTATAACGACTTTGCGCAGTTCTTCGTGCAGGTGGCGGCGGGGTTGGTATTGTTTGTCACGGTGGCGCGGCATCTGGGCGGTGTGTCCAGCGTGGCGACGATTTGGGAACGGCTACCGTCGGATCACGGGCAGTTGTTCAACGGACCCTATACGCCGCTGTTTTTGGTCGGCTTCGTCATGGTGGCAACGATGAGTTCCAACGGCGGCACGTGGAATCTCGCGGCGCGCTACATCGGCGCTCCTTCGGCGGCGAGTGCGCGCAAGACGGCGCTGTTGTCGGGAGCGCTCTACCTGGTCTGGCCGTTGGTTTTGTTTTTCCCCATGTGGGCGGCGCCACTGTTGTTGCCGAATATCGCGGACCCGTCCCAGTCCTACGTGTTGCTCGTGCGGCAGTATCTGCCGGCGGGTTTGGTGGGACTGGTGCTGGCTTCGATGTTTGCGGCGACGACCTCGATGACGTCGTCGGATACCAACACCATCTCCTCGGTGGTGACGCGGGATATTTTGCCGGTGTTGTCCGCGAAATTTCGGGACCTTGATCAACGGCAATCGCTGCGCCTCGCGCGGCTGACGACGCTCGCGTTCATGGCCGCGACGCTGCTGATCGGCATCGAGGCGGAGCGGTTTGGCGGGGTGCTCGGATTAATCATCTCGTGGTTTGGCGCGCTGATCGGACCGGTATCGGTGCCCATGTTGTTTGGTTTGTTGCCGGTTTACCGAACGGCGGATGCGCGGGCGGCGATCGGTTCGATTTTGGCGGGGTTTGCCGGGTTCGTGGTGGTGACCTACGGTATGGAAGCCGAGCTTGGCCTGCGTATTCTCGTGCCCATTGCCTCGTCGATCACGGTTTTCAGTGCGATGGCTGGGTGGAGGCGGAAGCGGCCCGTGCCTCGGGCGGTCGCGAAACTCATGCAAGGGCTGTCATCGGATGCGGTGGGCTAGGCTGGCAAATTTCCGTTTGCTTTACGGCTCCGCGAAAAATTTCGCCGGGTGGTTGGCTTCTCGACGCGGTCCCCTTGAGGTTGTTCCCGCAAACGACCGCCCGATGGGGGCGGCCCCTTAGAATTTCGACTCATGATGCGTTCGCTCCGTTCCCTTCGCCCGATCCTAACTGCTTCCACGGCCTGTGTGCTGTTGGCGGCTTGCGCCACGCGCGCGCCGGAATCCGTGCCAGCATCCACTCCGGTTGCCATGGCCCCGGAGCCAGCTCCCGTGCACCGCTCCATGGCGCTCACGCCCGCGGAGGCCATCGCCGCTATGGAGCTCAAGCCCGGCTACGGGCTCGAAGTCGTGTTGGCCGAGCCGCAGGTCGAGGAGCCCGTGATGGTCGCGTTTGATGGCAACGGCACGATGTATGTCGCCGAGATGCGCACTTACATGCAGGACGTCGACGCGACCGGCGAGATGGTGCCGACCAGTCGAGTCTCGCGCCACGAGGATACCGATGGCGACGGCGTCTACGACCGTCACACGATCTTTGCCGACGGCCTGCTGTTGCCGCGCACGTTGCTCACGCTCGAAAACGAAGTCGTGATCGGCGAAACCAACACGCTCGATCTCTACGTCTACGAGGACACCGATGGCGACGGCGTGGCTGACACGAAGAAGCCGTGGTTTCGCGGTGGTCCGCGCGGGGGCAATCTCGAGCACCAGCCCAACGGCCTGACGTGGGCGTTGGACAACGGACTTTACGCGACCTTCAACGACTTTCGTCTGCGCTACACGAATGGCACGGTCGTGCGCGAAAATATTCCGGTCAACGGCGGCCAGTGGGGTCTCACCCAGGACGACTGGGGCAAGGTCTGGTTTGTGCATGCCGGGGCCGAGACGGGGCCCGAACATTTCCAGCAACACATCATCTACGGCCAGTTCCGCTCCCCCGAAGAACACATCGGCGACTACAAGATCGTGTGGCCGATCGACAACATTCCGGATACCCAGGGCGGCCCCGGTCAGCTGCGGCCCGACAACACCCTGAACCATTTCACCGCCACGTGCGGCCAGGATATTTTCCGGGGTGATCGACTGCCCGTCGACCTGCGCGGCGACCTGTTGTTTGCCGAACCGGTCGGACGGTTGATTCGACGCACCGAGATCACGTCCGACGACGGCATTGTTAAACTGGCCAACCCTTATGAAGCCGCCCACGGCGAATTCATGCGCACGCGTGATCCGTTGTTCCGTCCGGTCAACATGGTCACCGCGCCCGACGGCACGCTCTACGTGGTCGATATGTATCGAGGCATCATCCAGGAGGGCAACTGGACTCGCGAAGGCACTTACCTCCGCGAGCAAATCGTGAAGCATGGCCTCGATCGCGAGATCGGCCGCGGCCGCATTTATCGCGTGCGTCACGACGACTTCACGCCCGGTCCGCAGCCGCGCATGCTCGAGGAAACGTCGGCGCAACTTGTCGCGCATTTTTCACATCCCAACGGTTGGTGGCGCGACACCGCGCAAAAGCTTCTCATCCTGCGCGGCGACCATGCGGTCGTGCCGGCGCTGACCGATCTCGCCGCTGGTCGCACCACGACCAACCCGCTCGCCCGCAGCCATGCGCTGTGGACGCTCGAAGGTCTCGATGCCCTCACGCCCGAGTTGGTGCAAGGCGCGCTCGCCTCTGATCACCCCGGTCTGCGCCGCATGGGATTGCGCCTCGCGGAGGGTTGGTTGCTGCCAGCCGAGGGCGGAAACACCGCACCTTTACCCGTCGACGAAGAAGCGCGATCTGCTCCGGCGGTCATCGCGGACGCCGACCGGACGCCTGCGACGGTGATTCGTCCGGCGGCGGGCATCGGGGCGGCCGATGTCGCGTCGCTGCGCGCGGGCATGCAGGCGGCGTTGCAGGACTCCGATCCCGAAGTCGTCGTCCAAGCGATGGTCTCGCTCAACCGCGTCGGTGGCGACGATGTCGAATCGCTGATTCAAAGCGCGGCGGAGGCGTCGACGTCCGCCGGCGTTTATAGTATCAACGAACAACTTTGGCAAAAGGGCGCGGACGAAGATCCGTTTCTCATGGTGCAACTCGGCGCCGCCGGGCTGAAGTCCTACCGTGAGGGCAAAAAGATTTATGACTCGTTGTGCTTTTCCTGCCACGGCCCCGATGGGCTGGGGGTGGCCGTGAACGAGGAGCGCAAGCTTGCGCCACCGCTGACGGATTCGGCGCGGGTGCTCGGCAGCGAAGGCGCGATCATCGACATCGTATTGCACGGATTGCAGGGCGACGTCGATGGCGTCGACTACGGCGCACCGATGATTCCGATGAATTCCTATTCCGACGCGGAACTCGCGAGTGTGTTGACCTACATCCGCAACAGCTTCGGCAACCGCGGCAGTGTGGTCGAAGCCGACACGGTGGCGACGCATCGGAAGCGTGGCGCGGCGCGCACGGCGTTTTGGACGATGGCGGAACTCGAGCAGTCCTATCCGGTGCTCACCGTGCCGCGGGAGCGCTTCGTGAAACGCGATCAATGGAAGCTCACCAACGGCGAACCCTTGCAGGAGGGCAGCCAGCTCACCCACGCGATTGACGACAGCTTGGAGACTGGCTTTGCGACCGCCAAAGTTGCGCCGTTTCCGGGGCAGTGGTTGGTCATCGAACTCCCGGCGAAGAGCACCATCACGTCCATTGTGATGGATGCCACCGGCGACGAAGAATCTTACGCGCCGGGTTATGACGTGCAGATCTCCACTGACGGTCAGTCATGGGGCGAACCCGTGGTTAAAGCCATCGGGGAAGTGAAAGCGCGGCTGCACCTGGCGAAGCCGATCGAAGCCAAGTGGCTGCGCCTGACGGTGAACCACAAAGACGGCTGGCAACGTTGGGTGATCAACAACCTCGAACTCTACGGCGACGAAGGCTGAGCCCGTAGCTGGCGACGTTCCGACTCATTCACTCCGGCGGATGGCTGGGAGCGTTCGAGGTGCGGCGGGTGTCATACCTCGGGTGTCTACCTATAATACCTTGACAGTCGACCTATAATGCCTCGGCATTCGAGGTATGAAGCGATTGCAGACGTCGTTGTTACAGGGCACGCTGGATTTGATGGTGTTGCGGGTGGTGAGTGCCGGTCCGCGTCACGGTTATGATATCGCGAAGCGCATCGAGGTATTGTCCCGGGATATCCTGAGCATCGGCCAAGGGTCACTGTATCCGGCGCTGCATCGGCTGGAAGAGCGGGGGTTCGTCAAAGCGACTTGGAAGATGAGTGAGACGGGTCGGCGGGCGCGCTTCTACGCCTTGACTGCGGCGGGCAAGCGGGAGTTGACCGCGAGTGAGGACTATTGGCGGGCATTTAGCACGGCGGTGGAGCACGTGCTGAAAGGAGCGGACGCGTGAGGGGGCTGCGCACGCTGTGGCGATGGTTGACGGCGGGGTGGCGGCAACGCTCCCGCGAGGGGGATTTGGCAGAGGAAATGGCGCACCACGTCGGCGAGTTGGAGCAGGATCATCGGCGGCGCGGTTTGACGGCGGAGAAAGCGCGCTGGGCGGCCCGGCGTGACTTCGGGGTGGCGCAAGATGCCTTTGCCGAAGAAGCCCGGGAAGCGTGGGCGGGCAGGCGCACCTTGGAGCTCGGTCGCGACGTGCGTTTTGGCTGGCGCATGATGCGCAAACACCGGGCGCTGACATTCGCGGTGGTGCTGACGTTGGGACTTTGTCTGGGCGGAAATACGGCGATTCTGGCGGTCTTGAATCAGCTGGTGCTGCGGCCGCCGCCCTTTCCGGAACCTGATCGTTTGGTGGAAGTTTATAGTGGTTACGCGGGATCGGGCATCGTCGATGCCGGCAGCAATGCCTACCGACTGCGGCGCATGAGCGAGTTGGCGGATGTGCAGGAAGGGGCCGCGTTGTGGAACGAGGAGTGGCGGATTGCGCGGTGGGACGAAGCCTCGCGCCAATTGAAAGGGTGGTGGGCCTCGGCCGGTGTGATGAAAACGGTGGGGCTGGTGCAACGGCGAGGCCGGGGCTTTGAGCCGGGCGAAGAGCGGGCGGTGTTGTTGGCCGAGACGTTTTGGCAGGACGTGATGAATGGCCGCGAAGATGCGGTGGGTGGTGGTTTCGTGATTCAAGGCGAAGCGCATACGGTGGTGGGCGTGGTGGCGGGATTGCCGGCGGATGTCGCTTACGTGCGGGTGCGCCAATGGACCGAAGCGGAGTATCAGGGAACCGACTACGATGGGCGGCACGATCGTTTGGGCCGACTGTGGTTACGATTGGCTCCGGGAGTGTCGCTGGCGCAGTTGCGGGCGCGGATCGAGGCCCTGGACGCGCGGGAACTTGCGGCCGGATCGGCGGCGGATCGGGCGCGAGCGCAGCAGGAGGGATTTGCCACACGGGCGGATCGACTGGCCGACGTGCGCAATCGGGAATTGCGGCCTCGGCTCTATTTGCTGCAAGCGGCCGGTTTACTGGTATTGCTGATCGGGGCGGTGAATATTGCCGGGTTGTTGACGGCGCGGGCCAACGCGCGGCGGGAAGAGCTGGCAACCCGCGTGGCCTTGGGGGCGACACGCGGACGCTTGGTGCAGCAATGGACCACGGAGAGCGTGCTTTTGGCGGTCGCCGGTTGGGCGTGTGGCATCGGTGTCGCCGGCGTGATGTTGCGATATTACCCGCAGTGGACCGGGGCGACGGCGGAGGCAGATGTGGCGACGTTGTTGCCGCCGGGGGTGGTGGTCGCGTCGCTGGGACTGGCTTTGGTGACGGCGTTGTTTCTGGGGCTGATGACCGGCACACAAGTGGCGGCCATGCATGGTCGAGTTTCCACGCCAGGCGTGGCGCGCGGCGGCACCCCGACCAAAGCGTTGCGGCGATTGGGTGGACGATTGGCCTCGGCGCAGACCGCGGTGGCAGTGGTGCTGCTCGGGGCCGCGGGGATGTTGTGGCAAAGTTATGCGCAGGTGATCGGGCGGGAACTCGGGTATGCCGCGGACGAGTTGGTCATGATGCGGGTGCTGCTGCCGGAGGACCGTTACGCGGAGGCGGCCGACAAGGATGCGTTTGCGGAACGTTTGGAGCGCACCTTGGCGGCCATTCCCGGAGTTGAGGGCGTGGCGCGCACGAGTTTTGTGCCGACGTTTGGGCATCCGGACATGGCCCTGCATGTGGCGGGTCGCGAAGCGGGGGAGGCGGGGCTCGGTCGCGTCGCGTTTACGCAGGTGAGCCCGGACTATTTTGCGACGATGGAAATACCGATACTGCAGGGTAGAGGTATCGAAGATGGGGATACGGCATGGTGGCGCGAGGCGGTCGTGATTGACCGGCGCTTGGCGCGCAGTGTGTTCGGCGACGGGGAAGCGGTGGGCCAACGGATCCGGTTGGGAGCGAATCCCCGCAATCCCAACGCTTGGCCGGTGGTGGTGGGCGTGGCGGCGGAAGTGCGGCACGGCGGGTGGGACGAAGCCGACGGTTTGCCCATGGTTTATCGACCCATCGCGGAGAGCGGTGGCGCGGAGTTCAGTGTGGTGCTGCGCACGCCGCGCGATCCGGCGGAGCTGTTGGCGGTCGTGCGCACGGCGGTGCAGGAGCTTGATCCCCAGGTGCCGGTGTTTCGGTTGGGCTCGATGGAAGCGTTTTTGGCGGAATCGGTGCAACCCCGGTTGACCCTGCTCAATATCATCGGCGCGTTCGCCGTGATTGCGTTGGGTCTCACGACGCTGGGCGTCGCGGGCATCCTGTTTTTTGATGTGGGATCGCGGACGCGGGAGCTCGGGATTCGCCTCGCCCTCGGGGCGGATCGCGGGGCGGTCCAGCGGTTGGTCGTGCGCCAAGCCCTGACGCGAGTCGCTTGGGGCGTGGCGATCGGTTTGCCCGGGCTTTATGCGGCGGGCATGGTGATGAGAGGGGTGTTATTCGATGCCTCCGCTCCGCAGGTATTGGTCTACGGAGTCGTGGTCGCGGCGATGGGAATAGTCGGACTCGTGGCTGGATACTTTCCCGCCCGACGCGCCGTCAAAGTGGATCCGGTCGAGGCGCTGCGCGCGGGTTAATCCGCGCGCATTTGCCCACCCCCGGCCTAAGCGATCGTCACCGTCGTGGTCGCGGGAGCGGGGGCGCCGAGGGCGATGGCGCGAGGGCCGGGAGAGGCGGAGCCGATGACGAGACCGTAGTCGCCGACGACCGGCACGTGTTTGCCTTGCGCATCAACTTGATAAAGCGCTTCGGGCCGCAAGGTGAAGACGACCGGCGCGGTTTGCCCGGCCGGCAGATGCAGTTTTTGAAAATCGACCAAGGTCGCCACGGGGGCGTCGGCCCAGGACGTGGGCGGCTGGATGTAACATTGCACGGTTTCGCTCACGGCCTGGTATCCCCGATTGGTCAGCGTAGTGGTCGCAATGATACTGCCGTCGAGTTCCGTCGTCGTTTCGAGCGGGCCGTAGCTCAGCTCGCCGTAGCTCAGCCCGAAGCCGAACGGATAGAGCGGTTCTTTGGTGGCGAACCGATAAGTGCGGCCCTGCATGGCGTAGTCTTCAAACGGCGGCAGGTCGGCGGTCGCGTAGGGCACGGTGACGGGCAGCTTGCCGGACGGAGCGGCGTCGCCGAAGAGCACGTTGGCGAGCGCGGTGCCGCCTTCGCAGCCGCTATACCAGACCTGAATGACGGCGTCGGCGAGCTCCTGCACTTCCGGCACGGCGAGGGCGCCACCGCCGGTGAGCACGACCACGAGGTGTTTGGCGTGGGTGCGCAGCTCTTTGAGGAACTCGATTTGCGAGGCGGGTAACTCGATGAAATCGCGGTCGCCGCCGGATGCGGAAGCGACGGCATCGCCCTCTTCGCCTTCCAACGTGTGGTCGGTGCCGAGCACGGCGATGACCACCTCGGAACGGTCGGCGGCGCCGAACGTGTAGTTGACGCCCGGGGCCTTCGCGCCCTGGAGCGGGCAACCGTGGCGATACTCGATGCGCACGCCCTCGGCGACGCGGGCATTGACGCCTTCGGTGTAAGTCACGAGGCGACCGCTCACGCCGTAGTAGTTGCCGAGCAGGGCCCCGACACCACCGGCCAACGGACCGCAGACAAGCAGGCCGTCGGGGTCGTCGCGCAACGGGAGCAGGTTGTCTTTGTTCTTGAGCAATACCATCGACTCGATCGCGGTGCGCCGCGCGAGATCGCGGTGTTCGGCCGAGTCGACGATGTCGATTGGCGTGTCGGCCCACGGCGTCGTGCCGGTGGGATCGAGCAGGCCGAGACGGAATTTGGTGCTGAGTAATCGGCGCACGGATACGTCGACATCGGCCTCGCTGACGAGTCCCTCGCTCACCGCGGTCAGCAGATCGTTGTAAGTGCAGCCGCAGTTGAGGTCGCAGCCGTTTTTGAGGGCGAGCGCGGCGGATTCGGCGGCGGTTTTGGTGACCTGATGATCGACGTGGAAGTCGAGCAAAGCCCAGCAATCGCTGACGACGTGACCTTGGAATTTCCATTCGTCGCGCAGGATGTCGACGAGCAGTTGTTTGGAGCCGCAAGCCGGCTCGCCGTCGACGCGGTTGTAGGCGCCCATGACGGTTTCGACGCCGGCATCGACGAGTTTCTTGAAAGCGGGCAGATAGGTTTCCCGCAGATCCTTGCGAGTGGGGCGGGCGTCGAATTTGTGGCGATCCTGTTCGGGGCCGCTGTGCACCGCGTAGTGTTTGGCGCAGGCCGCGGCTTTTAAGAAACGCTCATCCTGCCCTTGCAGACCCTCGACGACGGCGACGCCGAGTTCGCCCATGAGATAGGGATCCTCGCCAAACGTTTCCATGCCGCGACCCCAGCGCGGATCGCGGAAGATATTGATATTGGGCGTCCAGAACGTGAGCCCCTGATATTGTCCGCGACGACCAGCGCGCAGCGCGGCGTGGTGTTTGGCCTGGGCTTCGTCGGAGATGACCGAAGCGACCTGGCGAATAAGGTCGCGGTTGAACGTCGCGCCCATGGCGATGCCTTGGGGGAAGACGGTGGCACGACCATTGCGACCGATGCCGTGGCAGGCCTCGTTCCACCAATTGTATTCGGGAACATCGAGCCGAGGGATGGCCTTGTTCTCGTGGAGGAGTTGGTTGACCTTTTCCTCAAGCGTGAGGCGGGACAGCAAATCGTTGATGCGATCGGAGACGGGCAGACTGGGGTCCTGGAAGGGGTAAGCAGACATGGAGCGATGGGGGACTGGAAACTAAGGGGGACATCACTGTTGTGGAATCCGACGAACTCCTCGACGCGCTCCCGGTTCTAACAGTTGCGAACCGCCGTCAGCCTGCTGGTTTAACGCAAAGACGCGAAGATCGCAGAGGGCGCAAAGTAAAAGGCCGTGACTGGGCGGACTTGAATTTAGACGCGAATGAGTGGTTATGTTTCCTCTCCAGAAGCTTGAATCGCGTCCGATTCGCCGAGTCGGGCATGAAGCCCGGCATTCTGCGCTCCTATAAAAACGGACCTGCCTCACCGCCTTGGCGGTCTTGGCACGCTTGGCGTCTTGGCGTTAAAAACCAGCGGGCTGAAAGCCTCAGGGTGTGGCGGCGATGGTGAGGAGTTCGCGGAGGCGAGCCGGGTCGGTGGCGGAGGTCTTGGCGACGAAGCCGCGCAAGTGGGCGAAGTGCACATCGGCTTCGTCGGTGATGCGGGTGAAATCCATGGCCGGATGATCGCGGTGACGGGACAGGCCGTAGCCAGCGCCGCGTCGATCGGGAGCGATGATGGCAACCACGCAATCGTTGAGATCCTGTTCCATGACGTAGCGATCGAGACCGCTCGACGGCTCGTCGGGAAGCGGGTCGGTGCGCGGGAGGAACAGCACTTCGGCCGGGACGTCGCCGTTCGTTACGCCGTCGAGGGTCCAGCGCTGGGCGTGTTGGCCGATGAAATCGAGGCGGGTGCGCAGACCGCGGAGATAGTCGAGCAGATCGCGGCCGACCATGCGCATGAGTTCCCAGATCGGTTCACCGGCGGCGTGTTCGGTTTGACCGGCAAAGCGACGCAGCATCGTGCCGTCGATGGGGGAGTAGAGTTGGTTCACGATGTCGCGCTCGACGCCGAGCCAGCGGGCGGTGGCGTTGGGGCCGCGGCAATCAAACCACTCGGCCGGTTCGAGCCAGTCGCAGAAGGCGCGCGCGTCCTCGTAGAGACGGAGATGTTGCAATACCAGTGAGAGCGCGCAGGTGGGCGCCGCGTCGTCGGGCAGCTGGTGGTGATCGAAATTGAGGAGGGCGGGATCGTGAACGTGGCCCACATCGACGACGACGATGGACGCGTCGGCGAGATCGGCATCGGTAGGTTCGCGGCGCACGATCGGCACGGGCGTGGACGCCGAAGCGACCAACACGCAGCAGGCAAGAAACTCATCTTTGTGGGCACCACCCGGATGGGTGAGGATCGTGGTAAATGGCGACATGAAGCGCCCATCCAACACACGCAGTTCGCTAAAAGCCAAGCCAGCGGAGGGGGTTGCCCATTAAATCACCCCCAAACTCGCGGGATCGTAGAGCTACGGGATCGAGCGAACTGCCTGCTCAAGGTTCAGTGTCTTTTAGGGTGTTTCGTGAATGGAATCGTTACAGGCTGATCGCATCGCTATGAAACCCATTCTCTATATCGCCATGGATGACGTGCTGGTGGACGTCGCCTCCGGACTGAACTTCGTGGCCAAGGAAGTCGTCGAGAAATACGCCGGTCGAGTCGCGGAGATTCCGGGCCTTTTTGGCAAGATGGATGCCGTGCCGGAAGCGGTGTCGGCCTTCCGTCAACTCGCGGAACGATACGACACCTATGTGGTTTCGACGGCCCCGTGGGACAACCCGACCGCGTGGAGCGACAAGGTCAGTTGGGTGTCATGTCATCTCGGAGACGCGACGCGGGATCGCCTCGTGTTGACCCCGACCATGAGCCTGTTGCGAGGCGATATTCTGATCACCGCGACCGCGACGGATTTTACGGGAGAAGTGATCACTCTCGGTTCCGCGGCGACGCCCGATTGGGCGGCCGTGCTGCAAAGACTGATCGCGGATTAGGAGTCCGCCTGAGCAGCAGTGTTGTCCTCGGATTCCCATTCCTGACAACACGCGCCTCGAAGCGGGTAGCAGTCATCACAGATCGGCACATCGCCCACCCGCAAAACCACCGGCACCCCGCAATGCACGCAAGGCAGCGGGGGCACGATTGGAGTATCCGCAGCAGAAGCCATGGCGCGAAGCACGTCGCACCCCGTCCCCCGTGTCAAACGAGGGCAGGGCAGAGCATCACCAGTAAGTGCGCCCTGTTCAAAATGGCCCGCGATACCGCTGGTTGGAAATCCCTCGAGGGCGAATTTATGCCATCAAAATAGTAATTTGACGTCGAAATGTCGCTCGATAGGGTGGTGCGCATGAAGAGGGCCACCACCTTTCGCTTAAAGCCGGATGTGCAAGCGGGCTTGGATCTCGTCAGTCAGCTGCAGCACCGTCCGAAGAACAAATTGGTTAACGAAGCCGTGGCCGAGTATGTCACGCGCCACGCGCTCCAGACCGACGAGGCGCTGCAAGATATCCTGCGGAGCTTGGGCGCTTATCGACAATCGGATCCCGATTTTGAGCACGCGATCGATGCCGCCGTTGCTGCCGAAGCGTCCCGCCGCTCGCACGAGGATCCGGCAGAAGGGCAACCGACCCCTTCTCTTTCACCGGTCACCGCCGGGTTGCGCCAACTGATCGATGCCTGATTGGGATGAAGACAGCCCTCGGCTGCGCCAAAACCTGAAGCAAGTTCTGACCGCCATCCGGGCGCAGGCTGCGGCGCGAGGGAAACTACGTCTCACCGACGCCAAAACCTGGCATCGTGTTATGATGGCCGGACTCACGCCTCCGGACAAAACCATGGTGGGTCGATTCCGCGGCACCGATCCGTTGACGAGCGTCGAGATTTTGGTCGGCTCGTATCCCGGTGTCGCTGCCGCCGAAGTCGCCGCGCAAACGACTCAATTTGAAACGACGCTCGGGCAAATCACCCAGCACCTCGACGCCACCATTGCTCCGGGGGCGACGCTGACTCCGGATCAACTTACCGCCATCATCGAAGCCTGCGCGTGGGTCCACGCCGAATGGGTGCGCATTCACCCCTTTGCCAATGGCAACGGCCGCACCGCTCGCTTCTGGGCCAACGCCATCGCCATGCGTTACCAGCTCCCACCCTTTATTCGGCTCCGCCCGCGCCCCAACTTTGGCTACGACATCGCCTCCGGCGAAACCATGCTCGGCCATCGCAAGCCTACCATCGTTACCTTCCGGCGCATGCTCGACGCGTTCCTGGAAGGGTAATGAAGCGCGACTGTCGGTAAGCCTTTACCGCACTGCAATTTCCTTCATTGCTAGGGCCTCCACCCTTGGAGCTGGCCCCCCAAGCGAACGTTTCCCTCCCTCCTATCGATAAACTCGATGAGTTCCCCCAACTCACTCGCCAGCAATTTCAGCTTCCTCCAGGAGCACGACGAACAGCTTCTGCGGTTGGGATTACTCGCGGAGCGATACTTTACGGAGGATCCGAACACGTGCCTACTCAAATTTCGGCAACTGGCGGAGATTCTCGCACAAACCGCCGCCGCCTATGTGGGCGTCTACAAGGAGGAACAGGAAGGTCAGTATGAGTTGCTGAGTCGCTTGGCCCGCCAGGGGATTCTACCGCGGGATATCTCTCAGCTGTTCAGTGAAATTCGTCGCACGGGCAATGAGGCCTCCCATGCGATCGCGGGTGATCATTCGCTCGCGCTCGATATGCTCAAAGTGGCGTGGCAGCTCAGCGTTTGGTTTCACCGCACGTTCAAGGCTCCCAAGTTTCGCTCCGGTGCGTTCATTCCACCGCGCCCTCCCGAGGAGGAAAGCGACTCCCTACGGGCAAGGCTGAAAGAACTGTCAAACCAGCTCGCCGCTCAATCTGCAGCCAAGCTGCAGGCACAACAGCAACTCGAGTCGCTCTCATTCGAACTGCACGCCGCCAAGGACGAAACCAGTTTCTGGGAGAATATGGCCACCGAAGCCGACGCTGAGTCAGCTGCGCTCAAACAACGACTCGCGGCCCAGCAGGCCACCTCCAAGGACCAGCCCAAATCGAAGACCAATTCATTGGTCGGCGCCGCCAAACGGGCCGCCAAGAACATCCATCTCGACGAGTCCGAAACGCGCCGGATCATCGACCAGCAACTGCGTGACGCGGGATGGACTGCCGACACCGAAAATCTGCGCCACGCGAAAGGGACTCGGCCGGAGAAAGGTCGGAACCTCGCCATCGCCGAATGGCCCACCGAGACCGGTCCGGCCGACTACGTGCTGTTCGTTGGCCTTACCCCGATCGCGGTCGTCGAAGCCAAGCGCAAGAACGTCAACGTCTCCTCCTCCCTCCAGCAGGACAAACGTTACAGCCGCGGGTTTCAGCCCTCCGCCGAGACCGTAATGCACGATCGCAATTGGGGCACTGAAAAGGAGTTTCGCATCCCGTTCGTTTACTCGACCAACGGCCGCCCCTACTTGCTCCAACTTGCGACCCACAGCGGCATCTGGTTCTGCGATATTCGCCGCCCCGACAATTTAGCCACCGCGCTCCAAGGTTGGCACTCGCCCGAGGGCCTCACCGAGCTCCTCAAACGCGACGACGATGCAGCACACGCGAAGCTGACCGAGGAAACGTTTTCCTATGGGTTCACCGTTCGCGACTACCAGCAGAAGGCCATCCTCGCCGTCGAACGCGAAATCGTCGCCGGCCAGCGCACCATGCTTCTCGCGATGGCGACCGGCACCGGCAAGACTAAGACCTGCATCGCGCTGATCTACCGCCTACTCAAGACCCAGCGATTCCGCCGCATCCTCTTCCTCGTCGACCGCTCCGCCCTCGGAGAACAGGCCGCCAACGCGTTCAAGGATACGCGCATGGAGAGCCTGCAAACCTTCGCCGATATCTTTGGCATCAAGGAACTCGACGAACCCGAGCCCGAGACCGCCACGTCCGTGCACCTCGCCACGGTGCAGGGCATGGTAGCTCGCGTGCTCAATCCGTCCGAGTCCGCTCTGCCGCCCACCGTCGATCAATACGACTGTGTGGTCGTCGACGAATGTCATCGCGGCTACTTGCTCGATCGCGAGATGAGTGACACGGAGCTCTCGTTCCGCAGTCAGGAAGACTACATCTCCAACTATCGCCGTGTGCTCGACTACTTCGACGCCGTGAAGATCGGCCTCACCGCGACGCCCGCGTTGCACACGTCGGAAATCTTTGGTCCGCCCGTCTACACCTACTCCTATCGCGAGGCCGTGATCGACGGCTATCTCATCGACCACGAACCGCCGATCCGGATCGAGACCAAGCTCTCCAAGCAGGGCATCATTTGGAAAAAAGGAGAGGACGTCTCGGTCCTCAAATCCAACGCCTCTCAGGTCGAGCTCTTCAAGGCGCCCGACGAGATCAAAATCGATATCGCCCAGTTCAATCGCAAGGTCATCACCAAGCCGTTCAACCAGGTCATCTGCAACTACCTCGCCCGCGAGCTGGACCCGACCTCCCCCCAGAAAACCCTCATCTTCTGCGCCAAGGACGAGCACGCCGATCTCGTGGTCGATCTGCTCAAGCAGGCCTTCAGAAAGGTCTACGGCGCGGTCGACGACGATGCTGTGATCAAGATCACCGGCGCCGCCGACAAGCCGCTGAAACTCATTCGCCGTTTCAAGAACGAGCTCAACCCCACCATCGCCGTCACCGTCGATCTGCTCACCACCGGCATCGACGTCCCGGAGATCTGCAACCTTGTCTTTTTACGCCGGGTCAACAGTCGCATCCTCTTCGACCAGATGCTCGGTCGCGCCACCCGCGTTTGCGATGAGGTCGGCAAGGAAACGTTCCGGATCTTCGACGCCGTGCGCATCTACGAGATTCTGCAAACCATCACCGCGATGAAGCCCGTGGTCGTGAACCCCGACATCAGTTTCTCCCAACTGGTGCGCGAGCTCACCGAGGTGACGACCGACGACGCGATCACGTTGGTGCGCGACCAGTTCCTCGCCAAACTCCAGCGTAAGAAACGCCATCTCAGCGAGTCCGCCGCCCGCGATTTCGAGACCCGGGCCGGGATGCCGCCAAGCGACTTCGCCGCCGAACTCAAGGCCATGCCGCTGGCGAAGATCGCCGCATGGTTCGTCCAAAATCCGGACCTCGGTGAAATCCTCGATCGCAAGCATGACGGCCCGGGTGAGCCCGTGCTGATCTCCGCCCATGAGGACGAGTTGACCGACGTTGTGCGCGGCTACGGTAGCTCCACCAAACCCGAGGACTACCTGCAGGCCTTCACCGAGTTTGTTAAGACCAAGGGCAACGAAATCCCGGCCCTCATCACTGTCGTCACCCGTCCGCGCAGTCTCACCCGCAAGCAGCTCCGCGAGCTCATGCTCGCTCTCGACCAAGCCGGTTTCTCCGAGGCCAATCTGCACGCTGCCTGGCGCCAAAAAACCAACCAGGAAATCGCGGCCCGCATCATCGGCTACATCCGCCAAGCTGCCCTCGGCGATCCCCTCATTCCGTTTGCCGAACGCGTCGACCACGCCCTCCAGTCCATGTTGGCCTCCCGCGATTGGACGACGCCCCAACGCGATTGGCTCAAGAAGCTCGCCGCCCAGACCAAGGCCAATCAACTCGTCGATCTCGACGCCATCGAAGACCCCAACCTGCTCTTCAAGCGCGAGGGCGGAGGCTACGCGCGGCTCAATAAACTCTTCGCGGGCGAGTTCTCGCAAATCCTCGAGCAGTTCAACGGCTCCGTCTGGCAAAACCCCGCGTGAACCAAGGCCCCCACCGCATTCATTCGCATCCAATCATGCCCACTTCCTCATCGCAATTTGAACAATGGCTCGATGCCCCTGAAGGCACGAACATCGAGTTCAAGTCGGCTGCCGGAGGCTATCACTTCGATAGACTACTGCAGTATTGCGTCGCTTTGGCCAACGAAGGAGGTGGACAAATCATCTTCGGCGTGACCGACCGTCGGCCTCGCTCGGTTTCCGGCACGCAGGCGTTTGCCGAGCCTGGCCGCACCGAGGAGGGTTTGTATCAACGCCTTCACCACCGAATTCCCGTGGAGGAGTATTACCATGGTTCAACTCGCACTGTCATTGTTCACGTCCCGGGTCGCTTGCCCGGCACGGCTTGGAGCATTGACGGTCGCTACTTGAAACGGGCCGGCGACGGTCTCGTCGGTATGCCCGACACCGAGCTTCGGGCCATCTTTTCCGAAACCGGACCCGATTTTACCGCCACCCCCTGTCCAGCGGACATCTCGGTGTTGAACCCTGACCTCGTGGCTACCTTTCGTGAGCGCTGGGCCGTGAAATCCGGGAATCCCCGCCTTCGTCAACTGTCCGATGCAGCACTTCTGCAAGATGCCGAACTTCTCGTTGACGACCGCCCTTGTTATGCCGCGCTCCTCTTGATGGGAACACGTGAAGCACTGTCCCAATTCCTCCCTCAAGCGGAGGTCGTGTTCGAATACCGTTCCTCGGAAGCCTCCGGACCCGCTCAGGACCGGGAGGAATTTCGGACGGGATTCCTCGGCTTTCAGGACGCGCTTTGGAAGAAGATCAACCTGCGCAATGACCGCCAGAGTTATCAGGACGATTTCTTTCGCTACGACATCCCCACCTTCGACGAGGTCGCGATTCGTGAGGCAATTCTAAATGCCGTAGCTCACCGCGACTATCGCTTCGGGGGCTCCATCTTCATCCGGCAATATGCTCGTCGCCTGGAAATCGTAAGCCCCGGGGGCTTACCGCTAGGTATCACGCCCGACAACATTGCCGATCAACAGAACCCACGCAACCGACGCCTTGCCGAAGCCCTGCAACGTATCGGCTTCGTGGAGCGGGCCGGACAGGGCATGAACCTCATGATCGAGAACGCCATTCGGCAGACCAAACCTCTGCCCAGTTTCGCCGGTAGCGCCGATCATGAGGTTCAACTGACGCTCGCCGGCACCGTGCAGAACCCGGCCTTCATCCGCTACCTTGAACGTCTTGGCGACGACCGCCTCTCCACGTTTTCCACCTACGACTATCTCACGCTGGATGCGTTGCAACGTGACGTTCCTCAGCCTCTGGAAGAACGGATGTCTGCCCGTCTGCCCTCGCTCTTGGAAATCGGAGCAGTTGAACGCATGGGACGCGGCAAAGGCACTCGCTACCTGCTCTCCCGCGAACTCTTCGCCGCCATGGGCAAATCCGGCGCCTACACCCGGCAGCGTGGACTCGATCACGAAACCAACAAGGCGCTCCTGATGAAACACCTCTGGGATCACGCCACGACCGGTGCCCCCAAACGGGATTTGGTTCAGGTGCTACCATCCGTTTCCGCAAGTTCACTGCACCGCTTGCTGGAGGAACTGCGAGACTCCGGCTTCGCGGAACTGCGAGGCGAACGACGCTGGGCCCGTTGGTTTCCACTCAAGCCCTATGTGCCAAACTAAAACCATTTCTGGTTTATAGATTTTGATCCAAGTGGCACAATTTGTTAATTATTAATAAGTTCTATAACTCTTATAAGTCTGACAATGTCTGACAACTGACACATAGACGCGCCATAAGCTTACCACGCTGTTCATGTGGCAACACAACGCACCTCGGTGCTTCCCATCCGTGTCCATCCGTGGTTAAAAAATCAGTTCCAAAGTGATTCACTGCCCCTTCGTGGTTACGACCTTTCCTCTCTCCGCCTGATCCGCCTTTCTGTCTGCTCGCATGCCCACTCACGACATCGTCGCCAAACTCTGGAACCTCTGCAACGTCCTCAAGGACGACGGCGTGACCTATCACCAATACGTCACCGAGCTCACCTACCTGCTCTTCCTCAAGATGGCGCAGGAGACCGGCACCGAGGACCAGATTCCCGCCGGCTACCGCTGGGCCGACCTCGAGTCCAAGAGCGCGCTCGAGCGCCTCAACCACTACCGCCTCGGCCTCGTCCATCTCGGCACCAACGGCTCGCAACTCGCGCAGGAGATCTTCGCCAACGCGTCCTCGTTCATCAAGAAACCCGCCACGCTCTCCACCCTCGTATCGGAAATCGAAAAACTCGACTGGTATTCCGCCCGCGAGGAAGGCCTTGGCGACCTCTACGAAGGCCTGCTGGAGAAGAACGCCAACGAGAAGAAGTCCGGCGCCGGCCAATACTTCACGCCCCGCCGTCTCATCGACAGCATGATCAACGTCATGCGCCCGTCGCTGACTGACGTCATCCAGGACCCCGCCGCCGGCACCGGTGGTTTCCTCATCGCCGCCAACCACTACCTACGCGAGCACCACGACTTCGACGCCCTCACCGAAGCCCAGCAGCGGAAATACCGCACCGGCACCTTTTACGGCATGGAGCACGTGCAGGACACCCACCGCCTCGCGCTCATGAACCTCATGCTGCACGGCATCGACGGCGGTATCCGTTACGGCGATACCCTGTCCGACGACGGCGCCGCGCTGCCCTCGGCGACGCTCATTCTCAGCAACCCGCCCTTCGGCACCAAGAAAGGCGGCGGACTGCCCTCGCGCACCGACTTCACCTTTCCCACCAGCAACAAGCAGTTCTGTTTCCTCCAGCACATCTACCGCGGATTGAGACCGGGCGGCCGCGCGGCGGTCGTCCTGCCCGACAACGTGCTCTTCGAGAGCGGCGTCGGCAAAGACATCCGCCGCGACCTCATGGACAAGTGCAACCTGCACACGATCCTGCGCCTGCCCACCGGCATCTTCTACGCCCAAGGGGTGAAGACCAATGTGCTCTTCTTCACCCGCGGCAAGACCGACAAAGGCAACACCCGGGAAGTCTGGGTCCATGACCTGCGGGCCAACATGCCGCAATTCGGCAAGCGCACGATCCTCACCGCCGCGCACTTCGCCGAGTTCGAAGCCGCCTACGGCGACGACCCGCTCGGCTCCCCCGCCGCGCTCGCCCAACGCACCGACACCGGCGAAACCGGCCGCTGCCGCCGCTTCACCCGCGAGTGGATTGCCGGCCGCGACGACAGCCTCGACATCGCCTGGCTCAAGGACGACGAAGCCGAATCGAGCACCGACCTACCAGAACCCTCCGTCCTCGCCACCGAAGCCATGCAGGAACTGGAAGCCATCATGGAAGACCTGCGCGGCATCCTCGCCGAACTGGGCGAAGAAGAGGTGGAGGAAGTCGAGTCGTGAGCGATTTGCCGGAGTCTTGGTCCCGAGCCAACATTGGAGCCGTGATCGAACGGACAGATCAACGCGTCCCCGGGGCGAAAGAGGAATTCGTATACGTTGATATTGGCTCAGTTAATCGAGAGACAAAAACGGTTCGTGGAGCATCGAAAATCGCGGGTAGCAATGCACCAAGTCGGGCGAGAAAGGTGATTCGAACGGGTGACGTCGTCGTTTCGATGACGCGTCCAAATCTGAATGCGGTCGCCCTCATCGACGAAGATCTGGATGACCAAATAGCATCGACGGGGTTTGAGGTTCTTCGTTCTAATGAACTCGATCCGCGTTGGCTTTATTATCTCGTTCGAACGGAGGCATTCGTAGGCCGTATGACAGACCTCGTCCAAGGAGCTCTGTATCCCGCAATTCGACCGAGGGATATTCATGCCTTCGAGATCCCAGTCGCCCCGCTCCCCGAGCAAAAGCGAATCGCGGACAAGCTCGAGGCGGTGTTGGGCCGGGTGGACGCCTGCCGCGCCCGCCTCGCCCGCGTCCCCGACCTCCTCAAACGCTTCCGCCAATCCGTCTTAGCCGCCGCCACCTCCGGCCGCCTCACCGCCGACTGGAGGGAAGAGCAAAACGGCGTGGAATGGAGGGATACAGAGTTTGGCGCACTGATCGCTGATGGACCAAAAAATGGACTCTACAAATCTTCGTCTTGCTACGGACAGGGCACTCGAATTCTGCGCATCGATAATTTTTACTCGGGTAGAATCAATGTGTGGTCCGACTTGAAACGTCTCGATGTCACTGAAATCGAGCTACGCGATTTCGGATTACAAGTTGGCGACATTGTCATCAACCGAGTGAACAGCATGTCTCACCTTGGAAAGTCTGCTTTGGTGCGCGATTTGCCCGAACCGTGCGTTTTCGAAAGCAACATGATGAGGGTCCGCCTCGACCCCACTTCGATCACGACTGGGTTTGGAATTCTGGTCCTGACCTCCCCAAGTGGAATTGCGGAACTTCAGGAAAAGCAAAACAAGCAGTAAATCAGGCGAGCATTAATCAGGGGGACGTGAAAGGAGTTCGAGTCTCGCTCCCGTCACTCGACGAACAGCAAGAAATCGTCCGTCGGGTTGAAGCTCTCTTCGCCTTCGCCGACCGCATCGAATCCCGCCTCAACGAAGCGCAAACGACCGTCGACTGCCTCACGCTGTCCACCCTAGCCAAAGCCTTCCGCGGCGAGCTCGTCCCGCAAGACCCCAACGACGAACCGGCCACCGCCCTCGTCGCCCGCATCCGCGCCGAACGCGCCGACTCCTCAACCCCAAAACGCCGCGGTCGCCGAGCCATTTAGCGAGCCCCACAAGAGGCGCAGCTCACACCCAGAAATTTCCATCCAGATGAATGCCCTCACTTCGGAACAGCTTGCTCAAGTGCAACCTTCCCTGCGCGATCCGATCGAGTATCGAAAATCTGGGTTGAGCTTGAACCACATCATCGGATGCCCCTTGGACTGTTCCTATTGCGTCCGTCATTTGTTTGGGGGATTAAAAGAGGATTTGAAAGGGACAGGTTAAAAACGATATCGAACAAGCGGAGGCGCTGGCTGACGCGTGGTCACGTTAGGCCGTAAAATTCCCTCATGACATCCATGATTCAACTACAGGAAGACCGCCGCATCGAATCCTCCGGCCTGAGCACCGCATGGTTGATGGAGCAGGCGGCCTGGCTTCGTGAGCAGCGATCGCTGCATGACGATAGTTGCCGGTTCTTCATGACCGCCGGGTCACTTTTTGAGTTCGCTCGGTTTGACTACGCTTTGGGCACCGTGGCCTTCTTTCATGCGGTCATCGGTCTGGAACGAGCACTCAAAATCCACTTCCAGAAAGACGACTATCTCAAGCCACTGCTCAAACGAGCAGTTGATGAGCAGGTCTTTACCGACGAGCTGTTCAAGGGGCAATTCACGTGGTGTGACATGATGCAGGATCTCTGCACTCGCCATGGAATGAAGAGGTCCACCGGCTACTGCGAATGTCTCGCGATCCTGTTGCCCGAGCAGCGTAACCTCTACTTCCACGGGACCAAACTCATGGGGCCGGATTATTTCCGCTTCACGGTTCACGTGCGCATCCTGGCCGACGCCTTAGACACCGGTCGCCCGGGCGTCTACTCTCACTAGGGATTTAAAGGGACAGGGATTTAAAGAGATGAAAAATGGCGATGAAAAATGGGGTCAGACTTTGCACATTGCACTTTGTTCTGACAAGAGACCTAAGGACGTCATACCTTGACTTTTGACTCTACAACTCCCGGAGAGGGGGACGCGGTCGGACGCAAAACGCGGGTTGAAGGCCGGTTTGAGAACGAGACCCTTTGGCTCTCGCAGGCCTTGATGGGGGAATTGTTTGGCCGCTCAACAAAGACGATCAACGAGCACCTCAAAAATCTCTACGCCGAGGAGGAACTGACCCCCGAGGCAACTATCCGGAAATTCCGGATTGTTCGGATTGAGGGCTCACGGGAGGTCGTCCGCGAGATCGAGCACTACAACCTGGAGGCGATTCTGGCCGTCGGTTTTCGCGTCAAATCTCCTCGCGGCACGCAGTTCCGCAAATGGGCGAATACCCGTTTGCGGGAATATCTGGTCAAGGGTTTCACCATGGATGACGAGCGGCTGAAAACCCCGCCCGTTCCCGGCAGCAGCGCCGTGCCTGATTATTTCGATGAGATGCTGGCTCGCATCCGCGACATCCGGTCGAGCGAACGAAGGATGTATTTGCGCGTTAAGGAGCTCTTCACGCTGGCGGCAGATTACGAATTGAGTCGAAAAGACACGGTGCAGTTTTTCCGTATCATGTAGAACAAGCTGCACTTTGCGGCCACCGGACAAACCGCCGCCGAACTGATCGCGAGTCGGGCCGATGCGTCTCTCCCGAACATGGGACTGACCGTTTGGAAAGGGGCCATCGTGCGGAAGCAGGATTCCGCGGTCGCCAAAAACTATCTGAAGGAGACCGAAATCGACGAACTCAACCGCATCGTCGTGATGTGGCTCGACTTCGCCGAGGATCAGGCGAAACGCCGCAAACAGGTGTTCCTCGAAGATTGGCAGGGTAAACTCGACGAGTTCCTCCGTTTCAATGATCGCGCCGTGCTGCCCGATTCGGGAGCCGTCAGTAAGCAGGACACAGGTGCCCACGCGGCACTCCAGTATGAACGCTTTGAGCAACGGAGACGGGCCGCTAGGGAAGCCGCGGGAGCCGCCGACACGATCGATCACCTGGAAGACTTGGGCAAAACCGGACGCCCCTCAGAGCAATAACTCCAGCTTCACCCCCTGCATCGCACTGAACTCCTTGCCCTTCCGGCGCCGATAAGCCTCACCCCGACTCGCTCTCAAAATGTGCCCATGAAATTCACCGAAGCCCAACTCGAAACCGCGATCTTCGAGCTCCTCGGAGCCGAGGGCTACCCGCATGTGTTGGGCGAGGCGATAGAGCGGCAACCGCAGGTCGTTCTGATCAAGGCGGACCTGCGGGCGTTCTTGGGAATCAGGCATTTTTCTGGCTAAATGTCACACGTTAAGAATCAATGTGTGACATTTTCCGACATCCTCATGCCGTCCGCTCTCCAGAAAAATCTGAGTTCACTTGCCGCCGGGAACGAGCTGCTGACAACGGCACAGCTTCTGGAGGCCGGGATTTCTGACCAGAGCATCACCAGGCTCGTCGAGAAGGGCACACTGGTGCGTGTGCGCCGTGGGATTTATGAGCACGCCGATTCTCCAACGAGTGAGCATCACGATCTGATCCAAGTCGCCAAGAGTGCCTCCCGCGCCGTTGTCGTGCTGGTCAGTGCCCTGCGCTTTCACGAAATCGGCACCCAATCGCCCCATGAGGTCTGGATTCAGCTTCCGGCGCAGACGCGGGTTCCCAAGATCGACTGGCCGCCCATCCGGGTCATCAGGACGCGGGTGAATGAACTCCAAACCGCGGGGGTGGAGCATCACCAGCTCGGCGGAGCCGAGGTCGCCATCACAACCCCGGCTCGGACGGTGGCGGATTGTTTCAAACACCGCAACAAGCTGGGCATCGACGTCTGCGTGGAGGCACTCAGGGAAACCCTGAACGCACGCAAAGCGAAGATCGGAGAGATCAGCGAAATGGGTCGGCTCCTGCGAGTCGGTAAAATCATGAGACCGTATCTGGAGGCGATGATATGAAAAACGTCGCCGCTTCCATTCGGAAGAAGCAAAAGGATTTTAAAGAGACAGGTTAACAATGATATCGAACAAGCGGAGGCGCCGGCTGACGCGTGGTCACGTTAGCCGTTAAGTTCTCCCATGACATCCATGATTCAACTGCAGGAAGACCGCCGCATCGAATCCTCCGGCCTGAGCACCGCGTGGTTGATGGAGCAGGCGGCCTGGCTTCGTGAGCAGCGATCGCTGCATGGCGATAGTTGCCGGTTCTTCATGACCGCCGGGTCACTTTTTGAGTTCGCTCGGTTCGACTACGCTCTGGGCACCGTGGCCTTCTTTCATGCGGTCATCGGTTTGGAACGAGCACTCAAAATCCACTTCCGAAAAGACGGTCATCTCAAGGCACTGTTCAAGCGAGCCATTGATGAGAAGGTCTTTACCGACGAGCTGTTCAAGGGGCAATTCACGTGGTGTGACATGATGCAGGATCTCTGCGCTCGCCATGGAATGAAGAGGTCCACCGGCTACTGCGAACGTCTCGCGATCCTGTTGCCCGAGCAGCGCAACCTCTACTTCCACGGAACCAACCTCATGGGGCCGGATTATTTCCGCTTCACGGTTCACGTGCGCATCCTGGCCGACGCCTTAAACACGGGTCGCCAGGGCGTCTACTCTCACTAGGGATTTAAAGGGACGGGTTAAATGCGAGGTCTGAGGTAACAGCGCCGAAGCTGGAAGCATCGGCCACGGTGGTGCGGAAGAGTGGCCGAGGCATCCTGCCTCGGGACCAAAAACGAGGGTCCGAAAACGGGTCTGGTTTTGTGGTTTGGGGTGATGTTGAGTTTGTCGCGCCGTCTGGCCGTGGAGGTTTCAATGAGACGGGTAGCACATGATCGCTGAGGATTCCTTCGGGCAAATCGCAGCGTGTAAGGATCACTTACAAGTTCGCCACGAGGGGGCCCCACCACGAAAAACAAATCCTCACCAAGACCTCATCTCATCGCGTCTGGCTTAAATACGCCGGACTTGCGGCGCACACGTCCTCTTGTAGCATATTCACCATGAGCTCCGTCCAAGAAATTCAAGACGCGATCCTAAATCTGCCTCCACAGGACCGTGAAGCCTTGCGGCACTGGCTCGACGATACCGAGGAGGAGACTCCCGAGATGCTGGCCGCCATCGACGCAGGCCTGAGTTCCCTGCGGAAAAAGGGTGTGATCCCGTTGGAGGATGTCCGTCAGAATATCGCTTCATGGGCTACCAAGTCGGTCTGACCGAAGAGGCCCGGGCCGATCTTGGCGAGGTCGTCCGGTTTCTCGCAGAAAAGAGCTCCGAGTCGGCCGAACGCATCGGCCACGAATTGCTCGACGCCGCGCTAACACTCACCCTTTTCCCGCGCCGGGGCGCATCCGTGCGACGTCGGCCGGGTGTGCGCAAACTCACCCACCGCCACTACCTGATCTTTTATCAGGTCAATGAAACCGCGGAGTGGGTTGAAGTCATCCGTATCTGGGACGGTCGGCAAAATCCGGCGTCACTTCGCCTTTGAATTCGAAGACGACCTCGTATTCACCGCGCAACGTTTCCCCGACTATCGTTGGGGATGGCTGAAGACGTCGGGTCTTTGCGCATGGAATCGGTGACCGCGAGTCGGCGCCGAAGGCGGAAGCATCGGCCACGGTGGTGTGGAAAAGTGGCCGAGCCATCCTGCCTCGGGATCAAAAAACAAGGGTTTAAAAACGGGTCGGCTTTGTGGTTTGCGATCATGTTGAATGCGTCGCGCCGTCTGACCGTGGACGTTCTTGATGAGGATGGGTAGCACATGATCGCTGAGGATTCCTTCGGACAAATCGTAACGAATCAGTGTAGTCCGAAGCTGCTTAGGGGACAAGGACAGGGGTCATGGCCGAAAAAAGACCGCATCTTGCGACCGATTGACTTGCGGCCGCGAAGTGCCTTGCGGTTGCGTTGACGCCTTCCATGGCAGCATCCGAAAAGCAGAGCGACTTCCCGTTTGAACTCGATGGAGGCAGGCCCGCCAAGGCCCAGCCTATGAGCGTGCGTCTCACGGGCGGCAAGCCCACCAAGCAGCTCTCCCGTCAACAGAAGAAATTCGGACAACTGCTCAAAGAGGTCGAAAAACTCCGCGCCCGCCAGCAACGCATCACCACCTCTTGGGAACGCTTTCTCTCCGCCTACCTCGCACGCGTCCATCCCGAGGAACAGCGTCAGCACGACTTGCGCAAAGAGGTCGTCCGCCAACTCGCCACCCACCTCCACAACCCGGGGAGACTCGGGCCGCGCCAACGCGAGGCCCTCGCCGATCTGATCGCAGCACAGCTCGACGTTATCCTGGATCGGGAACCCGAGCTCACCGACCCCGACTTGGTCGTCTTGATCGAACACTTCAAAAAACGCGACGCCGCCGCACGCGCATCACGTCGCGACACCGACGACGAGAATGGTGATGGCGAACTGGATGGCTTGCCGCCCTTCGTCGCCGCCCTCATTCGGGACTCTGGGCTCGATCCGGCCGGCTTCCGCAGTGGGATGAGCCCCGCCGAGATCCAGCAGGAAATCGAACGGCAAATGATGGCGGGCCTCGGCATTGACGACTTCGATCCGAAAGACGTCAAACCCGGGCCGACGGCGCGATCACGCAAATCGAAGGACAAACGTAAGGGCAAAACCGCCGATCCTCGCGAGCAGGCCGAGCAGGTCGAGGCGGCGCGCAAACGCACCCTCTCCGTCATTTACAAGCAACTCGCCAAAGCCCTGCACCCCGACCTCGAAACCGACCCGACCAAGCGCGAGCAAAAACACCACCTGATGCAGGAGCTCACCACCGCCTACAAGCAAGGCGACCTGCACACCTTGCTGCGACTCGAGCTCGCTTGGATTCAACGCGAGGAAGACGACCTCGATCGCCTCACCGACGAGAAGCTCAAGGTCTACATCGAACTTCTCCAACAGCAGGTCGCGGACCTCCGCGAGGAAGTCGCCGCCATCCCTTACCAGCCGCATTTCGCCACCGTCAGCCGCTTCGTCAATCCCTTCACCGGCGAGCCCGATGGCGTCGAGAGTATCCTCGCCAACCTCCGACCCTACACCGAATCGCTCACGGACGCCCAAGCCGCGCTGCAAGGCCCCGCCGCCCGCACCGAATTGCGCGACATGATTCGTGCTCACATCGCACAGCAAAAGGCCGCTTCGCGCCTACCCGACTTCCGCATGTTCGGCCTCTGAGCGAATGTCCGGCTCGAGGTGACAGTGCCGAAGCTGGAAGCATCGGCCACGGGGGGAATGCAGGGACGGTGGCCGAGGCATCATGCCTCGGGGCTGAATGACGGTTCGGTGGGTCGGGGTTGCTCCAGTGGGTGGTGCGGTGTTCTCTGCGTGGCCATGATACCTACTCGTCGCCGTCTGGAATATACTTCCGGCTATCTTACCTTAGGATTGTCTCAAGGAGGCGGCGGGGGAGTTGGCGTTGATCGAGGAGGCGGATGCTCGATCGGCCGATGTCATGCGGCTGCGGGTGGAGCTCTACCACCAATCCAAGCAATGGAGGCGGCTCGCCATGGCGGGGGAGTCGTTGGCGGATTTGGCGCCCGAGGAGGAGCAGGGGTGGATTTCCTGGGCGTATGCGTTGCGGGAGTTGGAACGCGTGGCGGATGCTCAGGATGTGCTGTGGCGGGCCGAGCCGGCTCACGGGAAAACGAGCGCCGTGCTGCATTACAATCTCGCGTGCTATGCTTGCCTGTTGGGCGACCTGAAGGAGGCCAAACGGCGGCTGGCGATGGCGGTAAAAATGGATGACGAATTTGAATCCAGTGCGTGGGATGATCCCGATCTCGCGGCCTTGCGCTCCGATGGCGAAGCGGGAAATGACGTAAAGGAGTCGTGATCCGGGTTGGCATCCAACTCACATTGCCGAAGGTTAGATCGGTAGCATGCATCACCGATTCGCACCATTCTCGATCCGACGGTTGCGGGGTGGCGTGCTGCTGGCTTTGTCCCTGTCGATCGGAGTCGTCTTGCGAGCGCAGCAGCAGGCGGCGGTCGAGGACGAGTGGGTCGTGGATACGGAGGGGTTGTTTGAGTTGGGGCGGGCGTTGTTTGAGGAACACGCGCCCGATGACATCAAGGCGCAGTTTCGCTTTCCGTCGCGGGACGAGTTTGACGAATTTGCGGTGCGGTTGCAGCGGGCTTTGCAGGAGGGGTCGCTGGACGATCTCGCCGACTATCGGGCGGAGGCGCAGGCGGCGTTGATCGCGGTGCGGGCGTTTCCGGACTATGCGCCGTATGCGGATTGGTTGCAGGAGCGGTTGGACTACATCGACGCGGCGGGGTGGATTCGCGCGCAGCCGCCGCCGCGGCCGGTGGTGAAGCCCGTGCCGAACGAGCCGGTGCGGGCGGCGCCGTCGCGTCCGCGGGAGGTGGTGCCGCATTACGATTTGTGGGTTTCGCGCATGCAGGATCGTCCGAGGCCGGCGGTGGCGTCGCGGTTCGTGCCGGGTTTGCAGCCGATTTTTGCGCGGGTGGGCGTGCCGAAGGATTTGGTATGGTTGGCGGAAATCGAATCGTCGTTTAACCCGAATGCGCGCAGTCCGGTGGGGGCGCGGGGACTGTTTCAATTCATGCCCGGCACGGCGACGGACATGGGGTTGAGTTTGCGTCCGTTTGACGAGCGGGCCGATCCGCGGAAGTCGGCGCAGGCGGCCGCGAGTTATCTGAAACAATTGCACGGGAAGTTTGGTTCCTGGCCGTTGGCGTTGGCGGCCTACAATGCGGGGCCGGGCCGGGTTGACCGCACGCTGAAGGCGCATCGGGCGGCGACTTACGCGGACATCGCGGAGGCGTTGCCGGCGGAAACGCGTATGTATGTGCCGAAGGTATTGGCCACGGTGGCGGTGCGTGCGGGCGTCTCCCCGGCCGATCTGGCGCGGGCGATGACGGCGGTGAAGTGAGCACGTCGCGCGGAAAGACCGGTCGCTATATTCTCCCAACTCTCTCTCGTATGGCCCGAGAAAGTGATTTACGGTTGGAATCACCTCATGGAAACGACCACCCCGACGGAGAGTATTGCGCTGTTGATCGACGCGGATAACGCACCGGCGGCGAAGATTGATTTTATCATCGCGGAGCTGGCGTCGTATGGCGTCGTCAACATTCGTAAGGCTTACGGTAATTGGAAGAAGTCAGAGCTCTCGGGCTGGGAAAAGGTGCTGCACGAATATGCTATCCAGCCGCGGCAGCACTTTGACATCGTGAAGGGGAAAAACGCGTCGGACATGGCGCTGCTGATCGACGCGATGGACATCCTCTACACCAAGAGCGTCGGGGTGTTTTGTCTGGTGTCGTCGGATTGTGATTTTACGCCGCTCGTGCTGCGGCTGCGAGAGGAGGGCAAGCGGGTGATCGGTTTCGGCGGCAAGACCGCGCCGGAGCCGTTTGTGAACAGTTGCTCGCATTTTCTTTTTCTGGATGAAAAACCCGCCAAGGCGGACGCGACGGCGCGGCCGAAGGCCACCGGCAAGAGCCTCAAGGGAGACACGAAGCTCATGAACGTGCTGCGCAGCGCGGTGGAAGCCCAGGCGGATGACGACGGCTGGGCGCATCTGGGTCCCGTGGGGAATCACATTTCCAATCAGGGGTCATTTGTGACGAGCAACTATGGTTATCGAAATCTCAGCGGCTTGTTTGGGGCCGTTGATGCGTTCGAGTTGAAGAAAACCAAAACCGCAACGGGCGGCACGCTCTACACGGTGCGGTTGAAGCCGAAGATCGCGAAGAAGGACTGAGCTCTCCCAGCTTGTAAAAACTTTGTGAGTTTCACGCCCGCTCTTTGCCGGGGACCGCTTTTGGGAAGACTTAGCGCTAAAGCGGCGTTTCACTTTGTCGATAACGGATGAATACAACCGTGGTAACGACTGACATAAAACCCAAGCGGCATCGGGCCAAAATAACGGAGTGGTTGGATAACCGAGGCTTCGGTTACGTGGGCATGGGCGAGGCGCGGGTGTTCGTGCACATCCGGGATTTTGTGGAGCGTATCAAGATGCCGGAGACGGGTGACGTGATCACTTATACGTTGGGACATGACAAACAGGGGCGCGTTTGTGCGACCTCGGTGATGCAGGTGGGTTATGGCGGCCAGGTGAGCTTGGGCGCGTGGATCGGTCTGGCGGTTTTGCTGGCGGCCCCCGTTTACGCGGTGGTGACGGAGTTGGACCGGGCGCGCTGGCCGGGAGTGGCGGGTGCCGTGGCGGTGGCGTCCTTGATCACGTTTGCCCTGTATGCTTTTGACAAGGGGCAGGCGAAGCGGGGGGCGTTTCGGATGCCGGAGGCGTGGTTGCACTTGGCCGAGTTGGCGGGTGGTTGGCCGGGGGCGTTTTTAGCGCAGCGGGCGTTGCGGCACAAATCGACCAAACCGACTTACCGTTTCACTTTCGGTGTGATTGTGCTGTTCCACCAGTTTGTCGCCGTCGACTTGATCTACGGTTGGGAAGTCAGTCGCCACTTACGTGAGCTGTGGAACTTCGTGGTCGGCTCGTGAGCGGCAGCCGTTCACGCGGGGTTTTAACGCCCAGACGCGAAGACGGAGCGAGCGCGACGAAGACGCCGAGGACGGTCTGCCCCCCGGCGGCGGGATTCTCTGTCTCCAAAGAAAAATAGATCCGCCTCACCGCTTTGAGGTCTCCGCGCTCTTCGCGGCTTGGCGTTGAGACAAAAGCGTCCGCCCGGCGAGGGTCTGCTTCGTTATTTGGCGCGATTCCAGGCTTTGTGAAGTTCGCGGCGCAGGACAGCGGCGGCGGGCCATGACGGGCAGATTCCCGTGATGTTGTAGCCGGCTCCGCCGGGCCAATAGGGGCCGAGCTCGGGGCAGACGAACAGGGTTTTGTCCTGATTGCGGGGCGCGGCTTTCCAGAGCCGGAACAGGTCTTCGGTGAATTTCAGGTAGGACTTTACCTCGGGCGTGAGACGGCCGTTGTGGGTCACTGAGATTTGGCAATGATGGCCGTTGAAGGGGCGGCAATGCGACTGCTCCGAGCGTTGCACCAGTTTAGGGTGGTCGAGCAAACGGGAACTGTAGTTGTCGGGACCGAGGTGCTTCACCACGGCGAAGTGGGAGAAGTCGAAATTGAGCACGATGCGCTCGCCGGTCGCCTTCTTGTAAAGCTTGGCGATCTCATAGGTTTTTTCCGGCGTCTCGGTGCAGGTGTCGCGGTGCACTTCGAGCGACATGACCAGGCCGCCGATCTTGTCGGCGATTTTGACCATCTTGATCCAATGCTTGGCGGCGACGGAGGGTTTGGTGAAATCGTCGTCGAGTTGGACGTTGATTTGCACGGCCCCGGCGTCCTTTTGCTTTTGGATGAGATCGGCGAAGTCGGCGGGTTTGCTGGTGGAGATGAAACCCAGGCGGTGAGGCAATTCATACTTGTCACACAGGGTCGCCATCTCGGGGGTGAGCGCGGTTGTGATACCGTCGAACCCGGCTTCGGCCACGGCGGCGATTTTCTTTTCCAAGGACCACTCGCGCCGGGGAGAGGGATGACCGACGAGGGACCAGAGATTGGCGATGTGGGCAATTTGAGGCATGCGACATTTCAAGCATGACTCACGACCGCTTGGCGAAATGAAAGCCGCTGAAAATTCACCGGGCAGGCGGCGGTGGTCGCTGGGTTCTGGTCGCGGCGGACGGAGAAAACTTGATATACCTGAATAACAGGTAATATGTGTCGGCATGGCCCCGAAAATTGAGCTTACCCCCGAATTGCTGGCGGAACTGGAACGGCGCCGGGACAGCGAACATCCCACGGTCGAAGCGGTGATCAGCAGTTTGCTGGCGACGTCCGGCGGTCGATTGATCGGCGATCCGTATTATTCCTTCACGTGTTCGGCGGCCTTTCGTTCGCTCACCAACGACTCGGATCGTTACCTTGCGCTGTTGGCCAAACTCCACGCGATGCATCGGGGGGAGTTCGCGGAGTTCGTGCAGGGACAGAGTTTTAAACGGCGCTATTTCGGCCTCTCGGCCGCCGAGGTGTGCGAGGCTTCGCGGCACAATCAGGCACGACAGATTCCGGATTCCAAATACTGGGCGATCATGAACATCGATACCCCGACGAAGCGTCGTTTCCTCAAGCGACTGTTGATTTTCATCGGCTATCCCGATGAAATGGTAACGCACGTGCGGGGTCTGATCGGCAACGGTTGAAGGGGGGAGGAGCCGTCATTCCGCTGCGGCTCCGGCGGGAACGACAGGGCGGTGGTGGGATCATGAACTTCATCGGTCGTCCGTTGTCTGTGAGGACCGTTCGTTTTTTATCTTTAGTTGCCGGAGCGTTTGGCCGCTAACTGGCTGCAACCCCTCTCGTTGGCCGGTGGTGGGTCCATGTCCGATTCCGGCTGAACTGCTCCTCTTACATTGTGAAAACGTCCAGCATCTCTCTGCGCGTCGCTGATTTCCTTAAACAATATCCGCCGTTTGAATACATGGCGGAGGCGGAGTTGTTGGAATTGGCCCAAGGCGGGCGGGTGAAATTTCACGAAGACGGGGAGATCATTTTTTCCCCCGGCGAAGAGCGGGGGCGCTGGGTCTGGATGATCCAACGCGGCGCCATCAACCTCTATCGGCCGGGCGAACGAGGCGAGGAGCTGATCGACGTGAGAGTGGAGGGGGATCTGCTCGGGGTGGATTGGGCCGATCCCACGGTGCCTTATCCGGCCACCGCGAGGGTTGCGGAGGAGAGCATCCTCTATGCTCTGCCGTCGGATCGTTTCGTCGAAGTCTGCCGGGGCAACGCGAAGGCGGCCGCGTTTCTCCAATCCTATTTTGTGGTTAAAAAGGCGGGCGAACTGCCCGTCACCGAAACCGATGCGTTTTCGCTGGGCGAGCATTCGGCCGACTGGCTGCTCGATGTCGCGGAGCCCGATGGGCGCGCCACCAACCGCTTGCTGTTGGCCAATCCGGAGCAGCCAATCCGGGAGGTGGCGAAGATGATCGCGCCGGGTATGCAGGAGGCCGTGGTGGTCGTCGATGCCGAGCGTCGTCCCATCGGGGTGGTGACGGAGGCCAATTTTTCCGCGCAGGTGGCGACCGGGGATGTGTCGGTCGACACGCCGGTGCGTGATATCATGTCGCAGCCGGTGGTGACCATCCCGCCTCGCACCCAGGTGGGGGATATCGTGATGACGATGATGCGGCGGCGGCGGCATCACCTCGTGGTGACCGAGACGGGTGGAACGGATGGTCGCGTGGTGGGGGTCGTGGGGGAAAAAACGATACAGGCGGTGCACGGCAACGTGCCGGTGTTTTTGTCGAAGGAGTTCACGCTCGCGCGCGATTTGCACGAGTTGCGTCGGTTGCGGGACCGGGCCGATGAGCTCTTGTTGCGATTTGTTGAAGGCGAGGCGCGGGTCGAATGGTTGACCAATTTCGTCGCGCAGGTGGATCGCATGCTCACTGAGCAGACGATCGTCCTGGCCAAGGAAAAGTTGCTGCTGCTCGACCTGGTGGAACCCGACGTGGCCTGGTCGTGGGTCGCGTTTCACTCGGAA
This sequence comes from Synoicihabitans lomoniglobus, assembly GCF_029023725.1. Classification (GTDB taxonomy): domain Bacteria; phylum Verrucomicrobiota; class Verrucomicrobiia; order Opitutales; family Opitutaceae; genus Actomonas; species Actomonas lomonigloba. Next base: position 5,767,801 of record NZ_CP119075.1, read on the forward strand.
GGGCGCAAGGAGCGACTGCTCCGCTCGAGTCAGCGCACGGGCATCATCTACGCCGATCCCGCGCCGGGGGTGGATCGCGAACCCATGCTGCGATGGTTCAGCGCCTTGGCCAACGAACTGGGGGCGGTCTTTTCAGTGTGTCGGTTCCCGCTCGATCGCGGCGGGCGCATGGCGAGTAACTCCGAGTGGTGCATGTCGGTGTCCGAATGGCAGGCGCGGTTTCAGCAGTGGGTGCAGTATCCGATCGAGAATGAGATCATCACGCTCACGCCGTTTTTTGACCTGCGGGCGATCACGGGAGACCGGTCGTTGGTCCAGCAGGTGCGGTCCACCATTCGTGACAGCATCGTCGCCAATCCGGCGTTTGTGCCGCTGCTCGCCACCGACGCAATGGCGCACCTGCCGCCCGTGACGGTGTTTCGCGGTTCGGTCATCGATGCGGCGGGGGAGGTGTCGGACATGATCAACACCAAGTCCCACGCGCTCACGCCGTTGGTGGATATCGCCCGCGTATTCGCGCTGGGCCTTGATTTGGGGGACGCCACGTTTACGCCCGACCGTCTGCGCAAGGCGGGCGAAAAACTGCCGAAACACGCGGCGTTGTTCGCGGAAGCGGCGGAAGCGTTTGACCACGCGCTCAAGCTGCAGACCCGCGTGGGGCTTAACCGCGGCGATGCGGCACGCTTTGTGCGTCCGGACGAGTTGACGCGGGTGGAGATTCAGCGGCTCAAGTCGATCTTCCGCACCGTCGCCCAACTCATGGATATCACGGTGAAACATTTTCATATCAATGCCGAGTAAGGCGCCGTGACTATGACTGATTCCACGTCATTGCCGGTCGAGATTCAGCGTTATCTGGCCGCCACGGCGGACCCGCTTCCCGATGACACGCCGATCGAGCGGCTCCGTTTTGTCGCGCTGGATTGCGAAACCACCGGCACGGACGCGACCAAGGACGCGATCATTTCCATGGGCGCGATCGCGGTGATCGACGGTGAAATCCGGTTGGAAGAGGAGTTCGAGGCGCTGTTGAAAATCCGGCACAACACGTCCTCAGTCGTCGTCCACGGCATCACCGCCGAAGAAGCGGCGCGGAAGGGGGTTTACGTGGAGGAGGCGCTGACGCGGTTCTTGGACTATCTGGGCAATGCCGTGATTGTGGGCCATCACATTGGGTTCGATGTGGAAGTGATCCAGCGCGCCTGCCTGCGGAATTTTGGCATCGAATTGAACAATCGTTGGATCGATACGATGGAGCTCACCCTGCACCTCGATGACGTGGGGGCGATTGAGGCCATGCGTCGATCGGTCGGCGGCACAGCGTCTCCATTCCAGGATTTTTCGTTGGATGGATTATGCCGACGCTTCCGGATCGCGCCGCACGATCGCCATACGGCGGCGGGGGATGCGTTCATCACCGCGCAGATTTTTCTCAAATTGTTGCGGCTCGCGCAGCGCCACGATCGCACGACCCTGGGCGCACTCGCGGAACGATGGGTCGACCCGCGGGATACGGAGGAGGCTGGGGGAGGCAGCCAGAAGTAGGAGGTAAGCTGTCGGGGTGGGGCATTCGGGCGATTTCACGCTTCCCACTTCATTTTCCCGCCTTCATTGCTGCTTGCTTATGTCTACCGCACCGAATCATCGCACGATGGCTGAATTCTACATCAAGGGCCTCACCGGCGGCTTCATCGATCCCGACGAGGTGATCAAGTGGGCCGACGATCTGCTCTGCAATGATCCGGACACGAAGGATTGGATGATCGATATCTCCACCGCCGGAGCCGATGACCGCATGGGCGTGGTGCACCACTTGCACGCGGTGAAAGGCGACGTCGACGAAGCCGCGTTGGCGGCGCTGTTGGCCGCTCGCGAAGGATAAGGCAAACAAATGGCATAAACGTTTTGACCGTTGAGAGGCAGGCGGTTAGATCACCTGTCATGCCCCCATCCTTCCGCTCCCTTGTCGGCGCCCTGGTCTTGACCGGGGCGGCATCGCTTTCAGCTCAGTCCATCATCAGCGCCCATGCCGACTACGACGTGGCCGATGGTTTGATTGAGTGGTCGTTTGTGCTCGATGAAGACTTGAGCACGGCGACGGTGACGCATCTGGTGCTGGGATTTGATGACGGGTCGGGCGTGCCGGGGATCTTCTGGGATGACGTGGCCCATGTAACGGTGCACTCCTCCACGTTTCATGTGACCAAGGAAGACGTGTGGCCCGACAGCGGCGCGGGCATCAGTTACCTCGAACTGAACTTCAACAGCCCATTCACTCTGGGCGGTGCGTCGGCGACCCACAGCTTCAATTACCAGACGAGCGGCACCAATGGTTTGGCCAACTCCGCGAATTTCTTCGTCTCATTGTATGCCGACGGACCAGCGACGCAGAACGTGTCGTTGGACGGAAGCTTGGTGGCGACGTTGTCGGGTTTCGGGACCACGGCGACGGATTTGAGCGCCGTGCCGGAATCCTCCGCGGCGGCGATCTGGGCGGGATTGGCCGTCGTCGGTTTCGCGGGTGTGCGCCGACGCCGCGCTCCGCGTGGGGCGGCGGTTCCGCGCCGTTAAAGGATTGCCACGGAGCCGGGAGCTCGTCTTTGTCCGCCTTCCGCCTCCCGGGGTGGCTTAGTTACCCTTCCAGTTTTAATCCGCCGTCATCCACCTCGTGGATGGGGCCGTGATCAGTAGGCGTCGACCCCGCGTTGACGCCTTTTTTGTCTCCAGATTCCTCCGCATCATGACCAATCCATTCATCAGAAAACAAGGCACGTTTAAGGACGATGCCCTTTCCGGGCTCACCGTGGCGCTGGCGTTGGTGCCCGAGGCCATCGCGTTTGCGTTTGTCGCGGGCGTGCCGCCGTTGGTGGGGCTTTATGCCGCGTTCTTCATCGGTTTGATCACGTCGATCTTTGGCGGTCGGCCGGGTATGATTTCCGGGGCGACCGGCGCACTCGCAGTGGTCATGGTGGCCCTCGTGCAAGAGGGTAATGCGCGGGGCGGCGAGGGGGCGGGACTGGAGTATCTTTTTGCGACGGTCGTGTTGATGGGCATCATCCAGATCACGGTGGGCGCGTTGCGGTTGGGTCGGTTGATTCGACTCGTGCCGCACCCGGTCATGATGGGTTTTGTCAATGGCCTCGCGATCGTGATTTTCCTCGCCCAGCTCGACATGTTCAAGGAGCGCAGCGGAGCCGAGGTCGGCGGATGGCTGACCGGATCCGCGCTGTGGACCATGCTCGGCCTGACGGCGCTGACCATGGCGATCATCCATTTTCTGCCTAAGTTCACCAAGGCGATCCCGTCCTCCCTGGCGGCGATTCTGGTGGTGGCGGGCATTGCGTTTCTCGGCGTGAACACGCAGGTCGTGGGCGACCTGGCTTCGGTGCAGGGCAGCCTCCCGCAGCTCCATCTCCCGAGCGTGCCGTTCAACATGGATACGCTCGCGTTCATTTTCCCCTATGCGGCCATTCTGGCGGCGGTGGGCTTGATCGAGTCGCTCATGACGCTCCAGTTGGTCGACGAGTTGACCGAGACGCGCGGGCAGGGCAACCGCGAGGCCGTGGCGCAGGGCGCGGCCAATATCGTGACGGGATTTTTCCAAGGCATGGGCGGTTGCGCGATGATCGGGCAGAGCTTGATCAACATCCGATCGGGTGGCCGCGGACGCACCTCCGGCATCGTGGCGGCGTTGGGTTTGTTGACCTTTATTCTGGTGGGCGCGCCGTTCATCGATCGCATCCCCATGGCGGCGCTCACGGGGGTGATGTTCATGGTCGTGATCGGGACGTTTGAATGGGCGACCTTTGAGACGTTTGGCAAGGTGCCCAAGAGTGACATCCTCGTGATCGCCATCGTCACGGGCGTGACGGTTTACGCGGATCTGGCGATCGCGGTCCTGGTGGGCGTGCTCGTGTCGGCGCTGGTTTTTGCGTGGAAAAGCGCGCAACACGTGCGTCTCGTCGTGTTGGAGGACACCCACGCCCAGCGCACCTATCTCATGAGCGGACTGCTTTACTTTGGCTCCGTGCGCGAATTTGCGGATCAGTTCCGACCGGCGGAGGACCCGAATGATGTCGTGATCGATTGCCGTGACACCCGCGTTTGCGATCTCTCCGGGCTCGAGGCGATCAATGCGCTTGCCGAGCGTTATCGCAAGGCCGGCAAGACGCTGCACTTGCGCCACCTCTCGCCCGAGTGCCGTATCCTGCTGGAGAAAGCCGGGACGTTGATCGACGTGCAGGTCATGGCCGACGACCCACATTACTCGGTGGCGCGCATCAACGCCGACGGCAAATTTGAATAACCGCGGCGCGCGCGTGGAATCCGATGAGCGGGGCCGACTCCAGCGCGGGGCCGGGTCGTCATCGGGGCCGGTGCGGTCAGGAAGTTTTTCACAACATTGCGTTGGGGTGAGTGATTGAATCAGGATCGCATCTTGTCTGTCCCCAGAAAAATTCGCCGTCTGCATGTGCTTTTCATCGCCGCGCTGGTGGTGATTGCCGTGCTGGTGCTGGGGACCCAGTTGCTGAACTCGTGGATGACCTCCGAGCAGCGCAATGGCGGCGAATTGATCAACGTCGCCGGTCGCCAACGCATGCTGAGTCAGCGGGTGATCAAAACCGCGTTTTTCCTGAACGGCACCTCCGACCTCGCCTCGCGGGGCGTGCTCAATGGCCAGCTGCAAAAAGCGCTCGATGACTTCGAACAGGGCTGGCGCTCCCTCACCGATGAAGCGGGGCGTTTTGCCGATTGGTCGAGAGATCCGTGGGTGGCGCCGCTGTTGGCGGAAGTTGCTCCTCACCATGCCGCGTTGCGGGCCGCCGGGCAACGCGTGGCCGATCACTTCGCCGAGCCGGGGGCTGTCTTGCTGCCGCCGGAGCATGCGGACCTCGTCCAACTCCGCGGCAGCGACCAAGCGTTTCTGCTGCGCATGGACGACATCGTCTACACCTATCAGGCCATCTACGAAGCCCGGGTGAATCGGATCATTACCTTCGAGTGGATCCTCACCGGTCTCACCTTGTTGGCGCTCTTGTTGGAGGCGTTGTTCATCTTTCGCCCCATCAACGAGACCGTGCGCAACTTCCTGCAAGAGGTGACGACCAACCAACGCGAGTTGCAGTCGCAGAATATTCGACTCGGCAAGGCGCGCGAAGACGCCGAGTCCGCCCTCAAGGCGCGGTCCTCGTTTCTCGCCACCATGAGTCATGAAATCCGCACGCCCATGAACGGCGTGATTGGCATGACGGGGTTGTTGCTCGATTCCACGGAGCTCAGCCGGGACCAGCGGGACTACGTCAAAACCATCCGCTCGTCCGGCGACACGCTGATGACGCTGATCAACGACATCCTGGATTTTTCCAAGATCGAGTCGGGCAAGATGGATCTGGAGCAGCAGCCGTTTGATCCGCGGCAGTGTGTGGAGGAAACGATCGAGTTGTTGTCGACCTCCTTGCGCGGCAAGTCCGTGCAACTTCTGGCCGCGATCGACGCCAACGTGCCCGACGCCGTGGTGGGCGACGTGACCCGCATTCGTCAGGTGCTCGCCAACCTGGTCGGTAACGCGACCAAGTTTACCGCCCAGGGCGAAGTGGTGGTTTCACTCGCCGTCGAGCAAGTGGCCGAAACCGATTTTGTGCTGTTGCGCTTTACGGTGCGCGACACCGGCATCGGCATTCCGGCGGACAAGTTTGACCGCCTCTTCTCTTCCTTCGAGCAGGTGGACGCGACGACCACGCGACGCTTTGGCGGCACCGGGCTGGGGCTGGCGATCTCGCGCCGACTGGTCGAGCTCATGGGCGGCAAACTCACCGTCACCAGCACGCTGGACGTGGGCTCGACGTTCCAGTTCACCGTGCCCAGTCAAGTCGCGCCTTCGATCGGTGGGTCCACGCCCGATGAACTGGTCGGTCTGTTGCAAGGCCGGGTATTGTGGATCGTCGACGACAACGCGGAAAGCCGTAGAATTTATCGTGCCATCGGCGAGCAGTGGGGCATGCACGTGCAGACGTTTGACGATCCCGCCGATGTGCTCACCGCCTTCTCGGGGGACGATGAGGGACCGGCCGTGTTGGTCACCGACATGCAGATGCCCGGCATGGATGGCTTGGAGTTGTGTTGCACCCTCCGCGACATCGAGGCCGAGCGAAAGTGCACCACCGCCGTTCCGATCGTGCTGCTTTCGTCGGGAGGCTTCGATGCCGCCGATCCCCGTTGTGCGTCCGCGGCGTTTTTTGCGGTGTTTCTCAAGCCGGTGCGGCAATCCCAGTTTATCTCCACCCTTGCCCGAGCGCTTGCACCCGCGCTCCCGCCCGAACCGACACCTGATTCGCGAGCCCCGTTTGGCGACCCGCTGGCCTCGTTTGCCGACCGTCATCCGTGGCGCATTTTGGTCGCGGACGACAACGGGGTTAACCAAAAAGTGGCCGAGCGCATCCTGAGCGTGCTTGGCTACCGGGTCGACCTGGTGGCCAATGGCGCCGAAGCTGTCGAGTCCTGCCTGCGCTTTCACTACGATGTCGTGTTCATGGACGTGCACATGCCGGTGATGGATGGCCTCGCAGCCACCGCCGCCCTGCATGAAAAGCTCGGGGAGCAGGTGCCGTGGATCGTGGCCATGACCGCCGCGGCGATGAGCGGCGACCGCGAGAAATGTCTCGCGGCCGGCATGCACGACTACGTCTCCAAACCGGTGAAGCGACCGGAGTTCGAGCGCGCCTTGGCCGAAGTCAAAGTGAAGCAAAGTTAGCCCTGCGAAAACCAGGTCGCAGGATCGAGTTGGTAGAACGTTTCGAGCTCCGCATACAACGCGGGCTGTTTGCGTTTGAGCTGCCGCGGCTTTTCGAAAAACGCCTCCGTCGCGACCGCGAAAAATTCGGCCAGATTGGTCGCTCCGTAGACGTCGAGCACGTTGCGCTTGCCCGCGGCGGCCATGCGTTCGAGGCGGGCGTGTCCCGCCGTAATCACCTGCGTCCAACGCGCATAACGGTGCGCCGGTCCGAGCCGGGGGATGCCGTCGCCACCACCGTGCGCCTGATCGAGTTGGTGGGCGAATTCGTGGAACGTCACATTGTGCCCGTCGAAACAATTGCGCGCTCCCTGCTGCACGGCGTTCCACGCCAGCACCACCGTGCCGCTGGTCGACGATTGTCCGAGGCGCACCACCTCCCGCTGCATGACGATGCCCGCCGGTCCGTGCAGCGTCTCGGTTGCGCGATACGCCGCCGGATAAACCAACACCGTGCGCAGGTTGGGGAACGGGATGCCCGTTTCGCTCAGCACCAACATCCCCGCCTGACCGGCAATGGTGAGCACCATTTCGTCGGTGAGTTCGAGCCCGCCGCAGGCTTCGAAATGAACCCGGTGCACCAGCCCGGTGATGCGTTCGTGCAACTGCTGCTGCAACGCGGCGGGCAGGCGGGCGTAGACCGGGATGTTGGCCTCCAACACGGCGATCCATGCCGGATCAAACGTCACCGGCTCCTGTTCCGGCGGATCAAACCACGTCGCCAGACGCGCCCAGAAGCTCATGGGCGGGGGGCGAGGAGAGGAGAAGGCAACATGACGCCACCGTGAGCGACCCGCGGTCGCGAAGAAAGCCGAAAACCACTCGCCACCCGCTCAGTCCATGTGCAACGCCTGAATGGGGTTGAGGCGGGAGGCCCGCCACGCCGGTATCCAGGTAGCTAATACGGCCGCGGTGCCGACGGCCGCCGTCGACAAACTCAGCGGCAGCGCAGTGATGCCGTCCATGTCGTAGGCCACGCTCGTGAGCAGACTGCTCAGGGCGAACGTGCCCGCGATGCCGATCACAATGCCCATGCCCACCCAGCGCAGGCCCTGGCCGAACACCAGCCGCAGAATGTCCCCGCTCATGGCCCCGATCGCCATGCGCACCCCGATCTCCCGCGTGCGTTGCACGATGTGGTAGCTGAGCGTGCCGTAGAGCCCCACCGCCACGAGTCCGAGGGCGGCGACCATGAAGAAATTGACGAGACCCGCCACCGCGCGCTCCCCGGCGGTGGCATCGTTCACCACCTGGTTGAGCGTGCGGACGTTTTCCAGGGCGAGTTCATGATCGAGCTCCGTGATCGCAGCGCGCAGCTGCGGCGCGAGAAACGAGGCCGGTTGGGTCGAACGCAGATTGATGTGCACGGTCTCCCCCCAATGACGCGGCGGCGTCGTATACATCTCGGGCTGCGGCTCGGCGGTGGCACTCCACTGTCGCACGTTTTCGACCACGCCGACCACCGTCGCCGTATACCACGGGTCCTCGGGCTGGTTGGCGCGGAAGATCTCGCCAATGGGGCTTTTATCCGGCCACGCCTTTTCGACGAAGGCGCGGTTGACCACGACCCCGAGATGGCCGTCTTCGGTCATGTCGTCCGTCGCCGTGAGATTGCGTCCCTGCAGCAGGGTAATGCCCATGGTGGCAAAGTAATCCGTGGTGACCGAGGAACGCTCCACGCTCGTGCGCCGCTGGGTCGGGTCATACGTCTCGTCGTTGACGAGGGCGTTGGTATTGCTGCCGCCTTCGAGCGGTAATTTTGAGGTCAAGCCGACGCTGGTCACACCGGGAATGGCCTGCAGGTGCTCCGTGAGTTTAGACCAGAAACGCACCCGGTCCTCGTTGTCGTCGTAGGCGTCGCTGCGCAGGTTGAGTTTGGCCGATAGCACGAGGTCCGTGCTGAGCGATTGGTTCTGTTCGAGGATCTTGAAGTAGCTGGCCGAAAACAACGCCGCCCCGTTGGCCAATACGAAGGCGACCGCGATTTGCGCGATGATCAAGGCGCGCAGCATGTGATGCCGCGCCCGCGAACCCACCGCGCCGCGCGCATCGCTGCGAATCACGCCGACGAGAGAAGTGCGTGCCGCCGCCAGCGCGGGCGGGATACCGGCCAGCAAGGTGGTCAGAACGGTGGCCCCCAACGCGAAGAGCAGGGCGGCGGCATCGAGAGCGATGGCGGCTTTGCGCGCTTCGCTGGTCGGAGCGATCAACTTGAGCACCTCGATGCCCCCGTAGGAAAAGGCGAGGCCCACCGTGGCACCGAGCGCAGCCAGCACCAAACTCTCGGTCAAAGCCAACCGCACCAGACGGCTCCGCGTGGCCCCCAACGCGACGCGCACGCCGAACTCGCCCTGCCGCTGGGCGCTGCGGGCGAGCAACATCGAAGCCACGTTGGCGCAGGCCACCAGCAGCACCAACGCGACCGCGCCGAAGAGCAACCACACCTGTCCGCCCACATCGTTGGTCATCTCGTAGTGGAGCGAACGCACGAGGAATTCCTTGCGCGTGTTGCTGTCGGGGTAGAGCGCAGTGAGCTGCGTGCCGATCGACTTGATCTCGGCGTCGGCGGACCCGACCGTCGCGCCATTGTGCAACCGCGCGACTCCGCACAGATAATGACTGTCGCGCTGCTCCCGCTCATCCTCCCCCCAGATGTAGGGCGTCCAAACCTGACAGTCCTGCGTGCGCATCCACGGCGCGGCAAATTCGAAGTCGGCCGGCATGATGCCGACCACGGTCACATTGCGACTGTTGAGCCGCACCGTTTGTCCGACGAGATCCGGCGTGCCGCCAAACGTCTGCTGCCACAGCCCATAGCTCACGATGGCCACCGGGGCTGCCCCCTCGACCTCATCGGCCGGTTCGAGGAACCTCCCGCGAAAAGGTTGCACGCCGAAAGCCCGCAACACCCCGGAGGTGGCGCGCACGCCCGCGACGGCCTGGGCTCGCTCCGTCCCCACATTGACCGACCCCGGTTGGTAGACGCCGAAATCCGTGAACGACGTGTTCTGCTCATGGAGATCGTGAAAGTCGGCCGGCGAAAGCGGCCACCCGTCGCCCGACCACACCTGCACGATTTTTTCGGACTCCGGGTAGTCGAACGGATGCATCACCAATGCCCGCAATGTGCTGAACATCGCGGTCGAGGAGCCGATACCGATGGCCAGAGTGAAGGTGGCAATGAGAGCAAAGCCGCGGGCTTTGGCGAGGTGGCGCAGGGCAAGGCGAAGGTCGGTAAGCATGGCGGAAAAAAGCTGAAACGCTGAAATGTGAACATACGGACCCGTGCGGAACGACACGCCGGGCACGTGCTACAGAACCCGCGGGAGGGCGCAGAGGTTACAGATTATTTTCCGGCGCGGAGCCGTCACCCTGCGACGACCTCCTGCATGTAGGGCGTTCGCTCGCGAATGCCGCCGTCTACCGGACTCACTTGAGCCAACGGACGATCATCTTTCACACCAAGACCGCCAAGCGGTGCCGGGGTGAAGCTTCGCTCTCAACTTCGAACCACTTCTAGTCCGCCTTGGAGGACGACGTCGTCCGACGTTGCCTCGCCAAGTCCATCAACCCCAACCCCCCTTTCCTCCCGTGATCAGCGGCCAGTTCAAAACAGACTATATGAGTTTAAACCTGACCCTTTTTGGCGTGCTCCGCTGTTAAACGACATGCGTCGGTGACTGTAAAGGCTTCCGCCTTCGCTCTGGCGAGCTTCGGCGCGACAAGTCCGCTGGTGTGACGGTGGCGCTTTGGCTTGGTGAGTCTGTCGGTGGGGGGGGGCCTGATTGCTGATCTCTTCGCGGCCTTTGCGACCTTCGTGGCAGCGGCAACTCAATCCCCGGCGCTTTCAGAGCAGGCTCAGGCCGTTGGTCACGGCGGCGTTGGCGGGGGCTTCGTAACCTTCGTCGCGGGGGAGGTTGGGTTGGGCGCGGGCGAGCACGGCGAGTTCGTCGCAGTTTTCGTTTTCCGGATGACCGGCGTGGCCCTTGATCCACTCGAAGGTCACGTCGTGGAGAGCCAGCAGTCGTCGCAGCTCAATCCATAGGTCGGCGTTGTCGCGCAGTCCTCCCGCTTTGCGAAATTGTTTGGCCGCCCATTTTTCCAGCCAGCGTTGCGTGACGGGTTCGGTGACATACTTGGAGTCGGACACGACCCGCACTTTGAGCCCGGGCCGTTGCAACGCCTTCAGTCCTTCGATGACGGCGGTCAACTCCATGCGATTGTTGGTGGTTCGGGCGAAGCCGCCCGAGAGCATCTTTTCTCGTTTGTCCCACCGCAGCAGAGTCGCCCAGCCACCGCGTCCCGGATTGGATTCGCAGGCCCCATCGGTAAACATCTCGACGATTCGGGGGGAAGACTCAGGCGGTGGCGGCATGGGCGGGTAAGTCCTCAACGATCCCGATGCCCACGCGCAAGGCAACCCCGCCCTGATCGGTATGCGGAAATGAGAAGTCCCACTCCTCCACGTCGCGCCCCCGAATCACCTTGAATTCGCCTCGGAGGGACGACTTCGACGTCGTGGGCCGTTGCCTCTTGGGTTCCATCAAAACCAACCCGTTCCGGCCTCCGATCAGCCGTCTCGTTCGATCTGACTACAAGAGTTTAAACCAGACCCTTTTTTTGGGTCCGCGGTCGTTTGGTGCGAGCACCCTCGCGGGCGACGCGACAGGTTGCTCAATCCTTGGCCGCCTTCGGCAGCGTAGCGACTCAGCCACTTATGGCCGGTCTTGCGACTGATATTAAAGTCCTCGCATAGCTGCGTGACTGTGAAGCGGCCGGTGGCCGCCAGACTGACGAACTGCATCTTTTGATCCATGGGTGACACTTTTTTCCAAGGCATACGCCCTTCTTAGTGTTACCCATGTCCCTAGACTATCTGTTACCTATGTCCCCGGTTCATACCACGTAATAAGCGCATCTACTTGATGAAAAAGGGGAGGCAATTGTTCTTGAAAGGACCGGTTTAAATGGTTTCCACTCTTATTCGAAGGAGCGTGCTGGCCCATGCTTTTACAAACAAGTTTGTATTAATCGCGGCCTATTATGTTCACAATCTTTCGCCTTCATGCGAAGCCTCAGTGGCCCAACGCGCATATCCCTAAGCTTAGGGATCACGTCGAATCGCTGTCGCTTGGCCCTCGCATACGGCAAGCGGTACGCCTACTTTTGATAGCAACGGTTTTCGGACATTTGAGCGCGTTAGCAGGCGGTTCCTCAGCCGCTCCGGCCTTGGAAGTTGAAAACGATCAAGGGGAGATCACTAATTTTTTAAGACTCTATAAAGAGAGTAACTATGTCGTAGTATATTTCTTCGCCACTGCGACATGTATCGATCTTTGTGTAAGACAGTCTTTTTCGTTTTCTGTTAATGAAGCAGCACTGAAGGAATACGGTGCGGTGATTGTAGGTGTTAGTGTTGATGCGGCTGATACGCAGCGAGAGTTTCGTAAAAGAAGCGATCTAAAATTCACGCTTATTCCCGATCTTAACCAAGACGTATGTAATGCTTTTGGGGTTCGTCGATCACCATTTTCAGGTAAGGCTTCTCGCCAGGCTTTCGTGATTCAGCAAGGCAAAATTGTCGCACATTTAGAGGGGATACCCGTTGATAGCTATGGCGATGCTGTATTGCAGGAGATTCAAAAGTTGAGTACCGAGACCTTTAGCAAAAAGACTTAAAATTATGAAAAGAATATCTAGAAATGTGCGCTTTATATTACTATTTTTTGTCACGGGTTATTATGCATACTCGAATCCTCTAGGAGTAGAAACGCATGGGGTAGTTGGTGGAGATGTTATCGAGCAGAATATTATTGAACTGGACGGAGATGGTTATGCATTAGTTCCATCAGGGAAGCGTCAAATCGGTGAGGCGGAGGAGGGTTCAGTAACAATTTCTCCATACGTCGCCGAAGGTTGGGAACGTAGTACAATAGTGGTGGTTGGAGCGTTTGTTATTGGCTATGAAATGGTGGAGTCGATTGATGGTCAGAAGGCAGCGCAGTTGGTATGGTTGCGGGGCTGGCCGGAAATCCAGGAAGTTAAACGCCTTGGTCTTTCAATCGAATTGGGGACTGGTTCGAATAGCACATGTGCGTTTCATTCTCTGATAGTAACAGCCAACAAAAAGGAAAAGTGGTGGTCATTATCAACGAGTAATAGTGAGCTTATTCGGATCACGAAAAATCAAAAACCGTATCTTGGTGAAAAGATACAGGTTTTCCCATCGGGGAAAATAAGGATTAGAAAATAGAATAAAATCCTTGCATCAAAATCCATAAAAATGAATACGTCGAAGAAAATCTTGAGCTTGTTTGTGTCTGTTGCCTTCAGTGTTGCTGGCTACTGTAGCGGCTATCTAGACGGAAATGGAGACGGGGTTGATGACTACTGGTGGACAGTAACCCCGGACTATCATAATTCGACTAGTTATATTCCAGGCTGTGGATACGAATATGAGGGGGGGTATACATATACCGCAGCGACGGCGGGAAAGTATATGTTGCAGGGGAAGAAAACTGCCGGTTGGGTTTCGTTTTTCACGAGAACGCTTGCCCAAAATCAATCGCACGAGTGGATTTACTGTGATACCGCTTGCTCCCAGTATTATCAATTTAGGATGGTTCGGGTGACGACGATTGACGATTTTGATGATATTGAACTATACGATGATCAAAATTCTTTGATTCAAACGGTTAATGACTCGGACACGATTGATGTTGTTGTAGCCCCTGACTCCCAAACGCAGATGATTGTTTGCGATTCAAGTGGAAGCCAAATTAATGGCAGTCTACTGCGTTGGAAGGTTGTTACACCGAGTTCAAGTATTGCGTACTTCACCGGGTCGTACATAAATTATGCTTCGATAATTGCCCTCGGTGGACCGGGGCAGTATCTAATCTGTGTTGGAATAGGCGACTCCTTTTCAATTTGCTTCACAGTAAATCTATTTAAAGTTGAGTTAGAAGAGGTGAGTTTCCTAGGAGGCAACTACCCGATTACGCGACAGTCAGATAGCACCGTAATGTCTAGTTCGCAGTGGCTCGATCTTAATCATGATGGCGATGTATTAGATTCGAGCGAGCATGGTTATCCGGTAGCTTACAAAAAAGGGGCGACTCCAACGCTTTCCGCAATAATTAAGGCAACCTCGTCTGTGGCGGGCAAGACTATTAAGGTTCGTGGCATTGGGATCGGTTTTGTGATTGATGAGACGACTGCTAGCGTATCCGGATCGACAATCACCCTAAATCCAACTATGGCAAATGGCGCATTTGATTCATCTTCAGTCAGGAGTTATTCCAATGGAAGCTACATTATCACTTGGGGAGTAAAAATTGGGAGTAGTAGTTGGTATAATGTCGGAAAATCAAGAAATACTTTATATTTAACCTATGATACGCCGCCTACAATTAAATTTGAAAATGCTTATGGCGGTGGGTTTACTGAGTTGTACGATACGGCTCTGGCCTACGCGTGTGGCTATGCTAATGGCCAGAGTTCGGCTTCGTCAGTTATTTCGAACGTGAACTCTGGGGTTGCCTCAGATGTAGGTTATAACGCATACGCATCTCCCTACCTTATTACAACCAACCCGATTGTTGCTTACGATGATACTGACGGAATTGTCTGTTTAGATGGGGCCTTCTTGGTTAAAGGCCTTCTCGCGAGTGTCGGAATATCCTCAGAAGTAAAGTTTATATTTGGTGGAACAGGCACATCAAACCGTTCAATGTTCCAGTATAGTTCGTCTACTTCGAATTTGGCTACATTCTATGTAATTAAACCAGCTACAGATTCTACGCCGGCGAATCCACATTTTACTTATCATGCGGCTGTTCAGTATGGCTCGACTTTGTATGATCCGTCATATGGAACAAGTTATACTTCTTTGGGTCTCAGTGAAGTGGCAAACGGCGGGTGCTCCGAACAGCATTCTGGCAGTCTCCCATCGCCGAGTTGGAATAGCGTCGACAAATGTACGCATGCTCCTTGAGAGTTGAACAATCAGATTTTCAAGTGTCATCAAAAATAAACATTGCAAGGTCGGTATTACTTACGGTCGGGATGGGCATCTCGTTGCAGGCTGAGCCACAAGTTGCATGGGAGAGTGTTCGTGGCGCTCTAGAGTCGGGACTTGAGACGGAATTGCTTTTAGAGTTTAGTGGCCCGAATTTGGCTAGCTTTAGAAGTGAAGGTTTGGAGTATCTCGTCGGTATATACGTTTACGGGACGCATGATGAAGCAGTTTTGAAATTGCATAATATCCTGAATTTAGCTCCGGTACAACCTTCGCGTGTCGAAGAGCTAGGTAGCGAAGCGTTTGCGATTAATTATGGTAAAGATGAGCGTGGTAGTTTGAGTATGGTAAAGGATAACTACTTGATACAGGTTAGTCGCGGCTATTCGATGGAAAAGGTTAAGAGTGCATTGGGATCTGTAGTTCCGTTACTAGTGAATTTGGAGTTTGTTCCGGATGGAGCTAGTAGTACTGGAGCGGTGGTTGAGCCGTTAGATTCGATTCAAGCTATTGAAGGTTCTGTTACGAATGGCGCCTCTCCAAATTCGATGGAGGTAGATTCGAACACGGAAACAGGACCGCTTAAGAAAAAGTCGGCAAATAATTATACGCAAGAAACTAGTTCAAGTGTGTTTGGGAAATTTGGAATAGTATACATGTGTTTGTTCGTGGTTGCCATTTTGGTATTGGTTTTACTGGGATTGCTAAAAAATAGATGAATGATAAGAATTTGGAGTATCGGTGGACTTATTTTTGGGGGCGAAAAAGGGGTCGGGCTCGAATGGCGCTTAGTTAGCGCGGAAGCGGAAAGATGGATGCATGTGGATTATTTCATAAATAGCTGATTATCAGCTTGATATGATTTAGTAGGGCGAAAAAGGGGTCGGGCTTTGGGGTTTGGGGTTGAGTCGGAACAACGGTGCGACGCGCGGTAGCCGAGCTGGAGCTCGGCGTTCCCAGGCCGGGGAAGCGGTTCGGCGGGGGGGTGATTACAGCTGGCTCAGGCTGTTGGTTACGGCGGCCTCGGCAGGGGCTTCGTAGCCTTCGTCGCGAGGGAGATTGAGGCGGGCGCGCACGAACTCAATCGTCGTGGTTTTTAGGGGAGTTCGTAGATTTCGATGAGGGCTTCTCCCGTCCCGCCGTTGGTGCCAGCCACGTGGACCGTGTAGGCGCCGGCCGGTAGGGTGGCGATGATGGCGGCGTCGTTGGAATCGGCATCGAGAGTGAAGGCTCCCGCCAACTGAGCCGCGTCGGTCACGCCGGGTTCGGTGCCCCAGTTGTCATTCGTGGCCACCACGGTATCCGTATCGTTGATGCGCGTGTGGACTTCGAGTTGTGGATCGGGCAGCACGCCAGTCAGGCCGAACTTGCTGGCCAGGGTGGGGCCGACGCCGCGGATGAGCAGACGCTTGGGGGTGTTGCCATCGATGACGAAGCCGGCGACGAGGGTTTCCGCATCGGTGCCGGCGAAATTGCGCGCGGAGACGTTGATCAACCGCGGGGTGTTCTCGTCGGTGGTATCGTAGGCTTCCACCAGCACGACGCCGCTTTGGTCGGGTTGGGTGCTGGTGATATGCACGGTCGCCAACCCGCCGATGGGCGCGAGCAGGGCGGCGTCGCGGCTGGTGGTGTCGGGCAGGGGGAACGCGCCGACTGCAGCGAAGAGCGCGGGGAGTTCGGCCGCCTGGCTGCCGGTGGACCAATTGTCGTTGGACGCGATAATCACGTCGGTTCCCTCAACCATGGCGTGCACGCCCAGGCGTGGATCAGGCATGGTGCCAGTGACCCCGTGAGCGCTGGCGAGGGTGGGGCCGATGGCGCGGATGAGCACATCTTTACTCCCCCCTTCCAGGGGCGAAAAAGGGGTCGGGCTTTGGGGTTTGGGGTTGAGTCGGAACAACGGTGCGACGCGCGGTAGCCGAGCTGGAGCTCGGCGTTCCCAGGCCGGGGAAGCGGTTCGGCGGGGTGGCTTGGTTCGTGATTAAAGCAGGCTCAGGCGCTTGTCCCTCGCGGCATGAGCCGCGGCCTTCATCGTGGAGGTCAAAAGGGTTTCCATTCGTCCCGAACGGCAACGCGAGCTCGGGTCCAAATTGCGACTGAAAGCTGCTCTTTGACTACTGACACCGAGCCGCTTCGATTACTCCAATCCGTAGGCGGCGACGCGTGCGAGGGTGGCGAGTTCGGCTTCCCGCAGGGGGACGCCGAAACCAGTTGGGCTGAACGATACCCAGCCCGAGGCGGGGCGCGGGTGGAACGATTTGAGGAAGGCGCTGACGCGGCCGTATTCGTCGAAGGCGAGCGGCGTGACGTCGTCGTAACTGCCGGGTTGCAGCGACGCGAAGGTGGTTTTCAACCACGCGGGCAGGCCCCAGTTGCGGCCGGTCTGCGTGGGCCGGGCGTAGTAGTTGCCGGAGTCCTCGAATCCCAAAAAGGAGACGTCGAGCAGTTCGCCGGCGGTCGTGGGATTGTAGGCGTCGAAGGCACCTTGTTCGTCGAAGGTGAATTTGTTGGCCATACCCCATGGCCACACCACTTTGCCGCCCGCCGCGAGGTAGGCGCGCAATGGGCCGGTGGCGGGGTCGGCGCCCATGAGGTCGGTCGGGATCTGAGCGAACCCAAACACCACCACGCTGGGCGCGGTGTCTGCCGTGTGTGTGGCGATCCAGTCGGTGAGCGCGGCGG
Organism: Synoicihabitans lomoniglobus; assembly: GCF_029023725.1. GTDB lineage: Bacteria > Verrucomicrobiota > Verrucomicrobiia > Opitutales > Opitutaceae > Actomonas > Actomonas lomonigloba. The sequence goes on from NZ_CP119075.1 coordinate 5,785,293, forward strand.
CGGAGTCGAGGCGGGTGTAACCGCGCGCGGTGAGGTAGGGCACGAGGGTGGGGTCGACGACGAAGCCTTTGATGGAGTCGGGGACAACGGCGGGCAGATAGACCGCTTTGCTGGTGTCAGGCCCGCGGGCCGTGATGGCGCGCAGTCTTCCGTCGTCGCCCCCGACAAAGAATCGATCGTGGGCGTAAACCGCCGACGCGTAGATATCCGCTCCGGTATCGTAGGACCATTCCAAGGTTCCTTCGGTGCGGTTGTAGCCGTAGAGTTTGCCATCGGCGCAGCCCCAGTAGATCTGGTCGTCCAGAATCACGCCGGTCGTGTAGGTGTGGGCCGGGGCTTCGGCTTCCCATTTGAGTTTTCCGGTGGCGAGGTCGAGGGCGTTGACCTTGTTGTTGGTCGACCAGCCGACATAGACGGTGGCGTCGGCGACCGTGGTCGACATGGCCCAAGTCGAGCCGTAGCTGAAGTCCCAGACCTTGGCGTGCGTGGCGATGTCGATCGCGTAGACTTTGCCGTCACGGCAACCGACAATGAGCAGACCATCCTGCACGATCGGACGGGTGAAAATGTCGCTGCGGATGAAACCCTGGCTCAGGTCGAGGTCGACGCCCTCGGTGGCAAATTTCCATTGCAAGGTGCCGTCGGTGGCGGCCAGCGCATAGATGTGGTCGTCACCACTGGGCTGATACACCACGCCGTCGACGACGAGTGGGGTGGCGCGAAGGGAGTCGCCGGTTTTGAATTTCCACCGCAGTGCGCCGGTGGTGAGATCGAGGGCATAGAGATGTCCATCGCCCGACCCGACCAGCACTTGCTCGCCATCGATCACGGGAGTAGCGGTGAAGTAGTTCCAGCCCGTTGGCGTAGGCAAAGTGGGTTGCATGGTAAACGACCAGAGCGGGGTGCCGTCGTGGGCCTGGAGGGCGTGAACCGTTTCGCCGCGCCCCGCGACAACGACGGTGTTGCCCGCGACGGCTGGCGCGCCCGCGATCGGTCCGCCGGTTTCGAATTTCCAGCGCAATTCGCCATTGGCCGGATCGGCGGCGTAGAGATTTCCATCGGCACTGCCAAAGTAGATGGAATCGCCCTCAATGACGGCGGAACCCCGAATGGGACCGAGCGTTTGCACGGACCATGTGGTGTGAGATGCCGCGGCAACCGTGCCGGTGCAGAGAAGCAGGAAGAGGAAGCAACGGGGGCGAGAAGACATGAAAAAAGGGGGGTAGGAGAAGGGGCCGGGGGCGTTCCTTCGATAACCCCGGTCGCAAACTGTCCCCGTTAACAATTTTGGCTTTGGAGGGTCCAACTGGCTGGCCGAGCCGTAGTCCCGTTGGGACGGGACGCGTTGCCGAGGTCCGCCTACGCGCGTTGGGCTTCGTCGCGACAGCCTTCGTCTTTGAGGTGTCGCTAACGAATTGTCACTTGCTCGTCTGGCTGGCTTGCCGAGCCGTAGTCCCGTTTGGACGGGACGAAGGCTGGTAGGCCCTCCGGGATTCGAACCCGGAACCAAGGGATTATGAGTCCCCTGCTCTAACCATTGAGCTAAAGGCCCAGCGCAGTCCGGGAAAATGGAGGGCTTTCGGGCATGGCGTCCAGTGCGTAAATCCGCCGGGGCCATGTCTCTTGCCTGGTCCCGCCGTAGCCTTGGCGAAGGTGGATGCCGACATCGGATTTCGATGCCAAGGTGTCGTCGTCCGCGATCGCGGATTCCTCGAAGCTAACCATTGAGCCAAAGGCCCAGCTCAGTCCGGCCGAGGCGGCATCGCGTTGATGCTTTCATATTTTGTCCGGACCGTCGGGCACAAACACGTAGCCGAAGCCCCATACGGTTTGGATGTAGCGCGGCTTCGAGGAATCCTCCTCGACCAAACGGCGCACGCGCGAGATCTGCACGTCCATGCTGCGGTCGTAGGCGCCGTGCTCCTTGCCACGAGAGAGATCCATGAGCTGGTCGCGGGAAAGCGGCACATGGGGATTTCTCGCGAGTGCTTCGAGCACTGCGAATTCGCCGGTGGTCATGACGAGACGCTCATCGGCACGGGTGAACTCGCGAGTGCTGAGATTGAGCGAGCATCGACCGAATTGCACCACCTGCGGAATCACTGAGGGCGCGCCATGGACAGGGGTAGATCGTCCTCGCCGCAACACTGCATTAATGCGGGCCACCAATTCGCGAGGGCTGAAGGGTTTCGGAACATAGTCGTCGGCCCCAATTTCCAACCCAACCACCCGATCGATTTCGTCGCCTTTGGCCGTGAGGATGATGATTGGCACCATTTCTCCCTTTCCACGCAACCTCCGGCAGATGGAAATCCCATCCTCACCCGGCAGCATCAAGTCGAGTATCATCATCTTGATGGGTTGCGCGGCCAGGGTCTCGTCGAGGCGGCGTCCGTTCGGCAGTGATACGACCGCAAATCCTTGTTCCTTCAGGTAGCGCTCCAGCAATGATCGTGTCCGATCGTCATCTTCGACTATAAGTATCTTCGGTGCTGACTCCATGAGGGTTGAGCGCGTTTGTGACGCATAAGCATGCCGGAGTAGAGGCTCCAATGTGTAACAAATTGTTTCAGCGGCCGCCCTTGGAAACATTCTTTTACACTCCTGAACGGGACATTGCGGGCGAGAGTCGGAACGAATGGAACGAGTGACTCGCTCGAATTGCCGCTCTCTCATCTATCGCCGGATTTCTCGCTCCGCAAATTTCCCTCCCTGCGGGGAAGGCGAGTCAACCCGGGGGCAACGGATTTCGCGAGGACGGAGATGAACCCATCGTCCGTCGTTTCGATCCGAGGTGCGTTAGCGCCAGCCTTCGTGGCATTGGTCTTGTTTCGCCTGGTCTATGCCTGGTGGGGCCCCCTCGAACTGGTGGGGGACGAGGCCTACTACTGGGACTGGAGTCGCCGGCTTGCTTGGGGATACTACAGCAAACCGCCGATGGTGGCGTGGCTCATCGCGGGCGCGACGAGCCTGGGGGGAGACCACGTCGCAGTGATTCGCACGTTGGCGGTGTTGTTCACCTCCGGTTCGCTGGTTTTCGCCTACCTGCTCGCCACCGAACTCTTTGATGAGCGCGTCGCCCGGTGGTTTCTGACCACGCTGGCATTGGTCCCGGCAGCGCTGGCACAGAATCTGATTTTTACCATCGATGCGCCGCTCCTGTTTTTTTGGAGCGCGGCACTGTGGGGTTTCGCCCGCTGGCTTCGCGCGCGCAGCCGCCGGGGCCAGAACATCTGGGGACTCGCACTCGCCCTGTGCGTGGGGGCCGGATTGCTGACCAAGCAGATGATGGCGGTTTTCCCACTCCTTGCCTTGATCTATCTGGGGAGTAGCACCACGCATCGAAATCGTCTGCGGGAATGGAGGATCTGGGGCATTTTCGCGCTGGGATTCAGCGCCTGGATTCCGGTGGCGGTTTGGAATATTCGACACAGTTGGGTGTTGGTGAGCCATACCGCCCATCACTTTGAGTTCTATCCGTTTTCGGTGGTAGCCGCCGTTCGTCGGTTCACAGCGTTCGTCGGCGGAGAAGTCGCCCTCATGGGTTTTGTCGTCGGCCTGTTGGGCGTTGCAGCCTTGCTCACTGCGATTGCGCGATTTTGGCGGCGCGAGCTCAACGACGCGGAACGGCTGCTGTTTTGGTTCAGCGTGCCGGCTCTGCTCGTCATGGCTTTTCTGACGTTTCGCCAGCGCATCAACCTGAACTGGCCACTGGTCTATCTCCCGTCACTGCTCCTATTGACCGTGCACTGGTCTCTGCCCAACACGCAGGGCCAGCGCCGTTTGAAGATCGGTCGATGGCTGCGCCCGGGGCTCATTTTTTCCGCCGCACTCTCGGTGGTGGCGTATGCCTATCCGGCAATCGTGCGGGGGGTGGATCTGGGTGGTAGTCGCCTCGATCCCACCGCCCGGCTGCGGGGGTGGCAGGAACTTGCGACCGAGGTTGAGCCTTGGCGTGAGCGCATGCGTGACGAATTTGGCGAACCCGGTTTCGTGCTTACTTCCGGGCACCGCTACGTGACCAGCCAGATGGCGTTTTACCTGGCGGGCCAACCGCGGGTGTTGCGATGGCCGACGGTTCCCGGAGCGACCGAGTCACAGTATGAAGTTTGGGGCGGGCTCGATGACTATCAGGGCCAACCCGCCTTGATCATTCACCAGCTCGACAAACACGGTCCCGAACTCCCGGCCGCATTGCGTTCCGCCTTCGAGTCAATCGAGCCGCGGCACACCGTTGCCGTCTCCTTGGGCGGAGGGCACGTCAGGCGTTATCAGCTGTTCTTCGGCCACCACTTCCTCGGCGCTGCTCATGAAGGTTGACGAGGTGAAAATCATCAACGTTGGGCTCGCTGGCGGTCTCGTCGCGCTCGTTTTCCTCCGAGTTTTTCCGGAATGGGAAATCGCGGTGTCCCGATGGTTCTTTGACCCCATCATCGGCTGGCCGCACGACGCGAAGTTTGTCGTTCAAGCGGTGTATCACTGGGCTACCTTGCCTGCCTTGATAATGGCGATAGGAGGCCTGGTGCTCGCCCTGCTTTCTCTACGGTGGCGTCGATTTGTGCGCTATCGATCAATCGGGATTTTTCTTTTCGCGGCCATGGCAATGGGACCGGGCGTATTGGTGAACGCCGTCTTTAAGGAGCATTTCCATCGCCCGCGTCCGCGTGAAATTGTCGAGTTCAACGGAACCGCCGAATTCAAGCGCTTGGGGCAGGTCGGGAGCGGTGAACGAGGCGCGTCTTTCCCCTCCGGCCATGCGTCGATGGGTTTCTTTCTGACGCTACCTTATTTCTTTTTCCGGGTTCGCCGACGGGGGCTGGCCTGGGTATTTTTGATCTTCGGCACCCTGAGTGGGTTGGCGATCGGCATGGGGCGCGTCATGCAGGGAGGCCATTTTCTGGGAGATGTGATCGCATCCGGGCTGATTGTCTGGGTGACCGGCCGCGCCACTTGGACATGGGTCACCCGCCCGAAATCCCGTGCGGCCGTGCCAGCTCCGCTCGTCATGCCGGGCGGGTCGCGAGAGCGCAGCATTCCCGGCCGCATCGCGGTTGCGGATCGAGCCGCCTATCTCCGCGAACGAATCATCGCGGAAAGGCCACTGCTCTCGGTAATTGTTCCGTTCTACAACGAGCAGGACAACGTCAGTGACGTTCTGGCTGAGATTCGACGCCGTCAACCCGCCGCCGAGATCGTCGCGGTCGATGACGGCAGCTCGGACGCGACGTGGGAGAAGATCAACGCTGCCCCCGATGTGATCGGTTTGCTCCACCCGCGCAACCGGGGACAGAGCGCGGCCATTCTCACGGGCCTTCACCACGCCTCGGGTGAGTTCTGCGTGCTGATGGATGGAGATGGGCAGAACGACCCCGCCGATATTGATTCGCTCATCGGTGCATGGCGCGACGGAACGGCGGACGTGATCTGTGGCTATCGGCTCAAGCGGCGCGACAAGTTGAGTCGCGTCGTGGCTTCACGTTTCGCCAACGCCGTTCGCCGGTTGTTTCTTCATGACGGGATCAGGGACACGGGGTGCTCGCTGAAATTGTTTCATCGCGATGTGGTGGTGCTCTTGCCGCGCTTCAACGGCGTCCATCGCTACCTGCCCGCTGTATTCAGTCGAGCAGGACTCAGGCTACAGGAGGTTCCCGTTAATCACCGCCCCCGGAGTGCGGGCATCTCGAAGTATACCAACTGGAAACGTGGATTGGTCGGCCTCTATGATCTGGTGGGGGTGAACTGGCTGCTCCGTCGCCATGTGGTGGTCCCTGTCGCCGAAGTTTCCCATGCACGACGTGTTGTTCAGCTTTAACCAGTGGGCGGTCACTCCTTGGAAACTGATCGGCTACTGCGGCGTCCTGCTGTTCGGCGGACGCTGGATCGCTCAATTGGCCAGCTCCGCGATGGCGGGTAAGCCGACGTTTCCTCGTCTTTTCTGGTATTTGAGTTTGAGCGGCAGCGCCTGCTTGCTGGCCTATTTCATCTGGGGAAAAAACGATTCCGTCGGAATTCTCTCCAATCTCATGCCGGCATTCATCGCCGCCTACAATTTGATGTTGGATATCAGACATCGCCGACGTGCGACCGGAGTTTCGTGACGGGTGGCGGATGCCACGCAGGACCTGGCTTCCACGATCGCAGTATCGACGTGCAAATCTCACGCGTATATCGCCTGATCGAAGAGGAGTTTAAGATACCGCGCCACCTCCAGAACCTGGGCGAGGTCTGCCAGGTGTCCGCCCCCGAACCAGCCGCAACATCATGACATTTTTCCCCAAAACGCTCCTGGTCCGCACAGCGCTCTACCTCGGAATGCTGCTCGCGATTGGTCAGATGTTTTGGACCGCGGCGGCGCGCTATCTCTTGGAGACTCAGGTAAAGCCGGCCTACGATCAACAAGTCGTCGATATGGTCGTCATGGCTCAAGCACTCATCGAGAGCCAGCCGCCCGCCGCCGATCCCGCATCCATCGAGACGCTGCACCTGCCTCAGTTGCGAGCCCTGAAGATCGTCCCCGATTCCCAGCCTCGACCCGAACTTGTCCCCCACGCCCCCGATGATGTGCCCGGCAATCTGATCGAACTGATGCAGCAGCGCTTCGGCACCTCCGTGCTTTGCCTCCAGGAAAAGGAAGGGGAGGTCACGTGGCTGCGCTTCCCTGCGCGAGGTCAGTTTTTCTGGTTCAACTTCGTGGCGGAACCGGAGGATGGCACCATCCTGACCTCCGAGTTTTTGCTGTTCTCGGTGCTATTCGTTTTAGCCGTCGGGGGATCCTATTTGATCGTGTTTCAGATCATCAGGAAGCTGCGCTACGTCACCGACGCAGCGAAAGCAATTGGTCGGGGCGAGCCACCGGGCACCCTGGCATTGAGCGGACCGGAGGAGATTCAGTCGCTCGCGGAGGGGTTCAACCAGATGTCGCGGGATTTGATCAAGCTCGAGGCCGAACGCCGACTCATGCTCGCAGGGATTTCACACGATCTTCGAACGCCGCTCACGCGCATGCGCATCGCAGTGGAACTCGCCAAAAACGATTTAGATCCGGCCTTGGTTCACGATATCGAAGACATGGATGCGATTCTCAGTCAGTTTCTGGACTACGCCCGGGACGGCAACGAAGAGCAACCCGCCGAGCACGATCTCAATGCTCTCATCGCAGAAACCATTCAACGCTACGCGGCTCGCGGCCACACGCTGGAAGCCAACCTCGGCCCGATCCCTCGGTTCGCTTTTCGCGGGAATTCGATCAGGCGAGTCTTGGAGAATCTGATCGATAACGCAGTGCGTTATGGCAAAACGAACATTCAGGTGACCACGACCTGCAGCGCTGACGTGGTGTCGATTACAGTTTCTGATTCCGGGCCCGGGATTCGCAGCGGGAGACCCGAAGATTATATTAAACCGTTCGCGCGGGAGGATGTATCACGTTCGGAACGGGGGGCCGGACTCGGCTTGACCATCGCAGATCGGGCGGCGCGCCTTCACGGTGGTCGTCTTCGCCTTAGAAACGCAGATCAAGGCGGCGTGAGCGTCACGGTCGAACTTCCGCTGACACGTTCAAAGGGTGAGCATAAGACCTGAACACCCTCTGGTCACCTGACCTGACCCTGTGCCGACATCGGATTCCGATGTCGGAGTGTCGTCGTCCGCGGTCGCGGATTTCTCGAAACTAACCATTGAGCTAAAGGCCCAGCGCGGTTCGGGACATCGAGGGCTTGGGCGGCGCTGGTTGGGCCGAAACGTCGATGGAGGCGAATCTCGGACGGGTATTGGCTGTGGGCTACTCTACAAGGCGAATGAACGAGAGCGCGCCGGGGCCGGGAGGTTCGCGGATGTTTCCCGCAGCTCCCCCGACTTCCCCTATGCGACTTACCCCGATCTGCACGGCGCTCCGCGTCGTGGGCCCGCCCGCGAACCCCGCGGTGACGTGCGTTTCCCCCTTTTGGTCCAGCTGCGTCCGTCACTGTTTTGGTGGCGGGCTTTGTTACCAAACACCCCTCATCCGACCGGTCGGTCCGGCGTATGAATGACCTACACCAACACCATGCATACCATTAGAAATACATCCCTGCGTCGGTCGACGATCGGGGCGGTTTCGGCGCTTTTTGTCGCCGGTGCCGCATTCGCCCAGTCCACGGCCGACACGGAGATCGATGACGAAGACATCGTTGTGCTGTCTCCGTTTGAGGTCTCCGCCGAAGAAGAACAAGGCTACACCGCTGCCACCACCTTGGCCGGTAATCGTCTCAACACCGAACTCCGCGACATCGGCAATGCCGTGACCGTCGTGACCAAGCAGTTTCTCGACGATATCGCGGCGACCGACAACGAGAGTCTGCTGCAATACACCACCGGCACCGAGGTCGGTAACATCGGCGGCAACTTCGCGGGGTTCGGTGACGGTTCGCGGCTCGATGAGTCGTCGCGCTTCGCCAACCCCAACCAAAACACCCGGGTGCGCGGTTTGGCCGCCGCCGACAATACGCGCGATTTCTTCGCCACCAGCATCCCGTGGGATGGCTACTCGATCGACCGCGTCGATCTGCAACGGGGGCCCAACTCCATCTTGTTCGGCCAGGGTTCGCCTGCCGGCATCATCAACTCCGGTTCGAAACAGGCTTCGTTTAAAAACTCCCACGAGGTCGCTTTCCGCGTGGGCAGTTACGGAAGCGCCCGCGCCTCGGTCGATTTCAACCGCGTGCTCCTGGAGGACCAACTCGCGGTGCGCGTGGCCGCGCTCAAGGACGACACGCGTTATCAGCAGGATCCGGCCTTTCAGGACTCGGAACGTATCTTCGCGGCCGTGCGTTTCGAACCCGAGTTCTTGAAGCGGGGTTCGGCTCGCACGATCCTCAAGGCCAGCTTTGAGGACGGTGCCATCACCTCGAACCGGCCGCGCACGCTGCCTCCGCTCGATTATATCACGCCGTGGTTCTACACCGGCACTTACCAGGGCGTGCAAAACGGTCAGCCACGTTCCTTCAACAACCTCAACGGTGAGACGTTCAACGCCTTCCAACTGCGCGACGACAACACCGGCCGACCGAACCATGGTCAGACCCGTCCCGCCATCAATGGGGGCCCCGACGCCGGCAGCCCGAACCCTTCCTTCAATCCGTGGGTGGGCGGTTTCGCGAACGCCTTTGAGAGCCCGTTTGTCTACTTCGATGGCAACGGCGGCGTGAGCCCCTCGCTCGGTCAGCAGAGTGAGATCCGTGACCAGTCGGGCGAGGGGGGACGGGCCGACGACGGCACGATCGACGACAATGTCTCGCTGGGTTTTCATCGCATGGGCGGCGTCAACAGTTACTCCAACTACGCGGTGCGCGCCGAACTGCCCTATGCGCAGGTGGGCGTCTATAAGGACAACAGCCTCACCGACCCGAGTGTGTTCGACTTCTACAACAACTTGATCGACGGCCCCAACAAAGGCGAGTGGCAGAACTTCGACTCGTTTAACATCTCGCTCGCGCAGACGTTCATGAACGACAAGTTCGGCGTCGAAATTGTCTTCAATCAGGAGTCCTACGACAACGGTCAGCTCTCGCTTCTCAGTGGGGCCAACCAGGGTCTGTTCATCGACTTCAACTCCGTCTACTCCGACGGCACCGCCGAGGGCATCGCCGGCGCGGCCCCCGATGGTCGCAACGAACCTTTCGCCGACGGCACGCCCAACTCCAACGTCGGTCGCCCCTTCGTCGGGGGCACCAGTGGGGGCGGCAACAACTCGTTCGTTTCGGAACGCGATGGCTTTCGCGCCACCGCATTCTTCACGCACGATTTTGCGCGCGAAGGTAACCCGAGCACGCTGAAGCGCTTGCTCGGCAAACACACCCTCACGGGGCTCGTGGCGTCGGAATCGCAGGACACCGACACCCGTCGCTGGATCCGCTACAACATCAACCGCGAATACATGGATTTCCTCGGGGGAGATTTGGCCAACAACAACTTCAACTCCAACTACCTCCAGCCGCACTCCGTGATTTATCTGGGGGATTCGCTCCTTAACGCCTCCACGGCCGCCGGGGCCAATATTCCACGTGTTACCACGCGTTTTGACATGCCCCGCGACTACGCCATCCGCGTGTTCGACATGACGTGGAACGCCGGCCCCGACGTCGGTTTCGACGACGAGTGGCTCAATCCCTACTACCCGGACATCTCGCCGTTCAACGACTATGACGATCCGACCACGCCCGACACCGACGAGACCGGCTCCCGCATCGACACGCAGGCCAACAACATCGCCAACTACGTCGGCTGGCGCTACGAGCCGGTGACCATCACCGACTCCGAGGACAATAACGGCGCCAATCGCGATGCGCACACCACCTTCGCTCGGCTCACTCGCAACGAGGTAGACTCCGAAGCCTTCGTTTGGCAGGCCCACTTCTGGGACAACGCCGTCGTCGGCACCTACGGCTGGCGCAAAGACGTCGCGCGCGCTTGGAGCACTTCCGCCGATACCAACACCCAGGCGGATGGCAGTAGCGTCGGCCCCGCCGATCGGCTCAAGCTCACCGGCGATATCTACAAGATCGACCCCGACGGTTTCAACGAGATCGAGGTCGAGTCCAACAGCTTCTCCATCGTGGCCCATTTGGACCAGTTGCCGTTGATCAAAGACGCGACCGAACGCCTGCCGTTCCTCACGACCGTCTTCTACAACAAGTCCGAAAACTTCCAACCCGCCGCCGAGCGGGTGGATGTCTACGGGGTGCCGTTGGATGCACCCGCCGGCACGACGACCGATGCGGGTTTCCTAATCGAATCCAAGAGCGGTCGCTTCTCCCTCAAAGTGAACAAGTATGAAACCGAGGTCGTGCGAAGCTCCAGCTCCGCCCTCTCGGGTGTCGGCTTCATTGGCAACTCGCAGGCTTGGTCGGGCAACTGGGTCAACCGCTTCGAGTTCAACCTGCGCGGCAACACGATCGACACCCAGGGAGCCGACGACGACGACGATAACGGCCGTTACAACTTCGGCGCCGGTCAAAACGGCGAAGATGCCGCCGCCGCCGCCGTGCGTGAACAAAACGTGATCGCCGCCTGGCGTGCCTGGCAGGCCTCCGTTGATCCCCGCTTCTATGAAGCCTGGGGCATCGATCTGGTGGACTGGCAAAACGACGGCATCAGTGCCACACAGCCCGCCGGTTTCACTGTCACCGAGGATGCGATTTCCAAAGGCTATGAAATCGAGTTCAACGCCCAACCGACTCGCAACTGGCGGCTCACGCTCAACGCGTCGAAAACCACCGCCGTGCGCAAGAACATCGGTGGCGAAAACCTCAACGCGTTCATCGACTCCTATGAAGCCGCGCTCAATGAAGGCGCCGACGGCGGCGTCGGCGATCTCCGCATTTGGTGGGGCGGCGCGGGCAATGAACGCGCCCTGTTCCAATGGAACACCAACGTCGGCGCCGAATACGCCGCGCGCAAACTGCAGGAAGGCACCAACGTGCCCGAGCTGCGCGAGTGGCGCTTGAATGCCATTTCCAACTACGACTTCGATGAGGGCATCCTCAAAGGCGTCAACGTTGGCGGGGCCATTCGGTGGCAAGATGATGTGGTGGTGGGCTTCCCGCCGATTCCGCATCCGACCATCCCGACCAAGGCCAACTTCGATCTCACCAATCCGTATCGCGGACCAGCGGAGACGAACTTGGACCTCTGGGTGGGTTACAGTCGCCAGCTCAGTGAGAAGATCGATTGGCGCGTGCAACTCAATGTGCGCAACGTGGGGCAGGGTAACAACCTGATCCCCGTCACCGTGCAACCCGACGGCACGCCCGCCACCTATCGCATCGGCCCGCACCAGAGCTGGACGCTCACCAACACGTTCAAATTCTAAGCGCTGCACGCATAGTTTGGATCTCCACGCTCACCGGTTCGCCGGTGAGCGTTTTTTTATTTTATCTGAAACTCGGCGGAACAAAAACATCACCGGCGGAAGGCTCCGTGCGGGAGCGGATTAGAGAACATCTCCCTGATCTCAAAACCGGAATAACCCTGCTTAATAAAATGGCGGGCCGCGAGTGGTCGTCAGGGTTATACTCACCAGCCCGATGACACCTGCCCCTCCGATGATTCCTCGGTATGATTTTCATCGAGTATTAAAATACTCAATACGAACGTCATCGCCCTTTCTCCCCGCTTGCGCCCGCCGTGGCTCCGACCCGACCGGACCATGACCAAACGTATTACTATGGCGGATATCGCCCGCGAGGCCCGCGTCCACAAGACCACCGTCTCCCTCGCCCTGCGGGGACATCCCAGCATTCCGGAAGCGACGCGGCGGCGCCTGCGGGGCATTGCCGACCGACTTGGTTATCGACCCGATCCCGCGCTGCGAGCGCTCGCCGATTACCGCAACGGCAAGGTTTCGAGTAGCCACCGCGCGTCTCTCGCCTACCTGACCGATTGGGGGGATCGTTGGGGCTGGCGCGAAGATCCCACGCAAGCGGCGATCTTTGCCGGCGCGCAAGCTCGGGCCGAGGTGTTGGGCTATCGTCTCGAATGCTTCTGGCTGGGCGAACCGCACATGACGCACCGCCGGATGGGCGACATTCTCGAGTCGCGCAGTATCCATGGCGTGGTGCTTGGTGCGTTCGACCCCCGACGCGATTGTGCGGTGGAGCTCAACTGGGAGCGGCTCTGCGGGATCAAAATTGGCAACCTGCCGACCTCGCCCCGGATGACGCGGGTGGCACCCGATACCCAACGCAGTGTGCACACCGCGATGAAACATCTCCGCACGCGCGGATACCGCCGGGTTGGCATGATCGTCCAGCGCGACAGCTTGAACGTCACGTCGTGTTGTTGGGCGGCGCAACTGCAAGGTCAGCTGCTCATGACCCGGGACGCGCCGCTCATTCCCGTGTTGAGTCCCACGCCCTCCGACGACTCGACCGCGGTCACGTCGCTCGCCGGTTCTCCCGCCCAACAGGTGCGCCGATGGCTCGACGCGCAAAAACCCGAGGTCGTGCTCGGGTGTGGTCGCGTCGTGTTGCCATGGCTGCAAGCGGCCGGTGCGACAATCCCCGACGACGTGGCGTTTGTGGATTTGGACTTAAGCAGTTCCGCGGCCGATATCGCCGGTGTGCGGCCCAACTACCCGGTGGTTGGCGAAACGGCGATCGAGATGCTCGCGATCCAGCTGGAGCAGCATCGGTTTGGCCTGCCGGCGCTCGGCACCACCACGCTCGTCGAAGGCACGTGGTGTGACGGCGCAAGCCTGCCGACGGCGCGTCCGTCGCTGAACCGCGCCGCGTCGTAGGGCGGTCGCGAGGGGCGAACCAGCGCCGGCTGACGACCCGGCGGGAGGAGCCCACAGAAAAGGGAACGGTTCGTTCCCCAACGATCCGTTCCCTTCCCGGAGTTGGTCCGCAGACCAACCAATACCGTGAATCACGATGCGTATCCGCGAAGCGGATGCAAAACTGGCGCTACTCTGCTTGTAGAGTGAATGGTCATCCGGGGGCCTCGTCTTTCCCAAACCGCCCCTAGTCTCCCAGTTGTGCTTTAACGTTGTCGGCGGCCCAGAAAGCGAGGGCCGCGATGGTGAGGGAAGGGTTGCCGGTCGCGATGGTGGGGAAAATCGTGCTGCCGGTGATAAACAGGTTGGGGTGGTTCCAACTCTGTTGATGGCGATTGATGACCGAGTCTTCGGCGCAATCGCCCATGCGGCACGTGCCGACAATGTGGCCCGAGCCAAAGAACTCGAAATCGCTGGTCTTACCGGTCACCGGATCGGTGTAGGTGAAGTAGCCGGGATCGAGTTTAAGTTGGGCCAGCGGTTTGGTGAAGGGGGTGACACCGGCGGCTTGGAACACTTCGTCGGTCAACTGCTGCGCCGCGACGAAACCGCGCTTGGTGTAGTCGGAGAGGTTGTAGTTGATCTTGGGCCGGGGAATGCCGAGCTCGTCCTTCAAATCGGAAAGCGTCACGGTGTTGGAATCCTCGGGGGACTGCTCGACGAGAAACCCGAACCTGAACTGACGCGTGAACAGGTCGTTGAGTTTGTCGATCAAGGCGGTGCCGAAGAGGCGTTTTTGGTCGGGATTGGTGCCGCTGTGGTTGGTCCCGTCGGTCCAGTCCAGGGTGGTGGTCTCCGGATCACCGGCGGTGAAGTTCCATCCCTCGTTGCCAAATTCGACTCGGAACGCGGCCCGTTCTTTGCGAAAGGCGCCGGTGCGCAAACTTTCGATGCCGGCGGTGGCGAGCGGACCGCGATAGGGAAACGTGGATTCCGGCGTGAGGCCCCAGCGCAGGAACAACGGGTGGTCCATCAGGTTGCAGCCAACCTGACCGCTGACGTTTGCGACGCCGGCAGGCAGTTGGTCGCGGGAGTTGAGCAACAGCTTGGGGGTCTCGATGGCGTGGGCGGCGAGCACGTAGGTTTTGCCAACGGCGACGCCTTCGCCGGAGGGCGACCGCACCGTCTCCTTGGTGTAAGTGATGTAGTGGATACCGACCACGTTTTGGTGGGCGTCATCGAGGAGGACCTTGTCGGCCACGGCCTGATAAATGACCGTCACGTTGCCGGTGTTGAGCGCCTTGTTGAGCGTGACCGTCGGATCGTATTTCGCCTGGATCGGGCAGATGGGAATGCAGTTGGTATTGCCCGCGCACACTCGCCGCCCCTCGTAGGGCCGGGAGTTGCGACCCGCCGGAGTCGGGTAGACCGTCACGGCCTCGCCCTCGAACGACAGTTTGCCGTTCACGGCGCTGAGAAAGTGCTCGTCGGTGAGGGTGAGCGGGATGCCGGGGTTGGGGTATTCGTAACCCGGGGTGAAGGTCACGCCGTGGTAGCCTTGGTCGGCGACGTTGGCGGAGACGCCGATTTCATGCTCGGCCATGTCGTAGTAGGCGGACGTGTTGCCGGGCAGTGGTTGACCGAGGTCATCGTAGTTGATGGGCCAGTCTTTCCCGTGGCCGTAGAGGGTCTCGAGTTTGAAGTCATCGGGCAGGAATCGGAAGCTGCTGCCCAACCAGTGCCAAAACGTGCCGCCGCCCCGCCGTTCGTAGGTGCTGCTGAAGGGCAGGGTGGAGCTGCTCTGGTCGAGGTAGGTTTTCGCGGGATCCTTCCACGCGCCGTCGGCCCCGAGTTGCAGCACGGTGGCGCGGGGAGCGTTGGGGTTGTCGGGGTAGGGTGATTCGGGGGTCTTGGCCAAGGCGGTGTAGAACCGTTCCATGTAGGCTTCGCGGCTGGTGGGCACCGCGACGCCGGAGTCGATCACGAGCACCTTTTTACCGGCGGAGCCCAGTTGATAGGCGATGATGGAGCCGGCGAGACCGGCCCCGACGATGACGACATCGTAGTCGGGAGTGGGAGGAGGGGTGGACTCAGACATGGGAAGCGCCTCCGGTGGTTGAGGGTTGGGCGAGGGTGATGAAGTCCGAGAATTTCGGCGGCTGATCGTTCCAGTAGCCGTAGGGGAACATGCTGTAGCCCATGGGGTGGGACTGCATGATGCGCCACACGTAGCCTTCCTTGTAGGCTTGAGCGGAGACGACATTGACGGCGCGGTCGGGGGTGGCGGGATCATACCACGAGCCGAGCAACCAGAGCTTGATGATACTGCGGGCGAGATTGCCGAGGGTGGGATCCGCGAGGATCGCGGCGGCGGAATCCGTGGGGGCGTCCGCATCGAACGCGTCGTCGAGTTGGGCGAGGGTCGCGGCGTCGACGTTTTCGATGAGGGTGGCGAGGTATTGCTCGGCGATGCCGATGGGATCGATGGCGGGTTTAAGTTGCTCGGCGGCAATGCCGGTCAGCGCCGAGGACAGCGCGACGAAGGTATCAAGCGGGAGGGCGGTGGTGCTCATGACGGAGGGGAGGTGCGCAGACGTTACTGCGCCCGTTCGAGAAGATAGGTGAAATCGGAGAAGGTGGCGTTGGTGGTCGTGGCGTTGAGGTGACACTCAATGCAGCTCGACGAGACGTTGGGCGTGCGGCCCTGGATGTAGGTTTCGAGGGTGGTGTTGGCCAAAAATTGCGGGGCGGGTGTGCCGCTCATGTTGGCGGGGGCGGACGTGGCGACATCACAATCCGTGGCGGGCGCGGTGGGCCACTGCGTGCTCACGAGCTCGTAGTATTGCCACACGGATTGCGGGTTTATGGCGCGCAGGGCCGTCTGATACGTGGCGTTGAGCGCGGCCGTCGGCGCGTCGATGGGTGCCTGGCGCACGACCTGCGGTCGACGCGACGGGGGTTCGGTGGCGTTGGGATCCCACGGGCGCGGCGGCGGCTCGTTGTGCGGCGACATGGTGTCGGCCGGGTTGAAAAAACTATAGGCGGCCTTGGCGTCGAGCTCGTCGACCGAAGGGCAGTTGTCGACGTGCTCAAACGTCGTCCAAACCCACTGCGGAGCCTCCTTGGTCTTGTGCACGATATGCAGACCAACGAGGCCGACGGTCTGAATCTCACATTTTTCGTCGATCTTGGGGTTGTCCATCGGCGCGGTGTAGATGAGGGCCTTGACCTTGTGGAAGCGGCCGCTGGTGATTTCGGTCTCGTTGAGGATTTTCCATGACGCCTTTACCATGATCGCGCCGACCTGCTGGGTGGTGGTATCGCCGCAGTCGAAGACCACGCTGTCGATGGAGGCTTGGGCGGCTTTGTTGTAGAGCTTTTGGTTTACGATGGTGTCGAACATCGACTCGTTGAGGAGGATTTCGAAACGCGCGTAGCGGCCGTTTTGATCAATGAGAGGACCGGTGTCGAAGGGCTGCACATTCTCGGTCAGCACGCCCGGTGTTTTGCCCACGCGGGTGAACACCCGCATGCCCGGTTCGAGCATGGCCTGACAGGCCTCGGGGATGGGCCCTTCGTCGGCGGTGCCCCACGGTTGGGGCTTCACCCCACCGGGCAAAAACACGGCGGCGGACTCCTTCCATGTTTCCCAGACCGTGGCGTTGTCACCGTTTTGGCCGATTTGTTGAGAGGTATCGGGTTGCCCGTTGGGCAGCACCGGCCAGTTCATGGCGGAGAAGGTTTCCCAGGACAGCACATCGAAATCGTGTTGGAGGCTGTCGAGACTGACGGGGGGAACGACGGTGACGTCGAACGGAATGGCGGAAGGCAGCGTCGGCAGCGCGGCCGAACTTTGAGCACACAAGGTCAACGGCGAGGTCAGCAAGGCGGAGCAAGCGACCAATAGAGCCGGCCGAATAAGGGGGATCGGACCAATCATGAGGGGTAGGGGACGAGGGTAGTAAGAGGGAGCCGCGAGGTGAGACCGGCCAAGGACCGAGTTTCACCTCACGACAACCAAACTAAAACACCCCTTTGAAACGCCACGTGGTGGCTGATTCTTTCAGCTTATTTTATTTTTCAGGCGGAACAAGTCGCGTGGGTTGGGGATCTCGATGAGAGTGGTTTACCACCGGTCAATGATGGTGGTTTTGCGCGCTCCGCGCCTTCGTTTGTTCTTTAATCCCCTACGGCCGTTCCTTGGGCCGACTCCTGCTTGTGAAACGCTGCTCCCTTCCCCTGCTCTTGTCGTTAGGACTGTTGCTCTCGGCGACCGGGCTCACCGCTCAGATTCATTCTGCGCCGCCTCCCCTCCGGACCATTTCCGTCAGTGGCACGGCCGAGGTTAAGGTCACCCCGGACATCATCTTTTTACGGGTCGGGGTGGATACGCGCCATCCTGACCTAGCGAAAGCTCGAGATGAGAACGATAGCCGCGTGGGCCGAGTGCTGTCCTACCTTCGGGCCCACGACGTGCCGGACAAAAACGTCAAAACCGACTTTGTGAGTGTCGAGCCTTACTACCATGACTCCGCCGTAATCGTGCCGCGTCACTACATTGTGCGTAAGTCCATTGAGGTGAAACTCACCGACCTGGGACGCTTTGAAAGTTTGTCCGGGGGGCTGCTCTCGAATGGCGTCACCCACATTCACGGCATTCAATACCATACGTCGGAATTTCGGAAACATCGTGATCAAGCGCGCGCATTGGCGGTCAAAGCGGCGAAGGAAAAAGCCGAAGCGCTGTGCGCGGAGTTGGGCGTCACTTGCGGCCCGGTGCAGACCGTATCGGCGTCGGATCAAATGGGATGGGGCGCGGGAGGTAGCTGGCACGTCGGAGGCCGCATGAATTTGGTCCAGAATACGTCCTTCGAACCCGGCGGCACACCGGACAATGGGGAGGGAACACTCTCCATCGGCCAACTCAGTGTGACCGCGAGTGTGAACGTGAGCTTTGTCATGCAATAACAAGCGTGGGCGTTTTTGCAGAGTAGCCCGTTATCGAGACCCGGCCGCCCGTGGCGTGATGGTGATGACCTCTCGTCTTGCCCAATCCCCCATGAATCGTTTTGGCTTTATCGCATCATGACAGTCGCCGTGCGCATGTATGATCTCATGTCCGGATTTGAAATGCCGGAGGAATGGCACGCCTATGTTGATCGAGAGACAGGCAAAGTGCTTACGTTCGATGAGGAGGTGTTGCGCGAGGCGGATAACGCGGCAGAGGAGGACCTGGACGATGAATCCTGGGCCATGGGCAGTCCATGGGAGGACGATGTCATTGCGGCGGTGCGGGCGATTGTGGCGGATCCCGCCACGGCGCGTTACGTGGAACTGCCATCGAAGTTTGATTTTCACGAATACCGTCGGATGGAGGAGTTCGTCGACGACATGCCGGGCGGAGAGGCGCAGCATCAATTATGGCGGGCGCTCAAAGGGAAGGGCGCGTTTCGCCGGTTCAAGGACACCGCTCATCGGCTCGAAGTGATCGATGCCTGGTATGCGTTTCGCGAAGCCGCGCGGGAGCGGTTGCTTCAGAGCTGGGCGCACGACCATGACCTTGCCCTCGCGGCCGATGAGCCGCCTCCGCCGAACCCCGGCGCGTAGGCCGGTTCGTTTAGTCGAAATACTTTTTAGCGAACTGCACGAAAGCGGGCCAATCGGGCATGGGCGTGTGGCCGCCATCGTGCACGCGGAAGCCGATGTCGCCTGCGAGGTAGGCTTCGTCGACCACCGGACCATCGGCCGGAGCCACGAGTCCCTTGGCACCCAGTAATTCATACACCGGGCTGGCGGCGACGCCAGCGAGGAAGGTGCCGGGGGCGTCCGACCACGTGTCCTGGGTGCCGCCGTTGAGAAAGACGGGGCGGGGCGCGGCCAGCGCGATCATGCTGTGCGCATCGACGGTGAGGTTGGCGACTTTGCGCGGCAGGTATTGACCCGGGGTGACCTCACCCATGTAGCGGAAAGCGTTGCCGTTGACCCAGTGGTATTCGCGATCCCACGCGAGGTTTTCAAGATTCTGGCCCCAATGGCGGCGGATCATGCTCGGACCGACGGCTCCGCCGCAGCTGGGGTAGGCGATCGCGAGACGAGGCTCGAGCGCCATCGCGACGGTCGTGGCCTTGCCCCAGCGGGAGTGGCCGGTGACGCCGATTTTTTGCGGGTCGATGTTGGCGTTGGTTTCGAGATGGTCGATGAGGCGACCGATGCCCCACGCACCGGCGACGAGTTGCCCCGCGTCGGTGGGCTTGCGCCAGTTGCCACGGTTGACGAGACCAATGAGATAACTGGTCAGGTATTGGCCGTTGTCGGGCTGCACCGCATTGATGTCGAACGAGCACAGCGCCCAGCCCTCGGGGGCGATGAAATCGTCGTAGAGGTTCTCGAATCCGCGCGTGCCGACGAGAATGATGACCGGCACGGGACCTTCGGCGTAGGCCGGAAACCTTAAGCGGGCCTTGATCAACGGAGCGTCGCGAACTTCCGGATACGACGAAGTGTCGATGGTGCCGGTAATGGTTTGTTCAACGTAGGGAGCCTTGAGCGAGCCTCCGATCGTGGACGACACGGACCACGTGACGCCGGGCATTGCGGCGGCGGGCGGCAGGAAACCGTAGAGTTGATCCTGCACGTCGTGGAGCACCTCGGGACGGCGCTTGGTCCACCAGTCGTCGGCGGTGCGCACGGCGGTGCCGTCGTTCATCTTGAGCAGATCGATGGGAGCGTAGTCGTAGGCCTGCTCGTCATCGTAGGTCACCCAGAGGCCGAATCCGCCGCGCACGACGACGTTGCCGTTTTCGTCGGTCCAATTGCCGTCGGGATTGGCCGGGTCGCGAGGGCGGGCGTCGGCCGGGCGGTTGGGATCGGACAGGCGCGGAGGTTGATGGTCGGGAAACGAGACGCCCACCTGAGCCATCATTTGGTCGCGATCCATGACGGAGGTGACGTCGGCAGGCGGTCGGTCGGGGAACTCGGCGGCGGTCGCCCCGGCGGCCAAAAGAAGAAACGAGATCAAGCGTAGCATGGGGAGGGTGGGGAAGACTATTGGGGCACGCGCGAAGAGTGGTGCATGACGATGAACCAATGGCCGTCGCGTTGGTGGTAGGTGAAACTGAAACGTGAGGCCAGGGACGACTTCATGCCGTTTTCGTCCGTATTGGAAAACGTGTAGAAGCCGGTGTTGGTGGCGATGTCGCCGAAAATTTGCACGCGATGGTCACCGATTTCGACGCGCGCCAGAGGCCGTTCGGGCATACCCTTGAAATAGTCGCGGACCTCCTCCGGGGTATCGCGCAGCGTGGGGGAGACGGTGCCCCAAAACACCGCATCCGGGGCGTAAAGCCGCACCACGTTATCTGGGTCGCGGGTATTGTAAGCGGCGGCCCAGGAAGCGGTCACGGCCTCGATATCAGCAACCGTAGTCTCAGCGCGGGCGAAGGGAGGGGTGAGCAGAATAGCGATAAAAAATAGCGTTTTTCGTTTCATGGGGCAGATGGCGTGTGGAGCCTGCGGCCGCGCCGGGGTTGGGCGACATACCTTAGGTTGAAACCAAACGACTCTTTCGAACAGCTTGCCGCAAAGACCCGTTAAACGCGGCCAATATGAAATTCCTCGGCGGCATGGCTGGTAAAACTTATGGTAGCCGGAAATGGCCAGGACGCCGTTTTTCGACGATCGGTGCCATTGAAATTTTCAGTATCCCGGAACACACGGTTGGCGCTGGACATGGAGCAGAATCGGCTCTTCGGTGCCGGTGATGGCTCGCGTGGCAACGATTCAGGATGTGGCGGACAAGGTGGGAATGAATCGGTCGACCGTGTCGCGGGCGCTGAAGGATCATCCCAGCATTCCTGAGGCGACGCGCAAGTTGATCAAGGAGGCGGCCCGGGAGCTCGACTACCGGGCGAATCCACTCGTGACCGCGCTGATGAAATCACGCCGCGGAGGGCGTAAGGAAAAGAACGTCGTCATCGCCTACGTCACCAACTACCCGACCCGTTACGGTTGGCGGCCGCCGGTGATGATGGGCCCCGATTACTATCCGGGAGCCGATGCGTGCGCCCAGGAATTGGGTTACAAGTTGGAGCATTTCTGGATGGCCGAACCCGGCATGACACCCGCGCGATTTGGCGATATTTTGTGGTCGCGGGGCATCACCGGAATCCTGATCGATCGGTTGCCGCTCGGCGTTCATCGTCTCGAGTTGGACTGGTCGCGCTTTTCGGTGGTGGCGCTGGGCATCACCCTGAGTTCTCCACGGGTGCACCACGTGGGGGAAAATCATTTCAGCACCGGCCTCTACTCCATGCAGAAGTGCCTGGATCGTGGATACAAACGAATCGGGTTGGTTTTTTCGACCCCCAACGACTACCCGCGGGTCGGTCACCGCTGGATCGGAGCCTATTTGTGCCAGCAACGCAGGCTGCGGCCGGAAGACCATCTGCCCATTTACGACGAGGGACCCACGGACCGCGAACGGTTCCTGGCGTGGTATGAACAGTGGCGACCGGACTCGATTTTGGTGACTTGGGCAACGCCGGTGCTGGAGTGGTTGAAAACGGCCGGAATCCGGGTGCCGCAGGATGTGGGCGTCATTGAGCTGCGCAATGAACAGCCGGAACTCGACCATGCGGGGGTTTTCTATTCGGGCGCCCAGATCGGGGCCCAGGCCGTGAAGACGCTGACGGGTATGATGAATCGGTCGGAATTGGGGGTGCCGGAAGTCCCCAACGAAATTATGGTCCCAGGCAAGTGGCTTGAGGGGAAGACCTTGCTCAAGGAAGGTCCCGGCCGCGCCTAGATTACTCGGGAGCGCTCGGAGTCAACGCGTGCGTGACCAGTGCGGCTTCGGCGGGGGGCGCGTTTGCCTGCAGTGAAGCGAGCCATGCCGTCACGTCGCGCCGTTGGCGGAGGGTGAGCTCGCTCGCCAGATTGGTTCCGCCGGGCAGCGGATGATGAGGCAGGGCGGCGAGTCGTGCCGGACCGCCCACAGGGAAAAGGTTGGAGTCGGAGGTATCCGAGAGTTCATGACAGCTTGAACAGGCTGCGACGCTGTCTCCTTCCGCAATTGCTCGCCCCGCGGAGACCGAACCGCCGGGCAACGCGCGGGTCGCGAGCTCGGCTTCGAGAGCGGCTCCCAGCCGGAGCACCTCGGGGTCGGAGCGCATGGCGGCGGCCTCCAGGAGTTCGACCTGAGCGGCGGCGGGTTGGAGACCGTCGAGCATCTCCTGCAAGGCTTGGTGCAACAAGGTATCCGCCCGTTCGTCGTCCATGGTGGCGAGGACGGCGAAGGCCTCCCGTCGTTCGCGGAGCGTGCCGTTAGCCACCAGAAATTCGATGGTGGGCAGCGATACACCGGGATGGCGGCGGGCGAGGATGGGGAGGGCGGCGAGTCGCAGGGCGGGGTGGTGGGACCGGCCGGCGGTCTGAGCCGCTACTTCGAGGCGGAGATCATTGGTGGTTTCGAGCGCCTGGAGGGCGGCGATGCGGGTGCGAACCGGATGATCACTTTGGTAAACGACATCCCACAACGCATGGCCGGTGCCGCCGAGGTGTAGGGTCGCGACGGCATGGATGGAGGCGATTTGCACGAGTTCCGGCGCGTTGCCGCTGAGTTGATGGAGGAAGCCGGTAATGGCCTCCTTGGCAGGCGCCGGGTCGCGGGGGGCGAGGGTCCGGGGTTGTCCGGAAATACGATCGCGTTGTGGCGGTGTCGCCCAACGTCCGAGCTGCTCCAGGGCTTCGGCCCGCAGCCGGGCGGGCACATACGGCAAGCCGGCGAATTTGGCCAAGGCTGCGGCATTTTCGGGCGCGCCCAAAAGGAAGTGCGCGTTGATGGCGCGCACCACCAAAGCCTCGTCGTCGAGGGGCGCGGAGAACAAGGTGGCGGCGAGAGCGGGCAACGCTTCGTCGATCGCGGTGTCATTGATGGCGCTGGCGGCGGCGCGCACGACGAGGGGGTCGAAGTCATCGAGCAGGTCCGCGAGCATGGGGTCGCGCAGCCGACGCAATACCAGCGCACCGCCGAGGCGCACGGCCCGAGACTGCGCTTCCACCATCAGCTTGAGCGATTCCGGGTGGTTGAGGCGGGTGAGGGCCCCGACCGCCGCGTGACGTAGCCGGGAATCTTGGTTGTCGTTGCGGTGGAGAAGATCGATCAGGGCGGAGGCGGCTTCGGGTCGCTTTAATTTGCCCAGACTTTGGGCGGCAAAAAACACCACGTCGGAGTCTTCGTCGCGCAACAGCGGGAGCAGGGCAGGGTAAGCCTCGATGCGGAACTGGTCGCCCACCAACCGTGCCGCCTGCGCGCGTATTTCCAGGTCTTGGTCCCGGAGTAATCGGGGCAGGTCATTGAGGGCTCCGGCAATCTCATCGGCGCACCCGGCCATGGCCCACAGGGCATGGAACCGAGGCGTTGCGGAGAGGGTGGAGTCCGTCGCGATGAGGCGCAGCGTGGGCAGGGCCGCGTGGCCTCGCCGACTCAGTTCATGCTGAGCGGCGCTGCGTTGACAAGGGTGGCGGTGGCGGAGCAGCCGGGCCAATTCGGACAATGGCGCCGAGGCGAGGGAAAGCGTTGGCTTCGTGGCGATGGCCGGTTCGGCGCTCGCAATCGAAATGCAGGAGTGAGGTGACGCACCGGCCACATGGAGCCGACCATCGGGAGTGAACGTGAGGGCTCGGGGCATGACGCCGCGCAGGATCGGGGTGGGGCGACCGATCAAAATCGCGCCGTCACCATTTAGTTGATACGCATCAATACCGCTGGCTCCCGGGAGGCGGTGCGTGAACGCGACGAACAACACCGGACCATCGGCGTTGGTTGGATTGCGGGTGAATCCACCGCCCGGTTGGAACGTCATGCCGACGACGTGTCCGGAAAGAGAGCCGATAGCGGGCAGGTTGAATTCGGTGAGCGAGGTGCGCAGGGACTCGCTCAGGTCGCTCGGTTGGTCGGAGCGCCAGCCGTAGTCGGTGCCCTCCATGATTTCGACCAAGTGGGTGGTCGGTGCGGATGACGCCATTTGGTCGGCGACCCAAAGGCGGCCGAAGCCGTCGAAGGCGAGGGCGGTCGGAGCGCGCAGCCCCGTGGCCACGAGCTCGGGATTGCTGCCATCCGGGCGGACCCGGATCACGGTGCCGGCGGGAGGCAGTTCAAGCGCGAAACCGTCGGCGCGGGTGAGACGAACGGCCTGGGGTGGGGTGGCAAAGTAGAGGAGGCGGTCGGGGCCGAGCACGGGGCCGGTCAGGAGCGGAAACACGTCGGCGGGGGCGGAGCCGCTGATGCGCAATATTTCGGTGGGCTGATTTGCCTCCGCCGAGCGTTGCCACAAGCTTGCGTCGCGGCTGAACCAGACCGATTGGGCGTCGCTGCAGGCATCGAATTCCGGTGCGGGCGAGTGAGGCTCGGAATGCACGGAGAGACCGGGCGCGAGCCGCACGGTGTGCCCGCGCGGTGCCTCGGGGTTGGCCGGGAGCATCGAGCTGGAAAAGCACGCGACGCCCAGGCTGAAAGTGAGCCATCTGAACCCGACTCGGGAAAAAATTACCGGAGGTGGTGGGGTCGGGATTGGTCGGACCAGGGATGCGGCAAAATTCGAGCGGAGTGGAAACATCATCAATGCGCGACGGGACGGGGGGCGGGAAATGGTCGGGGCGGTGCACAGGGCGCATCGCGGGGCGGGGGGGATGAATCATGATGGCCCGAAATGGTGCCGGTTTCACAAGGGAAAATCTCACTTACGCAACGATGCGCACAAAAGATGACATGAGCTCAAAGTCGGGTCGGAGTATCAGGTTTTTCGTCAGCGCATTTTCGAACGCGTTGTGTCTTTCACCCCAAACCCCGTCAGCCCCTTTTCCCCGACGTTTGCGTTTCTCGTTTCGGTCCGCCGACGTCCCCCGTTTCCATGTGTTCCCCCGCATTTTACCCCCGACTCGCTGTTCAGACTCGTCTTGGGCACCGTGGCGTCGGCGCGACTTTGGTCATGGCATTCGCCTTGTTCGCCGGTGGATCCGGTTTGTTCGCCCAGTCGACGAATGAGACCGATTCGAGCTCATCCGCCGCGACCGATGATGACGTGATTTTTCTTTCACCGTTTGAAGTCACGGAAAGCGACGACGTCGGTTACCGTGCGTCCAATACCACCTCGGGCACGAGTCTGAACACCGCGATCAAGGATCTGCCGATGACGATCCAAGTCGTGACGGAAGAGTTCATGAGCGACATCGGTGCCACCGACTTCGAGGAGGCCCTGGCCTATTCCTCCGGGGTTTTCACCGATTCGATGGAGGCACCCGGCGGAGGCAACTCGGCGAACGCCAATGCCGGCGGCGGTTCCAATGAAAAATCAGTGTCCGCCTCGGCCGGGGGCAGTCGTTTTGCCAATGTCGCGACCATCCGCGGATTTGATGTTCCGTTTCAAACCCGGTTCGGTTTTCGCGTCGGCGGCGTGGTGATCACGCCCACCACCAACATTGCACTGGGTGGTTTGCTCGACGCGGTGAACATCGATCGGTTGGAGGTGGTCAAGGGGCCCAACTCCCTGCTCTACGGCATCGGCGTGTTGTCGGGCATCGTGAACACCATGCCCAAGACGCCCACCTCGGAGCCGGGGCTGACCGTTTCGGCCTCGGTGGGAAATTATGGTTTTAAACGCGGCACGTTGGAGGCGACGGGCCCGATTGTGCGCTCCAACGAGAACGGCCATTCGCTCAGCGCCCGGGTGGCGGGGGCGTGGGAAGAGCGGGACGACTATACCGATTGGCGCACCAAGGAATTGGATTACGAGGTCGTGCAGCTCGAATACGGTTTCCGCGACAAAGCCAACGTGCTGCTGGAATACCAGCGCTCGCACACGAAGTTCAACGGCACGGGTTCGGAGTGGATCTACGACACCGGCGGCAACGATCCCTTCTTTCGCAACGCGTGGGATGAGAACTACAACTTTGCCCGTCACGTCGGTCCGATCCAGACGCTGGGGCAGTTGAATCGCAGCATCGTCACGACCGATGCCAATGGCCGCCCTTTGCGCACCCCACGGGTGGAACTTACCTACCAGGAGAGCGACCCGCGGAATCGCCAGCTCATGGGCGGCGGCCTGCCGGATACCTACCGTATCACCGGACCCGATACGTATGAGATGCGCGACGAGGACAATTTCCTCCTCAATATCGATCTGACGCCGACGGAGAACCTGGCGTTTTCGGGCGGCGTGTATTACACCGCGCAGGAGACCGAGGAGATGGCGGTCAACGTGCAAAACTTCACCAACGGCGGCGGTGGGGTCAGCCTGCGCAATACGCTCAGCGCAATCGGCGACACCGAGTATACGGTCGATGATGTGTGGGCCGCCGCGAACACGTTTTACATCGACCGCGACAATCTCAACCCGGCGAACCTCAACCTGCGCGACAATACCAAGATCACGCGCTACTGGTGGAGCAAGCGTCCCAACTCCAGCGACTCGCTACAGTGGCGGTTGCGCGGCACCTACAGCTTCGAAACCGAGCTGCCGCTGCTGGGCGAGACCAAGCACACCCTGCTGGCGGGCAATCACTTCATCAACGACCGCGTCAGTTTCCTGAACGGCGACGAGGACATTGTGCGGGCCTACGATCGGGATACCGCGGCCGACGACGCGCTGTATTTTCGACCGATCGACGACTATTCCGTGATGCGCTATCAGGGGGAAAATCTGGCCATGCCCGGACTCCGGTTCTCCGAGCAGGAAATCTGGTTCAAGGGATTCTACGGGGTCTATCAAGGCAATTACCTGGGCGACCGGTTGGGATTTCTCGGAGGCGTGCGTTACGACGAATACAATGCGTCGACCCGGGACTTCATTCGCATCGATCCGGCGGAGACGACGGGCATGTCGAAAGAACAGATCCAGTCACAGGAAGTCGGATACGTGAACAATCCCGACAACGTCACCTACGGGTCATTCGAGGCGCAGGACAACTTCCCCGCGCCGATCGAGAACTGGTCGAAGTCGCTCGCCCTCAATTTCAAGATCACCGACGCATTCACGTTCTACGGTCTCTACTCCGAGGGCATCGCGCCCAACACCGGACTGACCGATGGCAACAACGAGTTCATCGATGCGGAGGAAACGGTTTCCCGGGAGTTGGGCCTCAAGTTCAGTCTCATGGACAACCGCCTCACCGGCAGTATCGCGGCCTACAGTATCAAACGGAAGAACGCGATCTGGGACTTCGACTTCGCCCCGGCACCGGCCAAATGGAACGATTCGACCAACCCTCCCGTGGGCCTGTCGCTCAACGCCGCGCGTTTCGATCCGCATCCCGAGGTGGGCACGCAGACGCTTTCCTATGGAATCAACGTGCATGAGACGCCGGAGTTTTTCCAAAACGCCTTTGTCGCCGGCAGTTCTTCGACCACCGATGCCGAATCACTGCACCAGACTTTCTACATCACCACCCGGGACGATGACAACAACCCGGTGCGGCAGCAGATCCCCGGCTTGATCGCGTTCGCCAACTACGGGGGCACGGCGGACTCGCCGCAGGTTTTTTATGTCGAGCACAGTGAAATGGATACGCCGTTTGATTTTTCGTATCGCAACAGCGACGGCAACTTCGTGACCGAAACCTACTCCTGGCGGCAATGGTTTGAGTCGGCCTTCTTCAACCAGTCCGTTTCGAGCGCCAGCATCGGCCAGCAGGATCCGCTGAGCTATCGCCGGGAGGAGTCTTTCTTCGGTGAATTCCATGGCGGCAACAATCCCAGTCTCGACACCTCTTCCGGCGCGAACGTGACGTTTGCCGATGAGTCCATCGGGGGCGATCTGGAGATTATTTTTCAACCCAGCCCCAGCCTGCAGTTTCTGTTCAACTACTCCTACACCCAACGTGAGGCCAAGGGCGCCTTCAACATGGTGGACTACATTTCGCTGGCCACCGGCGAGGAGTTTGCCGGCACGGAATATTCCCGGATTGTGCAGGTCTTCGGGCGCGAGGCCTTTGGTATCCAATCACAAGATACCAACGGCGATGGCGTGGCCGATCTGTTCCTCGATCAACACGGGGAGCCGCTCAGCGCCAGCAACCCGCTGCGACCCAGTGAGGCGATTTCCGGCATCGACGGGGTCAGTCTCTTTTTCAACCCCGCGCACCAGGCGGCGATCTGGGGTCGCTACGAATTCGACGAAGGCGTGCTGAAGGACTTCGGTTTTGGATTGGGCGCCAAGTTCTCCAGTGCGGCGGCGACCTCGGTCACCATCGGTGGCGCTGAAATCGGCCAGAATCTCTTTCCCACGCCGGACACGGCGGCGCACCTGACTCTCAACGCCGGGCTCTATTACAAGTTCGAGCTCGGTCGCACCCGGTGGAGCCTGCGCCTGAACATCAACAACCTGCTGGACGAGCGTTATGACGTCACCACGGCCGCCTACTACGACGACTACAACGCCCGTCCCATCAACAAACGCAGCGAGGTCTTTTACGGCCCCCGCACCTTCCGCCTCACCACCACCGTGCAATTTTAACCGGTCGGGCCATGGGATCAGCCCATGGTCCGGTTTGGTTTTTCGCTTCGGCGAATCCTTCACCCCATCGAACCCACCCCCAAAAAAAAGTATGAAATCGCATAGACTGGCCCTAACCGCCCTCGCTCTTTCCTGCGTCGGCCTTGCTCACGCCCAATGGCAAAAATTCGAAGATTTCGAGGACGGCAACCTCGACAAATGGATCTTCACCCAAAGTGATGTCGGCACGGTCGCCGACTCCAGCGCCTCCATCGTGGTCGACCCGGACGCGGCGGGTGCCGCCGCCGGCAATCACGTCCTCGTGCTCGATCCGGGATCACCGTTCGCGATCGACCATCGCAGTCGCTTGATCGGCCGTCCGGCGGCCATCAATTACGGCACCACCGGCACGCTCTATTACCGTTGGTATACCAAAACCGTGACGATCAATGGCACGGAGTTTTCCCCCGCTTTGGACATGAATGTGGGCCTGTCGGCGGTGGATGTTCCCACCCAATACAATGAGTCGGGTCCGGTTACCGGTTACAAGCGCGAGGATGATCCGTTCCGCGCCTACAATGGTGATCCGAATCCGGACAATCCTTCGTCCGTGATCGGTTTCCAGAATCTGGTGACCACGCGTCCCGACAACATCTGGGTGTCCCAATGGTATTACGTGCGCAACCTCAGCACCGCCGATCAATCGCAGGACTACCAAGTCTACTACCGTGTGGGTCGCAGCGGCACGCCCGTGTTGGCCTTCCCGCTCTCGGGCGATGCCAACGAATACGGCGGTTTCCGCGCCAAACCGGACGGCGACATCGATCCGGCCAGCGCCCATCTCGACGTGTTTTACTTCACCAACTCCGCCGGTCGCATCGATGAACCCCAGGCCCTCGACGCCAACTTCTTTGCCGACGACATCTACGTGAACCAAAATGGTCTCGATTTGACCGACCCGACCGCGCCAACCGATGGCGGGGATGGTGGCTTCGTGCAACTCGTGGCCAATGGCACCGGCGGCTCCGCTCCGGACGCGACCGCCATGTCCAACATCGCGGTGCGCGGCACGGTGAGCTCGGCGGCCGAGCCGCTGACCCCTGGTTTCGTCATCGTCGGTTCGGCGCGCCAGCAGGTGCTCATTCGCGCCGCTGGTCCCGCCCTCGGCGCCCTCGGCGTGTCCGGCACCATGGCGTCGCCGGTGTTGAAACTCTTCAAGGCCGACGGCACGCAAGTGGCCGAAAACACCGGTTGGGGCAACGCGGACAACGCCTCGATCATCCGCAGCACCGCCGCGACGGTCGGCGCGTTCGCCTGGACCGATGGTTCCGCCGACTGCGCGCTGCTCGTTTCCCTGGAGCCCGGACTCTACACCGCCCAGGTCAGTGGTCTCGACGGTGGCACCGGTGTGGTGCTCGTCGAAGTCTACGGCGTGCAATAACCCTCCGCCTCCTGTCGTATGACCACCCAACCCAGCAGAAGACGTTTCCTCACCCAATCAGCCGGGTTGGCCGTGCTCGCCGCGGCCGGAGTCACGCTTCCCGCGGGTGCCGCCCGAGCGGCACCCGCCTCCGCCGGGCGTCTGCCCGCCAAACTCAAAACCAGCCTCAATGCCTTTTCGTTCAACACCGCGATGACGCGGGGGCGCGACGGCAACGGGCCGGACATGACCTTGATGGATGTGCTCGACTTTTGCGCGCAGCAGGACTTCGAGGCCATTGATCCCACCGGGTATTACTTTCCCGGATACCCCCACGTTCCCACCGACGCCTACCTGGCGGATTTCAAGCGCAAGGCCTTTGACCTCGGGCTCGAAATCAGCGGCACGGGCATCCGCAACAACTTCGCCACGGCCGATGCCACCAAGCGCGCCGCCGATGTCGAGTTGGCCAAACGCTGGATTGAAGCCGCCGCCAAAATGGGCGCGCCGGTTATTCGCCTGTTTGCGGGGCAGCAGGAAGCCGGCGTCAACCGCGAGGATATCTACGGTTGGATGGCGGAGGATCTTCACACCTGCGCCGAGTTTGGCCAACAACACGGCGTGGTGGTGGGCGTTCAGAATCACAACGACTTCGTCAAAAACGCCGCACAGACCATCAAGTTGGTCAAGCGCGTCGATCACGCGTGGCTCGGAGTCATTCTGGATACGGGAAACTTCCGCGACAATCCCTACCCGGACATCGCCGCAGTGCTGCCGTATACGGTGAATTTCCAGCTCAAGGAAAGTCCCTACGGCAAGGACAGCGACGTGCTCATCGACCTCGATCGCTTCGTCCAGATTCTCGTGGATGCGGGTTACCGCGGCTACGTGCCGATCGAAACCCTCACTCCCGAGGGCACCAACCCGGACATGCGCGTGGTCATACCTCGTTTCATGACCCGGGTTCGCCGGGCCTTTGCCCGGGTGGGGTGATCCGCCCCGCCTGTTTATTGTCATAATTCTCCCCTCTGCCGCGGAGCCGCTCACCACGGCTTCGCGGTGACGGTGCCACTTCAATGGTCGGTGGTCCCGCCGGGTTTCACCCGAGCGGGCCGGGCCGACGGATAATCTCCATGTTACCCGATTTTCTTTCCCCATCCCGGCGCCACCCCCGGCCCGGAGCCGCCGCGCGTCGGCCGCGTTGTCTTTCGAATTGGCGCGCCGGGCGAGCCGTCCTCTGGTGCCTCGCCGCGCTTCTCCCTTTCATGAGCATTTCATCATTCGCCCAAGCCCAGGCCCTGCGAGGCTCGGGCCCCGAACTCGAACGCAATTTGCCCGACGGTTTTAATCGACTCTCGCTCGGAGACGCCGCGCCGGACTTTGATCTCATCGGGGTCGACGACCGTCGCTACCGCCTCGACGACTTTGCGCAGCATCGCTTCCTGCTGGTCGTTTTTCTGTCGAACCACTGCCCGTATTCGCATGCGGCGGAATCGCGCATGATCCCATGGATCAATCGCATGAAAGCGGCCGGTCTCGGCGTGGTGGCGATTCAACCCAACAATCCGGACGCGATCACGGTCGACGAACTCGGTTACAGCAAATACAGCGACAGTTTCGAGGAGATGAAGCTCTACGCGGCGGAGAATCACTTCACGTTTCCCTATCTCTACGACGGCGAGAAACAGGAGACCGCGAAGAGCTACGGCGCGTTGGCCACGCCGGACTTGTTCCTCTTCGATGCGGATCGAAAGTTGCGCTACTCCGGTCGCTTCGACGATTCCCGCTTCGAGGATCCGGCCACCGTCACCAAGCACGACGCGGTCAACGCCCTTGCCGACATGATCGCCGGTGACGCGGTGACTGCGCCCTACGCCCGGCCGATGGGCTGCGCCATCAAATGGCTCACCAAGGTGAAACAAGTGACCAAGAAAAACGAGGCCGCGTGGTCGCACGAACCCATCACGCTCGCGCCGATCGACGCCGCCGGGGTGGCCGAACTCGCGGCCAACCGCACCAACAAGCTGCGGCTGGTCAATCTGTGGGCCACGTGGTGCGGACCCTGCGTGGATGAGTTTCCCGAGCTCACCAAGTTTTCCCGTCGGCTCAAACGTCGCGACTTTGAGGTGATCACCATCAGCATGGACCACCCCTCGGACCAGCCGAAGGCGTTGCGCTTTCTGCAGAACCATCACGCCGGCATGCCCGCCCGCATCGCGGACTCGCTGGCGATGGAGGGTCGCACCACCAACAACTATATTTTCACGGACGCCAGCACCGATGCGCTCGCCGCCAACCTCGATCCGTCGTGGCCCGGACCGATCCCGCACACCGTGCTGATCGCGCCGGGAGGCGAAGTGCTTTGGACGCACAACGGGGTGTTCGATGAAGTCGCCCTCGGACGTCTGCTGCTGGACCAACTCGGGGGCTTTTACCCGGAAGGAGAGGGCGACCTCCCCGTCAAGCCGTGGAAGGATGCCGAGGAATGACGTCCGAGTGGGGGCGGGCCCTCTTTACCGCATGGGAAGAGGGTCCCGTCCGACCCCCGCCGAACGAACTTCGCCCGGCTTCGGATAACCGGAGGATCGTGCGGTGACGGCGGCGGTTACGCCGACCCGGCCGCGTCCGCCCGTTGTTTCCGAACTGCTCAGTGACGTGGCGGCGGTTCAGCCCGGAGAGGGGTTTGCCGTCGCGGTGCGTTTGCGCATCCAGCCGGGCTGGCACGTCTACTGGCTCAACCCCGGGGACAGCGGTCTCGCCCCGCGGCTAAGCTGGAAGTTATCGGCGGAAGTATCGGTGGGTCCGATACAGTGGCCCGTGCCACGTGGCCTGCCCTCCGCCGCCGCGATGAGTTACGGTTATGAGGAGGAAGTCATGTTGTTGGCGATGATCGAGACCACGCGCATTCTGGCTTTCGGGGAGACGGTGGAAATCGGAGTCCGGGCGGATTGGCTGGCCTGCGGCACCGGGTGCCTGCGAGGGGCGGCGGAGCATGCGCTCAGTTTGCCCATTGCGTCGGGCCCCGCCAAGGTGCCCTCGTCCCACGAAACGGCGTTTGCGGGGGCCCGGCGGCAATTGCCGGTGGAGCGGCCTGATGGCATTTCGGCGGTGTATGTTCGCACCGGTGACGCCCTGATGGTGGTCTTCAACTTGCCGGCCGGCATGGTGGTTGAGTCCCGCGACGTGTATTTTTTCCCGTGTGAGCAAGGGTTGTTCAAATCGCTCCCGACCCAACCCAAGACCGTTCTGGACCGACGAATTGAGTTGGGCCTGCAGTTGATCGGCCCGACCGTTGAAGTGCCGTCGCGCCTGCGCGGCGTGCTCGTGCTGGGGCCGGGTATCGGCGATGGCTACGCGGTCGAAGCGACGCCGTGGCAGTGAGCGTGCGGTGCTGCGATCGGGATCAGGCGCAGAAGTTGTCGCGCAAAAAGGCGAAACTCTTGCCGACGGCATCGAACGGATCACGTTCGTAGGATTGATCTTGTTCGATAATATAGGAGCGGCAGCCGCCAACCTCGGCTGCCGCGAGGATGGGAGCAAAGTCCAGCGACCCGCTGCCCAGTTCCCCAAATCGGGTTTCTCCGGTGGACGTGATGCGCACGTCCTTGAGATGGAGGAGACTCAGGCGGCCGGCCTCGGCCCAGCGTCGAGTCCAGGCCAGCGGATCTCCGCCGCCCATCTGGATCCAGTAGGTGTCCGGTTCTCCGGCCAGGGAGGTTTCCTCAAAAATACGATCGTAGAGGAGTTTGCCGCGCACGCGGGTGAACTCCTGGTGGTGATTGTGATAGGCCAGCGTGATGCCGGCGGCGGCAAGTTGCGCGGCGGCTTCATCGAGAGCGCGGAGCCAGCGGTCCACCGCCGCGGGATCGCCAAAATCGATATCACGAGGAAACGGATACGCCGTGTCCGTGACACCGAGAGCCCGCAAGCGGTCGATCGACCATTGCGGTTCGGCCAGCAGGCGAACGGAAGGTTCGTGGGCCGATGTGATGGTGAGGCCGTGATCGGCGCAAATGCGCACGAATTCCGCCGCTGGCATGAGATCGACATCCACGCCGCTCAATTGCACGGATTGAAAACCGATGCCGGCGAGCCGCGCCATGGAGTGTTGGAACGCGTCGACGGTCAGCAGGTGCTCGCGGACGGAGTAGAGATTGACGGAGATTTGAGCGCGTTGCATGGAGCCGGGGGTAGGTTCGCGTAAGGGGGAGGAAGCAGGTTCAGGAAGTGGGCGGCGGGGCCTTCTGGCGCAGCATCCACGCCACCGCCCAGAGCGTGGCGGACACAAAGAGCACGCACCCGCGGCCGAGCCAGTCGCTGGGGACCAGCATCAGCAGCAGGATGACATGGCCGGCCCACATGACCGAGGAACCCAGAATCTTGCGTTGCAGCAGGCCGACCCGGGCCGACTCCGTTTCATGCGGGCCGCCCGTGGCGATCGGCGTGCGCGTCTTCAGGAAGAACGCGTCCACGCGTTGGCGAAAGGCCGCCGAACTGTGCCGGTAAAACGGGATGGTGCAAAGGATCGAGCCAATACCGGCCGCCAGCACGCCGAAGGTTTTTTCCTGCAGGGACCAGGGGTTGCCCATGGTGCTGGCCACGACCGACCAGGCGGCTGGAATCACGGCGCAGGCGAAACTGAAAAAGTAGGCCCAGCGCGGCAGTTGTTTCACCCAGGTGCCGACGAGGATCGGGATCGCGAGTGGAAACACGATCAGCACGTTGCCGGTGTAGGCCAATTCGAGGATGCCGATCGAACTGGCGTTGGCGTAGATTAGCGCGAGCGTGATCATCAGCCCGCCATTGATGCCCGTGACGACCTGGCCCATGCGCACTTCGGCGGCCGGAGTCATCGGATCATGACGGCCGAGTTTGCGCCGCAGGGGCTTGAGGATGTTGCGCACGAAGATGCCCGCCGTGTAGTTGAGACCCGTGTCCATGTTGCTCATGGTCGCGGCGAACAGCACGATGATCATCAAGCCCATCAGGGACCCCGGCAGCACGTGGCTGGCCGTGATCGCGTAGGCGGTGTCGGCGGGGTTGGAAACCTCGGTGTGGGCGAGCACCTCGGTGGCGTAGAGGAATCGAGCGACGACCGCCGGCACCATCCAGATCACCGCACCGATGATGACCGCGAAACCACCGAACAGTGCCGCCTTGCGGGCGGCCGTGCCGTCCCGGGCGGAAAGGAATTTGTGGCTCGAGAAAAAGCTCAGGTGAAACACCAGGGTGTTGAGCACCAATGCCGCGATGTAAGCGGGGGTGTATTGCTGGGCTTCCCCCGCGGTGGCGGCGGGAAACATGAAAACGCTGCCCCGGTCCACCAGCGCGTGCCAGTAGTCGATGAACCCATCCACGCCGCCGACCGCTCGTAACGAGAGGGTGAATACGATGAGTGACACCGGCAGAATGATCAGGCTTTGCAGAAAGTCGGTGCCCATCACTGCCCAGCGCCCCCCCATGGTCGAGTAGAGGGCCACGATGATGCCGAGCGCGACGATCATGGTGTTGGCCGGCAGGTCGAACATGGCCGAGCAGAAAATTGACAGCGCCCACAGCCACACGGCGCCGTTTTGAATGCCCCACAGAAATGAATAGTAGGAATTAAACTGCTCGACCTCGGGGCCGAACCGTTCCCGCAGGATGTCGGGCACGGTATAGGCCTCCGTCTGGCGGGCCCAGGCGGCGAGGCCGAAGAAACACACGAAGCTCGCAAAGGCGGTGGCGCCGTAGGCGATGAGCGGCACGGCCCCGGCCTGGAAGGCGATCGAGCCCATGCCAGTGAAGGTCATCGCACTGACATTGCTGATGACGAGACTGGCGCCGACGAGCCACCACGCCCCCAGACCGCCGCCGCGCACGAAGTTGCCCAGATCCTTGTTCAGCGAGCGAAATCGCCATCCGGTGATCAGCAAAAACCCGAAATAGACGAGCACGCTGATGTAAATCGAAGTCATGAAGGGAGGCGGAAAAGCGGGGCGAAAGGACGGGGGTGGGGTGATGAAATTTCAGTCCGCTCAAGCAGCCGCAGACTGAACCCGGGCGAACGCGGCCGTGACTTCGGCGTGGAAACGCGAGACGACCGCAACGGGATCATAAACTTCGCCGGCTTTGTCCAGTGTTTCGATCGGAAGATATCCGCGATAACCGGACTCGCAGACGATTTTCACGAAGCGATCCAGGTCCAACGGCACGGAACTGTCCTTGCCGAAGGGGCTTTCCTTGATCTGAAAATTCACGGTGTAGGGCATCACCTTGGCGATGTCGGTGTAGGGATCGGCCGGGAAGTTGCCGGTGTCGAGAATCACCCCGAGCCACGCGTGATCCACGCGTTCGACCATGTCGATGATATCGTCACCGGTGCGCAAAAAGTCGCCGTGGTTTTGCAGGCCGACCATGACACCGTATTGGGCGCCGAACTCGGCGCAGGTGCGCAGGTCCTCGGCCATCCACTTGGCCACTTCTTCGCGATCGGCCCCTGGTTCCTCGTGGCCGGCAAACACGCGCATCACGCTCGATCCCAGTTTGGACGAGGCGATGATCCAGGCTTTGGCGCGTTCGATGTCGGCGGCCCGTGCCTCCCGGTCGGGTGAGGCAAAGTTGTTGCGGATGCCCGTGCCGCTGATGCCCAGTCCGAGCTCGAACGCGCGTTGTTTGAGCGCGTGAATATATTCGTCGCTGGGCGCCACCGGGTAGCTGGGGAAATAGTAGCCGGTGGGGTCGATGGCATCGAAGCCGGACCGCGCCGTGAACTCGAGCAAGTCAAACAGCGTCATCTCCGGATCACTCCCATCGGCCCCGCGCATCAAACGCGGGTGAAATGAATACGCATTCAGGCTGGTCTTCAGTTTGAAGCCGGCAATGGGCTTGCGGATGAACCGCTCGGAATGGGCCCCGTGGGAAGGGGGAATGCTATCTCGGGATGACATGGCTTTTGGCGTGGGGGTTGTGGCGGCAGGACACCGATTTTGATGCCCTCGGAGCGTCCGGGAAATCGTGGGGTGGGGGGGGGGTGGGGAGGAATTTTCCCTGCGGTCGGTATCTGCGCTACAACTGCCGAGTGATCATCGTTGCGTAGCGTGTATTGCCCTCGCGTCGACCAACGCCTGAGTGCTCTTCGTCGATTGGGGTGATCGCGTGAGGGAGCCTTGATGAATCCCCCCATGGAATGCGGCGATTGCGTGGCGGCGCGGTAACGATTGCACGCCGCAACGGAGTGCGGTCCCTGCCGTCTGGCGTGATCGGGAGCGAAGCGACGAAGTGCGACGGTTCATCGATTCTTAATGGACCCGACTCACTCTGACCATGACACCTAGGACTCACTGCCAACGCCGTTCCCGTTTCTGCGCTGTTGCCCTCGCAACGTTGCTGACGGTCGCCTCCGCGCCCGCCGCCACCATTGGAGGCTACGTCTCCGATCTTGATTTCAACCTGCAACTCGAAGGTGCGCAGGTTTCGCTCGAACCGGGCGGCCGCGCCGCCTTCACCCGCCGCGGCGGTTTTTATACTTTTGCCGATATCGCTCCCGGCGAATACCGCCTGACCGTGCGCGCTCAGGGCTACCCGGCGCTCACCGAATCCATTACGATCGCCTCCGCGGCCGATGAGCGCTCGCTCGATTTTCGCTACTCCAGCGCGGAAGTCGTCGAACTCGAGGCCATGTCGGTCACCGGCACCGTGATCGGGCAGGCCAAGGCGCAAAACATCCAGCGCGCCGCCGCCAACCTCACCAACGCGATTTCGTCCGACGCCATCGGTCAATTTGTCGACCGCAACGCCGCCGAAGCCCTGCAACGTCTGCCCGGTGTGGCCGTGCAGGACAGCCAGGGTGAAGGCCAATTTGTCATCATCCGCGGCGCCGACCCGCAACTCAGCAACATCACGCTCGACGGTGTGGAAGTCGCCACGCCCGAGGAGGACGGCCGCCGCACCGGTCTCAACATCGTGACCGTCGATCAACTCGAGCGTATTGAAGTTTCCAAGACGTGGCTGCCCAACCAAAAAGGCGGCACGATCGGCGGCACGGTGAATCTCATCACCCGCAGCGCGCTCGATCGGGGGGAACGCTACGGCTCGCTCGAGGCCGCCTACACCCAGCACGACATCGCCGACGACGCGAGTTACCGCTTCAATGCCACCTACGGCGACGTGCTGCGCGAAAACGATCTCTCCTGGTTGGGCGAAAAGGAGATCGGCTTTCAGGTCTCGGTGAATCTCTCCGAGGACAACCGCGGCTCCGAAACGCTCACCGCCGCATGGGACCCCTCTCCCGCGCCGCTCCTGCAGGGCGACCCGGTGCTCGGCTTCGTGTTGCAACAAACCGACCTGCGCGACTTCCGCATCAAGCGCGAACGCACCGGACTCAGCGGTCGCTTAGAGTTCAAGCTCAACGACTTTCACCAGTTCTACGTTGCCGCTTCGCTCAACCAGTTCGACGACGACGAGACGGAGCAGGAATTCGGGCGCGCCGCCCGCACCAACGACTCCAACACCTACTCCGGCGCCCGTCGCCTCACCCCGGCCATCGTGGCCCAGCTCGGCCTCGATCCGAACGATCCTTTCAATGTCGACCGCATCAACACCATCGATCCCACCCAGGGCTCGCTGACCTACGCGGAAGCCATCGCGCTCGGCGACGTGGTCTACGACCCGGCGCTCAACCAGTGGACCTATTCCAAATGGGGCGCGACGGTGAATCGCAGTTTCCGCAACACGATCACCAGCGACGAGATTCTCACCTCCCAGGTCGGGGGCGAGCACCTCTTCTTCGACGCCCTCGCCGTCGATTGGAAATACTACGTCTCCGACGCCCAACAGGAGCGGGAGTCGCGCGGCATCAACCTCTCCGGTGCCGGCATCCTCATGACCCCGACCTCCGGCGGCGATCCCGAGCGTCCGCTCATCGCCTCGGCCGATCCCGCCGCGCCGCTGGATCCCAACCTGTATTCGATTTCCGAAGACAGCGCCTCCGGTCCCTACTACAATACCTCGCGCAGTAACGACGAGCGCAACGGCTTCGAGCTCGATGCCAAATACGACTTCGAGCTCTTCGGCCTCACCATGGTGACGGAATTCGGCACCGCCATGGACTTCCGCGACAAGGATTTTGCGGTGAACAACAACGACTACAGCAGCCCCCTCAACGCCTACGACGACGCGCTGTATCCCGACAATCGTCTGCGGCTTTCCGATCCCATTTTCTTCGGCGACGCCCTCGACGGATTCACCGCCAACTTCGGCGATGACTACGCCTACGGTCCCCAGTTTGACGAAGCCGCTACCCTGGCGTTCCTGCGCGATCCGGCTTCGGGTGGAGTTAACTTCGCCCAACTACCCAGTGAGTTGAATGGCAACT
Organism: Synoicihabitans lomoniglobus; assembly: GCF_029023725.1. Taxonomy (GTDB): domain Bacteria; phylum Verrucomicrobiota; class Verrucomicrobiia; order Opitutales; family Opitutaceae; genus Actomonas; species Actomonas lomonigloba. The sequence goes on from NZ_CP119075.1 coordinate 5,824,808, forward strand.
TCACCGACTCGGTCACGACCGACTACGCCGCGACCGAGGACGTGCTCGCCGCCTATTTCATGCAGCACTTCGAGCTCGGTCGCTGGCAATTCATCGCCGGCGTGCGGTGGGAGCACACTGAGAACGACTTCACCAATCTGCGTCTCGTGACGCGCACCGACGACGGTCAGTTCATCTCTCCCGCTTACTGGCGTTTCCTCGACGAGGACTTCTTCTCCGACCTCGTCACCACCTCCCGTGAATACGATCATTATCTGCCCGCGTTTCACGTGCGGCGCAACATCGGTGAGAGCCTCGTCCTGCGCGCCTCCTACACCAGCACGATTTCCCGGCCCACGTTTACCGATCTCGTGCCGCGCGAGGTTCCCGGCATCAGCGGTCCGCTCTACGGCACCAATCTCTCGCTGCCCAACTTCGATCTGGAACCGTGGGAGTCGGATAACTTCGACGTCTCGCTCGAATACTATTTCCAACCGTTGGGCGTGTTCTCCGTCGCCGCGTTCCTCAAGGAACTCGACGGTCCGATTTACACGGAAGTGCGCCGCGAAGTCGGTCCCAACGACGAGACCCAAATCTATGCCGAGCGCTACCGCAGTGACGGCCGCAACGTCTCGCCGTTTTCCTTCACCCGCCAAGTCAATGGCGGTCAGGGCGAACTGAGTGGCTATGAAGCCTCCTTCGCTCGTCGTCTCGACTTCCTGCCCGGTCCGCTGGAGCACTTCTCGATCAACCTCAACTACGCGGCCTTTGAGTCCGAGGTCGAGTTGGTCACCGAGGAACGTCTCGGCGAAGTCGTGCCGCTCTTCCGTCAACCCGACGAGACCGCCAACGTCTCGCTCGCCTACGAACAGGGACCGTTTTTCGCCCGGCTCAGCTTCAACCGGCGCGGCAAATACCTGAACAGTGTGCGCGGCGGCGTGACCGTCGAGGATCTCGCCGTGCTCGGCGAAGGTCCCGACGCCCTCGACACCTACGTCGACGGCTTCGACCGCATCGACCTCATCGCCCGTTACCGTTTTGGCGGCGGCGTGCAGCTCTTCGTCGAAGCCACCAACCTCACCAACGAACCGTTGGTCAGCTACCAGGGCACACCCGACCGCGTGGTCTCCGTGCGTTACACCAATCCCATCTACACCGGCGGCCTCAAATGGAACTTCTAAACTCCGCCTCCCAACCCTTACCGGCGCTTCCCATGAATCACGCATCGACTCGCGTCCGCCGCCTTTCCCGGCTGGTCGGACTTCTTCTCCTCGGCGGCACCTGTGCCGTCTCCGGCTTTGCCCAAGGCACTCCCGTCACGGCCTTCCAGGACAGCTTTGAAACGGACGGCTCCGGCTCCCGTTACCTCGTGGAAAACGGGGCCGACAACGGCGAAGCCGACTTCTTCGCTCGTCGCCAGGAATTCTCCAACGGCACCGTGGCCTCCGGCGGCACCGTCGACGGCGACTGGGTCTTCGGTGCCCGCGACATCGACAATGCCACCAACTTCACTTCATCCGTATCCGATTTGCTGGCACAAGAGGGTCGTCTCACCTGGACCGGCATCGACATCCGCGATCTGGGCAACGTGCGCGTCGACATTGCCGTGGCCGAGGGTGGGGAAGGGTTTGAGCCCAATAACACCATGCTCGTCGCGGTCCGCATCGACGGCGGCGAATGGATCAACATCGGCGGCTTCCGCTCCACCGGCACCAACGACGCCGCCCGCTACTTTGTGGGCGATGAGAACACCCTCACCGCGAGCACCGATACGCGCCTCGTGCCGGAGTTTGCCGACTTCAGTTGGGACATGCTCTACGCCGGTTCGACCCTGGATCTGCGTTTGACCTTCAACTCCAACGCCGACGCCGAGGACTACTACATCGACAACGTGCGCGTTATCGGTGAGCGCGGGGCCAACGCTATCGCCGCCACCGTGGCCCAGCCATCCTACGTCGAACCTGCCGTGGGTGAGTCGATTGCGACCGCGATCAACCTCACGCTGTCGAGCCCGGCCCCGGCGGGCGGCTTGGCAGTCGGCATCAGTGGTTCGTTCCTTCTGGGCACGACCACCGACTTGCCGACCTCCGTCACGGTGCCGGCCGGCGCCACCACGCTGAGCATTCCGTTCAACATCCTGCAGGATGAGCAATACACCGGCACCAAGGTGATCGAGGTCGACTTCGACGCCACCGGCTACGGCACCCGCCGTCTGCGGTTTCGCGTGGAAAACAACACCCCGCAGCCGCGCGTCGTCATGATGGAAATCATGAACATCGTGCCCGGCGTCACCGAGCTGGATCTGGTCGGTGATTCCAACGGAGACGGTATTCGCAACGCTTCGAACGAAGCCTTTGTGGAGATCGTCAATTTCGAGGATTTCCCGGTCGACATCTCGGGTTGGACGATCTCCGACGACCTCGGCACCCGGCACGAATTTCCCGAAGGCTCCGTCATCGGCGCCGGCCGTGCGCTCGTCGTCTTTGGCGGCGGCAACCCCACCGGCATCTTCGGTGGTGCCTCCGTGCAAACCGCGTCGTCGGGTCTGCTCGCCTTCAATAGCAATCGCCCGGAAGTCGCGACGCTGGTGGCCACACTCGGTGGATTTATCGAGACGGTCGACTTGCTGATCGACGGTGACATTTTCCCCATCGATCCCCGCGGTGGTTCCATCCATCGCTCGACCGGCGAAATCGGCGCTCCCTTCGCGGTGCACTCCACCATCGCCGGTTCGGAGAACCGACCCTACTCGCCGGGCACGCTGCCCAACGGCGAGCCTTACTTCGTGCCGGAAAACACCCTCAGTCTCACCATTGATCGTCCGGCGATTCTCGAAGACGCCGGTGCCAATGCCGCCACCGCGACCGTCTCGCTCGCGAGCCCGGCTCCGGCCGAGGGCCTCACCGTCATGATCGAGAGCAACGGCTTCACAATCGCGGATGACGGCTCGATCAACCCCGACGAGATCACGGTCGCATCCACCACCGTCGAAATCGCCGGTGGCGCGTCCTCGGCGACGTTCACCATCGGCGCCTTCGATGACGAGCTGCTCGACGGTGATCGCACCGTGCGCATCGTGGTGCGCTCCGGTCCCGACATCCTGCCGGCGCTCGCGCTGCTGGAGGTGCAGGACATCGAGCCGAATCCCTTCAACGTCATTATCAGCGAGGTCATGCCCATGGTGCTCGGCACCGGCACCGACCTCAACCGCAACGGCGTGCTCGAAGAAGTGGTCGGCGACAAATTCATCGAGCTGGTCAACATGTCCGGCTTCATCGTCGACATGTCCGGCTGGCAGATTCGCGTGAGCGAGACCGGCAGCTTCACGCCGCCGGAAATCGTGCACACGTTCCCGGCCGGTTCTCGCCTCAACGATCAGGGCGCCGCCGTGATTTTCGGCCGCGCCACCGAAGAAACGTTCGCGGCTCGCGACACCGTCTATGGCGGCGCGCTGATCCAGACCGCCTCCAATCCCGACGGCTCGCAGCGGGCCAATGGTCTCGCCCTCCAGCGCAATCAGGACACCACCATCGAGCTCCTCAACGTCGAGGGTTTCCGCGTCGCGGAATTTGCCTACGATTCCGATCTCGGCTACCAGGCGATGTCGATCACGCGGGCGCCCGATTTGAACGGGCCGCTCACGCTGCACCTCGCGGCGACCGGCGGTGAATTCCGCACCAACTCACCCGGCAACCGGGTCGACGGTTCGGCCTATGCCGTGGCGGGCGAAGCTCCGGCGGAAGAGGTGACCCCGGAGACCGCGCCGATCGCGGACGGACCCACCGTCGCCGCCGATCAGCCAGACCCGATCCCCGGTCGGTTCGTCAACGTCTCCACCCGCGCCTTCGTCGGCGTCGATGGCGAGCCGCTCATCACCGGTTTTGTGATCGAAGGTGAGCAATCCACTACGGTGCTCGTGCGGGCCATCGGTCCCGGCCTTGAACTTGTCGCTCCGGATTTCCCCAACGAGATCCAAGATCCGCAAGTCGCCGTCTACCGCGCCGCGGGAGCCGACGGCCCCGTGGAAATCCTGAGCAATGACGACTGGTCCGACGGACCCAACGCCGAGTTGCTGCGGCAAAGCTTCAGCGCCACCGGCGCCTTCGCGCTGGCCGAAGAAAGTCGCGACGCCGCGCTGCTCCTCAACCTCGCCCCCGGGGCTTACACCGTGGTGGTCACCGCTCCCGGTCAGGCCCACGGCATCGTCCTCCTCGAAGTTTACGAACTGCGTTAATCGCGCCCCAGCCTGATGAAAAAGTTAATCTCCCTCGCCGCGAGTTTCTGCGCGGCGGGTGCCCTCTTCGCTCACTCCGACCACGACCACGAATCCGATCGCGACGGTGCCGCCACCAACGGCTTTCCCACCGTCACGATCGATGTGGCCGAGGGCCAAAATCCGTGGACGAGCCTCGCGCTCAACAACGATCCGGCGAACTTCCAGTTTGCCATCATCACCGACAACACGACCGGCGGCCGCCCCGGCGTGCTGGAGGATGCGTTTAAAAAACTCAACTGGCTGCAGCCCGAGTTCGTCATGTCCGTGGGTGATCTCATCCAGGGTTACAGCGAAGATCGCGCGCAGCTGAAGTTTGAGTGGGACGAGTTCGAAGGCTTCGTCAGCAAGCTGGAGATGCCGTTCTTCTACGTCGCGGGCAACCACGACTACACCAACCCGGTGATGGCCGAGGTGTGGAAAGAGCGTTTCGGCGCGAGCTACTACACGTTTGTCTACCACGACGTGTTGTTCGTCATGCTCAACTCCAACGACGCCAAACGGCCCCACGCGATGACCCAGCCGCAAGTGGATTGGTTGGCCGCGGAGTTGGCCAAGCACCCCAACCCGCGCTGGACGCTCGTCTTCACCCACACGCCGTTGTGGAACTTCGCCGAGGACCGGCAAAGCCTCTGGCCGCAGGTCGATAAACTGCTCGAAGGGCGCAAGCACACCGTCTTCGCCGGCCATCACCACCGCTACGTGAAGGACGTGCGCAACGGCCGCGCCAACTACTACACGCTCGCGACCACGGGCGGCAGCAGTCAGCTGCGGGGACCGCGGTTTGGGGAGTTCGACCACGTCATGTGGGCGACCATGACCGACGACGGACCCATCCTCACGAACCTCGTGCTCGAAGGCATTCTGCCCGAGGATATTCGCACCGAGAAAAGCGAGGCCATGCAGCAGGCGTTGATCAACGACGACTCGCTCGTCGTGCAACCGATCATCTTCGACGAGGATCAGTTCCCCGGCGGCCGCACCGAATTGCGCTTCACCAACGACACCGATTTGCCGGTGACGCTCGAACTGGAGGTCGTGCAGACCGCCAACGTGCGCTTCGAAGGCGAGCGCCATCAGACCCTGCTCGTGCCGCCCAACGAAGTCGCGATCTCGTCCTACCGTTTCGACGCGGCCGATCTGTCGTTCGATTCCGGCCAGATCGCCGAGCTGCGGTGGAAGCTGAGTTTCGATCACGCCGGCGAGACCTACGACTTCGCCAGTCACGAACCGATCAACGCCATCCGCACCGAACCCATTCCCGCCGCGACCATCGCGATCGACGGCGATCTGACCGACTGGGCCGCGTTGCCCTACCGCTACGATGCGGACGCGTGGGTCTACGCTCGCAACCGGGTCTGGCACGGCCGCGATGACGGAGACTTCCGCTTCGGGGTCACCGCCGATGACGACTACCTCTACGTCGGCGTCGAGGTCACCGACAACGGCCGCTTTGCCGATGCGCATGCCCGCAACTGGGCGCAGGACAGCGTCACCATCGCGCTCGACTCGCGCCCGGCGAACATTCGCAACATCACCGGCCGCCCCGACCTCAACTATACGCTCGTGCCCGGCGACGAGCCGAATGCCGCCCGTCTACTCGGGGAGAACCGACTCCCCGAAGGCAGCCAGTGGAAAGTGCGGACCACCGCGACCGGCTACACCGCCGAAATTGCCGTGCCGGTGGCCTACCTCAGCCAGCAGGCGGGCGAGCTGTGGCGCGACGTGCGCGTCAATGTCATGATCGCCGATCGTGACCCGGGGGAGGATGGTCGCATCGGTCTGCGCTGGCAGCCCGAATGGGGCTCCGTGCGGGCGATCCCCGGTTCCGGCACGTTCCGTCGCTGACGGACCCAGAACCGCTGATTTCGCGGCTTTCCGGCGACAAAGGTGCGGCATTCCCGTTACATTGTCCCGCCGGGAAGTTCTCGAGATTGAGCGCGGGCGCCATCGGTTGTGAGCTGATGGCGTTCTTGCGTTATGAATGCCCAACCCACCCAACAAGACGTCGCCGCCATGGCGGGCGTGAACAAGTCCACGGTCTCGCGCGTATTGCGCGGCCGCCGCGATGTGGCCGTGGCCACGCGCCGACGCGTGCTCGATGCCGCCAAACAACTGGGTTACCGACTCGACCCTGCGTTGTCGCGCATCGCCGCCATGCGGTGGCGCAAACAGCACATGCACGCGGGCAATCGGATCGCGTTCGTCGAGTCGGAGCGTAGTGCGGATCATGAACGCTACTGGCGTGGGGTCAGCCGTCAGGCCGACCCCCTCGGTTACGGGGTGGATCGGTTCTGTTTGGACGATTATCACAGCGTGGCCTCGGTGGGCTCCATCCTGTTGACCCGCGGCGTGAAGCTCGTGGTGCTGGCCGGTTTCCCGTCCGCGAGCGCCCTGGTTGGATTTCCGACGCAATCGTTTCTCGCCGTGCACTGTGGTCCCACGGAACCGGGATTCCCCTTCAGTTCCGTGATGATGGACCTGCCTCGGGTCCTGTCCGAAGTCTGGACGACGGTTCGAAGGGCGGGACTCGTCCGCATCGGCCTGGTGCAATACCACTACTGTGAGTCTCACTACCGCAGTCTGCAGTTGGCCGGCACCTACCGGGCCCTGCAGGCGTTGGCTTCGGACCCCGTTGTGCCCACTTTACAGATACACGATAAAGCTCCCGGGGCAGCGATGCGCGCCCAGGCCGCGGGTTGGTTGCGCGAAACCGCGCCGGACCTCATCATCGTCGGATGCGATCTCGCCTCGGAACCCTTCGTGGAATTGCGCGAACGCGGCTTGGCGATTCCGCCCCTCGTCTCGCTGGCCACGGACCCCGAAGCGACGGGAATCGCGGGCTACACCCGGGGACTCGGCGAACTCGGCGCGCTGGCGGTGCGCCAGCTGCACCTGAACTACCTCGCCGGTGAGCACGTCGCGGCGCGATCGATGAACAGCCTCGTCGAACCCACCTGGCAGGATGACCACCTCCTCAGCAGCTCAATCGCGACATGGATCGACCAACACCCCCCGCCCGAACGCCTCATCGCTTGAGGGAAGAGAGAGGTGGTCGGTTTCCATCAGCCGCCGAAACAATATGCCAAGAATCAAGGATCGACCTTGTCTTCGCCCCCTCTTTTCGGGCCTTCCGGAACAAAGGACTGGACGATCCAGTCCATATACCAACGACCGCCGCGCGGTTTATCCATGTCTCATATACCGTGAACCGTTAGGCTAAGATTATGCGCTTTAAATTCGTATGCTTTGTAACCGCCGTCGCCATTTTGTCCGGTTGCGCCACGCCCAGCGCATCATCAACCGCCGACGGGTCAAAAGAAGCTTCGTCGCCACCCGATGAGGCGGTAGTGGACTTAGCTGATTGCACGTCGAAACCAGTCCCAACGCGTCAGCCGGCTCCTTTCTATCCGAGAAATCTCCGAAATGAAGGCGTTACTGGAATTGTATTTGTCCAACTGATAGTCGGCATGGACGGGCGAGTGAGTTCCGCTCGAGCCGTGCGAGCGAACCGGGAGGAATTCGCGCGTGCGGCAGAACAAGCGGTTGTGAAGTGGCTGTTTAAGCCGGGCACTGTGGATGGAAAACGGGTAGCAGTGCGCATGGAGGTTCCCGTTGGTTTCGGCATGTCCACGGAAGTTCCGAATCCGATTGGGACCAACATATTGAATAACTGAAATAGGGCCGGTAAAGATTTGTCGCTTGAGCGGAGCATTCTCCCACTCGTGCGATTCGCGGATGCTCTTGTCTGAAGCATCCATGGATTGGGCCCGTGGCACGAAAGAGTTTTTTGGTGTGGTTCTCCCTATTCGTGGCCAACCTCAGCTTGAGCTGACTTCAGGGGGGGAGGCAGGCCTGACTTTTAGAAATCACCAACGACGTTTTAGTTCGGGCTGGCAGGTCATTTTCGAAGCACTTTTTGACAAGTAACGAGCAGTGATGGGCGTCGACTCGCCGGGTGCCTATTTCAAGACTTCTGGCCTACCTTCGGCCCGGTGCCGTCGGCTGGAAAATTCGCCCAGACTCTCCTCTTATGACCAGCGATACTTTTCTCAATCTCGCTCGTTCCGGACACTGTGTGCCCATTGGCACGCATATGGTGTTGCACGAGCAACCTGATCCGGAGGCCATTGTCCTCGTTGGGGAACGTCTGGGCGGCGTCATCGCCGATACGGCCGCTCGTTTTAATACGCCCCTCGCGGTGCCGTTGATGGACCTGACGTTGGAGAAGGAAGCGTTGCTCACCGCCTGCGAAGTGCCAGCAGATGAAATCGGAAAATACCACTTCACGCAGACACCAAAGTATCCGGCGGAGGTGGCGCTGACGCCGCGCATGCAGGCGGCGTGTTCAGCGATTGGATACGTGGTGAAGCAACCCGATTTGTTTCCCGTGGGCATGTGCATCGGTCCGTATTCGCTGTTGACCAAATTGGTAAGCGACCCGATCACGCCCGTCTACCTGATGGGCATGGGCATGACGCCGAAAGACGAGCCGGAGATCGGCGTGTTGAACGACTTACTCGCGATGGGGGAGGACGTGATCAACCGCTACGTGGATGCGCAGATGGAGGCCGGGGCGAGGGCGGTGATCGTGTGTGAGCCGGCGGCCAACCTTGTCTATTTTTCACCCAATCAAATGGAGACTAATCCGGAACCGTTTGAGTTTTACGTGATGGCGCCCATGCGGCGTTTGGCGGCCCGACTTTCCGCCCGGGGCGTCGCGCTGGTGTTTCACGATTGCGGTGAACTCACGGACGCGATGGTGACCCGGTTTGCAACACTCGGTGCGGCGATGATGAGCCTGGGCAGCTCACGAAAGCTGGATCACGATGCGGCTTTGGTTCCCAAGGACACGGTGCTCTACGGGAACCTACCTTCGAAGAATTTCTACGCCACTCAACTCACCACGCAGGAGGTGGAGCGCCAGGGACGCGAGCTGTTGGAAGCCATGGAGGCGACCGGGCACCCGTTCATCCTGGGCACGGAGTGTGACGTGCTCAGTGTGCCCGGCAAGGAGCGGGAAATTCTTAGCAAAGTCGACGCGCTCCTGCGCTGTGGATGCGCCGCGCACCGCTCGCCCGACCAAACGTTGCGGGCGGAGAGGGTTTCCCCGGTTACGGCGGGTGGGTAAACCGAAGGAGGCTAGACCCCGGTCCGGTTCATGACGGTGCGGTGCGCTGCTTCGACGTGTGGTGGAACTGAATGCCTCCAGGCGTGATATCTCGCCGAAATCCGGTCAAAAGCATGGCGGATTATTGAAGGGCGGCGTGACCAACGTGATCGGGGTTGCCGTGGAAAACAAAGTCGGCGCCGTAGGCCCCGTGGAGTCCGGCATCTTGCCAGGTTTGGCCGAGGTCGTCGCTCGTAAAGGTGCCTTGTTCAAAGGTCGAAGCCCAGAGGCGGCCCGGTTGGTGAGGATCAAATGCGAGCACGAAGATACGGCGGTTGGGGAGCCCGGCGTTGCGGTCCTGCCAAGTTTCTCCGTTGTCGGTGGAGATTCGCACGCCGGTTTCCCAACCGCCGGTGGCCATTACGGCGGGATCGTGAGGCGCCAATGCGGCGGCGTAGAGATTGGCGGTGGTCGGATCGATGAGAGTCCACATTTGGCCGCGGTCCTGCGACTGCCAAGCGCCGTGGCCGAGCGTGCTGACGAGGAACAGGTTCGGTTGAACCGGGCTTTGCGTGATCTGCGTGACCGTGGCGGTGGGGAAGTCCAGTTTCGCCCACGTCAGGGCGGCGTCGGTGGAGACGTAGAGACCTTCTTCCATGCCGAGCAGCACGCGGCCGGGTTGGGCACGATCGGCGAGAAGGGTTCGGCTATAGAGACGGTCGAGGCCTTGCGGGGTGGGCCCCCAGCTTTGGCCGCCGTTTTCCGATCGCAGCGGACCCCACATCGTCGCGGCGTAGACCGTGTCCGGGTTGCCGGAATCGAAGGTGATGGCCCGCACGTCGGCGACCTGCCAGCCCGTCGTCTTGCGCCAGGTGACGCCGTTGTCGGCCGTGCGCACGATGCCGTCGGCTGAGGCGATGAGCTTTACCGCCGGGGTGGTGGGATGAATCGCGACACTGGCCACGCCGAGAATACGGGGCCCCGTGTTCGTCCATACGCCGGAGGGCAGGCGTTGAAAGAGACCGGCATCGGACGGCGTGGCGGTGTTGCGTTGATTTCCGGTCATGGTGGCCGCGGCGTAGAGCGTCGGACCGACGTCGTCGGGGATGGCGAGCGTCGCGGGCATTTCCGGCGCGGGCGGCTGAGTGCTGTGGTCCCACGGCACGTCGGTGAAATCGAGCTGAAGCGTCTCATCGCCGTGGCGGAGGGTGAGTTGCCGACTGCCCACCTCGGACTGGCCGAAGGGACTATCGAAGAGCGGCCAGCGGGTGGGGTCGACGGGCGTGTCGTTGATGACCGGGAGTGATCCGTATCGGGCCTCGAGACGAGTGCCGTCGAGCCCGGTAAACGTGGCCGTGGGCGTGGGATCGAGAGAAAAGGCCAACGGCAGCGCGCGCACCGTGTCCATGAATTCTGAATACGTGGAAAAATCGCGCGTCGGCGCAACTTGCACGACGTAGCCGTTGCGGGCGGCTTCACTCACCCAGCAGCGATGACCGACGCCCCATTCATCGAAGTCACCACTGACAAGGATGCCGCCCGCACCACCGGCGAGGAAGCCGGTCCAGTCGTTGGCGCGCCACTCGCCGGCGGCGAAGGGGCGGACGCCGATGTAGACCGGGCCGCCCTGGGCGAAGATCCAACCGGAATCGTCCTCGACGGTGTTTTCCAGGTCGCGGGAGAAGAAAAGCGTGATGTGCCGGAACAGCGCGTCGGCGGGGATGTGTTGCAGCGCAATGAGAGCGGTGCCGCTTTGCATCACCTGTTCGTAGGGCGACCCGCCGGGGAGCTTGTCGGGAGAATCGTAGTCGGCTTTGGACCGGGTGATGAGGTCGGTGACGACATCAGGGTCGACCGGGAAATACATGCTGCCCTCGATGGCGGAGGCGTAGGGCTGACAACCGAAAAAGGACGGGCAGCGCATGATGGGTTTTTCGGTGCGCCAAATGAGCCCCCAGGTTTGCTGCTGAATGGGCTGCAGCAAACCGCCCTGGGAGGAGCCCAGAATGAAGTCCGGATCGACGTAGGTGGTTTTGTGGACGGCCACGGTGCGACGATCGCCGACGACGAAGGACTCGGGACCAGCGTGGCGCATACGCCAGCGCGTGCGTTTGCGCTCGAGTTCGACGTAGGGCGTGGAGCGATCGCGGGCTATGCGTTCGAGGATGGGGGGCGGCGTGTAGCCGGAGAGCGCGATGAGTTTGGCGCCACGTTCGGGCAGCTCCTCGCGAAGCTGATGGCGGGTGACCTGGCGCTCGCTGGGCTCGTAGTCTCCGAGGCCGAAGAGCATCCAACCGAGGGCGGCCGCGGCGGTGCGCGCCGGGGCCATGATGTGTCGCGGGTAGACGCGGCTGTGGGCTCCGCCGTAGAGACCGTCGAGGGTTTCGACGGCGTAGTCGTAGAGGATGTAATCGAGCATGCGCTTGGCGCGATCGCGGAAGGCGGGCTCGTCGGCCCAACCGGCAAGCATGGCGAGCCCGATGGCGTATTCCTCGATGTAGTTGGGAGAGTCATACTCGCCCTGACCGTGGCTGGTGGTGACGTTGATCCAGTGATTGAGGTAGTCGCGGGCCTCGGCCCGATTCTCGGCGGAAGAGCGACCATTGAACCATTGGTCGGGACCGGCCTCGGGGTAGGCTTGGGCGGCCAGGTAGAGGCTGGCGTAGGAGAGCACCCAATGGTTTTCGGTGTCGCCCCGGCTGGGCCAATAGGTGCGCCAGAGATCGGCGATACGGTCGCGGCTGGGTTCGTCGAGGGTGTGGCGGCCAGCCATCATGACGCTCACTGTCGGGTAGACCCAGAACATGTCGCCGGAAGGGGGGGCGCCGTCGAGACGGGCGAGGCGGGCGAGGGCGGCAGGAAGGTTTTCGCCGCGCGCGAGGCAGGCCGCGACGTCGAATTTGCTGCCTTGGGCAGGATCGCCGGGCACGACACAGGCGACCGATTCACGCAGAATGAATTCGCGACGAGCCTGGAAACGACGCGAGATCGCGGCATCGGAAAGATCGGGATGCGGGGGAGTCTGAGGAGCGACGGACGCGGGAGGTGCCATGGGCGCGGAATCTTCAAATTTGCGCCGGGGATGGCGACGAAAATACATGGAATGAATTCGCTAATACGCTTTATAGTATCATGATATGAAATTTCATTGCGCGGGTTCCGGGTCGGGTAGCATTCGCTGCCTATGCCTTGAGTAGCATGACTTTCCCAGTGCGCGCGATTGTCGAGGTGACGCGGCACGGCACTGGAAGTCGGCCGTGTTTGTGATGGCTCGGGTTCGGAGAATTTCCTTTCAAAACTGTAATGATGCCGCAGTTGACGACGAGCGGGGTTCGCATAAGTTCAGCGCTGTTCCCGCTTAGCGGGGACATTTTGGGGTAACCAAGAAAGCAAATGGCCGGTCACTTAGGGGTAGGTGACCGGCCAACTTATTTTAGCTAAGCAGCAATGAGGGCGACTCTGGTCGGGAGGCTGGTCCGGCCCCGCGCATGACTCAGGTGCCGCAACGCAAAAACCCATCCCGGCGAACCGGGATGGGGTGAGGAAGCGGGAGGTATTTCGCCCGCGAAGAGACCTTAGAAGCCGATGCTGATGCCGGTCGTCAGGTAGGTGTATTCGCCACCGAGGGAATTGGCCGGGGCGCGATCCATGTCGTTGGACGAATAAGATACTCCGAGGTAGGCGTTGGCGTGATCGTTGAGTTTGGCATCCACCGTGGCCGACAGCAGCCAGTAGGTGTAGTCGCCCGCTCCGGAGGCCGACACCGAGCCGAGATTACCGGCGAGGTTCAGCGTCAACGTGTTACTGAGCTCGAAGCCGTAGCCCAGGGAGCCTTGCAGGGTGAGGGCTTCGAACTCGGTCTCGTAGTAGGCGTAGAACGTCGACGTGAGGCCGGGCAGCAGATCGCCAGTCAGGCCGACGTAGGGTTCGAACTGTTCATCGAGCGAGGATGTTTCCGGGTAGTAGTAGTAGGTCGCACCCACGTCCATCGACCACGTGTCCGTGAGGTCGAATTTGTAGCCGGCGTAGAAGTCGAACTCGTTGGTGGTGCGGCCCGTTACCGGTTGGTTGCTCCAGATGCCGGCGTAAAAATTGTCGGCACCGAACTCGATCGAGGGTTGAATGGAATCATCGGCGTATTTGACGCCGCGAAAGACGTAATCACTCACGTAGGGAAAATCCATCGTGATGGAATAATTCGAACTCGCGGCGGAGAGCGACGTGGCGCCGACCGCGAGGGCGGAGATAAAGAGAAGTTTGATTTTCATCGGATACAACGACGTGGGAGGTTTGCAGTAGTTTCCGTGCGGCCAGATTTTTAAGGATTTTAATTTGTAGTTAAGATCTGGATGCATGGAGCGGCGAATTGACCCAGCGGTGCTGCCTGCGGTTCCCGCGGGGGCGAAAAATTATTTTTCAAAATGGGGGCGGAAGGACGGAACAAATGCGCGGCAATGTCATTGCAATTTACTCACAAAAAAACCCGCGCCGGACGGGCGCGGGTTCGAAAGGAAGAGGAAGTAAGGGGGAGGGTTACTTCGCGGCGGTGAAGCCCTTGCCGGTGGCGGCCCAATAGATGCCACCGTAGACGTGGTGCAGGAAGCTGGCGTCGGAGTAGGTGGCGGGGAGGTGGCCGAAGGCGGTGTAGAAAATGCGACCGCCGTCGTATTCATGGCACCATGACATGGGATGGAAGTCGCCCATGCCCTTGCCTTGTTTGGCACCCCAGTTGGCGGCCGGAGCGTAGGTGGATTCGTCGACGGCCAGCAGGTAGTGCAGGCTGTCACTGCGGGCGGCGTCGAACTCATACCATTCCTCGGTGGCGAGGAAACGCTTCGAGAAGCGGTCCATGCCGGGGAAGTTGTAATCGAGCACCTCGACGGTGGCGGTCTGCACGGCGGGGTGGATGTGGAACATATGGCCCATGCCCTTCGTCCACCAGTCCCAGTCGTATTCGGTGTCGGTGCCGCCGCTGTGCACGCCGGCGATGCCGCCACCGTTTTGCACGAAGCGCTCAACGGCGGCCTGTTGCTCGTCGTTGAGGATGTTGCCGGTGGAGAGCACGAAGACGATGACATCAACATCGGCCAGACCCTGGTCGGAGATCACGCCCAGGTTGTTGGGCCAAACGAGGGTAAAGTCGTGGAGTTTCGCCATTTCCTGCATGGCGGGCACGGCGGCGCTGATGGAGTCGTGATGCCAGCCATCGGTGTTGGTGATGAGCAGAGCCTTGAACTGGGCGGCGGAGGCGGAGACCACCATCGCGGCGAGGAGGGTAAATGCGGTGAGAAGGGAACGTTGTTTCATGGGTGAGAGAAAGGTTAGATCTGGGAGCAACGAAGGGGCGAGGCCGAACCAATTCCCCGGAGTTTTACGGTATACGTTAGGCGAGCATTGCATTAAATTGCGCTGAGTTGCACAAGATTTGGTCATGCGACGATACCTCATTTTCGGCCTGCTGCTGGCCGGTGGCAGTGTGGCGGGGGCGGAAGGATGGGTGAGGTGGAACCAACAGGGTTACGCCCCTCATCAGCGCAAGGTGGCGTTGGTCATGAGTGATCAACCGCTGACGGGCCAAACTTGGTCGATCGCTGGTCGCACCCATGAGTTGGGTGAATCTGTGTTGGGGGCGGGGCCCAATTCCCCGTCGGCGTTTCACTACGCCGTCGATTTTTCCTTCGTGGAACAACCCGGCGTGCATGAGCTGAGGGTGGCGGACCTCGATGCGGTGGCAGTGGTGGTGAGCGAACGTCCCTACGCGGCGCTGGCGAATCTGCCGCTGCAACATTTGCGCATGGCGCGGTCGGGCACGGATACGGTTTTGTGGCGGCAAGCTTCGCATCCCGGCGATGCTGCCACGCCGCTATACGTGCCGGAGGGGAATCCGAGCAACGGCGCGTGGCGGGCGGCGGAATCGGGCCGTCGGGTCGATGTGCGCGGAGGCTGGTATGATGCGGGCGACCATCTGAAGTTTACGCTGACCACGGCCTATACGGTTTATCACCTGTTGTTGGCGCACGAGATTGCCCCGACAATTTTCACCAAGGTCCATAGCACAAGTGCATTGCCCGACATCCTCGATGAAGCGAAACACGGGCTCGATTATTTGCTGAAACTCTGGCCCGACGAAGACACGTTCATTGTGCAAGTGGGGGATGCGCGGGACCACAACCTCGGGTGGCGGTTGCCGGCCGATGATGAACTGGACGGCACGCGACCCGCCATGGCGGCCCTGGCGCAGGTGCCCATGTTTTCCACGGTGGCGGCGTTGGCCAAAGGCGCCCGCACGCTGGCCGTATTCGACGAGGCCGCGGCGGATCGCTACGCCGCCGCAGCCGTGGCGCTGTTCGAGCGTGCCCGGCGATCGGATACGATCCTCACCGCGTTCGAGCGCGATGACGTGAACGACTTTTATCGGGATGACTCGGTGAATGACCAGCGGGCGTTGGCGGCCCTGGAGTTGGCTGCGCTCACCGGCGAACCGCGTTACGAGGATGATGCGGTGGCGCACCGTCCGGGCCGGGCGGAACAGGTGGGGTGGGCCGACTGGCATTGGCTGGCCCACCGGAATCTGGCGCTCGCCGGAAACAAGTGGGGCGCTCCGGCGTGGTGGGCGGAGATCTTCCGCTACCAGACCTATGCCCGAAGGCAGGGACAACCCTGGGGGCAGCCGACGCGTTACGTGTGGGGCAGCCTGACGCGGTGGATCGGGGCGGCGAACGCCGGGGAGGCGGCGGCGCAATTGGCGGGCAGCCATGCGGAGCGACCGGCGTTGTTTGACGACATGCTGGACTACGTTTTCGGGCGCAACCCGTGGGGAGCGTCGTTCCTGTTTGATGAGCGTCTGCCCAATACGTTGCGGCATCTCTACAGCCCGACGGCGAAGTTGTTGGAGCGGTTTCCAGTCGGGGCGTTTTCGGCAGGTCCGGCAGGGCGTCGCACGCATGAATCGATGCGACGCTATTTCGACGTGGCCCCGACCGATCCCTTCGAGCGTTTTAATACGACCACCATGGTGTTTTACGACAATGAGCATGACTTCGTTTGCCAGGAAGCGACGATCGGCGGACAAGCCGACATCGTCCTGATGTTGGCGCTGGCGGCGGCGCGAACGGAGGTCGATCGATGAGAGTGCTGGGCAATCATCTCGGTTACGAACCCGAGGCCGTGAAAAGGTTGTGGATCGAAGCTTCGGCCGACACGGCGTGGAAGGCAGTGAGCTTGGTGAGGTTGCCGGAAGGCAAGGTCGTTTGGACGGGTCAACCCGTGCTGGTGGGCGGCGTGCCCGGCTGGAGCCTGGGACCGTGGTGGGAAGTGGATGTCTCCCGCATCACGCAACTCGGTCGGTATGCCCTGCGGTGGGAGTGCGCGGACGGAGCGATCGGCCAAGGCGAAGGATTCGCCATTGAGCGGGGGCTATTCGGGGCGGCGCGCGTTTCGGATCTTTTGTTTCATATCAAGAGCCAGCGATCTTCGGGAGTCTGGGACGCGGCCGATGCGCGAGCGCCCCGGCTCGATGATCGTGAATCGCGGGATGTGAGTGGCGGCTGGTTCGATGCCTCGGGTGATAACAGCAAATACCTCAGCCATCTGTCGTATGCTCAGGTGATGAACCCGCAGCAGAATCCGTTGGTGGTCTGGGTGCTGGCGCGGTCATGGCAACGCTATCGCGATGCGGGGCGCGATGACTACTTCACGGAGCGCCTGCGCGATGAAGCGTTGCACGGGGCGGATTGGCTCATGCGCATGCAGGACGAGTCCGGTTTTTTCTACACCACCGTATTTGACCGGTGGTCGAAGGATCCGGCGCAGCGGGAATTGTGCAGTTACCGCACGCAGCAAGGGCACAAAGGGGCGGATTATCAGGCCGGCTGGCGCCAAGGCGGGGGCATGGCGATCGCGGCGCTGGCGGTGGCGTCGACCCTGGGCGGGGATGGCGCGTATTCGTCGGAGGACTACCGTGCGGCGGCGTTGCGCGGATTCCACCACTTGGTCGCACACGGTCGCGATTATCTCGAGGATGGGACGGAAAACCTCATCGATCATATCTGCGCGTTGCTGGCGGCGGCGGAATTGAGGGCCGTGGCGGCCGACGATGGAGCGGTGGCGTTTGAGCTGACGGTGCGTTGGCAAGCGGTGGTGGAGGCGCGTCGTGAAACGGAGGGTCACGTCTGGTTGGCGATGGATGCAGCGGGGGAGCGTTCCTGGTTCCACGCGAGTGACGCGGGTCTGCCGGTCGTGACGCTGCAGAGAGCGGCGGAGTTGCATCCCGCGCACTCCGCGGCGGATGAAGGAACGGCCTTGGCGCGGGAGTGGATGGTGTCGCAGGTGGGATTGGCCGAGGCGGATAACAATCCGTTTGGCTACCCGCCGCACTGGGTGCAAACGCCCGGTCGGCCCGGACAACCGCAGTGGTTTTATCCGCACGACAATCCCTCCGGTTACTGGTGGCAGGGGGAAAACGCCAAACTCGCCTCGCTGGCGGCGGCGGCGACTGAGCTGGCCCCGGCAGCGTCACAGCGCTGGTTGGATTGGATCATGGGCGCGAACCCGTTTGATGTGTGCATGATGCAGGGACACGGGCGGAACAATCCGGCTTACGAGGACGGTTCCTTCAATGCTCCCGGCGGTGTGTGCAACGGCATCACATCGGGCTTGGCGGATGAAGCCGACATCGCGTTTCAGCCGTTGCCGCACAACAACGATCCCGCCCAACGTTGGCGTTGGGGCGAACAATGGCTGCCCCATGCGGCGTGGTTGTTGTATGCTTGGGCATTGCGAGATACCGCGCCGACGACCTGACCCCCTTTCATCATGGAAATCATCATTCAGAAAACGCCGGATGCCGGCTGCCTGTTGGGCGCCAAAATCATGGCCAAGAAGGTTCGCGAAAAACCGGATGCGGTGCTCGGCCTGGCGACGGGCCGCACGCCCGAGCGATTGTATGGCGAACTGGTGCGCATGCACCGCGAGGAGGGCCTCGATTTCAGCCAAGTCACGACGTTCAACCTCGATGAGTATGTGGGGCTGTCGCCGGATCATCCGCAGTCCTACCGGCGTTTTATGAACGAGCACCTGTTCGATCACATTAACATCGATCTCGCCCGGACGCATGTGCCGGCGGGCGATGCCGCCGACCTGCAGGCGGAGTGCCGGGCCTACGAGCAGCGCATTGCGGCAGCGGGCGGCATCGATCTGCAGCTGTTGGGACTCGGCCGCAATGGTCACATCGGGTTCAACGAACCGACGGGCTCGCTGCGTTCGCGCACGTGGATCAAGATTCTGTCGGAGCAAACGTTGGAGGACAACAGCGCGGTGTTTGGCGACATGGCCGCCATGCCGCGCCACGCGATATCGATGGGCATCGGCACGATCATCGACGCGCGTCAGATCGTGTTGCTGGCCTTTGGTCCGGCCAAGGTGCGCGCAGTGATGGACATGATCGAGGGCCCGTTGGCGGCGGTCTGTCCGGGATCGGCGTTGCAGCAGCATCCCCGGGCCACCGTGGTGCTCGACGAAGCTTCAGCCGGCGGACTGCGGTATGCGGATCACTACCGCTGGGTCGATTCACACAAGCTCGCCTGGCAGCGCTACGACTGAGAGCGGGACCGAGGTCGGGCGGCGCTGGTTTATTTGAAAAAGTCCACAAGGTTGACCTTGGCCGTGCCCACGATGGGGACGCCGAGTTCGAGGGCCGGTAGGAAAATCATTTCACGCATGGCCGCGACAACCTGGGGGGGGAGTTGGCCGGTTTGATCGAAGGCGGTCTCATCGTCGGCGTCCCGGACGCGAACGGCGTCCGCAAAAGTCGACGGCGTTTTCACGGGCGTCGCCTTGCGTCGCACTTTGGCGGCATCAACGAGTTCGGCGAGGAAAGCCTGCGCGATTTCTTCCGTTTGATGAATACTGATCACACTGCCGTCGGAATCGATGGTGGCGACCACGGGGTGGTCGTAGGATGCGCCGGATTTGGCGGCGAGCAGGACGGCAGGCGCGAGGGTCCAGACCGGTTGGGGAGTGATGGTGTCGAGCGGATGCTCCGCGATGTGAGAAAGGAGCAGAAATTCACGGGCTTGGTCCCGGGTGAGGGCGACGTTGCGCTCCGAGCGATTGGTCGCGATTTCCTGGCCGTGCGTGTAGAGGTGAAGATTGACGTCGGAGATGGTGAACCCCGGAGCGAACCCGGTCTTGCGCACTTTGATTTTGCGGGGTTTCGGGCCGATGGCGCCGACGTTTTGGTGGAAGGTCACGATCCCTTCCTGACCGGCCTGCATGACGTTGCCCATGACCACGAGGTAGGCGTCGGCGATGGGTTCGCGGGAGGCGATTTCGAACGTGAGTTCAAGCACGTCCTCGTCGCCTTGTCCCAAGGCGTCCTGGGTGCGTTCCTCGAAGAACGGATCACCATTCACGCCGGAGGTTTCGACGTAGGTCCGGTCGAGGTCCGTGGCCACGGCGGCGGCGGTTTCGTTGGCGGCAACGAGCAGGGCCTCGACCTCGCCAGCGGCGGGATCGATGTCGCTAAATGACATGCCGTCCCGGCCACCGGGTTGGTAGTCGGGCAGGCTGGGATCGACGTTCTGCTCCCATTCGCGCCAAATCCGGTAGGTTTCCTCCTGGTAGGCGTAAATCTGGCGGCGCACAGCCTGATGGCGTTGGGCGTCACTGTTCGCGAGGCGGGCAACATCAGCCTTTTCCTGTTGATAGACGGCCATCTGGTTCTGGGACTGCATCCACTTCATCGCCTTGTCGTTGCGTAGCGAATACGTGGCGTGGCGCTGAAAGTTGGAGATGGTGACAGGGGCGCGGCTGATTTTGGTCGTGCGCGTCCAACCGAAATGAGGCACGTCGCGCAAGGGAATGCGGTCACCGTGAGCCGGGGCGACGACGACCTCGTGACGGCGGAGCGCCTCGACCGGGATCTTGGCTTCCTCTCGGGTAACGTTGAGATCAACGCCAACAAACAGGCGGTAGGGTTTGGCCTCTTCCTGAGCTATCAAGGGAAGGGCCAGAGCCCACAGGAGCGGGGTGATGCGGGGAACCTTCATGACGGGGTGGGCGACCGCGGGTGGTCGGTCGTCCGAGCATAACCCCGTCTCGGGCGGGTGTTACGTCATTATTTGAAATAATCGGCCAGGTTTACTTTGGCTGTGCCGGCGACCGGGGTGCCGCGGTCCAGGGCGGGCACGAAAATCATGTCGCGCATCGCGGCCACCACGTGGGCGGGCAGGCGGCCGGATTGATCGAGGGCGACGTCCGGATCTTGAGTGGTCACGCGCACGGAGTCGCCGAACGTGGCGGAGGCTTTGCCGGGGGTTGCTTTGCTGCGCAACTCGGAGGCGTCGTGAATCGCGGCGAGATAGGCACGGGCATCGGCTTCGGATTCGTGAATGCTGAGCACGGTGCCGTCGGCATCGATGTTGACGATGACCGGATGGTTAAACGGATTCCCGTCGGCGGCGGCGAGCAGCGCGGTGGGCGCGAGGGTCCACACGGGTGCCGGAATCGTCGTCTCCATGGCGTGTTCGGAAATGTGGGAAAGCAGGAGAAATTCCCGGGCCTGGTCGCGCGTCAGAGGGAGGTTTTTCTCGGACAAATTGGTGCCGAGTTCCTTGCCGCGCGAATAGAGGTGGAGTTTCACCTCCTTGATCTCGTAGCCGGGGGTAAACCCGGTTTTGCGAATCTTGATCCGTCGTTTTTCGCGGCCGACGGGTCCGATATTTTGGTGAAAGGTTACCACGCCCGCCTTACCATCGTTGACGACCGATCCCATGACGACGACGTAGGCGTCGGCGATGGGGTCCGCCGAGGAGATGGAGAACGTGAGGTCCATCGCATCGAAGTCCGGGTTGACGATGCCTTCCTGAGTGCGATCGGCATAGAACGTGGAATCCATCCCGGCGGACGTGCTGTCCATTTGCTCCTGGAGAAGGGTCAGTTCCTCCAACTGCAAGCCGTCCATCGCGGCGGTTGTCGGCGCTCCGATGATGCCGCCGTCCGTATTGGCGGAAGCGATGGCGAGCGCGGCCACGGGCTGGAGCTCACGCTGTCGTTGGTAGAACTTCATCTCGGCAAAGGCCTGGCGCTCTTGTTGATAGGCGACCATGCCGCCCTGCGTGCTCATTTGCGCGATGGCTTTGTCGTTTTGGATGGTGACCGCTTGGCGGGTGTCGAAGTCGGAAATAGTGATCGGCGTGCGGCCGATTTTAGTGGCGTGCGACCAAGTGAATGCCGGCACCTCCCGCAGAGGGATAATGGGGTTGTCCACCCGATTCACGACGACCTCATGGGGATGCAGGCTTTCGACACTGAGAGGTGCCGCTTCACCGTTGGGCACGAGAAGATCAACCCCGACAAACAGGCGATAGTCCTTAGGAGCGGATGCGGGGGACGCGGCGTGCGCGCGGTTTGAGAGCAGGTTCAGGACGGCGCCCAATGCCAACGCCAGCAGGAGCCCGGAAAGATGACGACGACGCGGAGGAATAACAGACATGGATGACGAAGTTTTGGGGTGAAACTTGTGCTGACGCATCGTGCAGCGGGGGAGTAGTGAGCGGAGAGTGTGGGAAATGGTTTGCCACTCGGCAAGGACTCGAATTTCCGGATAGGTTAAAATGAATAGGCCTAAATGGGCCCCCTAATGAGTGCGGTAAGTCGATCATGGACCGCAAATTGCAACTAGGGTGTTGACCCTATAATAGGTAATATACCCTAATGCGGCATGCTGATGAAATTTCACCACCTGGTTTTTGCGTCGATGTGGACGGACATGCCTGAAGCCCTGCGCCTCGCGCTGGTGATTTTGGGGCCGGTCTCGTTGCTGATCGCGGGCATGTTGTGGCATATCAATCGGCAACAAAATCCGATGGAGCTGGATTGGAAGCGACAGCGCCGGGAAGCGGGCAAGAACCGACGGTCGCGCTCCCAGCGCTGAGTCGAAGGAACCGTGGCTGCGCCGACGGAGTGAAGGACTGCGGAGCGGTCGCGGGGTTGGGGAGATAATCCCATGATCACCCCGCTTCCGATCACTTGTCGTTCCCTGGTCCCCATGTTCCATCGAGAGGGGCGATCATTGGTGCAATGGGCGCTGGCCCTGGTGTTGGGAACCGCGATTCACGCAGCGGTCGAATATCCGACGTTTACGCGATCGCAGCTTGAGGCGGATTTTGATCAGTTCAGGTCCGTGATCGAGCGGCGGCATCCGTTGCTTTACGCGGACCGGGAGGAACTGGCGACCGCTTATCCGGCGCAGCGTGCTTTGTTGCGCGAGGGTATGAGTGAAATCGAGTTCATGCGCGTATTGGCTCCGTTGTTACGAGCGCTCAACTGCGGGCATTCGTCGTTGTCGTTGGCGGCGTCGACGGAGAACGCGACGATGGCGGATCGGCGTTACGTGCCGTTTGATCCCCGCATCATCGACGATCGGTTGTGGGTGGTGAACGCGCCCGGGGATTCGCCCCTGACGTTCGGGGCGGAGATCGTCGCGATCAACGGCCGTGCGTGGGCGCAAATCCGCGCGTTGCTTTATGATCGACTGCCCGCCGACGGGCAAAACATCACCCGCAAGCGTCACTATCTGAACTACGATTTCGCCCGCGCTTACAACTTGGCGGTGGAGGACATGGACACCTACACCGTGACCTACGTGGCGCCGGGGTCGTCCGTCCCCGTATCCGTGACGCTCGACGGTTTGTCGCCTGCGGCGTGGAGTGACTTGCCGGGCGTTTGGTGGGCGGCGGATCTGGAGGTGGGCCTGGGCGAATTTCGCGATGACCACGCCTACCTCTACATCAAGACCTTCAATTTTTACGACCCGGCGGGGCGGGCTCGATTCCGGGATTTCGTGGATGCTTTTTTCGCCGAACTGACGGAGCGTGGAGTCTCCAAGCTGGTGCTGGATGTGCGCGGTAACGGCGGGGGCGACCCTTATATGGGCGCGCATTTGTTGTCGTATTTTCTGAAGGCCGCGGTGCCGTATTTTGCTCCCGACTCCGCGCTCTATCCGGACCTGAAGTCCCCGGTGTTGCCGCAGACGCATCGATTCCCGGGTGACCTTGTCACGCTGATCGACGGAGGGGTTTTTTCGACCAACGGGCATTTTGTTTCGCTGCTCAAGTATCACGGGATCGGCACGCTGGTGGGGGAGGAGACCGGTGGTTCGTTTGCCACGACATCGAATAATCTGACCACGTCGCTGGGGCACACCGGATTGCGTTTCAGCTATGCCACCGATGTATTCACGACCGCCGTCGCGGGACTCACCCCCGGCCGCGGGATCATGCCGGATATCGTGTCGTATGCGCGGCTGGAAGACATGGCGGTGGGGCATGATCCGCAACTGGCGACCGCGTTGCGCGCGCTCGATGGGGGCGGGGCGCCGCCGTTGATTGGGGCGGAACCCGCGACGCAGTCGGCCACGCCCGGGCAGAACGTCAGCCTGCTGGTGCGGGTCGATGGCACGGGACCCATGACGTATCGTTGGCGCAAAGACGGCGTGTATCTGGATGACGGTTACGGCCCGCTGTTCACGTTGTCCCCCTTCCTGGCGGCGGATGCGGGACGCTATGACGTGTTGGTGCAAAACGCGACCGGGCGCGTGACCAGTGCGGCGGCGGTTCTGACGCTGGGCGACGCAACCGGTGAGGAACCCGCGCGTTTGGCCAATCTGTCCTCCCGGTCGGTGCTCGCACCGGGAGACGATGTGACGATCTCGGGCTTCGTGATCAGCGGTGACTTACCGCGGGAAGTATTGATTCGAGGAGTGGGGCCCGGTTTGAACACCCTGGGAGTGACGAACGCGCTGCGACGTCCCGAGCTGTCGCTTTATCGAGGCCGGGAATGGATCGCGGCGAACACGGATTGGCGAACCGGCGAACGGGAAAAGTTGCGGTTGCTGGCGGCTCGTCTGGGAGCGTTTACGTTGCGCGAAGACGCAGCGGATTGCGCGATGGTGGTGCGCCTGGAGCCGGGACTTTATTCAGTCCATTTGCGCGATGCGGACCGGGTTGGCGGGGTAGGGCTGGTGGAGGTTTACGACACGGAACCGGAGGCCGTCGGTGAGTCGGAACTGATCAATCTGTCCACCCAAGCGCGAGTGGCAGGGGACGAGGCTACCCTGGTTTCGGGGTTGGTCATCCCGGGCACGGCTTCGCACACCGTGTTGCTGCGCGCGATCGGCCCGGGACTGACGGCTTATGGCACCGGGGATGCACTGTCCCGGCCCCGACTCGCTTTGTTGGCCGGGGCCCAAACCTTGTTGGTCAACACTGGCTGGGAAACGGGAAACGCGCGGGCGGATGTGGTGTCTGCGGCGGCGTGGGCCGGGGCGTTTCCTCTCGCCCCCGGGAGTGCGGATGCGGCGCTGCTGGTGACATTGCCACCCGGGGTTTACACGATCGAGGCCCAGGCGGCGGATGGTGGGACGGGCCGGGTGTTGGCCGAGGTCTATTCCATCAAGCGCGAGTAGACTTGCCCGTCGATCGAGAGCGCGCCGTCGCCGGTGATGGTGTAGCCGGTGTCGTTCTTGGTCAGAACCATTACCGTGGTGTCACGTTTGGCATAGCGGTAAGTCGTCTCGCTGAGAACATCGAGGTGACCGGGATCATCGGTCACGAGTTGAATCAACATGATCCCATCGTTCAGTTCGAAGAGCACGGAACCGATTTCCACGCCATCGCCGTAGAGACCGTTGAGTTCGCGGTGGAGGGTGCTGATTTCGCTCGGGTCGCTGATCATGGTCCAGCCCTCCGGCACGGTTTGGCGCAGTCGCAGAAACAGCAGGACGGCTAAAACCGCGAGAAGCGCTCCCAGGAAGACCAGTTGTTTTTTGGCCTTGTTAGCCTGGGCGGGGACCGGCTCGACCGGGGGCGGGGTTTCGCTGGTCGTTTCCGGCGTGGCCGCGGGGGGAGGGTTGTCCAACAGGAAAGTCAGGATGGACTCGGGCGTGCCTTGTTCGGCGGTGTGACTCGCTTCGGGCACGCGGACATACAACAGGTTCTGGGCGGAACGTGAGACGATGATCACGGTGCCGTGATATTCGAGACGCATCCGGGGCGTGTGGTCCACCAATCGCACGGAGGGGATGGCGGCGAATGCCTGCAGTCGGGCAAGGACATCGTCAGCATCGACGGCGGATGCCGTGTCGCTCGCGTGGCGCTCCACGCGGGCTCCGTCGATCGTCAAGTCAGTGACGCTGATGTCTATCTTGGCGGTGCGGCTCATCCGGACTTGTTTTCCAGCAGGTAAAAAAGGCGCACGCCACCGTAGAGACGAATCTGTCCGGTGCTGAGGTCACCGTCGTCGAACCACTCGTCGAGTTGCTGATATTGGTCGTGGCGGAGGTTGCTGCGGTTCAGACCGATGGCGCCTTGGTGGGGGAGGGCGCGACCGCTCGGGGTGTCGGCGCTATCCCAATCGTAGTATCCGCCGATGGGGCTCGGCGAGGTCCAGCGGGTGCGATCCATGAAACCGTCCATTTCCGCCGGAAAAGCGGGGCTGCTGGTTTGATCGGCGGGATATTTTCCGCGTTCGAGGGCATGACGGGAGAGCGACTCCGCATACACCCGCATATCATTGAAATAGGTCGTAGCCTGAGCTTTCAGCGTGATGCGTTGATAAGCCGGAGCCAGCATGGCCATGAAGATCGCAATCATCGTAACGACGATGATGATTTCGATGAGGGTAAACCCACCGGTTTCGCTACGTTTCGGCATCGAGATTAAGGTAATACGGGGCGATTCTGCGCACGCCAATCGCAAAGATGAGGCCGACGCTTCGCCCTTTTCGGGATAAATTTCAGATTTGTGAAACTCCGCTTCATCACGCGGGGTGTATGGCGGTAGATGGCGATTTTGTGCATATTCCCCCATGAACCGGTTCAGCGCTTATGATTAAACCGATCATTGAAACTCAGGGTCTGAGTAAGACTTACGGTTCCCAGCGGGCATTGGACGACGTAACGGTGTCGCTGCCTCCCGGCACGATCGGACTGCTTGGGCCCAACGGCGCCGGCAAGACGACGTTTCTCAAGTGTTTGCTCAACCTGGAGGCCCCCACGGCCGGCACGGCACAGGTGCTCGGTCGCAGCATCACGGTGAACAGTCGCGAATCTCGGGAACGGGTCGGCTACGGTCCGGAGCGCGATTGCCACATCCCCGGCATGGCGGGTTGTGAATACGTGACCTACTGCGGACAACTTTCCGGGATGACGTTTCATGCCGCGCGACAACGGGCGCATGAGATGCTCGATCTCGTCGGCATGGGGCAGGAGCGCTACCGCTCGATCGACACGTATTCCACGGGTATGCGGCAACGGGCCAAGCTGGCGCAGGCGTTGGTTCACGACCCGGAGGTCCTCATCCTCGACGAGCCGACCAACGGTCTCGATCCGAGTGGGCGCGAATATATTCTCCGGTTGATCGGTTCGTTATGGCGGGAGTTCGGCATCAGCGTCATCATCTCCTCGCACCTCCTGCACGACATCGAACGCATCTGTGACCGCGTGCTCATCATCGCCAACGGTCGCATCGTCGAGCACGAGACGATGGCCGCCCTGCAGGCCCGCCGCCGACGGGTGGTGGAACTCGCGCCGAGTGGCGCCGTCGCGCGTTACACGAGTGTATTGACCGAGGCCGGCTTCACGGTGGAAGCCCTGTCCAACGGCCGTCTGCGGATTGAAAGCACGGAGGACAGCGTGGACTGGCTGCTGCGTCTGATGCGCGATCACGACCTGCCGCCGGCGGATTTGTTTTCCAGTCCCGATGCCCTGCAAGGGTTGTTTCTGCAGGCGCTGGAGGCTTCGGGCATCAAGGGAGGGGATGCGTTGTGAAGCAACCCGTGCTCGATTTCAACCGGTGGGAGGGACCGCGCCACGGCGTCGGGGCCCGGCGATGGGTGATCGCGTCCACCGGGTTGCGGCAGTTGTTTAAAATCCGTTTTTTCAAGCTCCTGCTGGTGCTGGCGTGGACGGCGGGGGTGCTCGTCGCGCTCGCGGGTTTCGTATTCACGCAGACGCTGTCCGAGACCGGGTGGCTGGCGGCGCTCGCGTCCAATGCCGGGCCACGCGGCATGGCGGTGATGCAGGCGATCAGCGCGATGCTGTTGCTGTATCCCGACATCCTCGTGGCGGGCATGTTCAAGTGCATCTTCTGGGCGCATTCGCAGGTCGGGCTCATGCTCTGCCTCGTGGCCCTGGCCATCGTCGTGCCGCAATTGATCACCCGGGACCGGGCGAGCCAGGCGCTGACCATCTACCTGTCGCGACCGCTGACCTCCCGGGATTATTTGCTGGGCAAGTTTGGCATCATCATCGGTGTGCTGGTGCTGTTGTGGACGGGGCCGTTGATTGCGGGTTGGTTGCTCAGCCTGCTCTTCGCGCCGGACATGGTGTTTGTGCAATATTCGTTCGGCGCGCTCGGCGATGCGTTGATTTTCAACGCGATCGGATTGGTCGTGCTCGCGGCCATCGCGTTTGGGGTGTCGTCGATGGCCAAGACCGCCGCCGCCGGCCGTTTGTGGTGGATCGGTTTGTGGGTCGTGGTGGGCGGTATCGCGAACCACCCGGGTCTGCCGGGGTGGGTGCGTCACCTGAGTTTCACCTATGATTTGAAAATGGTGCGCGACGAAGTGTTTGCCATCGGTGAGGTGCTGACTTCGGCGGCCGATGTGCTGCCGCTGCTGAGCAGAGAGCTGGCGGCGGAAACGCGGGAGACGGCGACGTTCCTCGGCACGGACGACCTCACCGGAGTCATAACCGGCCTGGTCATTCTGGTCGTCGGTTCACTGTTGTTTTTCTTACGGAGGATCAAACCGGAATGAGCGCTATCGTCGAAGCAACCAACCTGAGCCGGTTTTACGGCATCGTGCTGGGTCTCAACAATGTGACCTTCAAGATTCAACCGGGCATCACCGGCGTGGTGGGGCCGAACGGCGCGGGCAAGACCACGCTTTTTCGCCTGCTCACCGGACAGATCAAACCGAGCTCGGGCACGTTGTCGGTGTTCGGTTCCTCGCCATGGTCCGACCGCAATGTGCGCGCCCAAATCGCCTATTGTCCGGAGGACGAAGCCGTGCCGGCCAACATCAAACCGCAGGACTGGCTCATCGCGCTCGGCATGATTTCCGGGCTGTCGGCCAGCGATGCCAAAACCCGGGCGAAGGCCGCGTTGCAACGCGTCAACCTCGCGCCGGCGCATTGGAACAAATCCGTGCACGCCTATTCCAAGGGCATGAAGCAACGCGTGAAACTCGCCCAGTGTCTGATGCATGAGCCGCGTCTCATCATCCTGGACGAGCCCATGAACGGCCTCGACCCCATGGGACGCGAGGAGATGGCCAACGTGTTGCGCGACCTCGCGGCCCACGGCACCAGCGTGGTGATTTCGAGCCACATTTTGCAGGACCTCGAAGCGCTGTGTCGCGAGTTCATTCTTTTGCGCTGGGGGCGCCTGCCCAAGTCCAGCAATGCGACTGCCAATGCCCGCGCGTCGGCCGCCCCCGCCAACGGCGCGGCCGATCCCGCCAACCCGACGGCCCCCGTCGCGCCAGCGCCGCGGCATTGGCCGGGGGAGACGACCGTGCGGTGCGAAGATCCGGCGCGTCTGGCCCGGTTCTTTTTCGAGCGGGATCTGCTGCGCGGCTGCGACCTCGACGAAGAGACCTCGACGTTGGTGGCGCGGTGGCGCGACCCGGCGGCTTTTTATGAAAAGTTCAACCAGCACCTGCTCGACAGCGGTGTGCCCATCCACGAAGTGAGCGCAAAAGGATCGCAACTCGAGCGCGCCATCGAACCGCCTCCGCTGCCATGAACGCTGAATCCACTGCCTCGCTCTCCTCGCTGCCCCGGGTGACGCCTCGTTTGGCCCCGGCGCTCGGCGGTATCTGGCGACTCACCTGGCGCCGCGTCTTTGCCCCCCGCCGGGCCCTGGGGTCGGGCCTGTTACTGGTGATCTTGGGCCTGTTGACCTACCTGTTTGCGGCGCGTCCGGAGGATCACGATTACTTCGAGTGGGTCTATGGTTTCATGCTCCTGCTAGTGACGCCAATCGTCGCGTTTCTGGCCGGCGCCGGCGCTGTGCGCGAGGACTTGAAATCGGGCGCGGTCGACTACGTCATGACGCGGTCGGTATCGCGTCCGGCGTATGTAATATTTAAATACGTGGCGCAGGTGATCTGCAACCTGATCGCGGGCTGGGCGCTGGTGGCGTTTCTGCTGGCGGTGGGCGGTTTCGCCGGACAGGGCGGACTGATGTCCGAGCTTTCCCGGTTGCTCGTGGTGGTGACGGGCGCGATCACGGCGTTCACCGCGCTGGGCTTTTTCTGTGGCACGCTGACGAGCCGCTACATGGTGCTCGGTTTGTTTTACGCCGGCGTCATCGAGGCGGGGCTGGGCAACATCCCCATCCAGATCAATGCGCTCTCGATCGCACGTCACCTGCGCGTCTTTCTCGAAGGCATGGGCTACCGGGCCCTGACGTTCACCGGCGAAACGTGGTCGGCCGCCGGCCTGTTGGCCGTGATCAGCTTGGGACTGGTCGGCGTGGCCACGTTGGTGTTCAGCCGACAGGAATTCATCGGGAGCAAAGAAAAAGATGCGTAATTTGTGAAACCCCGCCCGGACGCCCGGTGAATAGAGGACAGACAAACAATCCAACCCATTTTAAGATCATGAAAATTCTCTCAACCCTCTTCCTTCCCGGCCTGGCTCTGCTGACCGCCACCGCGCCGGGACTGCGGGCCGACTTCAATCCCGCCATGGTGCCGGCCGACTCCAAGTGGGTGGCCTACGCCGACTTCGACGCGTTGCGCGAAACCGAGCTCGGCAAGATCCTCCTGCAACGTCTCCCGGTTTCGATCGATGTGGGCGAGGACGGCGGCAGCGTGAAGCCCGACCTCAATAAAATCATGACCACGATCGGCTCGGTCACGGCCTTTGGCGACAGCCTCTCCGGCCAGCACGCCGAGATGAACGGAGCCATGATCATCCAAGGCACCAGCGATCTGCGCAAAATTGCCGAAGGTCTCGTCGCGCACATGACGCTCACCAATCCCGACCAGTTCCGCGAGCTTCCCGACCTGCCGTTCGAGGCCTATCAAGTGCACGGTGAAATTGTGGTCGGTTTCCCGACGGAACCGATCGTCGTGGTCGGCCGTTCGCCCGCCAAACTCACGGAAGCGTTGGCGGTCTATCGTGGCCGGGGCGCGTCGCTTAAGGGGGGCAATCACGCGCTCTCTTCGCTGCTGCCCACGAAATCGGGCTACTACCTTTACGGGGCGACGCTGGTTCCTTCGGAGCACTTGGAGGAAAACGCCAAATCTCCCCAGGCGCGAATTCTACAGATGACTCAGGCCGCCGCCGTAAGCGTGAGCGAGAACGAAGACCTGGCCACCGTGCAGGCGACCCTCGTCGCGGGGAGCTCCGACGTGGCCGACAAATTGATCAAGATCCTCAACGGTCTCACCGCGATGTTGTCCCTCGCCGAGACCAACGACGCCGACGTCGCCACGTTGCTCAACTCTCTCCAAGTCGGCCGCGACGGCCGACAGGTCACCGCCGAGCTCTCTTACTCCACCGCCCGACTGGTGGCGCTGATGGATCAGCACGTGAATAACGCGGTTGAATCACACCCCCAGCGCGACACTGAGTCCGCCGCAGCTCCGGCGCGCCAGCTCGACGTGGAAGGCGACCTGCTCGCGACGTGGACCGCCGATGCCGACCTCGGCGCCGATGGTCCCAGCGCCAACAACTTTGCCATCTTCACCAGCGAGCCTGTCCCGCTCCGGGCCGGCGAACGCCTGATCGTTACCAGTGCGCGGGAGCGCGGTGAGCACGCCCGCATTGATTATCTCGAGTTGATTCCCGTTGATAATCCTGGAGGCAAACAACGTCTGGAAGGGGAATACCTGCGACTGAACAACTATCGCATCGAGGCCTCCAGCGCGGCGTCGGGCGGTGAACTCATCCGCATCGACGATGGTCGCGGCACCGCCGAACTCCGCGTTCCCGGCCCGGCGGGCAGCTACCGGATCCGCGTCTGCTACATCGACGAAAACGACGGCACCGCGACCTTTCACCTCAGCACGGTCTCGCCCGAACAGTGACCCACGCCCGTTTTCCCGTCCGGCATGAACTCCGCCACCGCCAGCTCCGCCCCCCGGGCGATCGATGATTCCGACATGAGTCAGTCGATTGAAGCCGAACTGGTGCGAGAAACGCTCGCCGGCAGCTCCTCGGCCGCTCGCGAACTGGTGCGTCTGTTTCATCGCCCCATCTTCAACTACATCAACCGGATGGTGGGGCAGTCACAGGACGCCGAGGACCTGACCCAGGAGACCTTCGTGAAAGCGTTTCGTTCGCTCGACCGGGTCGATACCAGCCGCCCGCTGGTCAACTGGCTCTTCACCATCGCCCGTCGCACCGCGCTCAATCACTTTCGCTCGCGCAAAAACTTCGTCGAGTTACCGCCCGAGGCCGCCGCCGAAGGGCCCGGTCCGCGCCAACAAACGGAACGCAAGGAACGGGTGGAAAATCTCTGGGCCAAAGCGCGTCGCATCCTCAATCCCGCCGAATATGAAGCCCTCTGGCTGCGCTTTGGCGAAGACCTCACCATGGAAGAAGCGGCCCACGCCACCGGCCGCTCCATCCCGAGTATTAAAACCCTGATTTATCGCGCCCGCCAGCGTATGCTCACGGCCAAGGAATCCCTGCTATGAACGCTCCCTCATCCTCCCCCGACTCCTCGCCTTCCTTCGTTTGCCGCAGCGTGCGCTGGTGGAGCGCGCGACAGGATGCCGATGCCGGCGGGGCGGCCCCGACGGCGGG
Organism: Synoicihabitans lomoniglobus; assembly: GCF_029023725.1. Classification (GTDB taxonomy): domain Bacteria; phylum Verrucomicrobiota; class Verrucomicrobiia; order Opitutales; family Opitutaceae; genus Actomonas; species Actomonas lomonigloba. The sequence continues at coordinate 5,856,989 of NZ_CP119075.1, forward strand.
GTGGACGTCGCGTCACGTCGCGAATTGCCCCGATTGCCTGAACTACTTTTCCGCCGTGAGTCAGCTCCAAACGGGGCTGCGCCAGGAGGCGCAAGACCTTGCGACCGCCGTCGATGAGGCCGACATCCCCCTGGGATTGGAGGATCGCATCTGGGCGGCGGTGAAGCCCGAAGTGGTGCCACGCGCGCCCCGGGTGCGTCGGTCCCTCGTCAGCCAATGGCTTAAGCTCGAGGTGGGGGCCTTGGCCGCGATCGCCGTGGCGGCTGTGGTGTGGTTTGGCTGGGGTCGGGTTTCGCCGTCCGCCCCCGTTCAAGTCCCGGCCCCCGTGGTCGCCGACTTTGACCAGGCGGATTTACAAGAACTCGCCGCCAGTCTCGCCTCGTTGCCGCAACGCGTGTTGGCGCCCTCGGCCGAGGCCACCGTGGCGGCCGGATCGACCGGAGCCTTGGAAACGGAGCTGTCCGCCCTCGGCAGCGACACCCGCGCAGTGTGGGAGTTTCTGGAGCGCAGCTTCCTGCCCAGCAAGGGCCCGGACGAAGTGGTCAGCTCTTAGGGAATCAGCTCCCAGATCTTGATCACGCCGAAGCTGGCGCGTTCACGCCACGGTCCGCTCCAGCCGGTGCGAGCGGTTGTGTCTTCCGAGCCGAAACTCATGGCGTAAAGCGGACGCCCCTCGCGATTCGCGGTCTCGCGCAACAGCTGCGCGGCCTCCGGCGTGAGGCGATCCCAGCGCACGATGGCGCGGTCCGTGTAGTAGCTCAGCGCGCCACTGGTTTGCACCGCCAGCACGATCGCTTCGGCGGGCGTGTGGGCGTTGATCCAAGCCGCCGCATCGAAATAGATGCGTTCGCCGCGCTTCATGATGGTGGCGTAGTGACGATTCGCCGCCACGCCCTGCCAAGTCAGCGTGGCCCCGAGTAGCACGAGTGGAATCGCGACCCGCGCCATCACGGATTGACGCGCTGCCAACACGCGCTGGCCTACCAACATCGCGCCGACAATCAGGGCCGGATAACCCGGCAGGATGAAGCGCAGATACCACCAGTTGCCGGTCGAGTAGGAATAGCACGCATACAGGGCGATGAACGCTGCGGGCCAAACGACGAGCAGTGCCCGATCACGACCCGACACGTGGCGCAGCCAGGGCAGTCCGAGCACGGATAGCGCCACCCACGGCGACAGATGCAGGGCGGTGCCGCGCGCAAAATGCGCCAGCGTCGCCGGTGCGAGCGACAGGCTGAAAAAGGCACTCACATCGCCGTATCCGGACGCCAGCACGTTCCCGTAGAGCGCGTGGTTGTGCCAACCCAAATACACCGCTCCCGGCAGCCCGGCCAAACCAAACGCGAGCCACCGCGCCGGTCGTTTGCCGAGCAGCAGGGCCAGCGGAGCCAACAGCAGCACGTTGGTCGGACGCACCAGCACGGCCACGGCAAACGCGATACCGCTGAGCGCGGCTCCTGTCGTCGCGGCGGTGCCGTCGCGCCACCGCCAAGCGCACACCACGGCGGCGAGCCCCCAGACCATTGCCGCGACATCGCTCATGGGCTGGGTCGACATGTAGATGAACAGCGGGCTCGCCCACAGCACGGCCACGGCCGCCAACGCCCATGTCCACCGCAGGCCCACGATCCGGCCAAGTGCGAGCATCAGCCCGGCGGCCGCGCCGGCCAGCACCACATTCACGGCGACCGTGGCCCAATCCAGGCCCACGAACCACGCGCCCACGACCAGGTGCAGCGGGTAACCCACCGGGTAAGTTGGTGCCAGTGTGCGGGTGGCGGGATCGATGACCAGCCCGAGCGGTTCCTGCGCGGTCGCGAGCCAGCGGTGATCGTCGGCGGACACGATGGCAGGGACCTCGAAATGATCCTGCCCCGCCAGAAGCAAACGCGCATGGTTGAGGTAGCCTGACGCGTCCGCGTTGCTCGCGTAGGGAGCAGTGTATTTGCGAATAAAATACAGGTAACCCGCCGCGACCAGCATCGTCGCCCCGATGATGACTGCGCGCCGGAGACGGGAAGCGCGAGCAGCGGGGGCGAGAGGCATGGACGGAAACGAGGGGTGGGATCAGTGATCCGCCGAGGCCAACGGACGGAGGATCTTGGCTTCCACCACGAACGGGCCGAACGGGACCAAGGCACCGATCCAGATGAGCACGGTGCGTTTGAACGGCCAGTTGTCCTCTTCAATCTGCGCATGCAGCGCCGCCGCGAGCAGCGCGAGAAAGAGCACGCCGTGCGCCATGCCCACGATGCGCACGGCCTCGGGGTGGCCGGCGAAATATTTGAGAGGCATGGCGATGAACAGGAGCAACACGAAGGACCAGCCTTCGCATAATCCAATCAAACGCACGCGACCAAGAGCAGTGGATAATGACATGACGGGCGCACTAAGGAGGCCGGATGGCTTCGTGGCAATCGCTCCCTAGTCGGGATCGTTTTCCCACAACCGCGGGGTGGCAAATTCCAGGCTGTTGCCCGCCGGATCGCGGAAGTAGACCGAGCGGGCACCGTTGGGCCACGATTGTTCGTGCTCGATGGCCACGCCATGGGCGATGAGTCGATCGCGCCAGCCATCAAGGTCCTCGCGTTCGACCGCCCAGCAGACGTGTTCGACCCCGCGACTACCGTGACAAGGGATGCCGTCGGGGTCGCAGACCTCGGTCGCGTCGGGGTTGAAAATCAGCACCATGCCGGTGTCACAGTGGAGAAACACGTGCCGACCCTCGGCGCGTGAATGCAATTTCAGCTCCAGCACGCCCGTGTAGAAGTCATGGGCGGCATCCAAATCCTCGGCATAGAGGCAGGTTTCGAGCACACGGAGCGGAGAAGAATGCGGCATGGCATTCACGCTGGCGTTCGCCCGCGCGCGTGCAAGCGTGCGAGGCCGGCTCGACTTGCTCGTCAGCCGCGTTCCTGCGGTGACGGGGGCGAATCAAAAGGTTACCGCATTTCTCCCGTCATGAGCGGGGTTTGCTTGATGTCGGAGGGCCAGTATTGGCCTCGCGGTTGGCTGACGACGAGGGATTCGCTGACCAAGACGCGTTGATCGCGCCCGTGACCGGCGGTCTCATCCCACACCGTGACTTTGAAATCCAGACCGACCTGCTGGCCGTCGATACGATAGGCATGCGATGCCTCGGCATCGATCGTCAGGGTGTGAACGGCTTGATGGTCGCTGCCGTCGAGGAAGATTTTCACGGTATGGCGACCGGGCTCGAGCGGCACGGCAGGTGCGGCCGCCTGGCCCACACGCCGATCATCGACGGACTGCAATCGAATCGTGGTATTGAGGGCGGTGTCGAAAGCGGCTGGTCGCACGTGCAAACTCGCGGTGGATGACGTGAACGTCATCGAGTGGGTGGGGCTGGACGTGTAGGTGCCGCAACCGGTGCTAAGCCCCAAGGCGACTACCGAAAAAGCGCTGAGAATAAGGCGATTGGTTTTCATGGGATGCAGGGGGGCGGGCAGGTTTGGTGTTATTCGGTGGGACAGCGGGCCGTTTACCAGAAACTGCCCAACGTGCCGCCTTCGGTGGATTTCCCCGGCGCGGTCACACCGGGAAGTGATGAGCCCGCGTGGCTGCGGGCCAACGACCGGGACGGGGGCACCTGATCAAAAACGTCGGCCACCAAGGTGCGCGCGGCGTCTGCGCCGGAATCGTTCCATACGAGGAACCGGTAGCGTTTCCCCTCGCGCAACACGTTCAATCGGTAGTGACGTTCACCGTCCCCGGGAAGGGAAATAAGGGTGCTGGCGCGGTGGTGTTTGCGGCCCAGCGTAGCCATGAGGAGATGGTTGCCGCCGATCAGCGTGAAGGCCAAACCGGAGGCGGACGACCCGGGTTCCAGATTGGTGAACGCCACCGCTGTCGTTTGCAGACCGGATGCTGCGTGGTGACAGGCGACCAAGGCGATGTCGTCGGTCTGCAGCGGGAGGAAATCGGGCGAGGGCGAAGCTTTTTGGGCGGGCGCGGACTCAACCGGCATGGGCTGAGTGACTTCGAAAATTTCGGTCTGGGCGCAGGTGACACCTGCCATGCCCAACAACGCGAGCGCGGTGGCGTGGGGTATTTTCATCGAGGTATACCCTGTGGGAAACGAACGCCGCGAAACTGTTCCGCCTCGGCGGCAGTTGCCCGGTCGGTTCAGGGCCGGGTGGAGGGATCCGACTCGAAGCACGCGGCCACCGCGTGCAGCGCCTCGCGCTCATCTTCACCCTGGATTTCGATGCGAACCTCGGTGTTGAGCGTGGCGCAGAGCACCACGAGTCCGAGAATGCTGGTCGCCTCCGACATGCGGGAGCCGACCCGGACGTGAATGCTGGACCGGAAACGTTGGGCCGCCCGAACGATGGTGGCGGCGGGCAGGAGGTGCAGCCCCTGTGGCCACGGCACTCGAACAATTTTGGTTTTCATAATGCGTGAAGGTTCCCGCAGTCGGACCCGCCGCGAAAGTCGAGGTTCACCGCGCGCGCCAGAAAAACCGCCCCGCGACTGAGGTATTAGAAAACGTATTCAATTTCTCGGCGATGGGCTGTCGCGTAACGAGGACGAAACCAGGTTCTGAGACCGCGCCCTTGTGATGGAGGCGGTGAATCCCGTGTCTCAATTTCCAGACTTGCGCCCGCTAGGGTTTGCGCCTGAAGAGGCGTGGGTTCGATCGCACGAAGGCGACGATCCATTGCTCGAGAAACGAGTGGGAACCCCAGTTTTTGAGGTATCCGAATCCGAGGATCGAAATGACGGCGGCACCGATCGTATCGACGATCAGATCCCACATCGTGTCGGTCAAACCCGAGGGGTCACCGAACATTTCCTTCTGCATGTCCAGGCCGAAAAACAGATCCATGCCATACTCGAAGATTTCCCAAACTGCTCCCATGCCGACCGCGAACATGAACGCAAACAACGCGACGAATCCCGGCGTCATATGGACATCGATCTCTTCCTTCTCGTTGAGCACGTAGACGAGGAGAAAGCCGACGATCCCGAGCAGAAAACCCGAGGCGGTGTGCAGGGAAATATCCCACCACCAGAACCGCCCGTAGTAGCCGCGCACTTCTCCGAGAAAAAGAGAGGCAAATACGAAGACCGTGGCCATGCATTCGAATTCCGGCGGGATGAACACCCGGAAACGTTTGCCAAGTAGCACCGGGAGGAAGGTGAGAAATATGATCGCGCACGTCGTGGCGAGCGTCAGCCACTGTCGTTCGTAGACGGCCAGCCCGGCGCCGATGACCAGCACGGTTTGCAGCGCGATCGTCAGCCGTTTGTGAATGGTTCGCTGAGGCATCGTGGTGAGCACGCCGGATGCCGCCGCGGGACGCAACCGGAAGCGCCGCAAGTGACCATGGAAAAATGTTCCTGTTTCCCACCGGGCAGACCGTTGACGTGCCGGCTGAGACTCCGGGGCGGCGGGCGGAGAAATCGTCACGGCGGTCGGTCTCAATGGGCGGACTGTCTGAAAAGCCGCAGGGTTCTCGAGCGGGGGCAGTGATGGTTGTTTGGTCCTCCGACTTCGCCTGTGACGTTTGCTGCTCTTGGCCGAGGCCGTTTTTACCCAACCCCAGGAAGCCGCCGGCTTCCGCCAACCCCGAAATAACTCCATGAAAACTCGAGTCATTGGGCTCGGTTCGATGCTGATCCTCAGCGCGGCACTAGTGCGCGCGGAAGAAGTCAGCCTCCTGCCCGAAGCCGTTTCCCGTATTTACATCCAGGGCGTCGCGGGCGCCCCGTCCGTCAGCAATGCCACGCCCGAGGGCACTGAGATCTACACGCGATCGCTCGACAATGTCACCGGTGCCGCGGTGCGCGGTTACGTGCATTACCTGAAATTCGATCTTTCAGCGCTCGCCAATCCCAGCTTTCAGGCCGCGACCCTTACACTCAACCGCGTGGGCGGTGACGGTCTGTCCACTGGTCGCGTGGCGATCTACGGTCTGCTCGATCTACCGGGCAACACCGCGCAGGATTGGGACCCCGTCTCGTTTGTCTCCGGCGACGAAACCGACTTCGCCATGTATTACGATGCCAGCGGCATCAGTGGGTCGGTCGCGATCAATCTCGCCAACGTGGTTGATTTCTCCGCCGACGAATCCATCAGCGGCAATCGCGTCACACTCAACCCGGCGGCCCTTACTGCGTTCCTTCAGAATCGGGCGGACCAGGGAGGGAAAGCCACCCTGCTGTTGACCATGCCGGCGCAGGGCAACAACACCAACAAGTCTGTCAGCTACGCTTCCTTCACGCATGCCGACGCGAGCCTGCGGCCCACCCTGGAGTTGACCTACTTCGACGCGAGCCTGCCGTCGCCCCCGGACAATCTGCGCGCCGCCGACATCACGTTCTCAGCCGATCCGGTTTTGGAATTGGCGTGGGACGCCGTCCCCGATGCCTTGACTTACGGTCTCTACCGTCAGGCTCCCGGCGAGAGCGAGCTCACCCTTGTCGCCCAGCAACTCGGGACGGTCTTCGTCGATACGTCGGTCGCGTTGTTGGAAACGTATTACTACGCGGTGGCCGTCACGACCGGCGCGGGCGAATCCATTCTGTCGCCGGAGATCGAGGTGACGATCGCCGATCCCGCCGCCCCTCGTCCCGCGCAACCGGTTGACTTGACCGTCGCCACAGCCGAGCCCGCCAGTATCCAACTGGCTTGGACGCCCTCCGCCGCCACGATTTTCTATCGGGTTTATCGGTCGACCGAGCCCGATCGCAACTTTGCGGAGATCGGGCAGGTCACCTCGCCCGGTTTCACCGACGCGGGGGACGTGGCCGGATATGCGACTTACTACTATTCCGTGATCGCCGTGGGCGCCGGTGGGCTCTCCGCGATCAGCGACCCGTTGGAGGTGGATCCCCGCTACGCAGATGGCGGCCATGCGCCGCGCCGCCCAAGTCGCGTCGCCGTGGCGATCCGCGATCCACATGCCGTTTCGTTGACCTGGGATGCCTCGGCCCGGGCCGAGGCCTATTACGTCTACCGGTCGACGCAGCGTGATGGGGATTTTCGCCGCGTGGCCGTGGTGACGGGCACCAACTGCAGGGATGACCGGGCGATCTTCCCCGAGCATGATTACTATTACCAAGTCACGGCGGTGGGTGCCCACGGCATGTCCCGCGCCTCGCGGGCGGAAAAAGCCGAGGCGGTGGTCACGCTTCGTCGTGAAATGGAAGATCTCGATCGAGGACTGGTCGCCGTGGATACGCCACAAGGCGTATTCGTCAGCTGGCGCTGGCTCGGCACCGATGATCCCGACGTGCGGTTCAACCTCTTTCGCAACGGCCGCAAGCTCAACCATCGACCGCTTGATGGCGCGACCAACTTCCTCGATGCCGACGGCAACAGCAGCGACCGGTATCGGGTGCGCGCAGTGGGGCAAGGTCGTGACCGCGACCGGTCGAGGAAGCGTTCCCCTGGTCGATCCGAAAGCACCAGAGTGCTGGAGCAAAATTACCTGCCGATTCCCCTGCAAGTGCCGGCGGGCGGTGTGACCCCCTCCGGTGAGGCCTACACGTATGCGGCCAACGACGTCAGTGTGGCTGATCTCGACGGAGATACCGACTACGACTTCGTGGTCAAATGGGATCCGAGCAACTCCAAGGACAATTCCCAAAGCGGCTACACCGGTCCGGTCTACCTCGATGCCTACACCATCGAGGGCGAACGCCTCTGGCGGATCGATCTCGGTCGCAACATTCGCGCCGGGGCCCACTACACCCAATTCATGGTCTATGATTTTGACGGTGATGGTCGGGCTGAACTGATCTGCAAGACCGCCGACGGCACGACCGATGCCGCCGGCACGGTGATTGGAGATGGAGCCGCTGACTGGCGTAACGATGCCGGTTACATCCTGGAGGGCCCTGAGTTTCTCACGGTCTTCGACGGACGCAGCGGCACGATCATCGATACCGTGGATTATGTGGCCCCGCGTGGCGCCGTCACCGACTGGGGAGATTCCTACGGCAATCGCGTTGATCGGTTCCTCGCCGGGGTGGCTTACTTCGATGGCGAACGCCCGAGCTACTTCACCTGCCGCGGGCAATACCGCGGGCAAGGCGGCACCGACGGGCGCACCGTGATCGCGGCCTACGATCTCGTCGATGACCAGCTGGTGGAGCGATGGGTGCTCGATTCCTGGGAAGACGGTCGGGAATGGGCCGGTCAAGGCCATCACAGTCTCGCCGTCGGCGACGCTGACGGTGATGGCAAGGACGAGATCATGTATGGCGGCATGGTCGTCAACGACGACGGGAACGGGCTCTACAGCACCGAGCTCGGCACCGGCGATGCGCTGCACTTCGGTGATCTCGATCCCACCCGGCCGGGTCGGGAGCTGTTTGCCGCGAAGGAAGAGTCCGGCGGCGTTGAATACCGTGATGCCGCTTCCGGGGCTCAGCTCTGGTTCTGGGATAATGGTCGCGACACCGGTCGCGGTTTGTCCGCCGACATCAATCCGAACTACCCCGGCGAAGAGGTTTGGGGCGCCGCCAACGTCAACGTGTGGAGCGCCCAAGGCGACGTGATCGGGATCGATCGCCCTTCGATCAACTTTGCGACGTGGTGGGACGGTGATCTCCAGCGCGAACTCACCGACGGGATCAGCGTGCGCAAGTGGGACTACGTCAACGAGAACGAGGTCACGGTAATGTTGGCCGAAGGATGTGCCTCCAACAATGGCACCAAGGCCAACAGCTGTCTACAGGCCGATCTGCTCGGTGACTGGCGGGAGGAAGTCGTGTTCCGCACCGAGGACAGCTCGGAGCTCCGCATCTACACGACCACCGATCTGACGACGCATCGGATTCCCACGCTGATGCACGATCCGATCTATCGCCTTAGTGTGGCGTGGCAGAATAATGGATACAACCAGCCTCCGCATCCGTCGTTCTTCATCGGTCACAACATGCCGACGCCTCCGCAACCGCGTATTACGGTCGATTGCGAGCGGCCTCGTCGTGGCCACCGTCACTGAGGTTCCTGGGGAAACTTAGTCGGTCTTGCGGACCGGCCGTCGCTCCAAGCGGCGGCCGTTTTTTTTGCCGCCGTCTCGCGGTTATAGTCGCGAGACGGCGTGGTGAGGGCGCAGAATGCTTCCCGGGATGCCTAATCGAAAGGCTGGCCTAAAAAAAATGCTCCTGTTTCCAGCCCAGCAGATCTTTGGCGCGCTGGTTGGAGATGAGCGATTTGCGGCCGGAGAAGTCGGCGCGGAGGTCGGTCACGTTGGGCAGAAAGCGGGAGATCAGTTCCTGCGATGGCAGCGGTGAAGATGAATCGTCGGAAGCGATGATGATCGGCTCGCAACCGAGGTTGTCACCCTCGATACCGAGGCGGCAGGCGGAGGCGAGGTCGCGGGAGTCGATATACGACCAGAAGATGCGAAGCCGGTCCTCGGGGTGTTCGGCCGCGCGGGCTTTGATGCTCTCGTAGTCCTCGGGGCACACCACGTTGCCGATGCGATAGGAAAGGATCTGCGTGCCGTCGCGGCGGTGGAACATGGCGGCGGTCGCTTCGTTGACGACCTTGGTCAGACCATAGGTGTCGGCGGGAAGCTGGGGGTGCGCTTCATCGATCGGCAGGTAAACGGGATCGAACAACTCGTCGGCAAAGCAAAAACCGTAGGACGATTCGGAGGAGGCGATGACGGCTTTTTTGATGCCAAGCAGGCCACACGCTTCGAGCACGTTGTAGGTCGTGTTGGTATTGATGCGCCACACTTCCTGGTTGGCGTGCATCTGGGGACGCGGGATGGCCGCCATGTGAACGATGCCGTCGTAGGGGGCGCGGTTGCCGGTGGCGTGCGGGCCGAGGGCGTCGATGGTCTGGCCCAAATCGGTAAGATCGGCGGTGAGGTGGTGGCACGCGAGTTCCGCGGCGGGGGAGCGGGTGTCGACACTGGTGACATCGTAGCCCTGTTCGATGAAGTGCTTCAGGATCCAGTGACCGGCTTTGCCGGCGCCGCCGGTGATGAGAACGCGTTTTTTAGACATAAGAATTAGGGAGTAGAGTAACCACGAAACACACTAAATACACGAAAGGAGTTGGTGGATTCGAGAGAGCCGTAAAAGGGACGAAGCTTTTCGGGGGGGCAGCGAGGCATTTCGCCAGAATTTCCCCGGGCCAAGGGGCCCTTTCGTGTGATTCGTGTATTTCGTGGTTCAGTCCTGGCGGCCGGATTCGATGTAGGTGATATCGGCGGGAGTGAGGGTGTAGTCCATGGCGCCGATGAAGCCATCCACTTGCTCCGCCGCACGGGCACCGACGATACAGGCCGTGATCGCATTTTGGCGGCGACACCAGGCGATGGCGGTGGCGCCGGCGGATTGGCCGTGACGCGCGCCGACTTCCCGGAGCCGGTCGGCAATGGCGAGGTGCGTGGTGAGCTTGGGCTCTTGGAAGTTGGGGTTGTTTTTGCGCCAATCGTCGGCGGCCAGTCCGGCGAGGCGCTCGCGCGTCATCGCTCCGGTGAAGAGACCGGAGCCCATGGGCGAGTAGTTGATCACGCCGATCTGGTTGGCCTCGCAGTAGGGCAACGCGTCGGCCTCGACGTCGCGGGCGAGCAGAGAGTAGGGCGGCTGGAGGGAGGTGAGTTCGGCGATCTCGCCGGCCTCGGTCATTTCCTCGACGTTGAAATTGGAGGCGCCGATGTAGCGGACTTTGCCCTCGTCCTTGAGCTTGGCCATGGCGGCCCAACCTTCGAGGGTGCCGGCCATGTCATCGTCGGGCCAGTGCATCTGGTAGAGGTCGATGACATCCGTTTTAAGACGCCGCAGGCTGGCCTCGACCTCGGCGCGAATGGATTTCTCGGTGTAGGCGTAGTCGACGTTGCCGGTGGCGTCCCAGACCATGGAACACTTGGTGAAGACGTAGGGGCGGTCTCCTTTCCATTCCGCGAGAGCGCGGGCGACGACTTCCTCGGAATGGCCGAGACCGTAAATGGCCGCCGTATCGATCCAGTTGATACCGAGTTCAAGGGCGCGGTGGATGGCGGCCACCGAGGCGTCGTCGTCCTGGGCGCCCCAGCCGAATTTCCACGGTCCGCCGGCGGCCCAGGCACCGAAGCCGAGGGGAGTGAGATGCAAGTCAGACGAGCCGAGGGTTCGAAGTTTCATGATGACGACAGTCAACCCAGTCTCGGACCCGGAGCAAAGAATGGCGGCGGTTTGACGGGCTGACCGTTGAGCGAGGTCGGGGCGCGATGGTGTCCGGTGTTGGTGGTGGAATGGCGGCGCGAGGTAAGGCCGACCGGCGAATTTACATATTTTTTTATGTCCGGTGGCCCTTTGGGAGACGACACTTCGCATCTGAGGTTAACTGCGGTTGGCTGTTTCCGATCACATCGGCGCGTTCCGATGGGTGAGGCGGGGGCAACCGTCGGTCCTAATATCTATCACTCGACATCCCATGGAATACACGCAATCGCCCTTCAAGTCTCCTGATAGTTTAAGTCCGCTGGTATTGGCTCCCCGACCGGGAATAGGCCGGGGACTGTTTTTCGATGCTGAGACAGGCTGCACCTACGTCTACATGGACGGCGCATTACGATTGGTGCCGGACGGGCAGACGGGACGGCAGTTGTTTCGTGGTTACGGCGACCGTATTCCTTTCAATCGATTCGACGGTTTGAGCCAGGCGCCCCATCCGATCGGTCCCGCTTTGATGAACGACGCAAAATTGGTCGTGCGGGAGAACAACGACGCCATGGGAACGATGCTGACCGACCGGATGCCGTGGGACGAGCACACCGTCGTCCTTCGGCGCGTGATCAATCCGGAGCAGATGGCGGACTTCGAATTCGATTGGAAGAAGACGACCGTGTTGGAGACCGACGGGGTGATGGGAGTTCCCCTCGCGATCACCTCGGATGACAACGTAAAGGCGGCCGAGACTTTGGCGGGCTTGGAGGCCATCCATCGTCATGTGGTGCTGAACGCGGAACTGAATCCGTATTTCCAGTCGCGGTGGTCGGCCTACGCCGGCGATTCAAAGTCCGACGTGTTGGCGCGACTCGAATCCCAGTTGGCGGCGGCGCGAGTTGCGGTCGACGCTTTGCCCCGGAGCTGAAATCACGCCGGACTGTCGTCCGGTGGTGGGGACGCTGCCATCGGCTCACGGCGGTTTTCCAAGGCCGAGAGTCGTTCGTTCACGTCACGGTGAAACTGGGCGCGGGATTCGGCGAGTTGCTTGAATTCCTCGTTAAGGAAATTGCGCAGTTCCGTGAAACGGGAGGCTTCGGCCTGGTCGGCGAGCCGCCGTTGTTTTTGCAATTCTTCCGCGCTGATCCCGGCTTGAATGAGAGCGGATTTACGCAAGTGATTCGCATAGGTCGTCATCAACACATACGTGCCGAGGGTCAGCGCGAGCATGACCATGCCGAGCGGAATCTCGATGGTGCTAAACCCGAATGATAGCGGCGTGGGGGTGATGAACACGTTCCAGTTCAATATCACGAAAACGGTGACGAGGGCCGTCACGACCGACATAACAAGGGTGCGAGGTTTCATGCTGCGGGAGGAGGTGAGTAACACGAAGGGTGTGGAGTGTTTCTATCTCGTGGCCGCGGACAGCACAAGAACGGTTGCGGGATTCGTGTGCAGTCCATGGGGCCCGAAATGACTGGAATGAATGGGGGAGTCCGCGCCGGTGTTCTCACGGGGTCATTGATTTGTTTGAGGAGTCACGGATGGGAACGCACGCACCGGATGCGTGGCATAATGTGGTGGATTGAGAATAGCGCGGATGATTGAGCGTTCCCCCGGATATCCGGGGCGGTCGCCCGCGGTTAGCATGCAGGAATGCGATTCATCATATCGGTATGCGTGGGCGTGTCCGCTGCTTCGTTTTTGCCGGGTCAGGAATTCTCCCTGTGGGCGACTCACGGCGCGGCAATTTCGTATGACAGCAATACGGGAGTGCTGACCGCGATCACGGGTAACGACTCGAACTACCATTGGAACAAATCGAGTTGGGCGGGACGCACCGGTTTGAAGGCGTTTGCGACGACGGGCGCTTTCAACGGGCAAACGGTGGACGCGGCGTTCGACAGTCTGACCTGGACCAATGTCGCGGGGGACTCCGGCGATGCCTATTTCAACATCATGGTGCAGGATGCCGAGGGGCACCGGGCCATACTGGCGCCGCGCTACTACGGGACCAATGTCAACGCGGTGGAGGCCTCGGGTTTTGTGACCGACAATACTCAAAACTGGTATTCCATTTTCGAGGCGGAAGCGGGTTGGTCGGGCACTGGCGCCACGGGCTTCGGGGCGGCGACCTGGGACGACATCAAGGACCTCACGATTGCAAACGGTCCGTTTGCCGAGTTCCCCGACACCTTGACCGGGGCGGCGACAGGACAGGGGGATGAGATTTACGCCGTAAGCAACTGGGCGAGTTGGGCGTCGGACTACGGTTCGGCCGGAGCCCAATCGCACGGGGTGTTGATCACCTTTGGTCAGTCGACCGGCACGACTCCGGTCGTGACGCAAATTGGAGGTATTGAGATCAATGATACGCCGGTTACATTTGCGGCCAACGGCAATCAGGCGGTGGTCGCGCCCACGGCGGGCAGCGCCGCCTTCACTACGCTCACGGCGGATGCGCGCACCACGGTGGCCGTGGCGGAGTCGGCCACATTGGACAGTCTGACGGCCACGGGAGGGGTGGGCACGACCCGGGTGGTGTGGGCCGATGACGCCGTGGTGACGCTGGCGGACGCGGGCACCGCCAGCGTGGGCTCCGGCGCGGAATTCACCGGCACTGGCCGGATCGTGGGCGGATTGACGGTGGCTTCGGGCGGAACACTGAGCGGAGATATTGCCGTGAGTGGCACCACCACGATTGCATCCGGCGGAGTGTTTGCCCCCGGCTTCTCGCCGGGTGCGATTTACAGCAGCGGAGACCTGTTAATCGCCGATGGCGGGAAACTGATCTTTGAGCTCGGTGGGCTCACGGCCGCGACGGGTTCCTTCACCGACCCGACGACGGGGCAATTTGATCAGCTTTTCTATGGCGGGGCGGTGACGATCGGCGCGGGCGCGATCCTGCAACTGACGGACTACAACGACTTCGAGGTGGCGGCCGGCGAGACGTTCAATCTCCTTTACGCGGCGGGCGGGATCACGATCGATCCCGGGGTCGTGCTGACGAGCGTGGGAGGTCTGACCGCATTTGATTTCACCGTGCAGGTGCAGCCAGGACTCGCGTTCAATGGCGACGGCGGGAGCTACGACGTGTTGCAGATTACGGCGGTGTCGGCGGTGCCGGAGCCAGCCACGGCAGGCGCGATCTGCGGGCTCGCGGGCGTGATGTTGGCAGGGGGGCGGCGTCGTCGCCGCGTGCTCAGTCTCTGAACCCGCCGAGTTCGCGTTTGTCGCGCTCGATGTCGATGAGACTCACGCCGCGAAATGTCAGGGTGAGGGTTTCGATGCTTTGGGTGCGTTGTTGATTTTGCACGGGTTCATCGAGCCAGCGTAAAATACCGGTAATCGGGTCGTAGTAGGGGACCTTTTCCATGACGGCGACGACGGTCTTATAATGCGGGGTGTGTTCGATGCGGTAGGTCCAGGTTTCGCGCATGCCGTTGGAATTGTTGCCGGAGATCGAGGCCAGCGGTTCTCCCAACCATTCCAGCACCTGAGGTTTGTGCATGCCGATGCGGAGGTGGTCGGCCCGTTTGGCCAGAACGAGGGCGGGGGTTTTGCTCGGTTGAGGTTCGGACGCCGGGCTTTGGCACCCCGTGCTCAGCCCGCCAAGCGCGAGGGCGGCCGCGGCCGCAAAAATACGGCGCAGACCGTCTCCCGATGACAGTCGTTTTACGGGGCCTCCGGGGCTTGGTGACAGGGCCGGGAAACTGGGGCGGGAGGGGAGGGTTGAAGAGGTCATAGCGAGGGTGGGAGGAATGACGAGTCGTTGAGAATAAACCCCGAAAACCGCTGCACCTACGGCAATTTTTTGCAGCCGATGCCTCGCTGGAAATGAGACTCACCGCGACGGATGGCGCGGTTTTGAACACATGAAGTGCATAAAATTGCATTGACGGAACCAGAGTAATGCACATTTATGCAACAAACGGCAACCCCGCAGGCCTGCGCCTCGCCGTTCAACCCTGAAAACGCCATGACTTATCCTGCCCTTCCTCGCCGCGCGTTTGCGTTGGCCAGTTTGTTATTCGTCCCGCTGCTATCTGCACAGGTGACCACGTCCGAAGCTGCCAACTCCGACGTCGAAGATGATGTGATCGAACTCAACCCGTTCACCGTAGACTCCACCTTAGACAAAGGTTATCGGGCCACCAACTCGATCTCCGGTTCGCGCATCAGCACGGCCATCAAGGAAATCCCGATGCCCATCGAGGTCATCACGGAGGACTTCCTCAAGGACGTGGGCGCGACCGATTTGCGCCAAAGCCTGCGTTACAGTGCGGGCGTCGTGCTGCAGTCGCAAAACACGCAGGGCGTGAACAGCTTTTATGGCCCGGGTGGGGTGAACAACCCCGAGAGTGTGACGGCCGACAAGAACCAGACCACGATCAAACTGCGCGGCTACGTGACCGACGTCGTGCTGCGCGACGGTTTTCGGCGGCAGAGTGCCACTGACTCGATCAACATCGGCCGTATCGAGGTCGTGCGGGGACCGGCGGCGTTGCTATACGGTATCGGAAACTTCGGTGGCATCGTAAACTACATGCCCAAGACGCCGTCCACGGAAGCGTCCACCGATCTTGCGGTGAGCGTTGGCACCGACGGTTTCCTGCGCGGCACGTTTGATACGACGGGACCTTTGGGCGAGCGCTGGGACGCGGCCTACCGGGTTTCCGGTGCCGCCCAAAAGACCGGCAACTACACCGAGCTCTACGACGAGGATCACATTTTCGTGGCCCCGAGTTTCAGTTTCAAACCCACCGAGAAAACCGACGTGTTGGTGGATCTTGAATACGGCGAGCAAACTGAGACCGGCGTGGGTTTCCTCAGCGTGCGCGCCCGTTCCGACATCAACGGTGTCGACCAGGCCGACCGTTTGCAGAGTTCCGGCTTTGTGCAGTTTGCGGGCAAGGATCCCCGCACGTTCCGTTGGTCCGGCCCCGATACCTATCGCGAGACCGAGCAATACAATGTGCGCTTCCAGGTGTCGCAGGAAATTTTTGAGAATCTCAATCTGCTCGCCGGTTACAACACGTCCCAGGTCATCTACAACGGCCGCGATGTAAACGGCGCCATGGAGCAAAACATCGGCCCGGTGGCGCTGCGCGACACCATCCGCGTCGTGCCGATCGACTCGGCCAACGGCAGCAGCGAGTTCATCGAAACCGAGACGCCCAACACGATCTTCAAATACAATTGGGCCGACAACTACGAGCAGGCTCAGCGCGAGCAGGCCCGGGTGGAACTGAACTACCAGTTCGATATTCTCGAAGACAGTAAATGGCTCGGTATCGACAGCAGTCTGCTCGTCGGCCGCTCCTACGAAAAGGCCGAGAAACTCACCCGCCTCACGCGCACCCGCGACACGTTCTTCAACTACAAGAACCCGACCGACACGTCCTACATCCGCTTCGGCACCCAAGGTGACGGCACCGCCGATGTCGACATGGTGCGCATCAACCACATCGATTCCACGGGTCGCAACACCGGCGACTATGCCGTGTATCAGGGCAAGCTGCTCGACAATCGACTCTCCATCGTCGCCGGCATGCGTCGCGACCGTAACGACTTCGGGGTCGAGCAGGACACGTTCTATCCGACCATGGACAGCACATCTTCGCGTCGTCCGGTGCAAAAGGAGGACACCTCTCAGTTCGGCGCGACTTTCCGCCTCCTGCCGCAGGTCAGTATCTACGGTCTCAAGTCCGAAGGTCTGCAGCCCAACTTCGACGGTTTGCGCGATGCCTCCGGCGATCCGCTCGGCCCCGTCAGCGCCCGCAGCGAAGAGATCGGCCTCAAGGTCGACTTCATGGACGGCAAGATTTCCGGCACCATCAGCAGCTTTAAGATCGAGCGCAAAGGTGTGCCGTTCGGCCAATGGTGGATGCCCACGCTCAAGGGCAACTTCGATACCAGCCGTCCCATCATTTACAACGTCGGCAACTTCAGTCCGGCGTCCGCGCCCGGCGGCTCCAACGGTGGCAACGGAGCGGCTGACGCTGCCATCGCCGAATGGAATGCCGGCGTGAGTTCCGGGGCGATTTATCAGCACGACGAAGGCGGCACCACCAGCTGGTATGTGAACGCCTCCGAGGCCACTGGTGCGGCTTACCTCGACCAGGTGTTCAACCTCACCAAGACGACCATGCCGGGCTGGGCCGGTTGGCTCTACACCGAGGACGGCCACACCAACAACAGCTTCAACGACATCGGCAACGCCGACGGTTGGCAGGCCTACGTCCAGCAGGAAGACGAGTCGAAGGGCTGGGATGCCCAGATCCTCTTCACCCCGACGGACAACTTCCAGTTCCTCGTGTCCTACGCGCACGTCGAACGCGAGATCACCAACCCCGGTCGCTTCGTCGATTACCCCGTGCCCGACAATCGCTGGGCCGTCTGGTATTTCCCCGATGGCAACTGGGGTCTCACCGGCTACTCGCTCGATGAAGTCTACACCGACCCGACGCGCACGTCCACCTGGACCGGCATCGGCTGGGGTGCGGGCGAATCACGCGATGACACGCCCGATCACGCCATCAGCAGCTGGGCCAACTACTCCTTCAATGACGGACCGCTCGCCGGACTCTCCATCGGTCTCGGTGGCCAATGGGAATCCGAGCGCGAATACTTCTCCGGCATCACGGTGGCCGGGCAAAAGCAGACCGACGGCAACGGCGACCTCATTGTGCTCAAGCACAAGTCCCGGCTGAACCTCGACCTCATGGCCCGCTACGAATTCTCGCTGCGTGATCACGACGCCTACGTGCAGCTCAACATCAACAACCTCCTCAACGACGAAGATCTCTACGGTCTCATCTACGCGCCCGGCATGTCCGGTCGCATGGAGTTTGGCTATCGTTTCTAAGCGGACTAAGCGCTTCATTGCATAGGTGTTCAACGCCCGCCCGGTTCGCCGGAGCGGGCGTTTTACGTTGAAAGGCGCCGTCGCCGCCACACCTACGGCGCGACGACGCGTGAAGGGACGGAGCGTCCGCCAGCAGGTCGGCTGCGTGGAGATGCGGACCCGGGTCCGAAGGCGGGAAAACGGGAACGGCTGCGCCCGCCGGTAGGCCGCGAGCTCGCTCGCGCTCTCCGCCCCACCTACTCGACCTTGAACGGGAAGTTTCCCGCCGCGCCGCCGCCGTGGCCGTCGCGCACGTAGAGGAATACTCGATACGCGCCGGGCTCCGCCGGCAGCCGCAAATCGACCGTGGCTCCGTTTTGCTTCACCACGCAGCCGGCAATGACGGGAGGTCGTTCCTCCGGATCGCCCCCAAACTTGCGATCATGCGTTTCGGCCACGACCTGCCAGTCAAATTGCAACTCCGCTCCGGCCGGAGCGGTCACGTCGGCCGTCACCGTGTGCTGGGATCCGACCGCGATGGTTTTTTCCCGAAAGTCCGCCTGTAAGCCATGAATGACCGGACTGGGGTGGATGGGTTCAACGCCGGTCCAGGATCGGACCATCGCGTCGATCGACGGCGTCTTCTCTCCGCTGGGCAGAAACATGCTGAACCACGTGGCGGTGGTCTCCTGTTTCTGTCCCCATAAAAAGCAGAACGTCCCGAGACACAGCTGGCGTTTCGCGGCGATCATAGCCCGATGGGCGTTGGCGTAAGTCGCGGCTTTTTCGGCCGAGGTGGGCTCGATCGGTGCGCCCCAGGACGTGGTCTCAATCTCCCAGTGGCCGACCGGCCCGAATTCCGTGATCAGGTAAGGACGCTCCCAACCTTGGGCGGCCAAGGCGTCGTCCACGCCTTCGGCTCCACCGTAAATATTGATGCCGAGTAAATCCATCGCGGAGTAATGGGGCATCATGGCCCGCACCTTGTCGTTGTAGGTGCCGGCGAGAATGGTGCACACCGGATGGTCCGGGTCCGCCGCTTTGACGAGGCGGGCGAGCACCTCGAGTTCGCGCCAGATGCGCGGATCGCTGCCGTCCTCCTCCATCTCATTGCCGAGGCCCCACATGAGCACGGCCGCATGATCTTTGTAACGCCGCACCGTCGTGAGGATGCGTTCGCGTTGGCGTTGCAAGGCCGCCTCGTCGCCGTAGTCAAAACCATGACGGGGATGATCGACCCACAATCCCACCAGCACGCACAAGCCGAGACGGGCGGCGCGATCGAGCAGCGGTTCGCCGGATGCGTCCGGACCGAGTTGTTCCACGCCCCAGGTGCGGATCGTATTGCCGCCCGACTCGCGCAACACCTCGAGTTGCTCGTAACCGCCGGCCCCGCGAATCACATAGGGCTCGCCATTGCGTCGCAGCTGCCAGGTGCCGTCGGAAGCCTGTTCCAGTGTCACGCGGGCCGGGTCGGCCGAGAGCGATAATGGCAGGGAGGCCAAGCCCAGTGCGCAACCAAGTCCCAATCGATTCATGGCTGATGAAAAGACGGTGGGGCAGAGGGAGCAAGTGCAATAGATGCATAAAATTGCATAAAAGATTGCATTGAGATACCTACGACTTACGCGTTGAGCTGTAAGGTGAAGCCCGTTTCGTTGAGCCGACCGGCTCGTTTTTGTTTCACTGTATTCGTTTCTCCCCATGGCCAAGATCAACCAGCAGTATATCGCCAAGGAACTTCAGATCTCGCGGGCGACGGTTTCACGCTGTTTCACGAACCACCCCGGCATTAATCCCAAGACTCGGGCCAAGGTCTTCGCGCTGGCTTCGCGCATGGGTTATGCGCATACGGAGAAGCGCACTCCCGCGGTGCACCAGCGCACGCGCCGGGCGTTGGCTTTCGGGGTGCTGGTGTGTGTGGATCTGCCCAATTTTGATCGCACCGGATACGGCAATCCCGGGCAGGAGTTGCTCAATGGACTCTCCGAGGTGGCGCGGGTGCAAGGCGTGCGACTCGACCTACATTTTGTGCGACCCGAGGACCTGCACATCGACGGCCCGTCCTATGAAGAAATCGTGTCGGACGGTCGTCGCCTCTGGGACGGCGTGGTCCTCATTTATCCGTTCCCGCAGAGTGTGGTCGACGAGTTAAAGGCCACGTTTCCGGTGGTGTCGTTGGTCGAGCAATACGGCCGCACGCCGCTGGACTGCGTCGATGTGGATCACCACCGGGGCATCGAGCGCCTGGTCGAGCATCTGCACTCGCAAGGCCATCGCCGCATTGGGTTTTTTACGTGGCGCTACCCGGTCGAAGCGACCTGGGCGCTACGCCGGTATGGTGCGTTTGTGGAGATGATGACCGCGCGGGGATTGGAGATTGATCCGCAGGACGCGATTAATGTCAGCCCGCGCGACTCCCTGGCGTTGCCCGACGCGCACGCGCGGGTGCGGGAGCGCACTGCCCAAGGCGTGACGGCGTGGATTTGCGCAGCGGATCACCAGGCCTTTGATCTTATGCTCGATCTCAAAGCGGCGGGACTGCGCGTGCCGACCGACGTCTCCATTGTGGGATTCGACGGACTGCAACCTCCGCAAGGAGCCGACAAACTCACCACGATTGAAATCCCCTTTCACCAGATCGGGGTGACCGGCGGGAAACGCCTACTGGATTTGATCAACAAGCGTTTCGATTCCGAGCAACACATCCTCCTCAACTGCGACCTCCGCGACGGCGACACCGTGGCCGCCCCGGCCAAAGCGTAAGGCGAAAGCGCGAGCAAGCTCGCAGCCTACCGAAACGCCCCGGCGCGCTGCCGACACACCTGATTCGTTCACACCACCCACCGTAGGCCGCGAGCTCGCTCGCGCTGGTCAACAAGCGCTTCGATTCCGAGCAGCACGTCCTCATCAACTGCGATCTCCGCGACGATGACTCCGTGGCGGCACCGGCCAAAGCGTAAGGTGAAAGCGCGAGCAAGCTCGCGGCCTACGAAAACGCCCCGACGCGCTTGCCGGCACGCCTGATTCGTTCACACCACCCACCGTAGGCCGCGAGCTCGCTCGCGCTTTTCCGTCACCCTCCGGAGGTTTGTCCGCGATCAAGCCAATGGGGTCGCACGGATGAGTCGTCGGCCGGGGGCCATGCAAACCATGTCGTTTCTTCCGGGCCGATCCACACCTGCGGGTAGTCTTTGGCGGCAGCGACGAGTCTGCCCCGGACGGGATTTGTGACCAGATAGGTCAGCGCCGCGGAGATGTGATCAGCGGGCCTCAGGCGGTGATCGAAGTAGTTGGATTGCCATGACAGACCGGCCGCGGCGAGCTCGCGGCGGGTTTTGGATTTAAGTCGGGCGACCGTGCGGGAGAGCGAGAGCGATCCGGTGATGGTCGCGAGTAGATGCAGGTGATCGGGCATGATGACGGCACCGCGAACGTGCCAATGACGATCGTGTTCGATGGCTCCGGTTTCGGCGCGGATTGATGCGGCGATGGTCGGTGTGTTCAGGCCCCGGTTGCGGTGGTTGGTGCAGAGCGTCAGGAAGTAGGTCGCGCCGGAAATCGAGACTCGTTTTCGCCGCAAAGCTCCGTCTCCTCGCCCCGGCGTATGCATAACGAGACGGTGCGGCAGGGCGAAAGCGCGAGCAAGCTCGCAGCCTACAAAACGCCCCGGCGCGCATGCCGGCACACCTGCGTCTTTCACACCGCCCACCACCCACCGTAGGCCGCGAGCTTGCTCGCGCTCTTCCGCTACCCTCCGGAGGTTTATCCGCGGTCAAGCCAATGGGGTCGCGCGAGCGCGTCATCGGCCGGGGGCCATGCAAACCATGTCGTTTCTTCCGGGCCGATCCACACGTGCGGATAGTCTTTGGTGGCAGCGACGAGTCCGCCCCGGACAGGATTCATGACCAGGTAGGAAAGCGCCGCGGAGACGTGATCATCGGGCCTCAGGCGGTGATCAAAGTAGTTGGATTTCCACGACAGACCGGCGGCGGCGAGCTCGCAGCGGGTTTTGGATTTGAGTCGGGCGACGGTGCGGGAGAGCGAGCGTGACCCCGTGATAACCGCGAGTAGATGCAGGTGATCGGGCATGATGACGGCACCGCGAACGTGCCAATGACGATCGTGTTCGATGGCTCCGGTTTCGGCGCGGATTGATGCGGCGATGGTCGGTGTGTTCAGGCCCCGGTTGCGGTGGTTGGTGCAGAGCGTCAGGAAGTAGGTCGCGCCGGAAATCGAGACTCGGTTTCGCCGCAAAGCTCCGGCACCTCGCCCCGGCGTATGCATAACGAGACGGTGCGGCAGGGCGAAAGCGCGAGCAAGCTCGCAGCCTACCGAAACGCCCCGGCGCGCTGCCGACACACCTGCGTCGTTCACCCACCCGCCGTAGGCCGCGAGCTCGCTCGCGCTCTCCGGTCAGGTGGACTCCGCCGTGGCCAGGTCTTGTTCCATTTGGGCGACGTCGCTTTCGCGCAGGGGGTAGAACCAGATGGCGATCACGCCGCCGATGGCGAATGCCGCGGGTAGGATCGTGAAGAGGAGGCGCACGCCGAGGAGGCTGCTTTCGGTCTGAATATCATTGGCCACAAAGCCGTAGTAGGCGAGCACGATGCCAGGCACGCCGCCGCCGATGGTAAGCCCCATTTTCTGGGCAAACTGGGCGGACGAGAACACCAGGGCGGTGGAGCGATGTCCCAGTTTCCACATGCCGTAATCCGCGGCGTCGGCAAACATGGCCCAGACCAACGCGGGCGTGGGGCCGATGATGAACGTGCCCAGAATATTCACCACCAACATGAGCACCGTGGCCTCCGGCGGGATGAAGAAGAACGACGCCATCGCCAGGGCATTGGCGGCGGAGAGCCAGATCATCAACGACCGCTTGCCCGCGAAACGGGTGAACAGGGGCGTGCACGCCACGCCGGCAATGAGTGCGAGTGTGCCACTGGTCATGAACACGGTGGTGAGGTCGAAAACGCCGAACCACGGCGTGCCGTCATCGCCGACGTAGTATTTGAAATAGTGGACCGTGACCGCGCCGCGAATGGCGACGTTGGCCAGGGTGAGCACACCGGCGATGGACAGGATGACCCAAGGTCGATTGCGCACGAGCAATCCGAGTTCCTTGCGCAGGTCCGGCTTCTGACTGGGCGGAGGCTGCACGCGCTCGCGGGTGGTGAGAAAGGTGAAGACGAACAGTCCCACCGCAACCACCGCAAAGATCGCCATGGTGGCTTGGAAGCCCGCCGCCTCGTTGCCCTCGCCGAACTTGGCGATCAACGGTCGGGCCGCCGCCACGATGAGAAATTGCCCGGCAAACGCGCACACAAATCGGAAGGTCGAAAGCGAGGTGCGCTCCTGCGATGACGGCGTAATCACCCCGAGCATCGCAGAGTAGGGGATGTTGATCGCGGTGTAGACCAGCATCATGAGGATGTAGGTGATGTAGGCGTAGATGAGTTTGCCGGACGCGCTCAGGTCGGGGTTGGCAAACAACAGATAGCCCGCGATGCCGAAGGGCACCGCCATCCACAGCAAGTAGGGGCGATATTTACCCCAGCGCGTTTGCGTGCGATCGGCCAGCGCTCCCATGAGCGGATCGCTCACCGCATCGAAAAAACGAGCGACGATAAACAGCGTGCCGGCGGCGCCGGCGGCCAAACCAAATACGTCCGTGTAGTAGTAAAACAGGAAGACGTTGATGGTGTGAAAAACGAAATTCGACGCCGTATCGCCGAGGCCGTAGCCAAATTTTTCACGAAACGACAGAGGGGCCGGGGTGGGGGCGGAAACGGACATGGGGCGAAGATCGAACGACGATGCGGGGTGGGGCGGAGTGTCCGGAAGCTGGGGAGGCGGGGAGGCGAGTGCAAATTCAATTGCATTAAATTACATTACTGCCGTTCGACTGCATCGCGCGTGGTAGGATCGGACGCGTTCGTGAGGGCTTCGTGCCTGGGGTTGGCATCGGAGCGGAGCCGTTTCCCGGATGTGGGCAGTGGGGGCAAATCCAGGCTGCCGGGTAGGCGTCTCGTTCACGTTACGGGATGATTTGAGCGAGGCCGGCATCGGCCAGTCGCTGCCGCAATTCGGCCACGCAACGCCGACTGGCGGCGATCTCGGGCAATGGCGGTTGGAACGCGAAGCGCACGTCTTCGCCTTCGCCGCGCACGATCGCACGCACATGTTGCAGGTTGATCAACGACTGACGATGCACTCGGGCGAAGATCGAGGCGGGCAATGTGTTTTCCCAGGACTTGAGCGTGCGCAGGGTGAGGTGCTGGGAGCCGTCGGCCAACTGGATCTCGGTGTAGTTTTCACAACTGCGGATCGAGACGATGGCGCGGATTTCAATAAAGCGGGTGGTGTGGCCGGTTTTAACGAAGATGCGGTCTTCGACGGTGAATGGCGGGGCGTTTTCGCGGTCCGACTCCGGTCCCCTCCCGGCCGGGGCGGTCGGCTCGGCGGGGTCGAGCCGATACAGGCTCGCGGAGAGACGTTCGGCGGTCACGGGTTTGAGGAGATAGTCGAGGGCATTGACGTCGAAGGCGCGGACCGCGTAGCGATCGAAGGCGGTCACGAAGATCACCCGGGCGTGGGGAGGAATGTGTTCGAGCAGGTCGAAGCCGGTGCCGCCGCGCAGTTGAATGTCCAGAAAGACGAGATCGTAGTCCGTGGCCGCCAGGCGTTCGCGCGCCTCGTTGAGGGTGCCGGCCTCTCCGACAATGGTGATGTCCGCATGCGCTTGCAGCAGGCGGCGCAGTTCGATTCGCGCGAGTGGTTCGTCGTCAATGAGCAAGGCGTGGCGGGAAGGCATGAGGAAGTGAAAATGTAAAAAAGGTGGAGACGGAAATCTGACGATCAGGCGGTCGGCGGCGGCGATGGATCACGGTGGCAACGAGGAAGCATCACGGTGATGATGACCCAACCGGCGGTGGTCGCGTGGGTCATGCGGGCGTCGTCGCCGTAGTGGCGACGCAGGCGTTGGCGCAGGTTGGCCAAGCCGATTCGGGTCGAGTCGGTGAACGGATTTTCGTCCGGCTCGACCCACGCGCCGGTGTTGGCGACCGCGCAGGTCAGCACGTCGTTTTCGAGGACGATGCTGAGTTTGACCTCGAGTTGGTCGGGGGAAGTGCGGCCGCCGTATTTGATGGCGTTTTCGAGCAGCGGCAGAAGGAGATTTTGCGGGAGTTCGCAGGCCGCGGCGGCGGGTGAAACCTCCAGGTGAATCTGCAAGCCGTCCTGCCATCGAACCTGTTCGATATCGAGATAGTTGCGCGCCATGGCGACCTCATCGGCGACCGAAACCATCTCGTCATTGCTGCGATTGAGTGTGCGGCGGCAGAATTCGGCGAGTTTGGTGACCATCTCGCCGGCGGTCTCGGGCGCGGAGTAGACGAGGGCGCGGATGGAGTTGAGCGAATTGAAGAGGAAGTGCGGGTTGAGCTGGTAGCGCAGCAGTTCCAGACGGGCGGTTTCGGCGGACAAACGAGCGGCGAGGGTGGCATCGTGTTCGAGGGCGTGCAGGCGTTCGAGGGCGGCCGCCTTGTTGGCGAGTTCGGCCGTGCGTGCCGCCACCACCTGTTCGAGTTGGGTGCGTTGGGCTTCGAGACGCAGGGTCCGCCAGCGCACGATGAGGTAGACGCTGCCGAGGGCGACGAGCCCATAGGCAACCTTGGCGGCGGGCGTGAGCCACCACGGCGCGAGCACGGTGAAGGCCAATCTGGCCGGAGTGCTCCAATGGTGGTCGGCGGTGCGTCCGCGCGCCTCGAAAACGTAGTCCCCGGGAGGGAGATTGGTGAAGGTGCGCTCGCCGGTGGGGTTGGCTTCGAGTTCACCGCCGCTGAAACCGATCAATTGGGAAACGTGGTAACCATCGTGCTCGCCGGACAGACCGGGGGTGCCAAAGCGGAAACGCACGGAGTTGTGTTCGGGAGCGATGTCGAGCGACTCCGCGATGTGGCCTCCCGACGCCAGCGTGCGCCCGCTCGTGGTGGTGAGGGAATGCAGCACCGTGGCCCCGACCTGGGCCCCGGGATGTAGTTGCCGCGCGGTGACATTGATGCGAATCAGGGCGGACTCGCCACAGATCCAGAGCACTTCCTCCCCGTCGACCATTTCGCAAACGAGCTCGCGCACCGAGCCGATGCGATCGAGATCGGCCAGTTGCAGCGGATGCCATGTGCCGTCCATCCAACGACCGATCTGATGAAACGATTCGTCCGCGCTGCCGATGGCCCCTTTGACATCAAACCACACGCCTCCGGTGGGCGACGGTGCGGCGTGATGGGTGCACCAGGTGCCGTCGACAAAGCGCGGCCCGAAGGCCGGTTCGGGGACAAAGCGATCAGTGGCGGCATCGTGGCGATACAATCCGTAGGACGTGAAAAACAGTGGCGCCCCGTCGATGATTTCGACCAGGGTTCGGTCGGTGGTGGAGGGCAGCCCGTGTGCGGCCGTGTAGTGCACGGGGACGGGGTCGGGCAGCGTGGCGTCGGCCGCGATGGTGGTAGCGAGCGGTCCGTAGTCCAAGCGCCACACGCCTTGGTTTGACGAACCGATCCAGAGCGTGCCGTTGGCATCTTCACAGAGGGAATCGAACTCGCCGCGCGGTGCCTCCACGTTGTGGTCCAGAATCCAGCTCGCGCCGTCGCGTCGCCACCAGGCGATGCCGGTGAGGTGGAGGGCGACGGCGCGGTGGGGGAGGAGCCGGGGGATGAGAATGTCGTCGATGTTGCTGGGACTTTGCAGGTCGAACACCTCTCCGTCGCGCACCCACCACAGGCTGCGCACGCCGCCGGCCAGCACGCCGTCGGCGAGGGGGAGAAAGTCATTGAGGTTGTCGTCGATCTCGGCCCAGGGACGGAAAGCGGGGTTCGCAAACGGACCTTCGCCGGGCTGCATCTGCATGGCGCCGTTGGAGGTGGCAAAAACCGGCTCGTCGGCGAGGCGAATGACGGACTCGGTGCCGTTGTGATCGAGCCCGTTGGCCGGCGAGAATCGCGTGATGCCCGGCGATAGGTCGAGCCGCACGATGCCTTGTTCGGTGCCGCACCACACGATGCCGTTGCCCACGGGTTCGACGCAGATGACCGTGTCGGAGGGCAGGCCGTTGTCGGCGTTGAGGTGGAGCAATGGTCGCAACTCGGCATCGGTGATGAGCAGTCCGTTGCCGAGCGTGGGCAGGAGCAGTCGGCCGTCGGCGAGGCGGGCGATGCCGAACAGGCGGGACCGCTTGATGAAAGCGGCCACGTCACCGGGCACCTCGGAGGTGGTTTGGCCGTCGAAGCGCAGGAGACCTTTGCGACCGGCGGCGGCCCACCACGCATCGCGGCCATTGGGGACCAACCCGGACAGGAGGATTTGGCGGGCGGGGTCGGGTTGGCCGGGCACAGGATCCCAAGTGCCGTCCTCGTTGGGCATCATCCAGCCGTCGCTCCGGCAGACGACGAGACGACCTTGCCAGGGCATCATGAGCGTGACGAAGCGCTCGTGCATTGGCCAAACCTTCAGGACGCCATCGTGCCAGCGAAAGAGATAGGCATCGGTTTGGAAATAGACGCCATCGGGCATGGCGTAGGCGCGGCGGAAGTCGCCTGTCTGGGTGATGTCGGCAGGCAGGTGCGGCCGGAGCGATTCGAATTTCAATTCCCCCGTGGCGCTGGGTTTGAGATACCCGAATTCATTCACTCCGCCGAGCCACACGGTGCCCGCCGAGTCGATGTCCATGGCCCGGATATGGACGCCGCCGGGCACGGGAATGTTGCGCCAAGCGATCCCGTCGAATGCCAGCACTTGGCCGCGACAGCCAAAATACATCACCCCGTCGGGACCGCGTTTGGCCGTCCAAACTTGATTGTGTCCGCCGTAGTCGCGCGGGCTGAAGCTGCGCATGGCGGGGAAGCCGCGTTCCTCCAATCGCGGTGGCGATGCGACGGGACCGTCCTGGGCGAACCCCAACCCTACGCCGGCACACAATCCGCCGAGCAACAACCAAGAGCGGGGGACGAGAAGCGGGGCACGCATGACAGTCAGGCAAAGCCAAAGCGTCGCATGGGGCCAGCCCACGAAACGTTTGCGGCGGTAGGAGAACGATAAAGCGGAGCGACGGAGATTAATCGGGTGGCAGCAGCACGAACCCTTCCTGGGTTTGGCCACGTTGTCCCACCACCGCGATGTGGCCGGAAGTGTTGATCGCCACGGCATCGATCAGCGTGCCACGGTAGTGGGAGTCGGTGAGATCGGCCAGGCGTTCGAGCCCGTGCCGGGGCGTCCAACGGACGGCGGTCGTCGCGCCACCGGTCTTGCGAATGGAGCCCACGATGACGGCATGATCGTTGATGGCATGGGGAATGAAGTTCTCCGCGGGCGACACGCCGAGATCCACCAGATGACCATCGACCCACATGACGGCCTGGCGTTGGCCGAAGCTGTTTTCGCGGTAGCCGATCACGGTGCCGTCCGGGGAAAAGCCCGTGGCCACGGTCGAGCACTGCGGGGGGGCTTCGAGGGGGATGAAAACGTCGTCGTGCCACAGCCACGCCTTTTGGCGGGGGGAGGCCTGTGAGAGGGCGGTGACATTGACCAAGACCACCCCGTCATCGTTCACGCCGATTGCATCGCTCATGCCTCCCTCGGGCAGGGTCAGGAAGCGGGGGCGCTTTGATGCGTCGACGACGAAGGCGCGATAGATCAGCAGCGGGGCGGCCGGGAAAAGGGTTTTGCCCACGACCATGCCGTCGCGGTTGATCCCTTGGGTGAAACTCACCGATTCCGGCCAGAAGGTTTCGCCAAAGTTGCCCAAGTGCGAGGCCCAGGCCCGACGATTTTCGAGCGGATGGCCGACCGTGCCGGCGACCAGACCGTTGGAACTTATTGCCTGGTAGGGCATGGCTTCCCGGGCGCTGACCAACCCGGGTTCGATGAGTCCGGCCGCCGTGCGGCGCACGCCTTCCGCGGTCCAGGTCGCACCTTCGAAACGCAGCGGGCTGATGAGGTTTCCGATGACATCACCGACATCATTGAGTCCGGACGGGCGATAGTTGAGGCCGGGCCGGGCCGTGATGGGCGTCGTGCAGCGATAGCGGGTGCTTTTCTTCCGCGTGCGGGCGAAGGGTGGATGGGACGGAACGGCGGTGGTCGAGGGCGCAAAAAACGGCGCGTTCGAAGTCAGCATCAAAGGGCGCATGGGGGAGGGGCGGGAGGTGGCGTGGTCGAGGTGAGCGGAGCCGATGAAGGCACCACGCGACCGCGCGGCAAAAGCCGATTGACCAGCGGCGCTCGGTCGCTGACGGGCGGTAGGGACGGTCTGCCAAACGTCCGCGGCGGATGCTGACGCCGGGAACGCTCTACCGGTGGGCGGGGGCCGACGGATTCAGCACGTCCTTCACGGTTTGGACGAGGGCGGGACCGGCAAACGGCTTGGTGAGGGTCGCGTTGGGTTGCTCTTGATTATCCTGCTGCCAGTTCTGCGGGGCGTCCGGGTGGCCACTGATCGCAATGATCGGCAACTGCGGGCGCATGCGTTTGAGCACGTTGACCAGGATGTCGCCACTCATGTGCGGCATGTGCACGTCCGTGATGACCAGGGCGATGTCGTTTTCGACCAGATTGATGGTGGCGAGGGCTTCGACGCCATCGGCCGCGAGCATGATGTCGTAACCCCGGGCGCCGAGGGTCTCCCGAATCACATCGCGCACGGAAGGTTCGTCGTCGACCACCAGAATACGTTCGCCGTGACCGGGCTCCTCGTCGTCGCCCGCGAGATGCGTGAGGCCCTCGCAGTCGGGCAACCGGTCGATGGTGGGCAGATGCACGCTGAACGTGGTGCCTTCGCCGGGGCGGCTGCGCACATCGACGAATCCGCCGTGGGCGATGATCAGACTGCGCACGGTGGAGAGACCGAGGCCGGTGCCGTGTCCGTCGGCCTTGGTGGTGTAAAACGGGGCCCAGATCTGATCGAGCTGCTCGGGCGGGATGCCGGTGCCCGTATCGCGAATCGTGATACGCACCCAATCGCGGCGACTGCGGGAAATGGGTTGATGGGCGGGCGGGTTCTTCACCACTGCATTGGTCGCCTTGATGTGCAGCTCGCCGCCGTCGGGCATGGCGTCCCGCGCGTTCACACACAAGTTGAGCAGCAACTGGTGCAATTGCGTGGGGTTCGCGTGCACCGTGCGCAAGTTGGAGGAAATGTCGTCGTGCAGGCTGATATTGCGGGGGAAGGTCTCCTGCACGACCAGCACGAGCTCGCGCAACACATGGCGGGGATCGATCGGGCCGCGATCGGAGTCGTCCCCGTGGGCGAAGCCCAGGATCTGGCGCACGATGCGGGCGCCGCGCTCCGCGGAGGTCTGCAGAATGTCGACCATGCGACGTTCGCGATCGCTTTTGGCCGAAGGGCGCAACAGCGAACCCGCGATCAGGATCGGCGCGAGGATGTTGTTGAGATCGTGGGCGATGCCGGCGGACAGCAGTCCCAGGTTTTCGAGGCGTTGACCGTGTTGCAACTGCGACTCACGCAGACGCCGATCGGAGATGTCGACGACCGTGCCAACGATCAACTCGACCGGATCCGCCGCCGTATCATCCAGCCAGTCCCGTTCGCGCACCTCCACCCATAGGGGAGTCGGGCGCGAGCCACAAAGTTCCAGTTCGGTGTGCAACGCGAAATCACCGTGTTGTCCCGCTTCCCGCAGTGCTTCCCAGCGCTGCAAATTCAGTTTTCCGGCCGCCAGGCATGTCGTCCAAGGTTGACCGACGAGGTCCTGCGCATCGCGACCCAGAAAGTGCCGTGACTGCGGCGACGAGTAGACGATCAGACCGTCCAAATCACGGATGTAGGTCCACGCCGGTCCGTGGTGAAGGGCGTTGGTGGCATATGACGGATCTTTGGGCACAGCGGGAGTGATGCGGGGGTAAAGAGTCCCAGAAGGGAGAGCTTCAGATGTGAAGCAATCGTTAATACGTTATCTAATAAACGTTGCATTAACGAGATACGAAAATACTAACTTTCCCATGGGGAGTGTTACTTAGTGGAAAGGCAAATTGTTATGCACTTTCCGAATGTTGACCAAAGTGTGCCATTGCACCGGTTTACCGTGGATCCCGTGCAATCTGGCAGGGCGAGGGCTTGCACCCGTGAGATCGACCCTTTCAGCTACGCCTTTTTCAACGCCTTTACGTCGCTTCCCACCCCCGCATGCCGAACCGCCAACCGCCCGAGGACGATCAACCCGAGCTCCCTTTAGATCCCGCCAAAAACGCCGCTGAGGCCGCGCCCGCCGCCGCCGCGTCGAACCCGGACGCGGAGGTTTCCGCCGGAGATGAGAACCCGCCCGAGTCCGCTGAGACCGTCGTCGAAGCTCCGCTCGCCGGCGCGTATAAGAACTGGTTTCTCGACTACGCGAGCTACGTCATTCTCGACCGGGCGGTGCCGCACATCAACGACGGCTTGAAGCCCGTCCAGCGTCGCATCCTGCACACGTTGTGGGAAAAAGATGACGGTCGCTTCCATAAGGTCGCGAACATTGTGGGCGCCACCATGGCGTTTCATCCGCACGGCGATGCCTCCATCGAAGCCGCCCTCGTGGGCATCGCCCAGCGCGGTTATCTGATCGAGCCGCAGGGCAATTTTGGCAACACGCTCACCGGCGATGGTGCGGCCGCCGCCCGTTACATTGAGGCCCGCCTCACGCCGTTTGCCC
Organism: Synoicihabitans lomoniglobus; assembly: GCF_029023725.1. Classification (GTDB taxonomy): domain Bacteria; phylum Verrucomicrobiota; class Verrucomicrobiia; order Opitutales; family Opitutaceae; genus Actomonas; species Actomonas lomonigloba. The sequence goes on from NZ_CP119075.1 coordinate 5,888,687, forward strand.
GGGACGTGTTGTTCAACCCCAAGACGACGGTCTGGCAGCAGAGCTACGACGGTCGCGCCAAGGAACCCGTCACCCTGCCGGCCAAGTTTCCTCTCGTGCTACTCGAAGGTGCCGAGGGCATCGCCGTCGGTTTGTCGACGCGGTTGCTGCCGCACAATTTCAACGACCTGTGCCGCGCCTCGATCAATTACCTGCAGGGCAAGACGTTTCGGATTCGGCCGGATTTTCCGACCGGAGGCACGGCGGATTTCAGCGATTACAACGACGGCAAACGGGGCAGCCGCGTCAAGGTGCGCGCCACCATCGAGTCCCAGAGCAAATACGTGCTCGCCATCACCGAACTCGCTTACGGCACGACGACGTCGTCGCTCATCGACTCGATCCTTTCGGCCAACACCAAGGGCAAGATCAAGATCAAGCACGTCGACGACAACACCGCCGACAAGGTGGAGATCCTCGTGCATCTGCCGCAGGGCGCCGACCCGAAACAGGTGAAGCAACAACTCTACGTTTTCACCGACTGCCAGGTTTCCCTTTCACCCTCGGCGTGCGTGATCGAGACCGTCGACGGTCGTGACCGCCCCGCGTTTCTCGGGGTTTCCGAGATTCTGAAACGCTCGGTCGACGAGACCGTCGGTCTGCTCAAACTCGAGTTGGAAATCAAACTCGGTGAACTCGAGCAACAGTGGCACTGGGACTCGCTCGAACGCATCTTCATCGAAGAGCGGATCTACCGTCGTATCGAACAATCCAAGACGTGGGAGAGCGTGCTGCACGAGATTCGCACCGGTCTCGAACCCTTCCTCGATCGTTTGCAACGCGAAGTGACGGATGACGATATCACCCGGCTGACCGAGATCCGCATCAAACGCATTTCGGCTTACAATCGCTTCAAGGCGGACGAGAAAATCAAGCAGATCGAAACGGATATCGAGGGCGTCAAACACCACCTCGCCAATCTCATCGACTACGCCATCGCGTGGTTCGAATCGTTGCAGGAAAAATACGGCAAAGGCCGCAAACGGCGCACCTCGTTTGATGAGATTGAGCAGATCAGCGTGACGAAGGTCATCCCGGCCAATCAGCGGCTGTTCGTCGACCGCGAAGGTGGTTTCGTCGGCCTCAACTGGCGTCAGCACGAATTCGTCACCGACTGTCGCCCGATCGACCAGGTCATGTGCATCATGGCCGACGGCACGCTCAAAATGTCGAAGGTGGCGGACAAGATTTTCATGGGACGCAACATCCTGCATGTGGCGTTGTTCGACAAGAACGGCCCGCCCGAATACTTCACGTTGCTCTATCAGGACAAGAAGAGCGGCAAGTGTTTCGGCAAACGGTTCACCCTCGGCGGACTCACGCGCGACAAACTCTATCCGCTGGTCGCGAGCGAGGGGTCGAAGGTCGTTTATTTCGACGCCACAAAGAACGAATCCGCCATGCCGGGCAAACTGCGCATCCAGTTGAGCGGACGTTGTAAAGCGCGAGTAAAAGACTTCGAATTCGATCTCTCCGAAATGTCCGTGGGGGCGCGGGGGGCCAAAGGCGTGACGGTGACCAAATACCCCGTGCGCAAGGTCACCAAGGTGCTCGGCGCCGGCGAAGTAGAGGGCAGTTAAGCGGATCGGTCAGCGCGGCTAATTTTTTGGGACCACGCCTTAAGTCCGTTTCCGGTGTGCCGAAGGGAAGAGGACTTGTCTCCCATTCGATGATCGAAACCTTAGCCATGCGTCCATCTTCCTCATCCCTCCACCCGGTCATCCTGATGGTGGAGGATGACGTCGACCTGCTGGGCGTCGCGGCGTTGCGCTTGGAGTCCATGGGCTGTGAAGTGATCGGCGTGGAATCGGCGGAGGAAGCCCTGCGTCTCATCGAGACCATGTGCGATCGCATCAATGTGGTGTTCACCGACTTAAGGTTGGGAGGCATTGATGGCGCGGGGTTGATTGAACAACTCAACGAGGTGGCACCGGATTTGCCGATCGTGGCGACGAGCGCCTTGATCGAGGAACTCGATGTCGTCCGCGCGCGATGGGGCAACCGGGTGCGCTTGATTCCCAAGCCCTACCAATTTGAAGACCTGCGCATCCTGCTGACGCTGTCGCAATCCGGATCCTGACGTCGAACGACGGGATGCGAACCGGGCGGGTCGCGATCCGATCCTGGTTTTACACTTCTTTGCCGACTCTTTGAGCCGGATTGGCGGTCTCAACAGGGGTGAATGTGGATCGCTGTGCCCAACCCGAAGACGCCGTGCGCTGGTCTGCGACCGCCCGAACCGTTCTGGTCGCGGAGGACGAGCCGAACATGCGACGGATTCTGGTGCAGCTGTTGGAGCGGCGCGGCTTCAACGTCCTCAGTTTTCCGGATGGTGAGGCGGCGTGGCAGGGATACCAATCCGCCCATATCCGCATCGACGTGGTCGTGACGGATTTGCAAATGCCGCGCCTGGACGGGCGGGGGTTGATTGCGCGTTTGATGAGGGTCACCCCCACGCCGCAAATCGCGGTTTGCAGTGGTTGCGATGAGGAATGCGCCTGGGTCAGGGCGCGGTGGGGCACCAGCGTGGCCACGGTGCACAAACCCTACAGCGCCGACCAGCTGTTCGGCATCCTGGGTCCGTCGCGCCGCTGCGATCAGCCACCGGAGTCGACCCGCGCCGCTCCGGCCCAACCGGCGCCGTAGGCGTCGAAGACGCGTTTGATCTCGTCGCGCACCCGCCGAAACACCTCCAACTGCGCCGCTTCGTCGCCGGGGGCGTGGGCGGGATCGTCGAAGCCCCAGTGGTGACGCGCCATCTGCCCCGGAAACATGGGGCAGGCCTGATCGGCGTTGCCGCAGACCGTGATCACGGTGTGCACGTCCCGGTCCAGAAAATCGTTCATGTGCTTGGAGGTGTGCGCCCTGATATCGATGCCGATTTCCGCCATGGCCCGGATGCCGAGCGGGTGCACGTAACCCGCGGGTTTGGAGCCGGCGCTGTGGACGTCGAGCAGGTCGCCGGCCGCGGCGCGCAGGATGCCTTCCGCCATGTGACTGCGGCACGAGTTGCCCGTGCAGAGGATGAGGATCAGCGGTTTGGAATCGGAGGATGTCATGGTAAATGGGATACTGCGTTAGGTTTGGGGCGCGTCGGCATACCAGCGTCGGCGGAGATAGTTCGCCACGTGGACCAGGCCGATGAGAGCGGGCACCTCCACCAGTGGTCCCACCACTGCCGCGAAAGCCACGGCCGACTCGATGCCAAACACCGCGATGGCGACGGCGATCGCCAGCTCGAAGTTGTTGCCCGCCGAGGTGAAGGCGAGGGTGGTGGAGCGCGGGTAGTCCGCCCCCAGACGTTTCGCCATGGCAAAGCTCACTAGAAACATGACCGCGAAGTAAATCACCAGCGGCAGCGCTATCCGGGCGACGTCCAGCGGCAACCGCACGATCGCGTCGCCTTTGAACGTGAACATCACCACGATGGTGAAGAGCAGGGCGGCCAGTGTGAGGGGCGAGATGCGGGGCAGGAACACCTTCTCATACCAATCCGCTCCCCGCCAACCGACGAGCACCACGCGACTCAAGGCGCCGGCGGCAAAGGGCACCCCGAGGTAGAGCATCACGCTTTTGAAAATATCGCCCATCGCCACCGGCACGACCACGCCCTCGAGACCCACCAGCGGTGGCAACACCGTGATGAACAACCACGCATAGGCACTGTAAGTGAGGATCTGAATGATCGAATTGAGCGCGACCAATCCGGCGGCGTATTCGGGGCTGCCGTCGGCGAGATCGTTCCACACCAATACCATCGCGATGCAGCGGGCGATGCCCACGAGGATCAGGCCGACCATATACTCGGGTTGGTCGCGCAACAACGTCACCGCCAGCACCCACATGAGCACGGGCCCGACGAGGAGGTTTTGCACCAGCGACAAACCCAGCACCCGCGTGTCCTTGAAAACGCGGGGCAGCTCCGCATAGCGCACCTTGGCCAAGGGCGGATACATCATGAGGATGAGCCCGACCGCGATCGGCAGGTTGGTGGTGCCCACGGTCATGGGCGCGAAGAAGGCCTTTGGATCGGTGATCACGAAGTAGCCGAGCGCCACGCCCAAAGCCATGGCGGCGAAAATCCAGATCGTGAGGTAGCGATCCAGAAACGAGAGGCGGTGGGAAACGGATTCGGACATAATGAGTGGAGGGTCGAGAGGACCAGGAGTCAGCTGGCGGGACCGCACAAGCGGGAGCTGGCTTGGGCGGATTGCAGACGCTTCACGTCGCGGGCGAAGATCGGCTCACCGGCGGCGCAGTCCCGCAGGCAATCCAGATTGCGGGCGAGGGCGACGGAGGGACGCGTGACCAATCGATAGTGCATCCACTGACCGTCACGACGCGCTTGCACCAGACCATGCCGTCGCAGGTAAGCGAGGTGCTTGGAGATTTTTACCTGCGGTTCGTTCAACGCGTGCTGGAGGTGACACACGCACAAGGGACCGGCCGTTTGCAGCAGGTGCAGAAGGCGCAGGCGAGTGGGGTCGCGCAGACATTCGTAGATCGGCAGCAGCTTCATTTAATATTCCTCCGTAGGAATATGCATGGAGGCGCGGTGTCGATGTTCAAATCGCCCGGTCACGGCAATTTCAGGGCGCGACCAACGCCTTGCGCATCACCGTGGCCGAGGAGGGACAGAGAGAACTGAACTCCGCCGTGGCTTGAATCGGCGGGGGGACGTCCGACCGCGCTACCGACGCGTAGCCGTGCCGGACGAAGAAGTCCTCGGCCGTGGTGGTCAGCAGCCAGAGGTTCGTCATCCCGCGATGCTGCGCCGCTTTTTCGATCGCGTGCAGCAGTGCACGGCCGAGGCCCTCGCCCTGCACGTCGGGATCGACGACGAGGGACCGCAGCAGCCCGTGATGATGATCGTGCGGCTCCAGCCCGACCGCGCCGAGGAGGGCGGCTCCATCGCGCCCCACGAGAAAGTGGGGCCAGCTTTGGGCTGTTAAGTCTGTCGTGGGCAACCCGGCGGCGACCAACATGGCGAGGATGGCGGGACCGTCCGCTTCGTCGGCCGAATCAATGGCGTGATGTTTCATGGTGCGAGAGGATGATGTCATGTCGCTGCCGGGTTACGACTGCCCAGGCGAGATCGTCTCACGATTGACCCTGAGCTGACAGGCCCTTTGCTACGGCCATGCGTCGTTCATTTGCCCGTGCTTTGGTGGTCGGACTGGTTTTGGTATCGGTCGCGTTGCGCGCCGAGGAGCCGCTTAACCTCAGCCGCGCCAAGGCGGCCGTTAAAGCGTATTATGACGACGGTGGTTATCAGAACGATCTGTCGCAGGTGGCGGCGCAGGCCATCGATTGGATCGAGAAACGCGCGGCGGCGAAGCAGGCCGACGAGCGGCTCGTCATGGTGTTCGATGTCGATGAAACGGTGTTGTCCAACTACCCGGAAATGTTGCGGGAGGATTTCGGTTATGATCCGGCGCGGTGGGTCGAGTGGGTGGAGGAGGCGGCGGCACCGGCCTTGATCCCGGTGCGTGAGGTGTATCGCGCGGCGCTGCGCAGCGGGGTCGATGTCATTTTTCTCACGGGACGCAAAGATCCGGAGGAGCGGGCGGGGACGATGAAAAACCTCAAGAGCACCGCCATGGGAACCTACGCCAAGTTGATCCTGCGGACCAAGGGCGAAGCCGATACCGCGGCGGCCCGAAAGTCCGCGCGGCGGGCGGAAATCGAGGCGGAGGGCTGGACGATCATTGGCACTATCGGGGATCAATACAGTGATCTTTCCGGCGGCCATGCGGAGCGTGTATTCAAGCTTCCGAACCCGTTTTACTTCGTCCCGTAGGCGCGGTCGGGACCTGCGGCGCGTGGATGTTGCAGTTGAGTGGCGGATCGGCGCGGTATTTAGCTTGAAAATCCGTGGCGTAGTGCGGAGTTAACGCAGTTGTCACTTGCGCGGGTCGACAGCGCTGGGGGGCTGTTCGGGAATCAGGTCCTCGATGAGCTCTTCCCCATCACTGGAACGTCGTCCGCCCGCGCCGACGGCGGACCGCAAGGCGTTTCCCGTCACCAAAATTCCGTTACGATCGTTCGTGCACCATCGCCACACGGTGTTGGCCGATGAAAAGCTGGAACGCGTCTACTCCCGGTTTCGGGAATTGGATGTGGATTTCGTGGCGGTGTGCCAAGGGACACAGGTCGTGGGGTTGATGGGCCGCAAGCGTCTCGGATTTCTGATGGGATCGCGGTTTGGGTTTTCCCTCTACAGCAACAGTCCCGCCCGGCAGTTCGTGTTGCCACACTGTCTGATTGTGGCGGAGAGCGCGCCCTTGCACGAATTGCTCGACGCGGCGTTTTCGCGTCAGGGTGACGCTTTTTATGAGGACGTCATGTTGGTCGACGAAGCCGGCGCGCTGGTGGGCTTGATCAATGTCGAAAATCTGGCGCGCTTGCAGACCCGCCTGGTGGCCGAGCAATTGGGGCAGCTAGCTCACCAGCATGAGACGCTGCGAGAGCAGAACCTCACCCTGTTTCGCACCAACCATGCGCTGCGGCAATCGCGGGGCCTGTATCAGGGGCTGTTCGAAAGCGAGGCGCTGGGCGTGGCGTTGCTGAGCCCCAAGGGGGAGGTCGAGCTCTACAATCCGAGGTTTGGCGAGCTGATCGGGCTGGACGAGCGCTATCGCGACGGCGTCGGCTTGGCCGATCGCATGGGCGGCATGGATCGGGACAGTTTTCTGCGGTTGCTCAAGGCGCACGCGGACCGCGTGGGGCGGGTGGACGCCACCCGGGAGTATACGGTGCAGGTGCCGGGCCGACAGCACCGCGTGTTTCGAGTGACGACCGGCTGGATCCATGAGACGGGTCAAATCTGCGCCAGTTTCGACGACGTCACCGAGCAGCGCGCCCTCGAACAAGCCGTGATGCGCGAGGAAAAACAGCGCCTGCTCGACACCCTGGTGGGAGGCATCGCCCACGAGTTGAACAACAAGCTCACGCCCGTGCTGGCCTTTGCCGAAATCCTGCGCCGCAAGGTCGACAGCGATCTCGTGTTTCATACCGAGAGCATCCGCAACAGCGCGCAAGAGGCAGCCAAGATCATTCGCCAGCTGCTCCAGTTTTCCAAACCGTCGTCAGACGATGCCGGCCTGGTGGATTTGCGCACCGTGATCGATGAGAGCCTGCCCATGGTCAACGTCACGATCCGCGATCGCTGCTCCATCGAGCTGCGACAGGCGGCGGAGCCGGTCTGGGTCAGTGGCGACCCCGGGCAACTCAAACAGGTATTGATAAATCTGATACTCAATGCCTGGCACGCCGTGGAGGGACTCGATGATCCGCGCATTGTGGTTTCGCTGGAAGCCCTGAACGGACAGGCGGAGTTGACGGTCGAGGACAACGGCGCGGGTGTGCCGCTGGATCTGCAGTCGCGGATTTTTGATCCGTTCTTCACGACCAAGGGACCCGATCAGGGCACGGGCCTGGGATTGAGTATTTGTTTCAGCATCGTGCGCCAACACGGCGGGGAGGTGGTGGTCCACAGTCAGCCCGACGCCGGCGCTCGATTCGTCGTGTCGTTGCCGGTGCGGGGACCCGAGGCGCTCAGCGCGCTGCATATGGACGGCATGTCTGCTCCGTTGCTGTTCGCGCCCGCGGAGCGGGATCGCCGCTGCCGGGTCCTGGTGGTGGACGACGAGGACGTCCTGCGCAGTGTATTGAGGGAAATGTTACGGTCCCAGTTTGGTTGTGAGATCGAAATGGCGGCCGATGGCCGGGAGGGGCTGGCGGCCCTGCGATCCCGCGCCTACGATCTGGTCATCTCCGACGTTCGCATGCCCAAAATGAACGGAGTGGAGTTCTACGAAGCCATCGCCGCGGTGCGGGCCGAGCAGCAGCGTCGCTTCGTTTTTGTGACCGGCTATGTGGGAGACAAGGACGAGGTGGCCCTCCCGCCGGACGTGCCGGTGCTGGCTAAACCGTTCAGTCTGCACGAATTTGAATCCCTGTGCGGACCCTACCTGAACGAGCCGGACGGCCATGATTCCAGCGATCGCGTGGGTTAAGGTTTTTTGGTGCGTTCCGGTCGCAGGCGATCGACCAACAAGGCGGCGGCGATAAACAGGCCGCCCAGGATCAACGCGGCGATCGCCCGGCTTTCAGTCGAGGCTCGGTCGAGGTCGATGAAGAAAAGTTTGGCCACCGCGAGGCCCAGCCAGACGTAGCCCGCGATGCGCAGCGGACGGGCGCGGCTCGCATCGCTCGTGCGCACCCCGGCATACCATTGGCCCAAGCCGGCCAGCGCGTAGGTGAGTGTGCCCAACAAGGCTGCCATCGGCATGTCCGGCCAGAGGTGGGCCGATTGGCGACCGACCCATTCCATCGCCAGACCGTGCACGAAGATCACTTGAGCGATGAACCATCCCACTCGGCGGGCGCTGGGGTCCTGGCTCGCGCCGCCCAGTTGCCACCACGCGGCCGCCACGATCACCCCGCCCAACCATGTGGTGTTGAGAAACGGCCAGGCCGTTTCCGGGAGAGCGCGGGTGACATCTCCCATCCAGATCGGGGTGGCGAGGAGCAGGTAAAGCACTGCCGCCGAGGTCAGAGGTTGGCGCTCACTGGCGGGACCGTGACGGGCGGCCAACGCGGCCGCCAGAGCGACCGCGCCCCACAGGAGCGACGATCCCGCGTCGTCGAGCACCATCAACACCGCGGCAATGGAAAACCCCGCGGCGCAGACGGCGAGCCCCGTGTCGGCCGAATGGTCGGAGAGACGTTGGCGGGCCCATGGGATCAACCCGACGAGCAGGGCCGCCAGGAGGGCGAGGGGCACGGCATGCCCGAGAGAACTCCATCCGAGTCCGGTGCCGATGACGTGCAGACCGAGCGCGAAGATCACACTGAGCGAAGCCGTCAAGGTCACCACGTGCGCCGGGCGTTCGGGATGCCGGGGCAACCAGGTGATCACGAGAGAAACGACGTAGCTCACGATCAGCAGGCCCAGCCCGAGCCCGCTTTGGGGACGGTTGAGGTGTTCAACATGCGCGGTGGCCACCCCGGCCAGCACGCCGAGTCCCACCCATCGGGCCACCCGCCATTGCGCGCCGGTTCCGGTCAGATAATAGGCGGCGGCTTGCGCGGCCAAAACCGCGACGAAATACGCCAGCACCATCGTCTCGTGCAGGCGGGGTTCGAGAAACACGAGCGGCGCCACGACAGCCAACGCGTTGGCGGCGACCATGGCCCCGCTCAGCCGGTAGCGCGCGGCGGTCGCGCCGGCTGCGACCGTGGCCAAAACCGCTCCACCAAACCCGATTGAACGGTCAAACACGTGCGCCATCAGACCACCGTAGTAACAGGCGAAGGTCGCCGTGCCCAAGCCCACCGTGAGCAAGGCCAGACCGAGCCGCCGCCGCTCGTGCGCGATCAGTCGGACGGCCCCGCCCGCGAGCAGGCTGCCCACCATGATGCCCAAGGCCACGCGCACGGGCGGAGAAATCCAACCCCGCTGGATCGAGACGGTCAGCGCATAGATCGCGCCCAGTAGAAAGATGAATCCGCCGATCGCGGCCACCACGACGGTCGAGTCGAGTTCGCGTGAACGCTGGGCGGGAGCGGGGACGCGAGGCGGGCGGTCTTCCACCGGTTGCGCCAGGCTGGGCAACGGCAATGGCGGAGGAGGGGGTGGAGTCGGTCGCGGGGGAAGACTGCCGCGGCGCGGATCAGCGGTGGCCTCGGTCAATGCGCGCACCTGTTGTTCCAATTGCTCGACGCGCCGACGCAGCTCGGCCAGCTCCTCGGGATGATTCGACATGGCGGAAAACTGCACGACATGACCCTCGATGGCGACGGCTAACTCATCGCCGCCCGCCCCGAATCGAGCCCTCCGCGCCGGACCACGCCCCAACCCGTTTGTCACCTAATAGGTGACAAACGGGTTGGGGCGTGGCGGGAGCTGATTGAGGGAGAGGGAGGGCGGGGATCCGAGGATGCGGGGCTCGTTTACTACGCGATGACCGCTGCGACGGGATTACATTTTCCAGGATCGACACCGGCCGGGCGACCCGATTTGGCTGCTGGTCTTTGCCATGAATCTGTCCTTTCCCGGATGGTGGTCCCAAGTCGTGCGGGTGTGGTCGAGCCGCCGTCCCGCGTTTCGTTTGGGCGTGGGGATGGCGATCGTGACTTTGGCTCTGACCGCGTTGCTCGTCGGGCGCAGTCCGGATTATTTTTACGCCCAAGCTTTGGCTGAGTCCGGGGACACGGCGGCCAATGCGTTGCAGATCGAACACGCCAAATCGGGTCGGGAGATCTACGGCAACTATTCGCGTTGGGGGTTTCATCATCCCGGCCCGATGTGGTGGTATGGGTATGCGGCGGGAGAGCTCGTGCTGCGGGATGGTCTCGGTTGGGTCGCGAGTCCGGGCAATGCGCACAACTTGGTCGGACTGGTGTTTCAGTTGATGGGTTGGACCGGAACGATGGTCGGGGTGGTGAGGCTGACAGGACGCCGAGAAGCGTTGGCGCCGGCGATGGTGATCGCGGTGATCCATGCGACCTTGATCAACCACGACGCGCGTGCCGCTGTGGGGCTGAGTTTGTGGCCACCGCATGTGTTGTTGGGGCCGTTTATGATGATGGTGGTGTTGGCGGCCGGGACCGGGATGGGATCACGCTGGGCGTTGCCGTTGATGGTCGCGGTCGGGTGTTTGCTCGTGCACGGACATATCGCCCAGCCGCTGTTTGTGGGGCCGCTGGCTCTACTGGCGATGGCGGGGTGGTGCGGGGTCAGGCAACGCCGGGGGGAGCATGACGGGAAGGGCCCGGTGCTGGTCGCCGTGGGCGTGGTGCTGGTCAGCGTGGTGCCGTTTGCCGTCGATTGGTTCGGGGAGTATCCGCGCAACGTCGATTTGATCGGGCGTTATCTCGAACATGAGAAGTTGCCCAAATCCTGGGCACAGGCGGCGGTCTATACCTTTTCGTTTTTCGCCTACACCCACCGGCAGGAATACTGGTTTGGCGAACAAGGCATGATCCATGCGGAGCTGTGGCGGGAGGCGGGGCTGGCGATAGGCATCGGCGTCGTGAGTGTGCTCGTGTTGGCGGTCTTGTGGGGGCGGCGCATCTGGCGCGGATGGCGTGGCGCGACGCCCGGGGACGCGGCGGAGGTCGGGTGGCGATGGCTGGGCGGACTCATCTTGTTGGGCTGGGGGTTGGCGGTGCATTGGGCGCGAACCCAAGCGGGCACGCCGTTTCAGTTTAACTCGTTTTTCGTCTACGGCCTCGTGCTGCTGACCTATCTGGCCCTACTCACCGGGCTGCTGCCCGCCGGGCGGAGACGGCGCGGACCGGTTCCCGCGATCGTCGCGAGTTTGGTCGTGGTGGGGGTGTTGGGTCTGCGACCGGAGTGGCGTTTGCAGACGTCGGGTGCGGAAGTTGATTTCAATGCGAATGTGGCGCGCGTAGTCGATCCGGGGATACGCCATCAACTGCGATTCGAGCATGCCGAATGGCCCAAGGCGGTGCAGGTGGCCCTGGCGCTGGTGCGGATGGGCGGCACGGTGGAGGTCGCCGAGCGGTGGGAAGTCATGTTCGGACGCCGCTTCGGCCTCGATGTGCGCTATGCGGGCCCGCGCGATTGGTTGCGTCTGAGTGCGACGCCGATACCGGAAGCGCAGGCGTTGCCGAATGGATTGTGGGTGGCCCGGGAATCGCCGCCACATCTCGCCCTCGAGTCCTTCGATCTGCACTTCGGCGAGGGGGGCAACGCGCGGCCTTTCCTGTGGACCGGTTTTAGTCACGATGAACCTGACCGGGTGTGGTCGGACGGCACCGTCGCGGGCATGTTGTTTACCTCGGAGCCGTTGGCCCACGATGCGGTGTTGGAGTGGATGGCGGATCCGTTCGTGTATGCGACCCGTCCCAAGCAGCGCGTTTCCGTATGGTTGGACGGCGTGTGTCTGGCCGAACTTGTCGTGGCGCAACGCGGAGAGATTCGCATTCCGGTTGCGGCCGAACTTTGGAATCAACGCCCGGCGCATGTGCTCGGGTTTCACTTCCCCGATGCCCGCTCTCCGCGCGACACGTTCGCGAGTGATGATCGACGCAAGTTGGGTTTCAGTTTTTCGCGGCTGCGGTTGGCATACTGAGAGGGACGCCCAAAAAAGCCCTCCGGGAGAGGAGGGCTTGAGGAGGGGAGGGGCGGTGCCGGCGAGTTTAACCGGACGCGTTGAGCGCGGCGCGCAGATCGGCTTCGAGATCCGGCCAATCCTCAATACCGAGGGAGAGACGCACGTAGTCGGGGGACACGCCCGAGGTGGTTTGTTCGTCGGGATTGAGCTGACTGTGCGTGGTGCTGGCCGGGTGAATGGCGAGGGACTTGGCGTCACCGATGTTGGCGAGATGGGAGAAGAGCGTGAGTCCTTCGATGAACTTGCGTCCGCCTTCGTAGCCGCTCTTGAGGCCAAAACCGAGCAAGCCGCCGAAGCCACCGGAGAGATACTTTTGCGCGGCCGCGTGGTTGGGGCTGTCGGCCAGACCAGGATAGTTCACCCACGCCACGCGATCATCGTGAGCGAGGAACTCCGCCGCCATCTGTGCATTGGCGGAAATGCGCGCCATGCGCAGGTGAAGGGTTTCGAGACCCTGCAACATGGTCCACGCATTGAACGGCGAGATGCACGCGCCGATATCGCGGAGGAGTTGCAGCCGCATTTTCATGATGAACGCGATGTTGGCGTCGCCGGCCGGCGGAAACGCCTTGAACGCCTCCCAGTGCACGAGGCCGTGATACGAATCATCGGGTTCGGTGAAGCCGGGGAATCTGCCGGAGCCCCAATCGAAGTTGCCCGCATCGACGACGATGCCGCCGATGGACGTGCCGTGCCCGCCGATGTATTTGGTGGCGGAGTGCACCACGATGTTGGCGCCATGTTCGATGGGGCGGTGCAACATCGGGGACAGCGCGGTGTTGTCGATGATGAGCGGAATGCCGGCCTCCTGGGCGATCGGCGCGACTTCATCGTAGGGGAACAAGTTGAGCGCCGGGTTGCCGAGGCTTTCGCCATAGATGGCCTTGGTATTCGGTTGGATCGCAGCCTTAAAGGAGGAGGGATCGTTACCATCGACGAAGGACACCGTGATACCGAGTTTGGGCAGCGTGTAGTGGAAAAGATTATACGTTCCCCCGTAGAGTTGCGTGACCGAGACGATGTGATCGCCCGCGCTGGCGATGTTGAGGATCGCATCGGTGATGGCGGCCTGACCGGAACTGTGGGCGAGACCACCGGTGCCGCCCTCGAGGGCGGCCATGCGTTGCTCGAACACATCGGTCGTCGGATTCATGATCCGGGTGTAGATGTTGCCCAGCTCCTTCAGGGCAAAAAGATTGGCGGCGTGTTCGGTGTCGCGGAACACATAGCTCGTCGTTTGATAGAGCGGAACGGCGCGGGAGCCGGTGGTGGGATCGGGGGCTTGCCCGGCATGAAGCGCGCGGGTGCCAAGGCCTTGGGGGTTAGACATAGGCAGGGGAGGTTTAAGTAAGAAGGAGGAAGGTTGAAGTCAGAAGTGCGCCCATGGTGGTCGGTCGGGCTATTTTTCAAGCAAGACGCCGACTCTGACTTCTTCGCGCGGCTCACATGCAGCCGGTCACCGGCCGGCATTTCCGCGCCGAACCAACCCGTGACGCAATCGATGCAAGACAGCGGTGATCGTCACGGTTTCAACCCTCGTGGATAACCTGTCGTTCACCCGAATGAGAAACCGCTTTCCTTCCACATCCGTTCACTCGGGATAAGTTCGATTTTGAATGGGTCGTTCCGCTCAAAATTCTTTATCGATATTTTAAATCGAGCCTCCCTCCGTGGCCTCCACTTGGAACGGAAAAACCGCCCTAAATTTTTCATAAGCTGCGAATCATGAACGCTTCTCAGTTATGCGAGCCCATTAGACGAGCCATCTCCGTCTCACGTTGGCTGTTTCGGCTAACTCGGAACTCCGACGGGCTGCTAAGGTCGGGCGGCTGGTGGGGTGGTGGATTGTCGCGCCGAGCGGATCAATGATTTGAACGCGGCGGGGGTCATGCCCGCGACGGGAGCGGTCGGTTTCGTGGCGTGAGCCGACCGCAGGGGAGCACTGATGGCCTCGACGTTGGGCAGACCTGAACCGTCTTCGCGTTGCACGCGTTTTTCACCGGTGGTCGGGTCCGGGCGCACGGCGTAGCGGCCGAACATCATCGCATACAGGGGGCTGATACTGCGGCCGTTGCGATGGACGAAGAGGATTTCCTCGTCGCCCACGGCAAACTGAGGTTGGCCGCTGACGGTCAGCGTTTGGCCGTCAATGGTGCCGCCCAGCAGTTCGAGCACAATGCGGTCGGGAGCCGCGCCGGCCACGATTTCGATAGGGTCGAAATGAACCCGGGTGATGATGCGTGGGGAGCCGTTGCGGTCCTCGCGATGACAGGTGACCTGAGTCACCACGCCGTGCACCACATAGTCGGAGTTCTGAACCATGGATTCGAAGTCGGGCGGAACGACCGTGGTCGCTTGGGCGCAGGGCAGCGCGAGTGCGAGCATGGTGATGATCAACAAAAGGGATCGGAGCATGACGGGGAAGCGAGGGGCGGCTTTAGGGGATGGCGTATATTTCCACCAGCGCGATGCCGGTGCCACCATCGGCTCCGGAGATCTGCACGGTATAGGAGCCGGGTTCGAGGGGGATGAGCAGGGCGGCGTCGCGGCCGCCGGTTTGCAGGGGGAACGCACCGAGGGTTTCGACGGCTTGGTTGAGTTCGGAGGAGGACGCCCAGTCGTCGTTTTCGGCCACGACCTCGGTGTCCTTGAGCACTTTGAGAACGGGGTTGGGCAGAGTGGAGGTCGGATCGAGGCCAAAGTCATTCAAGGTGGGCCCGACTGCGCGGATGAGGAGGGTTTTGGGTTCGTCGCCGGTCATGACGAATCCGGCCACGAGGATACTGTCGCCCGTGCCGACCACGGTGCGGGCGGATACGTTGAGCAACTGGGAAGCGTTCGACTCGTCGGCGTCGTAGATCTCGATCAAAGCAATTCCGGGGCTGCCAGAGCGGTCGTCTACGAGGTGCGCCGTATAGGCCCCGGGGGCGAGGGAGGAAAGCAGGGCCGCGTCATAGGAGTAGTCAGGCAGCGGAAAGGCTCCGAGCGAAGCGAAGTAAAGCGGGAGGCGAGAGTCGTCGAAGGACCACCGGGAGTTGCTGCCGATGTCGGCTTGAGTGGGATCGTAAATAGTGAGGCGAGGGTCGAGGACCGCGTTGTCGATGCCGAATTCGCGCAAGGTGGGGCCGATCCCTCGAGCGAGCACGGACAGAGGAGCTTCTCCGCCGATGACGAAGCCCATCACCAAGGTGCTTTCGCCGGAACCCGCGCGGCTGCGCACGGATAGGTTCTTTATTCGCGTTGCTCGGGCGGGGTCGGTGGCGACCAGGGCGAGGGTGATGTCACGCCCGGCCGCTATCGCGTAAGCCGGTGGCAGATTGGCGGGCGGCGATTCGGACTGTAAGCTGCCCCAGGTGGTCACACGGCCGTCGGTGTGGAGTGCGACGGAGTGAAAGTCACCGGCGGCGATTGCAACGACGTCGGTGAGTCCTGCGGGGACATCGATAGTGGAATCATTGTGACTGCTCCACGTCAGAACGGTGCCGTCGTCGCGCAAGGCGAGGGAATGATTCCGTCCGGCTGCGATTGCCACTACGTTATCCGCGGAGGTCGGGGCGGTGCCGTAGCGGGCCTGGGTGGTGTAGTAGGCGGAACTGACGACCGTTCCGTCCGCGCGGAGTGCGACGGTATGGGAGTTCCCGGCGGCAATGGAGACGAACTCCCCGGAGGCAAAATTCGGATCGGTCGCCAACGGTGAATCGCTGGAGTTCCATTGGGTAATATGCCCATCGGTGCCCAGAGCGACGGCGTGGGCTCGTCCCGCGGAGATTTCCACGATCTGCTTCAAGCCGCGCGGCACTCGGCTGAACCCGCTCGTGCCCCGCACACTCCCGTCGGCCAGCAAAGAGAGAATGCCGGATCTGTTGACGGATATGTCGACGACGGGTGAGTCGGTTGGCGCGAGCGGCCGTGCCGCGAGAATATAGCCCCACACCCGGGTTTCTCCGTTGGGAAGCAGGGCTACGGCAACATCCCCTCCGGTGGCGACAGCGATGACCTGACTCAGCCCAGGCGGGATTTGGGAGATATAGGTGTCGTTACCCCAAGTCACCACGGCGGTTGCGTCGGCGGCGACGGGGTGGACGAAGAATGGGTCGCTGTCGCGCGTGCCGGCGGAATCGGTCGCTCGCAGCCAGTAGACGCCCGCGCGATTTGCTTGGTCTGCGGTTCGCGTGAGGGTGAGGTCGGTGGCGCCGGCGAGGGGACGATGATTGTGATACCATTGGTAGGACGCGGACCCCGTGCTCACGGCGGCGACGGAGAAGTGGATCGGCGCCGCCGGGTCGAGCGTCGTCAGCGTCGGGCTCAGTAGGGTGAGCAGGGGTGGCGAGGTGAAAGCGATGTCGACGGTGTCGGAATTCACGGAGCCCTGCGCGTTGGTCACCGCGACGTGGTAGGTGCCGGCATCGGCTTGAGTCGGGTCGTCGAGCCAGAACTCGCGCGACGTAGCGTCGGGCACGGCGATGCCGTTGCGAAACCATTGGTAAGTCAGCGAGAAATCGCGGTTGGTTTGAACGCCTAGTCGCAGAGTTTCATGATCGGTAAACGTGCCGCCCGTCGGTTGAACGGTGATTTCCGGCAAAGGAATGGGATCGAGCGAGAGGGTTGAGGTATCCGAAATCACCGTCCCTTCGGAATTGGTCAAGACGCAGCGAAACTGATCCCCGTTCATCGCGAAACGGGTGCGAACCAACAGGGTGGCTCGATCGTAGCGGTCGGTCGTCTCGTAAGATTCGCTCAGCGGCAACGGCTGCCATTCGAGGGCGGTGGCGGTGCGGTGCTGCCATTGGATTTCGGATACGGGATCGGAGGAAAAGTGGACCTCGAAATAGGCGTTCTCGCCCGTGGAGACGGTGACGTCGGACGAATGTCGAGAAATGATTGGAGCCGTGAACGGGGGGCGGTGTTCAATCGTAAAGGTAATGGCACCGGTCGAGCCTGCCGGGAGACGTTCGGAATCGCCCCAGCCGTCGACGGCGAAGTGATAGGTTTCTCCCGCCAAGGCGTTGAACTCAATCCGGCTGGTGCGTAGTCGATTCGGCGTGGGATTATCCTCCACCGTTTCCTCGTCGTCGTTGGTGGCGACAAGGGTCAGCGCCTCGACGGAGTCACCGGTATAGGCGGTCAACACGGTATCAAAGTTACTCCCTGCGGTGCGGGCTTTGATGCGACGGTCCGCGGTTGAAGTCCACGACCACCAAACGGAATGCCCTGTGGCTACACCGTCAGGGGAGGGTTCCCCGGGTTGGTGAGTCGCGGTGATATTGGATCCCGTAAATGTCGTGATGTCGTAGGGGGTCAGCTCGACCGGTGTGGCGGCCGCGAAGTTGTCATTGGGCGGCACCAATCCCGGGGCGCCGTAGAGCGCTTGGGCACCCCGGACATCATCGGGTTGCACGGTCGTGATGTAATACACATGCGGCCGCATGATGGCCGGGGTGTTACTGGCGGCCTCCTCGAAATGAAGTAACCCCAGAACGTGGCCGAGTTCATGCACGGCGACACGGTGCATATCGGGCGACCGTGGATCGAACGGGGTATCGTATGAATCCCAGGGATTTTCTTGGCGGAAATAGACGTCGCCCTCCGTCATTTTGTTGCCGTCGGTATAGCTTACCGCGACCGCCAGGGCCAAAGCGGGGAATTCGTCGCCGTCGACGGTGGGGGATATGACGATCTCGTTGATGCCGTTGCCGCCTACGGCGTCGCCACTGGTAGGTGCATCGGGGTCGAATACCAACCGGGTTGTCGCCATCACCGCGTTCCACTCCTCGGCTGCGGCCATGACACTGGATCGCTGGCTGCGACCGTCGATCAACGTGGTGGCGGTGGGGAGTTTAATCTGCAGCTCGACCGTGGGTTGATACCACTTGATCACGTATTGTCCGCTGGCGTCGGTGAACAGTTCGTAGGCGGGGCATGAGCCCACGATCAACAGGCTGAGGACAAGCGCGGCGATGCGGCGGGGAAGGGGGGACATCGGGACAGGAGGGGCGAAAATGACCGAACAGGAACGAGCTCAACCGTTTTTGCCCGCGAGCGCAATCGCATGCAGAAACGAGGCGACTAAACGGGCGCGGTCGGTGAGGCTGGCGGTTTCGATGTATTCATTGGTTGAATGCAGGCCGCCGCCGATGGGGCCGAGGCCGTCGAGGCAGGGGAGGCCGGCGGCATGAAGCAGGTTGGCGTCGGAGCCGCCGGTGACGTGCATCCAGGAGAGCGGAGCGAGGCCGAGATCCGCGGCGCAGCTTTGCAGGGTCGCGAAGTGGGCGTCGCGGACCGGCGTGGCTTGCAGCGGGTCACGATTGAACTGGCCGGTGAATTCCAGTCGGTAGCCGTCGCGGGCAGACCAGTCGGCGACGAGGTTTCGCCAGGCTTCGTCAAAGCCGGCGATCGCGGCGGAGGTCGACGCGCGGGCGTTGATCGCGACGGTGGCGCGGTCGGGAACGATGTTAATGGTGCCGCCGCCGGAAATCGTGGCGAGGTTGACGAGCAGGTCGGGGATCGTATCGGGCAGGCGGTTGATCACGGCGATCACTTCGGCGAGGGCGACGATGGCATTGCGACCGTTTTCGGGATCGCGACCGGCGTGGGCGGCGCGGCCGTGCATGGTGGCGTGGAACTCACCGGTGGCGGCGCGCGATCGCACCATGGCTCCGGTCTCGCGGGCGGGCTCGAACACCAATCCCAGCAGATGGCCGGGCGCGGCGGCGGCGATGGTGGCGGCGGATGCCACCGAGCCGGTTTCCTCGTCGGGCGTGAGCAGGATGGTCCAGCCGAGGTGGGCGGCGGCCGCAGTTTTTTCAAACGCAGCGAGGGCGGCGAGCATGACCACGATGCCGCCTTTCATGTCGGCCACGCCGGGTCCGTGGAGGCGGGAGCCGTCCTCGTTGAGTGCGGCGGATTGAAAGGGATGATCGGCGGCGAAAACCGTGTCGTAGTGACCGGAGCACAGGACGCGTCGGGGGGCCTCAGGGCGACAGGTGGCGCGCAGAGCGACGCGACCGGCGTCGTCGAGCGGGAGGCGTTCGACGTGCGGCGTGAGCTCGCGCAGCGCCGCTTCGAGGGTGTCGGCCATGCGACCCAGGCCGGCGAGGTGACCGGAGCCGGAGTTGATCGCACTCCAGGCGATGAGGCGTTCGACGAGCGGAGCGAGGGAGATTTCCGACATCCCCCAGCGGATGCCGGGGCGAGGAATTTCTAAATCCTAAAATGGCGTGGCCCGGTTCGTGGGGCTGGGCCGGTTACGTGGCCTTGGGCGTGGCGCGGATGACGATGACAATGCCGATAGCGACGAGGGTGGCGGCGAAAAAGAAAGTGGCGGACGGGATTTCGCCGAAGAAAAAGAAGGCCATGGTGCCAGCGTAGATAAACTGGCTGCAATTGGTCAGGCTCACCACTTGGCCGCGGAAATGACGCATGCCGCGGTTGAGCAGGGAGTGCCCGACCATGGTGGGCAGAATCGTGAGGCCGAGCAGAATGCCCCATTCGCGGGGTGACGTCCATGGCACGCCGTCGGCCAGCCAAGGCAGGGCGGCCACCACGGCCACGATAGCGGCGTGGCGGTAAACCGGCACGACGTAGAGCCAGAGTGACGGCACCCCGCGGTTGCGACGAGAGAGCGCGAGGTAAACGCCGAACAGCAGCATGGAGCCGAAACAGACCACGTTGCCAAGCACACTGGCATCGGACGCGAGCGCATCGCGGAAGGAAAGCACAGCCAGGCCGGCGATGACGATGAGGGTGCCAAAGACCTCGCGGCGGTTGATTTTTTCGTCGGCGATGGCCCAGAGAAAGAACGGCATGGCCACGGGGACGAGATTGACGATCAACGACGCCTGGGCGGCAACCGCCAGACGGGCACCGTAGGCCCAACTGATGAAGTGCAGGGCGAGCACGGCTCCGGGAATCCAAGTGCGCGGGGGCGGTCCGGCGGCGGCCAGGGCCACCGCGTGACGGCGTCGTTCCCGTCGCTCGAGCGGCGTGAGCAGCAACGCGGCCAAAGTGAGCCGGATCGCAGCCAGAGCGACCGGGTGGGTGGCACTCGCTTTGATCCAGATGACGGCGGTCGACAAGGCGATGACGCCCGCCAGGAGTTGCAGGCGATGGATCAACATGCGGGAGCAGCCGGGGAAATATGAGTCATCGACGGATCGCGACCTAGCACGACCGACGCCAAGCGCACGGCGTTGATCTCAAGCTCGCAGAAAAACCGCCCGCGCTCGCAGGCGCCGAAACCAAGGTGAACCAGGGCTCAATCGTGATGGCGCAGGGCCTGGAGGATGTTGAGCGAGTGATTCCCGATCGCCTCCATGTTATTGAGGATGTCGATGTAGAGCATCTCGGCCTTCACCTGATCGCCGCTTTGGCGCATGCGGGCGATGGATTCCTTGCGCAGGCTTTTGCGGAAGTTGTCGATGAAGTTTTCGAGCTGGTAGGCGGTCTCCATGTCGGACGTCTGCACGCCGCGACGGAGGCAGGTGGAGGTGAAGTCGACGAAGCGGAGCACGATCTCGGAAAACTGGCGCACTTGCACGCGGGTCTCCGCCGGCAGATCGCGTTTCTTGCGGTGACGGCGTTCGGCCAGCAGGACGAGGCGGTAGCCCCGGTCACACATGTCCTCGAGTTCCGCGATGACGCGCATGAGCGAGGAGATCTTTGCCATGGATGAGTCGGAAACGCTGCCCGCCGAGCACTGGAGCAGGTAATCGGTGGTTTCGCGGGCCATGCGGTCGCTGTCCTTTTCGAGCTGCTTGAGCTCCTTGACGCGCTCGCCCATCTCGACGTCGGCGTTTTCGTAGAGTTGCACAAAACCGCTCACGAGATCGCGGGTGAGCTGGGTCATTTTCTGCACATCCTCCTCGGCCTCGGCGATGTTGAGTTCGCCGGTTTGGGGGAAGATGGTGGAGTCGAACTTGAGGTGTTCATCGCCGCGCGTGGCGCGGTCTTTGATGAGTCGGTTCACCAATTTGCCGAGCTGGGGCACGAAGGCGATGAGGAGAGCAATATTGAGCAGGTTGAAACCGGTGTGAAACGCGGCCATGTGAAACGGAATATTGCCGGGTTCGAGCGGGTCGCCCGGCATGATCCAGTCGGCCATGCGGGTGAGGGGCACGAAAAAGATGACCGCCCAGATCACGCCGATAATGTTGAAGAAGAAGTGGGCCAGTGCGGCGCGCTTGGCGTTGGCGTTGGCGCTGAGAGCGGCGAGGTTGGCGGTGATGGTGGTGCCGACATTTTCGCCGAGAATCACGGCGGCGGCGGTGGGGAAATCGATCCATCCCTTGGCGGCCATGGTGATGGTGATGGCACCGGCGACGGACGACGACTGCACGATGACGGTGAGCACGGTGCCGAACGCGAAGAAAACCAGCACCGACCAGAGGCCGTGCCCGGTGTAGTTGCGGATGAACTCGAGGGCCTCCGGGTTGTTTTTGATGTCGGGCACGGCGTCCTTGAGGAACACCAAGCCGAGAAACAGCAGACCGAAGCCGATCAGGAATTCACCGCTGTCACGCAGCGTGGAGCGACGCGAAAACAGCAGGGGCATGGCCACGCCGATGATGGGCAGGGCGACGGAGGAGAGGCTGAATTTGAAACCCAAAAAGGAGACGATCCAGAACGTCGTGGTGGTGCCGAGATTCGCCCCCATGATCATGCCGATGGCCTCGACCACGGTCAGCAGGCCGGCATTGACGAAGCTGACCATCATCACGGTAGAGGCCGACGACGATTGCACGAGACAGGTGACCAGGAATCCCGTGCCGACGCCGGCCAGACGGTTCTGGGTCATGGTGCGCATGAGGTTGCGCAGGCGCTCGCCGGAGAGTTTTTGCAGGGCCTCGGACATGACTTTCATGCCGAATAGGAACATGCCGAGAGAGCCGAGAATTTCGAAGGCGGTGGAAATCATGCTGGTCAGGGTTTGTGGAACAGAACTGCGAGGTTGGGCAGGTGGGGGTGCGAGGGGCAAACCCGTTGTCACTGGAATGTAACAAAAGAATCAGCGCCGACTTACGCGTCGGAGGCGGGGACGGAGACTGAGGCAGGGGGCCCCGGGAATGCAGGCACAAAAAACCCGGCCTCAGGGGGGCCGGGTGGAAACAGGATGAATCGCGGGGGCGTTTACATGCCGCGTTTGATGAAGGCGACCTCGTCGTCCTGGGAGTTCACTTTGACCTTTTTATCCTTCTCGGTGGTCACGCCGATGTAGTCGACCACGACGGAGGCGAGCACGGGCAGGGCGGCGCGGATATCGTCGTCTTCGGCTTCGTTCGAGACGTAGACGCTCCAAAGTTGTTCGGGCGGAGCGTCGTCGCCGCTGGCTACGTTTTCGCGGGCGGAGACCCGGAGGTATTTTTCGTAGACGGTGACCGGAATGGTTTTCTGTTCGAAGCCGATCAACTCCTGGCTGGGAGGATCCATGACGGACACCCGCCGATAGCGGACCTCACCGGATGGGGTGCGTGTGGGCACGATCACGGAGCGGATGCCGCCTTCCAAGCGGGCGAAAACCGGCACGGAGCGTTGTTCGAACTCCACGCGCGGCGGTTCCACGTCGTAGTCGACTTCGACCACCATCTCGGCGTTTTCCGGGTTGGGGGCCTCGTAAAGACCGCGTCCGGAAAGGGCGGCTTTGACGTATTCGACCGCTTCCTTGGTGCGAAGATCAGTGCGGGGATCGCCCCCGTTTTTGGTCACAATGCGATACGAAACGCCGGAGGGCTTTTCGTTGTTGGCGATCGCGTTGATTTTTACGTCGTAGGTGTTGGTTTGGCATCCCACCAAGGCGAACACGGCAGCTGCGAGCAGAAGGTGACGCGTTAGTCGGTGAGGGAGGGACGCTGTGGCCATGGCGTGAAATCGGTGAGTCGAAGAGGGAATTAAAGCGAGTCGAGGGTAACTGGCAACAATTTGGGACAGGGGGCGGGGAGGTGAGTTCCGGTGCTGGTTAAGCAGATTACCTCAAGGGTTGCTGGCCGTGGTGTCGCCGCGAAGTTCGGCGAGTTCGGCTTCGAGGCGGGCGATCTCGGCGGTTTCAGCGGCGATCTGGGCTTCGCGGTTGTCGAGTTCCTTCTTCCGGTTGAGGGCCCATTCGCGTTCGGCTTTGAGTTCGGCCAGGCGGGAGCTGGTCTCATCGGCGCGACGTTGGGCGTCGGCCAGCTCGGTATCGGTGATGCGGAAGCCCTGGGCGATGGAAAGTTCTTCATCCAGCTGGTCCTTCAAGCGGGCTTCCTCCTGGCGGCGACGAGCGACTTCTTGCTGGTAGGCCCGTTCCTGGGCCAGCTGATCCTGCTGGCTGCGCTCTTTCATATCCTGCACGAGCCCGATGGCGCCACCGACCAAGGCACCGGCCGCGCCACCGATGGCGGCTCCCGACGCGCTGTTGCCGGAACCGGAGTTGTTGCCGATGGCCGCACCGGCGAGAGCACCGCCGACCGCACCGATGCCGGCACCCTTGGCGGTTTTGGACGGAGCGACCTTGCAACCGGAAAAAACGGTGAGTGTGAGCAGGGTAGCGAGAGCGATTCTGGACCTCATCATGGGACGGCGGTTGATATTCAAAACTTAACCGATAGGGGTTATTGCAAACTTTAGAAATGACCGGCGGCGAAGCAAGGCCGACGGGTGGAACTTCGTCCGACACCTCTGACCCTTCAAATGTTCAGAAAGACTTTTTGAAGTTTCCACGGCACATTTGGCATTCACTGCGCTCTTATACCCCCATGACCCCGACGAAACCGCGAGGAATTTTCACCCAAGGATTTATTGTTCAAAGTGTTGGTCTCCTGATTGCCGTAGTCGGCGTGTGGTTGCTCTATTCGGAATATATCCGGCCCCGAGCCCAGGAAGTGGAGATCGAGCGGCGGATCAAAGAGCGCAGTGGGGCGGAGGACGCCCAAAGTTCGCAGCGGGAATTCGTCATTATTTTGAAGGATTATGAGCAGCAGGCGTGCCTTACGCTCATGGTGTGGGCCTCAATTCTGCTCGTTTACAAATTGTGGCAGGTCTCGCGCGAGCAAACCATGCTGGGGCGGCAGTTTGTGCAATTGGAGAGTGGCCAACGTATTTTGCCGGAGGCGGCGCTCGATTACTCCAAGGAGGTGCAGTCGCTGGTGGAGTCGGATCGGCGGGTGGCGACCAAGATGCTGCCCCAGTTCGTGTTGTCGGCGTTGCAGCGGTTTCACGCCACGCACTCGATCCAGGATTCGGCGGCGGCGGTGCAGGATCGGGCGCAACTCGCGGCCGATGAACTCGATTCGGACCTTTCGCTGGTGCGTTATATTTCCTGGGCTATCCCGTCGGTGGGGTTCATCGGCACGGTGCGCGGTATCGGTGACGCGCTGGCGCAGGCCGATCAGGCGCTGCAGGGGGATTTATCCGGCGTGACCAACTCGCTCGGCCTGGCGTTTAACTCCACCCTGATCGCTCTGGTGCTGAGTATCGTGCTCATGTTTGTCCTGCACATTCTCCAATCGCGACAGGAGCATCTGATTCAAGATTTTCAGGACTATTGTCGGACCAAGATTGTTGATTTCATGAAAGTCCCCGCGGCGGACGACATGGGAGAAACCTTCGTCTAGTCCCGTCCCCGCCCCGCTTTCGTATCCAACCCCCTTTTCTAAAAAATCATGGCACCAGCATGTGGAATTGAGTTTTCCGACTTCGGCTTCAACGCCGCCGTCGCCAATCCCGACGGGAGCACGCAGATGGCCGTCGACGAAGTCGGTGGCAATTGGCCGGCCTTCGCCGCTTGGGATGGCGCGCAACTCGTCTTCGGTCGCGAGGCCGAACAGATCTCGCGCCTCAAACCGCGGGCGGTGAGCAATGTATTTTGGGAGCATCTCTCCCTCTCGCCTTCCGATCTCCAAGGGCCGCCGCGCGTGCCCGCTTACTCGGAGTTGGCCTACGCGTTTTTGAAAGGCTTTTGGGAGGATCTGGTGGTGCGGGCGGGACGGCCGGAGTGCGTGGCGCTGGCGATTCCGGGGCAGATTTTGGGCAACGTGGAAGGCGACAGCCCGGGCGTGGGTCTCATCCTGGCGATGGCCCGGGATTTGCAGATTCCGTTGACCAATATCAGTGGGCTTTCCACGGCCTCGCTCAACGATCCCGAATCGGTCGCCGGTCTGGCGGCGGGTCGCGTCCTTTATCTCGATCTGCACCTGCATTCGGCGGCGATGTCGCTGTTGGCGAGTGACGGCGAGGGCAACATGGTTCGCCGTCGCCACCTGCGGCTGCCGCGTCTCGGCTACGTGCCGTTGATCAACGGTCTCCTGCGCACCATGGGGAACCGTTTCCTGCGGGCCACCGCGTTTGACATCACGGCGCAGCGGGGACTCGACCAGGCCTTTTACGACCAGACGCGCGAGCAACTGCTCTCCGCCAGCAAGGGCAACGACATCCGTTACTCGATCGAGACGGCGTCACGAGTGCACCAGGCGGCGTTTCCCCGTGAAGCGTTGCTGCGAGACCTCGCCCCGCTCGAACAAGGCTGGGCGGATTCCGCGGTGAAGTTTTTGCGCGAAGGATCACTCGCGCCCAAGGATGTGACGGTGGTCGTCAGCACGCGGGTGCGGTTGCTCCCGGCGATGGAAGACGTGCTGCAACAACGCGGTTTTGCTCGCATCGTGCGACTGCGCGAAGGAGCCGCCGCGCGTGGGGCCGCCCGCTTTGCGGCCGGCCTCGAACCGTGCGCCGAAATGACCGACGTGCCGTTGCTCAGTGAAGTGGCGCTCTCCAAGGCCGCGGCGGCCGGCACCGGGCAGGCGTTGGAAGTCGCCCACCTCGCGGCCGCGTATCCCACGCCGGGCCTGATGCCCAGCCACCTCGTGGTCGACGGGGCGGCCTACTCGTTGCATGCGTTGCCGCCGATGTTGCAAGCCGCGGATGGGGCGACTGATCCGGCCATCCCGTCGCTGGCGCGCATCGGTGGGGTCGAGATCGCCCTGCGGCGCGAAGCCGGGGAATGGCAGATCGACGTGCCGGCCTCGGGCGCGGGTTCGCTGCAAGTGGCGACCGGTGACCGGGTGCGCGTGCGGGCCAACGGCGCGGAAGTTGAACTTTTAATTGCCGCCGAGCGTCGGCCGGGAGCGGTCGCCTAGTCTCGGCGCGGTCTATTTATGCGCAGGAAACGCCGCTCGGCTCCGATCTTCAGCGTCTCGTTCCTCGACTGCATCTGTTGCGGTTTCGGGGGCGTGTTGCTGCTGTTCGTGCTGTTGGCGGGCAAGCAACGCAACCTGCAGGAACAGCAGATGGCGAAGATCCGCGAGGTGGTGGGCCAATACGAGTTCAACGTGAAGACCAAGGAGGAGAGTATCCAGACTTTGGAGATGCAGGCGAAGGAGCGCGAGGGACGCAGCGAGGAACTGGAGTTGAGCAACAACGTGACCATGGAGGAACTGACCGAAATGGAGCAGCAGCTCGCTCTACTTATGCGCAGTGAGTCCGAGTTGCAGAAGGAGTTGGAGTTGCTGTTGGCCGAAAAGGAGGCCCTCGCCACGACCGAGATTCCGGACCCGGTGCCCATTCCCAACGTCAAGCGACGCCAATACCTCACGGGCTTTCAAATGGAGGGCCAATACATCCTCTTCCTCGTGCGCGCTTCGGGCAGCATGGTGGGCAACACCATTGAGGAAGCGATCGAGCTGCAGTCGAAGTCGGACGAGGAAAAGCGAGCGTCAAAGAAATGGAAACGCGTGGTGGATTCGGTGCGTTGGCTGATCTCGTCGCTGCCGCAGGACTCGGCGTTTCAGGTCATGATGTTTGCCGAGGAAACCGAACCGCTGCTTGCCACGCACTCGATCGATTGGATCGCGCGCGACGACGGGGAAACCATTCGGGAAGTCATCAAGGCGTTGGAGGCAGTGGTGCCCAAGGGCGGTGCGAATCTGGAGCGCGCGTTTCTCGAAGTGCGCGGCATGTCGTCGGTGCCGGATTCGTTGATCCTGCTCACGGATGGTTTGCCCACGCAGAGTGATTCCTACGCATCGGGTGAGTTCGTGAGCGATGAGGACCGTGTGCGCTTCTTCAACGCGGCGGCCCGGGTGGCGGCGGGCGACATCCCCGTAAATACGATTTTGTATCCCCTGGAAGGTGACCCGGCGTCGCCGTTTCTGTTCTGGCAGTTGGCCGATAAAACCAAGGGCGCGTTGGTGAGTCCCGCGCCGTCCTGGCCCGACATCCGATGAGAGCGCGCAACAAGAAAGACGGTGCCGATTTCGGCCTTTCGTTCCTCGACTGCATTTGCTGCGGATTCGGTGCGATCGTGTTGTTGTTCGTGATCACGATGGGCTCGGCCAATCAGATGATCCAAAGCTTGCGCGATCGGTTGCAGCAGGTGGTGCAGCAGCGCATCTCGCAGATTGAGGAACTGGAGGCGCAGGAGTCGCAGATCGCCCAGCGGGCGATGGTGGCGGAGGAGAAACTCAATGAGGCCCAGTCCCGGGAGGAGAAACTGCGTTCGTTGATGGATCGCATGAGTCTGCAGATTTCCAAACTCGAGGCGGGCAAGGAGGCCAAGATGGTCGAGTTGGAGGATGAAAAATCGGAGATCGCCTCGATGCAGACGGAGTTGGAAGTCGAGATGATCCTGCCGGACATCAATCTGCCCGTGGGTCTGCCGGTGGAGAGCAATTACATCGCGTTTGTCTTCGATACCTCGGGCAGCATGCGCGACAGCGGCACCGATCAACTGCATGGCGCCGCGATCGAGAAGATTCAGAACGTGCTCGACAGCTACCCGGAGATCAAAGGCGTGCAGTTCCTTGATGCGGACGGTCGCTACATGTTGCGCGGCACCCCGGGGATTTGGCTGCCCGACGATCCGGCGACGCGGCGAGGAGCGCTGCAAGTGCTCGCGAGTTATCCGCAGTTCAGTAACTCGAATCCCGTGCCGGGCATCTTCCGCGCGATCCGTTCGCTTTATCAGCCGGACAACGAAGAAATGCGCATGGCGGTCTTTGTCTTTGGTGACGAATTTACGGGCAAAGCCGAGCCGGTGCTCGCGCGGCTCGAACAGATCAATCCGCGCAAGGACGATGGTAACCGTCACGTGTCGATCAACGCAGTGGGTTTCCCGACGGTGCTGCGGTATCCGCTCATGGGGGCGCACACCGGCATGAAGTTCGCCAACCTGATGCGCGAAGTCGCCTACAAGCACGACGGTGCCTTCATCGCGGTCCGCAACCAACGGTAGGAGTTGGGTGACGTGAACCTGACGGACGGTGTTCAACCGCCGCCGAAGATGGCGCGCAGAATTTGCATGAGATCCATGCTGCTGCTCGGTTTCGACGGGGCTGCGGGTTGACCGGGCTGGCTCGAACTCGAGGACGAAGAGCTGCTGCTGGACGAACTGGAACTGCTGCTGCTGGAGCTCGACGAGCTCGAAGACGATGAACTGGAGCTCGGGGATGAGCTGCTCGACGAACTGGGCATGCCGGGCATCCCCGGTTGGCCGGGCTGACCCGGCATGGGATTGAGTTGGGCCAACTGCGGCTGACCCTGGCCCTGACCTTGGCCGGATTGAGACGGGGACTGGGATTGCGATCGGGACTGCGACTGACCCTGTCCCTGCGAGCCGGATGATGAGCCCGGTCGTCCGGCCGATTGACTGCCCTGCATTTGGCCCTGGCCCTGAGACTGGGATTGGCCGCTGCCATTGACGACCATGGCGGGCGAACCCGGTTGCTGGCCCTGACCTTGGCCGCTTTGACCCATGGGAGAGAGCTGAGCGAGTTGCGGCGGGCCATCCATCTGGCCTGCCATGGAACCATCCTGACCCTCGCCGGTGCCGTCGCCTTGTTGCTGTTCTCCGCCCGGGCCACCGTCCTCGTATTGCCCCTCACCGCCGTCGACGAGCAGGCCCTCGCCGCCGTAGCCACCGTTGCCCGGTCCGGCGCGCATGCCAGCGGGAACCATGGTGGGATCGTAGGTGTAGAAAACGATGTCGACGACGCTGCTGCCCAGGGCCGGAGCTTTCATTACGAGCGTATTGCGCAACTCATGCATGCGCCCCTCGTGCTCGCGGGCCTCGCCCTCTGCGGCCATGGGTCCGAAAAAATACGTCAGGTTCTCGTGCCGGTAGCGCACATACCAGCCCTCGTCGGTGAGACCCTGGCCGGTGTAATCGATGCCGGGGAACTCCTGTTTGAACTCCTCGGCGTCGAGTTCCCACGCCGCTTCGATGGCCGAGGTGGGGAACACAATGGTGTGGGCCCGCAGGGTTGCCGTGAGCGCCAACGTTGCTCCGACCATGAGGAACGAAAAGATGCGGAGGGCGCGGTGCATGGCGGGGGCCGGGGGTGGGGCGGCGTCAGAGGTTGGAAGGAATGTCGACGCCGCGTTCGCTGCCGCGACCTCGATTGGCGGATTGGTTGCCGGAGGCGGCTTTGACCGCCATGCGGTCTTCGCCCTGTTCGGACTCGAGCTGGCGACTGGCGTCGGCGGTCGGAATCTGGGTGGCGGCGAGTTTGGCGTTTTCGTCGCCAATCTGCACTTCGGAAGGTTTCTCGAGTTTGCGGCCCTGTTGACCGGCGGCGACCTTGGGGGCGTTTTCGGCCCCGGCGGCGCCCGCCGCACCTTGTTCGCCCTGTTCGCCTTGCTCCCCGGCTTCGCCCCCGGGCCCGCCTTCCTTGCCCTTGTCGCCCTGACTGGATTCGGCGATGGCTTCGGGTGATTCAAAGGTAGGCATTTGCGGACTGCCCTGTTGCTGGTCACCACTGCCG
Source organism: Synoicihabitans lomoniglobus (assembly GCF_029023725.1). GTDB lineage: Bacteria > Verrucomicrobiota > Verrucomicrobiia > Opitutales > Opitutaceae > Actomonas > Actomonas lomonigloba. The sequence goes on from NZ_CP119075.1 coordinate 5,918,595, forward strand.
CCGCCACCGGGCATGCCGGGGATTCCGCCCATGCCTTGCTGACCGCCGCCGCCGGCCATGTTTTGCGGGCCGTTGCCCTGCTGGTTGCCGGGGCCGCCGCCTTGTTCTTCGCCGGGGCCCGGCTGGTTTTCGTCCGACTCTGCGCCGGGCATTTCGAATTGGGCGATCAGACCGCGCTCGGGGCGTTCTTCCTGGGGAAATTGCGAGCCATCAAAGATGCCCGGGTCTGGTATGCTACCGGAAGTATTGCGGGCCGAAGTGCTACGGGAGCTGGAGCTGCGGGAACTCGACGTGGAAGACGTGAGCGGAGGCAGGTCGTAAGCGGGTGGTTTTTCGAGCTCGGTGCGGGTGGTGGCGCGCAGCGGAACCGTATCGGACTGGGCGGAAAGTCCGGACGCCAATGTCCCCACCACCGCCAAACCGGCGATCAATTGCGGCAGCGAAAGGGGAGTGCGCATGGGGAGGGGGTGGGTGGGGTGGCAGGATCAGGAGTCGGCGCGGGTGTTGCACACGACTTCCACCTGATTGGTCGACATTTGGGGGCGAACTTTGAGGAGCAGGAGGACATCCTGATACTTTTTGCGGCGGCCGACGACTTCGTAATCTCCCGGCGGGAGCGCGACGGTCTCGTTCTTGATTTTTCCGAGCATGCGGAAATTGGTGATGCTCACCCAGGTGCGGGTGTCGGAGAGGAAGGTGATGTTGACCGGCTTGCTGTTGCGTTCGAGCACGTCGCGCATGGCGGCGATGTCGGGGGAGATTTCCAAATAGCCGGGTTTGGTCTGCATGGCCCCGTTGTAGCGGCGAATGGCGGCCTGGTAATCGGAGGCGTCGATGAGCTGTTGGGTGAGCTCGATGAGTTTTTCGTATTCGAGTTTGGCGCGAACGGTGCGACCGACGCGGATGAGCCCCTCGATGGCGTCGGCGTGTTCGGGTTCGAGATCGAGCAGGCGTTCGTAAGCCAAGCGGGCTTGGTCCCAGTTGTAGTCGCGCTCCAGATCGTAAGCTTCGGCCAAGGTGTTGTGGACTTCGGCGTCGTGGTGTTCGACGCGGGCTTGATCGAGCAGGTCTTTGATGTCGTCGCGCTTGGGGTAGACCTCCAACGCATCTTCGTAGCGGGCGATGACGGTGCCCCAGTCAGCGGCCTCGGTGGCGGTGTCGGCGGCGGCGATGAACTGGTTGAAGCGGGATTCCTTTTGGTCGGCCTTGGCGCGGGCGGCACCCTGCTGAGCGACAACGGAAAATTCATCCAACGCCATGGCCTCCTCGAAGGCCGCGATGGCGGTGTCGTAGTCGGCCATTTCCTCGGCGGCCTGGGCTTTTTCGAGGAGCGCGTGCACCTGGGTGATGGTCTTGGCGCGATCGAGACCGCGGAGGCCGGCCTCGTTGGCACTGTCGTAGGTGAGGGCGGCCTTGAAGGCGGCGACGGCATTGGCTTCGTCGCCGCGGTTGAGTGCGATCTGACCCTGGCGCATGTTTTCCGCCACGTATTCGGTTTTGCGGGCTTCGAAATCCTTCAGCGTGGTATCGGCGGCGTCGAACGCGCCCCAGGCGGCCCGGAACGAGCCCTGCTCAAGCAGGAGGCGACCTTCGCCGATCGAGGCGTAGGCGGTGTCGTAGGCGGCGGGGTCGAAGGATTTGATGCGCTCGGCGAGACGGAGGCGGCTGTAGAGATCGTCGTAGCGCTTTTTGGCGTTTTTCTGCATCTCGACCGTTTCGGTGAACGACTCCATCTGGGTGGCGAGGGCATCGAGACTCTTGGCGGCGACGGCGTAGTTGCCGTTGTTGATCTGGCTCTCCGCGGCGATGTAGGCGCGTTCGATGAGCGCGATCTCCTGCATGAGGTTGGGATGATCGGCCGGGAGCCGCCGGATGCCCTTGAGGGTTTCGGTGGCCGAGGCGTAAGCCAGCTCGGCGCGTCCGCGGCTGACGTAGGCCGGTTCTTTTTCAACTTGTTGCAGAGCGACGCCTTCACCGTCGACCGGGACGGGAGTTTGGGATTGGCGCAGGGAGAACGTGACGGCCGCGGCGGCGACCACGACTGCAATGACGGCGATGGCGGCGAAAAGTTTGTTGCGGCCGGAGGAGTCGGAGGTCTTGGCCCCTTGATGGGCGGCGGGATTCCAATCGATGACGCGGTGCTTGGATGGCGGTTTGTCTGACATGGCTTAGAGCGAGGTAAAAATGAAAGCGTGCGGTGGTGGTTGGACTGCGCGGGGGACGATTTGTTCAGTAGGTCGACGTAATTAGCTATTTTGGTGAATTCGGTCGGTTTTTCAAACGCGCGGCACAGCTCTGGCTAAAGTTGGCCGGAATCGGAACACAGCCGTTGCCTTGCCAATTAAAACCATGGGAACAATATTTCCTCCAGTCCGGTCTGCTGTCTACCCGAGTTTGCCCCCTCCATCCGTCTGATTTCGCCGTCGTCCATGATTCGCCGCCTTTCGTCCTACTCCCCGCTGGTCATTTTGCCGCTGGCCACGATCGTGCTGACGCTCTCCGGTTGTTACAATGTCCCCGTCACCGGTCGCAATTCGGTGAGTCTGGTCGACGACAAGGACATCAACGCCAAGGCCGCCGCCGAGTTCGAGCAGGTCAAGAAGATGCACAAGCTGTCGCGGAATCCCGCGCAGATCAAAATCGTCAATCACATCGGTTCGCGGCTCTCCAAAACGGTGTTTTGGGATGTGCCGCTCGCGGAATGGGAATTTGTGGTGTTTCAAGCCCCGACCACACTCAACGCGTTTGCCATGCCCGGGGGCAAAGTGGCGGTGTTTTCCGGTTTGATCGATTTTTGCGAAAACGAAGATCAGCTCGCCTCGGTTATCGCGCACGAAATCGCGCACGTGGCGGCGCGCCACACGCATGAACGTTTTTCCCAAGGCATGTTGCTCAGTCCGCTGGGGGCGGCGACCTCCATCGGCGTGGGCGGAGCCATCAGTGGCGTGGGCGTTTACATGCCCAGCGTCGGCAGCGCGGTCGGCGGGGTGACCACGGCGGCCACGCAGCTCGCCTTTGACCGGGGCAAGGAGCTCGAAGCCGATCACATCGGACTCATGTATATGGCCAAGGCGGGTTACGATCCGCGGGAGGCGATGAAACTTTTGGAGAAAATGGAGGAGCGGGAAGCGTCCAGCGGAGCGGTGGGCCCGCCCGGTTGGATGGCCAACCATCCCGGATTCCCCCAGCGTCAAATTCAGTTGATGGAGCTGATGCCCGAGGCCATTAAGATCTATGAGAACGGTGAAACCGGCGCCACCCACACGATCATTGAATAATCGAGGTCTAGTTTCTGCCGGTTGGGCCATGATCTTCGGGGCCATGGGCCTGCTCGCGCCGGTGACACAGGCGGCCGACGACGACATCGTGCCGCCCCGGCTGACTCGTCCCGTGCAGCCGAATTATCCTTCCGACCTGCGCGACGCCGGGGTCGAGGGGCAGGTCGACGTGCGTTTCGAAGTCGACCGCTACGGCATGGTGAAGGAGCCCAAGGTCCACTACGCGACGCACAAGGAGTTTGGCAAAGCGGTGGAGGATGTGGTGACGCGCTGGCGATTTTCGCCGGCCCGCAAGGGCGGACTGCCCGTCGACCAACGGGTGCGCATGCCGGTGGTGTTTGTCGTCAAACAGGACGATCCCCTCAGCAAATGGGCCGGGCGCAATGTGTTTAAGAAAATGGAAGGGCAGCCCCTCGATGCCGACGAACTCGGCGTGTGGCCGGAGCCGACCGCATGGATCGAGCCGTATTATCCGCCGCAGCTCAATGGCACCGGCAAGCGCGGTGAAGTCGTGGTGAGTTTCGTGATCGACGAACACGGCGACGTGGTGAATCCCGAAATTCTCATTGGCGACGATCCTCATTTCATCGCGTCGGCGCTCGCGGCGACCGTGAGTCTGGAGTTTTCCCCGCACCTCAACGAAGCCGGTGAACCCGTGCCGGTGAGCATGGCGGTCTCGTATCGTTTCGACGAAAAGAAGCAGCAGCAATGGGATCGGGCGGTGGGCAGCGACGGCCCCAAGTCGTAGCGGGAAACGCGGATTTTTTGATCCGATGATTCGACGACGGGCGCACATTGACTACGGTCAGAGCGTTTCTTTCGTGTGAATCGAACCTACCTGTCCCCCCGTTAATACCATGATTACTCCTGGCTCCCGCTTCTTTCGCGCTGTCGCGTTTTTCTCCCTGCTCATTTTTGGTGCCGCCGCCGCCCATGCCGCGCACCACGAAAAGGCCATGGCGCCGGTCGGCTTCAAGGCGATCGTCGTGCTGGTGGAAGGCAACGATTCCGGGGTGAGCGGCACCGTGACCTTCGAGCAAACCGCCAAAGGTGTGCGCGTGGTCGCCGATGTGATGGGACTCACGCCGGGCAAACACGGATTTCACGTGCATCAAAAGGGCGACCTCTCCGCAGCCAACCTCACCTCGACCGGCGGCCACTATAATCCGGCGGGCCACGATCACGCCGGCCCCATGGCGGCCAAGCGTCACGTGGGCGATCTGGGTAATTTGACGGCCGATGCCTCGGGCCACGCCACGGCGGACTTTGTGGACACCGAACTCGCGCTGGCGGGGGACCACTCGATCATCGGTCGGGGGGTCATCGTCCACGCGGGCGAAGACGATCTCACCAGCCAGCCGACCGGAGCCGCCGGTGGTCGCGTCGCCGGAGGCGTGATCGGTATCATCGGCATGCCGTAGGTCGGCGTCGCGGCGGCCTCAATCGCACGGCCGACTTACTTCCCCGCTCGACGCGGGGCGGCCGACTCACATGCTCTGCCGCTTACCCCATGGCTGGCCGCTGGCAGAAATTTTCCGAAGAACGCCTGCTCAATACGCGGATGTGCGATCTTACCTTGAAGGTGGAAGGCACGATCATCGAAGAGCGTCGGGCGCGACTCCTCACGGAGTTGGAAGCCAAGGGACTGCGGTTTCGGCCCCATTTTTGGATCAGCGAGGAATGGTTTACGCCCGATGGGGTGCCGGGCATCGCGGTGCCGTTTTATCTGACGCATCCGCGGCTCACGTCGCTCGAACGCAAGTTCATGCTGGAGGCCGAAGGCGCGACCGAAAGCTCCTGCCTGCGGATCCTGCGACATGAAGCCGGCCACGCCATCGACAACGCCTACCGGCTCCACCGGCGCAAGCGGTGGCGGGAGCTGTTCGGCTCGTTCACCGAGCCCTACCCGGATGCCTATCGTCCGCGCCCGGCGAGCAAGCGATTCGTGCAACACCTCAATGGTTGGTATGCGCAGGCGCACCCGGCGGAGGATTTTGCCGAGACCTTTGCGGTGTGGATGACCCCGGGCTATCCCTGGCGGCGCCGTTACCAAGGTTGGGCGGCGTTGGAGAAGCTGGAATATGTCGATGCGCTCATGGCTGAGATCGCGGGGGAAACACCGCCCGTGCGCACCCGCCGACAGATCGAACCGCTGAGTGAGGCGAAGCACACCTTGGCGGAATATTTCGAGCGCAAGCGCAGCCACTACTCGGTCGAGTGGCCGGGTTACTACGATCGTGATTTGCGGGCCATTTTCGTGGAGGAAGGACGCAGTCGGGCCCGCCCGCCGGCCGCCTCCTACCTGCGCAGTCAGCGCCGGGAATTCAGCCGAATTGTGGGCGAAGCGACGGGATTTCCGCCCTACACGATCGACCAATTGTTGAAGACCATGATTGCGCGCTGCGGCTCGATGAAACTGCGTCTGCGCGAATCGCCGACGCGGACGCGCGAGCGAATGCTGTTGATGCTCACGGCGCACACCATGCAGGTTGCCCATGCGGGATACTTCCCGATCGCGGTATGAGAAAACGACTGAAGCCACTTAAAATTCTCGCTCTGATGCACGAGTCGCTCGTGCCGCCGGAGTCGACGGCAGGTCTGACCGAAAAGCAGATCCAACCGTTCAAGATGGAGTATGACGTGAAGACCACCCTCGAACGGATGGGGCACAATGTGACGGGCGTCGGGGTTTATGGTGACCTGACGGTGTTGTCTGATGCGATCGACGCGGTGCAGCCCGACATCGTCTTCAACATGTTGGAGGAGTTCGACGGGCAGATTCTGCAGGACCAGCATTTGGTCAGTTATCTGGAGCTGCGCAAAGTGCGCTACACCGGGTGCAATCCGCGCGGACTCACGCTCGCTCACGACAAGGCGCTTTGTAAACGCATCCTCGCGCACCATCGTATCGCGGTGCCGGGCTTTGCGGTGTTTCGGCCCGGGCGCAAAGTGAAGCGGCCGACGGCGTTGCCGTTTCCCTTGTTGGTGAAATCGTTGGTCGACGAAGGTTCGGTGGGGATCTCACGCGCCTCGGTGGTGCGCGATGATGCGGCTCTCGCCGAGCGCGTGGAGATGATTCATCGGCAGTCCGGCAACCCCGCGATCGCGGAGCAATACATCGCGGGCCGGGAGCTCTACATGAGCATCATCGGCAACGACCGCTTGCAGACGTTTACCCCATGGGAAATGCATCTGCCCAAGCTGCCGGAAGGCGCCCCCAACATTGCCACCAGCAAGTTGAAGTGGGACTACGCGCACCAGGAGGAGATGGGCATGGAAACCCGTCCGGCGGAACTTGAACCTGCCGAGGAGCGCAAGCTGGCTCAGGTCTCCAAGCGCATTTATCGCGCGTTATACCTGAGTGGATACGCCCGACTCGATTTCAGGATGTCAGCGGCCGGCGATTTTTACCTGCTGGAGGCCAATCCCAATCCTTGTCTGGCCTACGGGGAGGACTTTGCGGAAGGCGTGGAACAAACCGGCCTGGGCTACGAGGACCTGCTCGATACGATTCTACGCAATGGTCTGGCCTATCGCCCCCAGATGTAGTTGAAGTTTGGATGCGCCGGGCTTGAGTCCGGGACAGCCCTTAGGACGGAAACGCGTTCAGGAACTTTTCCTCGGCGGCGAGCGACCCGATCAGAATCAGCTCGCCGGTGGGCGGGATGATGGTGCCCGGGCTCAGGTTGAGTTCGCGTTGATCACCCGATTCGATGGCGAGAATCGAGCAACCTGTCAGCGTCGGCACCTGCGATTCAGTCAAGGTGCGGCCGTGGAGCGCCTGAGGCACGGGCACGGAAAACAGACTCACTCCCTCGGCGAGGAGCAACGCCTCGCTGCCGCGCAAGTAGTTGTAAATGGAGTTGGCGCTCATCGACGCGTAGGAGAGCACGAGATCGGCTCCGGCGCGGTGGAGTCGACCGACGTTGCCCTCATGCGTGCACCGGCTGATGATCTGGGTGCGGGGCCGCAGTTTGCGGTAGAAGATGGTGAGGAAGATATTGGTGTCGTCGTCGTGCGTCGTGATGAGGATCGACGAGGCCTCGTGCATGCCTGCCTTCACCAACACCTCAAATTCGGAGGCGTCGCCCACCTGGGTGTTTTCGGGGTGGGTCACCCGCGTGGCGTCTTTTTCGATGATCGTCCAGGCAATCTCCCGTTCGTCGAGGGCGCGGGCCGTGGCGCGACCGACGCGTCCGCCGCCGACGATGACGACCCGGCTCGCCGGTTTGGCCGCAGCGGGGGACTCGACGGCAAACGTGGTGTTGAACGTCTCCACCTGCGGGGCGGTGCCGGCGAGGATGAACACCGTATGTTCTTCAATCAAGCTGGTGGGCTCGGCGGGCACGAGTTGGCCGTGATCCCAGATTCCGACCACGGTCAGCCCCGTTTTCGGGCGCAGTCCGGATTCGGCGACGGTCTGTCCGACCAAGGTGGTGCCGTAGGCGCTGGTCTCGGCGATGACCAACTCGGCCCGGTTGCCAATGATCTGGGCGC